>JBCBBT010000008.1:0-72716 GCA_038531315.1 Pseudomonadota bacterium
GACCGTGTCGCCGACATTCAGCGAGACGTCCTGTCCGGGCTGGGAGAATTCTTTTAAGGGGACGCGGCCTTCGGTTTTGAGGCCCACATCGATGACCGCAACGTCTTTTTCGATGGCGGTGATGACGCCTTTGACGACGGTTTCTTCGAAGCTTTGCTTGTCGACGAGCGAGGCTTCCAGCATTTCCGCGAAATCGTCGCGGGACGGGTTCATGGTTTCAGTTTGAGACATATAGTCGGTTGAAGAAGCCCGGAGGGGCTCCGTTACACTCCAGTTTATTTCAGCTTTCCTGCCGACCGGTTGTTCCGGCGGTCTTGCCAGGCGGATTGAGCGCGGATCACTGTTGGCGCGCCGCCCGGCCGATGAGCCGAGGTTTCATTTAAGCAGCGCGCCGAGACCCGGTCGGATCACGCGTCGACGGACAAAAAAACACGTTTCAGGTCAGAATTGCGGGGGATCGTACTCGCCGATCCAGCGCTCCAAAACGCCGTCAATTACGCGGCGCGCCGCCGCGAACGCCGCGTCTATAGACAAATGAGTGGTGTCAAGCAACTCCGCGTCCCCGGCGCGGGTCATCGGCGCGTCATCGCGGGCGGCGTCGCGCGCGTCACGCTCGGCAAGCTCGCCAGCGACCTCCTGGAGGGTTTTTCGCGAGCCCGCCTCTTTCAGCTCGGCCCACCGTCGCCCGGCGCGCACCTCGGGGCTCGCCGTCACGAAGAACTTCACCGGCGCATGCGGGCAGACTACCGTGCCGATGTCGCGCCCGTCGAGGACCGCGCCTCGGACGCCGAGGGTCGCCGCCCCGCCGCGGGCGCGGTTTTTGGCGCGCGCCGAGGGCGGCTGGCTGCCCGCCGGCGGCGGGTCTTCGGCGAACCGGCGCTGAAAGTCCAGGAGCCCGGCGCGCACGGCGCCATTGGCCGCAACGACGCTTGAAGCGGCGCCCACCTCCGCGGTGCGGATCGCCGCGCCTTCGATTTGCGCCAGCGAAAAATTGCGGGCGGCGTCGGCGGCCGCCACCGCATCGGCGGGGTCAAGGCCGCGATCAAGCATCACCCAGGCGACGCCGCGATAAAGCGAGCCGGTGTCGAGATAGGCAAAGCCGTAATGCTTCGCGAGATTACGCGCGAGCGTGCCCTTGCCGGACGCGGCGGGCCCGTCGAGCGCGATGATGAAGGAACGTGACTCCATGATAATCATGTCCAATGAATTTTCACCATATTCAAGGGAAGCTGATTGAAAGCCACAAACCAAAACTGTTTTTTGCTGGCGCCAATCCAGGCGACGGTAGCGCTCAAAGCTTACGTCAGGAATTCCAACTCAGAAACAATCCAAATAATGACAGCAATATGACGACGATCCAAACGAAAATGGTGCCCAACGGCAAAGCGCGCAAGCCATGGCTTCGGCGAGAAAACCACGTCATTGGGTCTCGAACAAAATCAGGCTGATGAATATTTTCATACATCATTTTATTGCGAAGTTCGAACGCTCCCAGCATCAACGCCTTTTGCGTATTTTGAATTTCATGCTCGCGCCCTTTGACTCGCAAAAACTCTTTTTCAATATGCCGCAACGCATTCCTATGTAGCTCTCTATATCGGCAACTTCTCAAGTAAGCCCTTAGCCAGATAACGGATACCGAAAACCCAAGGACTGCTATTGTGAAAACAGTAACTGCAGAGATAATCTGCACACGTTTTTCAGCGCCGCCCTCGACGTATGCGCCGATAAAAACAGCTGCGACAGCAAACAGAATTGCTGTCATCGTAACGAATTGATACGTACGCTGTTGAATGTAATTATCCGAATGCATGAATAGCTTCATGTGAATTTTATACTGATATCTCAAAATTCTCGATTGATTTTTCGACTTCTCCGCCAAAGCCTTCGCCATATTGCCCCCTAGTCCTGTGAAGCATTAAACTGAGTGACGGATGTTCACTTGGGTGTGAAATCTGATTAAGCGGCGCGCAAAAATCCCCGTCATGCGGCTCAATTACACATGTAAAATGGTCAGAATAATACGGCGCAATACACAGACTCGATGTCGCATCTATTTGTCATGCGACGCCCGAAACAAGACAATAAATTTATTGCTGCAAACACAATAGAAATATGCAGCCGAAGGCCGGTAATTGTTTGAGGGCGTTAGGCTTTCACCGCATGCGCAATACAGCCAGAAAAGTCAGCAACGCCGCATAGGCCAATCCCCACGCAATCCATAACACCGCCGCGCGATCGGCGCCGGCCAGAAACGCATCATAGGCTTTGAGCATCGGCGTTGTCGGGAAGAGCAAAAAAAGATGCCGCCAGAGCGCGTCCGGCGGCGTCAGATAAAGAAGGATCGGCGGGCCGGTGATCGCCGAATAGGCCTTGCCGAGGGCCAGCGCCTCAATGCGGGTGGAGGCGAGCGTCGACAGGGACAGCGTCACCCATGGCGTCAGCGCCGCCGCGCAGACGATCACCCCGCCCCACTGCAACCGCGACAGCGGCGGCCCGTCCCAGGCGACGTTGAGCGCCAGCACATAAAACCAGCCAAGCGCGAACACCATGAAAGCTGCAATCGGCGTGCGCCACAATGCGAGAACGGCCGGCGCCGCCGGGGTGGTCGCGAGCGCCGCGCGCGCACCGGTCTCGGTTTCCTCGATCAATAAAAGCCCGAAGACCAGCCCGAAATTAACGGGCAAAGCCATGAGCGCAAAAATCGTCAGATATTTCATGAAGGGGCGCAGCCCCGCAGCGCCCAGCGCGTCGGCGTTAAAGCCGACAAACGCAATCGCCGCCAGAAAAACGCCGGTGACCGCGATGATCAGATACAACAGTTCATCGCGCAGAACGTTTTTCAGATCGAAAGGCACAATCGAAAGCGCAAGGCGAAAACTGTTCATGCGCCGCTCCCCGAAAGGTATCGCCGATAAAACGCTGTTGCGACCATGAACGCGCCCGCGGTGACGAAGGTCAGCCATAGTCCGGCGAGCGTCGCTGCGCTCAGCGACACCGCGCCGCCGGCGCCCGCTTTGAGCAGGATCAGGATGGCGTAACTCGGGATGATCATCAGCACCCGGTCTATCGCGGTTGGCGCGAGACCGAAAAATCCGACCAACGGCAACGCAAGGATCAAAACCAGAATGATCAAATTACGGAGAAATGCGTTCACCGACCGCGCCGGCGCCGCCACGAGAAAACCGAGCAGCACGCAAACAGCGTTTGACAGGGCCAGCGCCGCCGCCATCAGCGCACTGTTAAAGACGCCGCCTGTCGCCGCCCAGGCGACCGCAAAACCGGCGGCGACGCCCATCGCCGTGAAGACGATCACTTTTGAGGCGACATAAACCGATCCCGTCAGGGGCGTTGCGCCGAGCGCCGCGAGCGTTCCCGCGCCCCGCTCCAGCAAGATAAAGCCGCCGACAAAAGTTAGCCCGACCACGGCGGGATCGAGAAAAATCAGGAGCGCGGCCCATGGCGGCGCGAGCGGGCGCTGGGGCGCAAGCACCGCAAAGACGCACAAAAACACCGTCGCGAAAATCGTCGCCGCAATGAAGCGGCTGCGGTTCAGGAGCGCGACGTCCCAGACGGCGAGATGGCGAAAATGGGTGAGATTTAAAATCTGGGTCATTGTCCGCCCATCTTACCGGCGCCCGCGCGAGGGGAGAAGCCGCCGTGACAGGCCCGCGCCGCCGCCCATGCCGATTGCTGTCGGGCCGGCGTTGCCCTAGGCTGGAGGCAAAGGGGCAATCAGGGGTTTTTCATCATGGGCTTGTTGTTGCGTATTTTCGCCGTGCTCGGCGTTCTTGCTTTCGTGGCCGCGCTGGCGTTCGGATTTCTTGTTTACAGGGCGGTTCAAAAAGTAGCGCCGCTGCCCGACGAGGCGACCGCCTACGCGGATGCGTCAATCGCGGCGTTTGGCGCTTCCTGGGACCCGGCGGTGCTGGTTGAACGCTCATCGCCAGAGCTGACCGACTTTTTTGCGCAACGCCCTGGCGCGCTCTTTCAGATGACGACGACGCTGCAGGAAAAACTGGGCCCTCTGAAATCGGCGGAACCGGCGACCTGCGGCGACATTCAATATCTGTTCGAAAATGGCGACGAAGTCTTCACCGCCAATTGCACGACAAAAGGCGAGCTTGAAAAAGCGACGGTTCAGTTCCGCCTTTCTCTCGTCAAGCGCGCTGAATGGAAATTGCTCGGCTTTTTTGTCGATCCGATCACCATTAAGCCGGACCCGGCAAACAGGCTCGTCAGCGCCGACGCCGGCTCGCCTGGAATCGCGCCGCCCGTTTTCACCGCCCTCGGCGCAGAGCCCGCCTTGCGGTCGATGCCGAATGTTGCGGTGACGTTGTCGCCGCGGCGGGTCTTGCCGATTGCGGTCGGGGCCAATGTCTTGATCAGCGCCGGCGATCAAATCGGTCTCGACGCCGGCGACAGTGATGAGCCGGTTGCGGCGGACAAAACTGCAAACACGCCGCAAAACTAGATCGCGGCGCTCAGGCGAGCGGGCCTTGCGTCAAGTGTTCGCCGGTCACGATACGGAAGACTTCCTCAAGGCTCGCCTCGCGGCTGTGGATCGTCTTGACGGCGCGGTTGCGAATGAACGCTAAAAACGTTTCGTTTTCACCCAGGCCAGCGAGCGCAAAGCGCGCCGCCTCGCCGTCCTGCGCAACAATATCGAGCGATTTCTCGCCGTGATTTTCCTTCAAGGCGGAAGGCGCGTCGAGCGCCCGCAATTCGCCGCTGGCGATAAAGCCGACACGGTCGCAAAGCTGATCGGCGTCATGCATGTTGTGCGTCGTCAACACGATCGTTTTGCCTTGATCGCGCAAATCGCTGATCGCCGCTTTAAGCTGCGCGGCCGTTGTCGGATCGAGCCCGGTCGTCGGCTCATCGAGAAACAAGAGCTTTGGGTCGTGAAGAATGGCGCGCGCAAAATTGAGCCGCACTTTCATGCCCTTTGAGTAATCGTCAACGCGCTTGTCCAGTGCGTCGGACAATCCGACAAGCGCCATGACATCTTCCGGAGCGCGGGTTTGCGACCGGTAAAACTTTGCAAAGAACGCCAGATTCTCACGGCCTGTGAGGCGCAGATAGTGATTGGGCAATTCAAAGCCGACGCCAACCTGTTCGTATAAAGACTGATCCCACTCGGTGACGGCGCGGCCCAGAACGCGGATCGCACCCGCGCCGTCATGCCTGATCTGACGCGTCAGCAGGCGTTGCAGCGTGCTCTTGCCCGCCCCGGACGGTCCGAGAAGTCCGAAAATTTCTCCGTCCGACACCGAAAACGAAATATCGCGCAAGGTCTGCGTTTGCGCCCCCGGATAGGCGTAGGACACATTGCGCACGTCAATAACGCCGCCGTCGCTCACCGTCTGTGTCATCGCCCGGCGGCGCCCAATTGCGCCATCAGATCAAAAAACGTCGGGAAGCTCGTTGCAATCATGGCGGCGTCGTCGATCGCCGCCGGCTTTTGCGTCGCGAGCCCCATGACAAGAAAACTCATGGCGATCCGGTGATCGTGATGCGTCGAAACGCGCGCCCCGCCGGCGACCGTCCGCCCACGGCCCATCACACGCATCCAGTCGCCGCCGCTCTCGACGTCGACGCCGTTGGCTTTGAGACCGGCCTCGACGCTGGCGATCCGGTCGCTCTCCTTGACGCGCAGTTCCTGAACCCCCGGCATATATGTGTCGCCGTCCGCAAACGCCGCCACAATCGCGAGGATCGGATACTCATCAATCATTGAAGCGCTGCGCGAGGCGGGCGCGGCGACGCCTTTGAGGCGAGGCGAATAGCGGGCGCGAATATCGGCGATGGGCTCGCCCGAAACTTCGCGGCGATTTTCAAAACTGATATCGGCGCCCATTTCGACGAGCGTTTCGTAAAATCCGGCGCGCAACGGATTAACGAGCACGTTGCGCACAACAATATCAGAGCCCTCGACAATGAGCGCCGCTGCAATCGGAAACGCGGCCGACGAGGGATCGCCCGGCACAGCAATATTGCACGCGGTAAGACGCTGCGGGCCGGCGAGCCGGATGACGCGTCCGCTGCGCTCCGTCGTGATCGACAATTTGGCGCCGAACGCCGCCAGCATACGCTCGCTGTGATCGCGGCAGGGCTCGGGCTCGTGAATGACGGTCTCCCCCTCCGCGCCAAGCGCCGCGAGCAGGATTGCCGATTTGATCTGTGCGGACGGTTTGGGCAGCGTATAATCAATCGCCTTCAGCTTTTCCGGCGGTTCAACCGTACACGGAAGACGAAGCGGTCCGCCCTTTTCATCGGGCTCGCCAAGGGGACGGCATTGGACGCCCATCAACGCCAGCGGATCGGCGATCCGGTCCATGGGCCGCGCGCGCAGGCTCTGATCGCCATCGAACGAGGCTGCAATGCCGCGGCCGGCCGCCGCCCCCATGACGAGCCGCGCGCCCGTACCGGCATTGCCGAAATAGAGCGGCTTTTCCAGCGCGCCAGGCGTTCCCGGGACCAGCGCTTGCGCCCCGGCGATCCGCCAGACCGCGCCCGCGCCGCGCCCGTCGCGCTCAATATGGGCGCCGAGCGCCCGCATCGCCGCGGCGGTCCGCAAGACATCGTCGCCTTCAAGCAGGCCCGTCACCGTCGTTTCCCCGTCCGCCATCGCGCCGAGGATCAAGGCGCGGTGCGAAATCGATTTGTCGCCGGGCGCCGAGACGTCGCCGCGCAGCGGACCCGCCGCCTTCAATGAAAGTACTTCGGGGGCTCGCGCCGGGACGGCGCCGTCAGGCTGGTCGTGATCGGTTTTTGATGACGGCATTTTGGTGTTGATGAGGGCTCTTTGATTCGGCTGTGACGGGCGCCGCAGCGCGCTCTTCTTGCGCCGCGTCAGTCCAGCGCCCGCAGCATGCGCGGCGTTAAGTTTTGACAGCGCTGATCCAGTCTGGCAACAGGGGCCGACCTGTCCCTCACTCATTCATTTCAAGGATTGATGCCCGCCATGACGAAGCCAGACCTTGGCGTCAAGCGCGATTGCCCGGAATGCGGCGCGCGCTTTTACGATCTCAACAAAGAGCCGGCGCACTGCCCCAAGTGCGATCACGAGTTTATTCCCGAAGCCTTGTTGAAACCGCGCAAGACCCGCGCCGAAGACGAAAAGCCGGAAGACAAGGAAGAAAAGTCCGAAGAACAGTCGAAAGAAGTCTCGCTCGAGGACGCCGAGGCCGAAAACAAGGCGCCGGAAAGCGCGCGCAAAGCGAGCCTCGACGATGAAGAAGGCGGCGACGATGACGATCTCTCCGAGTTCGAAGATGTCGATCTCGACGATGACGACGAGCCGGAAGACGACAACACGACGATCCTCGACGACGACGACGATGAAAGCGATGTCGTTGGGATCGTGCGCAAGAGCGACGACGACGACAGCTAGCGGACGGGCGCAAATTGGGCGCCGGCGCCGCGCGATTGCGCTTGCGCCCCGCTTTTAGCGTCGCTAGTCTCCGCCATCCCAAAGCAGGCGCACGCAGGCGCGCCGCAAAAATCGGGGCCGTAGCTCAGTTGGGAGAGCGCTACAATGGCATTGTAGAGGTCAGGGGTTCGATTCCCCTCGGCTCCACCACGCGCTGAGACCGTTCGCAAAGCGACCGCAGCTCAGCGAGATGACGCCAACCGCACGCCACCAGGACGCGACAAGAGCGCCGCAAGAGCACTAAGGGGGCGCGGCGTTAATCTTGCTCTCCTCTTGCGCCGTCCGGCGCCACGCAGTACCCGCACTAGCGCCGACTTCAAAGGTACGACGATCATGAAGCTTTTAGTCACGGGCGGGGCGGGATTTATCGGCTCCGCGGTTATCAGGCGCGCCATTACGGCCGGCCACACTGTCTTGAATGTGGACAAGCTCACTTATGCGGCGAACCTCGATAACCTGAAGGATGTCGACCAATCGGCGGCCTATCGCTTTGAGCAGCGCGACATTTGCGACGGGCCGGCGATGCGCGCCCTGATGGACGACTTCAAGCCCGACACCGTCATGCACCTCGCCGCCGAAAGCCATGTCGACCGGTCAATCGACGGGCCGCGCGATTTCATCGAGACCAACATCATCGGCACATTCGCCCTGTTGGAAGCCGCGCGCGGCTATGTCGCCGAAGGCGGCGCGCGCGACAATTTCCGGTTTCACCATGTGTCGACCGACGAAGTGTTCGGCTCGCTCGGCGCCGTCGGGCTCTTTACCGAAACCTCGCCCTATCAGCCAAACTCGCCCTACTCCGCCTCAAAAGCGTCATCGGACATGCTGGCGCGCGCCTGGCGGGAAACCTTCAGGCTGCCGGTCGTCGTCACCAATTGTTCAAACAATTACGGGCCGTGTCAATTTCCGGAAAAATTGATCCCTGTGGTGATCATCGCCGCTCTGGAGGGGCGCACGATCCCGATCTATGGCAAGGGCGACAATATTCGCGACTGGCTCTATGTTGAAGATCACGCCGACGCGTTATTGCTCGTTGCGGAAAAAGGCGTTGACGGCGAGACCTATAATATCGGCGGCCGCGCGGAACGGACCAATCTTGAGTTGGTCAAGATGATCTGCGCTATTCTTGATGAAAAGCTTCCCGCATCGACGCACCGTCCGCATGAAAGCCTGATCGAATTCGTCAAGGATCGCCCCGGCCACGATGCGCGCTATGCGATTGACTGTACAAAGATCGAAAGAGAACTGGGCTGGACGCCGTCGCTGACGATAGACGAAGGCATGCGCCAGACCGTTGAATGGTATCTCGACAACAAGGACTGGTGGGAAGCGATCCGCAATCGCGGTTTTGACGCCGGCGCGAGGCAAGGTCTCGGCAAGTAGAACTTCGCCTCGAAGGAAAAGGACATCCGATGCATATTCTTGTGTTCGGCGGCGCCGGCCAGGTCGGAACTGAGCTTGGCGAAATCGACACGCCGCATAAAATGACCCGCATCGATGTCGCGGAAGCCGACCTCACCGAAGACGGCGCCGCAGCCGCGGCGATCGCCGCCCGCCGGCCGGACTATGTCATCAACGCGGCGGCGTTCACTAATGTTGACGGCGCTGAAAGTAAGCCGGATCTGGCGCGCCGCCTGAACGCAGATGTCGTCGGCGAAATGGCGGCGGCGGCGCAACAAGCGGGGGCCGGTTTTTTTCACATCTCAACCGATTATGTTTTCGACGGCGCCACCAAGATCCTGTTGAACGAGGAGGCCGCAACCAATCCGCTGAACATTTACGGCGAGACCAAGCGCGCCGGCGAGATCGCCGCGCTGGACGCCCACGAAGACGCGGTTGTCCTGCGCACGGCGTGGGTGTTTTCCGCTTTCGGCGCGAATTTCGTGAAGACGATGCTGCGGCTCGGCGCCGAGCGCGAGAGCCTGTCGATTGTTGACGACCAGATCGGCGGACCAACGCCGGCGGCGGCGATCGCTGAGGCCGCAATGACGGTTGCAGACGCGCATTTTGACGGCAGGAACGCGCCGGGGCTTTATCACTTTCAAGGCGCGCCGGCGGTCAGTTGGGCCGGCTTTGCGGCGGAAATCTTTTCCCTTGCCGCGCTTGATACGGACGTGACTAAAATTCCGACAGCGGACTACCCGACGCCGGCGAGGCGCCCGCTGCACACGGTTCTCGATTGTGCAAAAATCGAAAACGCGTTCGGCATTAAACAGCCCGACTGGCGCGCTGCGCTTAAAGAAATCATTGCGCGCCTCAACACCTGAATGAGACCGCCGGGCGCGGGCGCCGCTCAGTTTTTCCGCACGGCGAAGCGAAAAACGTCTGGCCGCGCATAATGCCCCGCCACATCAAAATCCATTTTGCCGCGCGCGATATCGCCGGGATCGAGCTCGGCGGTGAGGATCGTTTCTCTCCCGTAGACAGGGTCGACAAGGCGTTCTCCGAGGGGCGAGACGATATGACTGCCGCCATTGATCAACACCGTCTCGGGCGCATCGCCCTGCACGGGATGAAAGTCGGGCGGCGCGTCGGCGCGGGTGAGAAACTGACACGCCGACAAAACAAAACAGCGCCCTTCAAGCGCGATTGTCTGCATCAGCGCGCGCCAGCTGTTGCGGTCGTCGACCGTCGGCGCGCAATAAAACTGAACGCCCTGCTGATACTGGCTCATCCGCAGAAGCGGCATATAGTTCTCCCAGCAAATCACAGCGCCGATGCGCCCGGCGGCGCCCTCAAACACATCGAGGGTGTCGCCATCGCCAAAGCCCCAGATAAGGCGCTCTGCGGCGGTGGGCGTCAGTTTGCGTCGTTTGCCGAGGAGGACGCCGGAAGCGGAGAAAAAGAGCGCCGTACAATAAAGCGTGCCGCCGCCTTCACGAGCGGGCGCCCGCTCAATGACGCCGATAACAAGATCGGCGCACAGATCTTTTGCAATCTGCGCCATGCGGTCCGTCTCAGGGCCCGGCACATCGATCGCCGCTTCAAAATAGCGCCGAAACCACTCGCGGCCTTCCGCCGAGCGCTATCCGACCGGGGCGCCGAAATGATGACCCTTCGGATAGCCGCCGATAAAAGCTTCGGGAAAGACGATCAGTTTTCCGCCGTCGCGCGCGGCCCCGGCGGCAAGATCGGCCAGTTTTTCCATGGTGCGCGGCGTATCGAAAAGAACGCCGCCCGCCTGGACAACGCTAGCGCGCATCATCGCCGCCTGCAAAGCCCTGAAAATAAGCGAGGACGGCTTCATAAGGCTTCGAGGCGGCCGTCCGCCAGTCATGCATTGTGTCCCGATTGAGCACCCGGCCGTCGGCGTCAAGAACCAGAATTGTCGGTGTCCCGAACAGTTCCGGAGCGCCGAAGCGCGCGCCTACGTCGAGATTGCGGTCGCGCTGCCCGACATCGACATAGACCAGCTCAAAAGCTTCATCGATCAGGCGCGCAAGCGCCGGGCGTTGCGCATAGGCCGCAAATCCGCGGCTGTCGTGACACCAATTGGCGCCGAGAACCAGCAAAACGCGCGTTCCGTTGCTCTCGGCGCGCGCCAGCGCAGCGTTTACATCTGCATTCGCATCGCGGCGCGCATCATAGGGGCGCGGTTCATCGTGGGTAGACTGATGATCTTGATCGCCGTCATGAGCCGGGGTTCCGGCGGCGCTCTTTGCGCGTGCGGCGTCATCGCGTTCGATGATCTCAAAAGCCAGATCGACAAGCCGTTCTTCAATCGCATTAAACCCCGAAGCGCGCCCCGGCGCCGGCGGCTGGCTGGCCCCCGTCACTGCATAAGCGATTGCGATATCCTCAGTTTCGGGATCGTCGTCCCGCGCGAGCCAGGCACCGCTGTAAAGACCGTAGGCCTCGCCGGGATGGCCAATCATCTGAACGCCCGCATGGCCGGTCTGCGCGGGAGAAAGGCGCTGGACGCCAATCCCAAATTCTAAGAAAAAGCCGCCGTCGGTGTCGCCATTCGCGCCGTCCTCGCGCAGGCGCCAGACGCGCGTTTCAGGGCTGACCCCAAAATTGCCGCCGCCTTCTTCCTCAAGGCGGCTCAGCAACTGGGCGATATCGCGCGTGCTGGCGCGCAGACCGCCCTGCGGGGAGAATAGCGTCGGGTTCTGACCCGGTTCATAGGCCTCAAGAAAACGCTCCTTGTCCACACTGTCTGCAGCAAGAAAAACCGGCGCTGCGCTTTTTGTGGGCACGTCGTCATCCGTTTGCGCGCGCCACACGCCGTCCTCCCGGCGATAAAGAGCGGCGGCCTTGCGGCGATCTCCGGCGGAAACGCCCGACCAGTTAAACCCCGCTTCAAGCCCGAGCGGCGCCAGGACTTTTTCGTCGACCAGAAGATCAAAACGCCGCCCGCTTGCGCGCTCAAGCGCTGCGGCCAGAATGCCGTAATTGAGGTTTGCATAAGTAAAATAGTCGCCGGGCGCGCGCGAGGCGGCGCCTTCGACGGGATCGGCGAAAATGGCGGGAACGCCGAGCAGCGCCGCAAAATCACCCGGCGCCGCGACCCAGTATTCTTCCGGGTCCCTGATCGATGAGGTGTGGGACAAAATCTGACGCAGCGTGATCGGCCGATCAGGGTAGCGCGGATTGCGCAGCGGCGCGCCAAGATAATTCGAAACATCCGCATCAAGATCGATCAAATCCTCTTCGGCGAGATCAAAAGCCGCAAAGGCCGCCGCCATTTTTGAGATCGAGGCCATGCGCATTTTTGCGCCGCGGGTCAGCGGTCGTTTGCAGGGTTGTCGGCCGTTTCGCTTGACGCGCGCCTTGAACCGGGCGCATCCCGCAGCGCCGTCGAACACGATTGTGTCGCCGCGCCGCACGGTGAGCGAGGCGCCGCTCAGCGGGTTGTCCGCGCTCGCGACAATGGCGTTAAGCCGGCTCTGCGCCGCCAGCTGGTTGTCGGTATTTTTCTCAGCGGCGAGCGCCGCCGCGCCGGCGCAAACCGCCAAAACAAAAGACGCAAAGGATGACGCGCAGCGCCTCATTGGGGCGCTTTTTTCCGCGTCGCGCCCGCGGCGCTGCGGGTTAGCGGGATGATTTTCCATGCTCGACCTTCAGGTTTAACCGGTTCACGAGAGCGACGGGGTCCTGCGAGAGCGTCTCAAATTCTTCAAGCGGGACCGGCGTTTGCGGATCGGCGCTCACGATCAGGACACCGCCCTTTTGAACCAAACTCGCCAGCGCGTCGAGATATTGACGGGCGGGCGGAAAGGTCGTCGCCGCCTGTCCGGCGGACAAGCGCAACATCGCCGCCGATGAGATGCGCAAATCCTTTGGATCAGCGCCGCGCAGCATGGCCATCGACGCATCGCCTTCTGGCGCGAGGTCTGCAAGCGCAACGGCGGTTTCGAAAGTTCTTTGAATGCCGCCCGTATCCGTGAATACAAATGAAAAGTCGTCTATGGCGCTGCGTGCGTTGAAAGACGCCAATATCGCTTCAGGGTCATCGCCGCCCTTGTCGCGCGTTGTTGCGCGAAGGTCTTCATAGGTGGGCGCCACGCCGGCGCCTTTCAGATCAAATGTTCCCCAGCCTTTATAATCGACGGCGATCCCCGCCTGCGCATCGCCGGCGTCCGGGTCCCAATCCCATGTAGCCGCAGCATCAATTTCGATTGTCGAAAAACCGTTTTCGCTTAGGATATCAAAAATCTGATCAAACTCTTGCTTGTCTTGTTGGTCGAAACTGCCGCCCGCCGTATCGACCTGATCTATTACCGTGCGTATACTGTTTAAATCGTAGACAAGGCCAGTCGTCTGATGGGTCAGGCCTGATGGCGCGAGCCAGTGGAATTGCGATGCATCTGTCAGCGACCTTTCCACAGAAACAAAGCGGGCGCCGTTGAATTCATAGGACATCCCCTCAAGCAGCCACGTGCCGAGCGACATCACGTCAGTGTCGGCCATGGGCGGCCACGCGCCATCTTCAAGATAGGCCAAAAGCGCGGACAGGCGGATTTTTTCGATGACATAATTCTCAAAACTCATGTCAATTTTGATTTCAAAATCCGTCTCGCCGCCGCCATTCACAGAAGGTATCTTTGTCGTCTGATCGGCCGCCATATTGAGGTTTCGTATGGCGACCAAATCGAGATCGCCGCGATCATAATTTTTGTAGACCATCATCGGCGTCGTCGTCGTAATATCGGTTTGCTGATCGGCGAGCGCATAAGAGAAGGTTGTCTCACTCTCAACGATGACGGCGCCGTCGAAAGCGACCGCCCGCGCCCATCGCGCCGCCCCCTTCAGGACCGTCATTATTTGCAACAGCGGCGCGGCGTCCGCCAACGCTTTGAGGGCGTCAGAACCTTCCCCGTCCGTTTGCGGTTCGACGGCGAACGCACTCGCAAACAGCCGCAAACCGTCGACAGCCAGCAACCCGGTCTTGTCCTCGAAGGTGCTTATATTTGTTTCTATCAGGTCAGCGATTTCCGACGTTTGCTGCGCGTCCGCGCCAGCTTGCGCGGCGGCGTTGCTGAGCGCCTGCGCATAGGCGTCCGATATTTTATCCGTATAACGATCTAAGCCAAACTGGACGAGCCCGCGCGCTTCAATGCGATCGGCGACCAGAACGCCCGGATTTTGATCGCCCGGCGCGCCGCCGCGCGCGCCGCCCGAGGCAAGCGCTTCAAACGCGGCGATATCCGCGCCCCAGATCTGCAATCGTTCTATTTTGACGCCAAATTGAGACTCGTCGCCCTCGCCGCGCGCGGCAATCACGACATCAAGAGCAGCCTCGCCGTCAAAGCCGCCAAAAGAGACGGTCGCCACTTCTTTTAAGGCGTCGGCGAGACGCTTGTAGCCGGCTTCATCGAGGCGCGCGCTCTCGGGACGCCGTTCCTCAATCGCCCGCGCAACAACGTCAACATCGCCGGCGCTGATAACATCGATGGGGGGCGGCGGGCTGACGGCGTCTTTCGGTCCATGGGTCTCAAACGCCCAATAGCCCCCGGCCGCAATCGCCGCAACGAATAACAAAGTGACGAATGTGCGCATCAAGACCCCCTCCGCTTACTTCTTTAATTGCGCTTGTTTCTTTGTGCGGCGTCGCATGAGCGCTAAATCGCCTCGAAGGTGAGGCCCGCTTTCTCAGTCATACGCGTCAACAGCGCGTCGCCCATCGCCGCCGCGGGCGTCCAGACGCCGCCGGGGGTCTCATCGCGCGACACATCGCGGGCGAGACACACGGCCGCCTCGCCGAGCATTTTGGATGTGGATCCGTAACCCGGATCACGGTCGCCCGTAACCTGCGCGCGCACATCCTCGCCATTGTCTGATTTGGCGACGAAGAGGACTTTGTAAAATCCGTTTTCGCGTTCTTGCTTATTGGGTCCCTCGCCCGGATCGGGCAGCGCCACTTTTTTCAACAACGCGCGCAACGGGCCAATCGTTAAGGCGCCGACAAAAGCGCCCATGCCGCCCGCGGCCATGCGCGCCGCCATGCCGTTCGGCGTCATCATCATTTCCGAATAAACAAAATCTTTTCCGTATGTGTATGACATCAGCATATTGGAGCGGTGAATGTTGCGCAAATTGATATCCGCCATGATAAACGGCGCAACCCAGGATTTGACGTCGCGATCATAATAAGGGCGCCGCCCCGCCGGCTGGCGCGGGCGATCAGCGGCGTCATCTTGCGCCAGCGCATAAGGATCGCGCATCACCCGCCGCACGGCAGGGTCTTTCAGCCCCGCCTCGACAGTTGCGACGAGGCTGGCCGCAGTGCCGCCGGAAAACTTGCCTTTCATCGCTTTGACGCGGCCCTTGACTTCGCGCGCCGGTGCGCCGAACGCCTCGCGTGCGCGTTCTTGAACGAAGAATACGCCGAGATCGAAGGGAATGGAATCAAAACCGCAGGAGTGCACGATCCGCGCGCCGGTCTCGCGCGCCCGCGCCTGATGTTTATCGATCATTTCCGCCATCCAGGCGGGCTCACCGGAAAGATCGACATAATCCGTACCCGCCTCAACACAGGCTGCAACAAGCGCTGAGCCATATTTCTGATAGGGACCGACTGTCGTGCAAATGACTTTTGTCTGTTCGACAAGGCGTTTCAAAGAAGCGGGATCGTCAGCGTCGCCGGTCAGGATGTCCGCGCCGCCGGCGCCGATCTCCCGCGCAACGTCGCGCAGCTTTTGCTCGTTGCGCCCGGCCATCGCCCAGCTGAGATCGCCGCCGATCCCGTATTGCGCATTCAAATATTCCGCAACGAGGCGGCCGGTAAAGCCGGAGGCGCCCCAAACGATAACGTCGTAGTGTCTGTTCTGTGTCATGGGGCTGGCCTATCACGCCTTGCGGCGGCGTTAAAGCGGCGCGCGGCTATCGCGAGCCGCTTACGCCGTGGGCGGATCAGGCGCTGCGTAAAATCTGCGCCGGCCGCAGCGATAACAGGGCGGCCCCCACAAGACCGCCGCCGATGGCGGCGACAGCAATGGCGGCGGCGGCGATCGTCGCAATCGGCTCGACCGGCAAGGCCCAGCGCGCCTCGAAGACGTAAACGACAACGGGGTAAGCCGCCGCGAGCCCCATCGCCACGCCGAGGAGCGCCGCAATCGAGCCCGCAAGCGCGAATTCGCCCGCATAGAGCCCGAGCACCCGGCCGCGCGTTGCTCCGAAGGATTTCAAAAGCGCCGACTCGACCCGGCGCTTGCGGGCGATCGCAGCAAAGGCGCCGAACAGCACCAGCAGCCCTGCGAGGGAGACGACCCCGGCGGCCGCATTTACCGCAAGACCGATATCGGCGAACATTCTGGCCGCCGTCGCGAGCGCCTCGCGCGTCTGGAATACGACAACGTCCGGCAGCGCCTCGCCGAGCGCGGCGATAATCGCGGTTTCCTTTTCGGCGGGCGTTTTCAGGATCGCAAAGTGGCGCGGGTTCGCCGCTTCCAGTGCGCCGGGCGACAAGATGAACGCCGTGTTCACGCCAAAGCCGCCCCAGTCGACGAGCCTCAACGAAGCGACGCGCGCTTCTATCGCCCGTCCGAAAATCTGGAAGCCGACCGTATCGCCTATCGTAAGATCGAGCCCCTTCGCGGCGGCGGCCTCGACAGAAACGAGAAGCGGGCCGTCGTAATCATCAGTCCACCAATCGCCTTCGGTGAGCGTCGCCTCTGGCGGTTTGTTGGCGAGATAAGTGAGCGTCACTTCGCCGTCGACAACCCAGCGCTCGCCCGGCGGTATTTCATCGCGCACCAATTCCTCGCCCTTCAGGCGCGTCACGCGCCCAAGAATGACCGGGGCCCGGCGGTAATTTTCAGGATCGCTCAAGACGACGCCCGCTTCAGCGAGAATTTGATCGAATTGCGCTGTTTCCTGGTTCGGGATTTGTGAAAACACCATCGAAGGCGCATTGCGCGGCGCGGTCTCGCTGATCTGACGCAGCAAATTGGCCTGCACCGCCGCAACCAGCGTCAGGAGCGCAAGACCAAGGCCGAGGGCCGGGGCTGTTGTCGGCGCGAGCGAGCCCGGCCCGCCGAGATTGGCCAGCGCAAGCCGGCGCAAACCGCGGGCGCGCTGCGCAGCGCGGCGCGCGGCGAAACGCATCGCCGTCGCCGCCCCGCGCAAAACAAGATAGGCGATCGCCGCGCCGACAAGGAGCGCCGCCGTCATCACGGGCCGCGCGCTCGCCGCGATCGCAAGCACCATCAGGAAAACGCCGGCTGCGGCGGCCAACGCTCGCTCAAGGGTCGGCGCGCGCGCCGCTTGCTGGTCCGTCAGTGAACGGAACAGCGCCGCCGGCGACGTCGCCCGCGCGCGGCCAAGCGCCGGTGCTGCAAAAAGACCGGCGGCGAGCAGCGATAAGGCAATCGCCAGCAAAACCGGGCCGGGATAAAATCCCAGCGCCTGCGGCAGGGGAATGCGCCCGCCGGCGATGGCGTCAAGGACAAAAGGCGCAAAAGCGCCGAGAACAGCGCCGCCGCCGGCGCCGATCAGGGCGAGCGCGCCAAGCTGCGTCAGATAGATAAGACGAATTCCCCCGGCGTCAGCGCCGAGCGCTTTCAGGGCCGCAATCGCTTCGGTGCGGCTTTCAAGAAAAGAAGACGCCGCCTGCGCGACGCCGACGCCGCCCGCTACGAGCGCGGCGACGCCGATCACCGCAAGAAACGACGTCAGCAAATCCAGAAGATCGCCAAGCCCGTCCACCGCATCGGCCGGTGCGCGATAGCGCAAGCCGCTGTCGCCAAATTCCGCCGTCACGTCCGCACCGAGCGCGGATGCGTCCTCGCCCTCATTGACGCGCACAAGATAGGTGGCGCGAAACAACTGGCCCTGGGTCAGGCGTCCGGCTTCGGCGAGCGCGTCAACGCTGATCAGGGCGCTGGGCCCAAAGGCGCCCGGGGCGCCGAGCCCGTCGGGCTCCTTGTCGAGGCGGGCGGCGATGCGGGCCGAAACACGGCCAATCGTCAAATCATCGCCCACCTCAAGACCGAACTGCTCAAGCAGACTTGCGCTCGCTGCAATCCCCCAGCGGCCGTCTTTTCTGGCGAGCGCGCGCCCAAGATCCGGCGCACCGCCAGACAACACCGCCGCGCCCAATAGGGGAAAGGCGCCGTCAACGCCGCGCAAACTGATCTGTTTTCGGATTTCACCGGCCTCGCCCATCATCCGTAAGGTGACGGTTTCGGAAACCTGCCCGCGCGCCTCGATGAAGGCGCGCTCTTGCGGGGCGGCTCGGCGCTGGGCCGCGGTAAAGGCGGCGTCGCCGCCCAGCAAAAGGCGCGACTGTGCGGCGAGACCGGTCTTAAAGCTTTCCGTCACCGACCCCGACGCCGCTATCGCAAAGGCGCCGAGCGCGAGGCACGCAATATAGACCCAGAAGCTTGCAAAGCCGCCGGCAAATTCACGGCGCGCAATTTTGAGGGCGACGCCGGTTTTCACGCAAGGCTCTCCTCACGCAGATGACCGTCGTCCATCTTCAACAGACGGCCTGCGCGCGCGGCGAGGTCGAGATCATGGGTCACCAGAATGAGCGTCGCCTTGCGTTCCGCCGCGATGGCGAACAGGAGATCGGCGACGCCCTCGCCGGCGCGGGCATCGAGATTACCCGTCGGCTCATCGGCGAAAACAATGTCCGGAAAGGACGCCAGCGCCCGCGCGACGGCGACGCGTTGGCGCTCGCCGCCGGATAACTGCCCCGGATAGTGATCGAGCCGCGCGCTCAAGCCGACCGCTTGGAGCGTGTCGCGGGCGCGATCGTCGGCGTCGTCGAGGCCGGCGATTTCCATCGGCGCCCGGACGTTATCAAAAGCCGTCATGGTCGGCAGCAAATGAAATGACTGAAAGACCATGCTGACGCGTCCGCGCCGCAACCGGGCGAGCGCATCTTCACTGCGCCCGTTCAGCGTTTCGCCGAGCAACGTGACGACGCCGCTCGTCGGCTGTTCAAGACCGGCGGCGACAGAAATCAGCGATGACTTTCCCGACCCCGACGGGCCGACTATCGCGACCGCCTCGCCCGGCGCGGCGGCAAACGTCACTGATTTCAAAATATCGACAGGACCGGAAGCCGCCGACAGCGTCAGCGACACGTCCCTGAGCGAGACCGGCAACGGGAGAGCGCGCGCATCGCTGACCGTCTGGCTAACGTTTTGGCGGACAGTTTCGGCGCGCGCGCCATCATCGTCCGCCCTCGGCGCCGCCGGCTCAATCGCTGTCTCGAGACTCGTCACCATGTTTTTCATACCTTATCTGACATGCGCGCATGCGATCCGGGCCGCGGATACATACATACGCATTGATGTTTCAGGCGATACATAGGGTTTTACGGCGAAATGACGATACGGATTTTAAAACACGTCCGCGTGACTGCGCTTGCCAGTCTGATCATGGCCGCCGGCGCATGCGGCGCAGCGCCGGAGGCGCCCGCGCCCGCATCAGAGCCAGCATCCAAGGACAAAGGCCCCGCAGAAGGCGCGGGCCCCGCCCTCAAGACGGCGCGCGCCGAGACGCAACATACAGCGCCCGTCGTCGTGATGCTGGGCGACAGCCTGACGGCGGGTTTCGGCCTTGCGCAGGCGGACGCCCTGCCCGCGCAGCTTGAACGAACGCTCGCCGCGCGCGGGGTGGCGGCGCAGTTCGTCAACGCCGGCGTTTCCGGCGACACCACCGGCGGCGGCTTGGAGCGTTACGACTGGAGCGTGAAGGGCGCGGACGCCGATCTTCTGGTCGTCGCGCTCGGCGCCAACGATTACCTGCAAGGAAAGCCGGCGGAAACAGCGCGTGAAAATCTCAGAAAAATTCTTCAGCGCGCCCGCGCCGACGGCCTGCCGGTGGCGCTCATCGGGCTGGCGCCGCGCAGCAATGGCGCTGTTTCGCAGCGAGATGCGGCGTTCGCCGATATTTACCCCGCCCTTGCGGTTGAGTTTTCAGCGCCTTTGTATCCCGCGCTCCTTTCCGGCGTGCGCGATCAACCGTCCTTGATGCAGTCGGACGGCCTTCATCCCACCCGAGACGGGGTTGCGACCATCGCTGCGGCGATGGCCGGCTTTCTTGAAACCGAAATCAACGCGCTGCCCGAGCGTCGCGCCGCGCCCGGGAAAGAACAATAGCGCTGACGGTGATCGGCGTTGCACGGGCGCCAAAAAAAAGCGCGCCCGGAAAGCATGGGCGCGCTTTAGAATCATTTGTGTGCGTCGAAGACCGGTCGTCAGAGCCGGGTCAATTGTTGCACTTCATCTTCAAGCGCAACGGCGTCGCCGTCGATGAAAATCACGGTGTAGGGCATGAAGCCGCCAAAGCCGCCGGACGGCAGCCGCGATTTCACGCGAACATCGACGGCCCAGCCGGCGACGCCTTCATAGCCGCCGAGATCGGCGTAGACTTTATAGGGCGAGCCCTCGAACTGGTAACGCGCGGCGCGCGGATTGGTCAGGCGCTCTTCCATGAAGTCGCGCACGGCGGTTTCATAATCGCCCGGCGCGGGGCCAAAATTGGCGGCGACGGCGCCCGCCGTCATCGCGGCGGCGCAAACGAGGCCGATCGCAGCCATTTTCAAATCAAATATTTTTTTCATCTTTTGTGTCCTGTCTTACGGCTTTTATCGTCGCCAAAGGCCCGAACAGGGCGGTTATGGGAATGTCATATTTGTGTCATATAACTGTCTTTGAAGTGTCATGTCAATAAAAATGCGCATCCCGTGCGCACAAATGACGCAATATGTGCGCCGTTTTATTTCGATATCGAAACTGAGATTATTTGACGGTATTTCCAGCGGGCCCGGTGCGTTTGTGCCCGCGCAACAACGATGGCCAGTTTTCTGCACGATCGCCCCGCGCAGGCAAAAAAGCGGCTTTCGCCGATCTCATAAAATGACATAGTGTTGAGATCGTTGGGGTCCACGCGGGAAGATGAGGGGTAAAGCGCATGGCGCGATCGTTGGAGCGTTCGGTCAAGTTTACGCGTCCTGGCCGGTATATCTTGAACATGCTGCTGTTCCTGCTCGCCGTCGGCGCGGTTGGGTATTATTTGTCGCCGCTGAGCCCGCAGCCGACGACGCTGTTGCTGGACGCGTTCAATGCAAACCCGGCGCTGAACGGGCTGATTCTGGGCGTTCTGCTCGTCGGGATTATCTATAATTTGCGTCAGGCCGGCGTCATTGCGCCCGCCGTGCGCTGGATCGAGACCTTTCGCGAAACCGTCGACACGCGCCGCGCGCGGTTTCCGCGCGAGCCCAATCTGATCAGCGCGATCACGCCGATTCTTGTCGACGCCGACAAACGCGGTGGCCGGCTCAGCCCGGCGACCACGCGGACAATGCTCGATTCGATCGGCACCAAGATGGATGAAGGCCGCGAGATGGGCCGCTATCTCGGCAATCTTCTCGTCTTCCTGGGCCTGCTCGGCACATTCTGGGGCCTTCTTGAAACCGTCAACGCCGTCGCGCAGACCATTTCCAGCCTCGCCGACACCTCAGGTCCGGCTGAAGACGCGGTCACGCAATTGATCGCTAATCTCAAAGAGCCGCTCGGCGGCATGGGCACAGCGTTTTCATCGTCTTTGTTTGGTCTTGGCGGCAGCCTGGTCGTCGGTTTTCTGGACCTGCAGGCGGGTCAGGCGCAAAACCGGTTTTATTCAAATCTCGAAGAATGGCTCGTCGGCCTGACCGACAACTCCGCGCCCGCCAACGGCGCATCGTCAAGCTACGCCGACGCAGGCGACCAAGGCGCCATTCTGGAGGCGCTGGCGAAAGTCGAAAATGCCCTCGCCCAGACCGCGCAGGCCCAGATCGAAGCCAATTCTGCTCAGTCTGCGGATCTTCGCGACGAAATCCGCGCGCTCAATCGAACGCTGATCCGCGTCGGCGGCGGGGAGTAGCGCGCCATGACGAGGCGTCGATCGCGCGCTGAGGCCAATATCTGGCCCGGCTTTGTGGACGGTCTGTCCACGCTGCTTCTTGTGTTGATGTTCGTGTTGTCGATCTTTGTCGTCGCGCAGTTTTATCTCGGTGAAAAACTGACATCGGTAAAGGATGAGCTCGCCAGCAAGGACTCAGAGCTCGCCCGCCTCACCGCCCGCATTGACGAGCTGGCTAAACAGCTCGGCCTTGCTGCATCGGAAAAAGAAGAGCTGGAACGACGCCTGCTCGCGCTCGAAGACACGCTTTCCTCCAAGGAAGACGAGCTTGCGCTCGCAACCGCGGCGCTCGCCGCAAGCCAGGCCGCCGTCGCCGCATCGGCAGAAGAACTCGAGGCCGAAAAAGCGCTGTCGGAGGAACAAAAAAGCGAGATCGCAACCCTGAATGCGCAGCTTGCGGCGCTGCGCCGTCAACTCGCCAGCCTGCAGGAAGCGCTCGACGCGGCCGAAGCCAAAGCGATCGAGGATCAGGCGCAAATCGAAAATCTCTCCCAGCGCCTTAACGCCGCCCTCGCCGCCAAGGTTCAGGAACTCCAGGAAGTCCGTTCACGGTTCTTTGAAGCGCTGCGCAAGGCGCTCGGCGACAGGACCGACATCAAAGTTGTCGGCGACCGATTTATTTTCGAAAGCGACATTCTCTTCGGCTCCTGTTCGGCGACGCTTGGCGACGCCGGCGCGCTTGAACTTAACAAGCTTGCCTCTGCGCTGACCGACATTCAGGGCGATATTCCAAGCGAAGTGAACTGGGTGCTGCGCGTTGACGGCCATGCGGACGCGTCGCCGCTGGGCCCGGCCTGCCGCGCGCGGTTTGATTCCAATCTCGATCTTTCCGCGCAGCGCGCCATTTCCGTTGTCAATTATCTGAAGACGCGCGGCGTCCCGGGACGGCGCTTACTGGCGACGGGGTCCGGCTCAACGTCGCCGCTTGTCTCCGGCTTTTCATCCGCCGCGCTGGCGCAAAACCGGCGCATCGAATTCAAACTGACAGAGCGATAGAGCCGCAACAGGGTTTGCCCACAAGGATCGACAGCGACAGAGGAGAACGAGCCTTGTCGACACGCCACAAAACCTTAGCAGCTGTATTGGCCGTTGCAGCCGCAATTGGCGCCGCCGCCTACGGGCAACCCGCGGACACGATTTCTCCCCTTGAGCGTCTGCGCAATTTCGTCGATGAGCGGGCGCGGACAAGACCAAAACTGGACCCGCCGCCGCTTGGACGCCCGCCGCTCGGGGCGGCGCGCCCGGATATCGATTGGGCCGCCGTCGACCGGCTGTTATCGGAAACGCGCGCGCGCGACGCCCGCTTCCGCGCCCTGACCAATGCGCGCGGCGGCATCGCGCCGCCCCCATCAGGCCTGCGCGCGGTGCCGGCTGAAAACCTGCCGCGCACGCGCTTGCCGGAATTGCGCCGGGTTTTGTTGCCGGTCCTCGCGCCGTCGACGCCGAGCGTTCTGGCGAGCCTAAAAGTGTACGGCCAGCCGGACGCTTATACGGCGACGGCGACGGCGGACGACGGTGTCGCGATCCGGGTTTCCGGATCGCGTAAAAAGCTTCTCCTCGATCGCCCGCCGGCGCTGCGCGAGCGTTTGCGCAAATTGCGCAGCGCAAAGCCGCCGCTGCCGGGCATGGGATCTCTCTACATCATTACACGGAGCGAATATTCGGTCGACTTATCGTTTTCCCGATTTGGCGCGGGATATGTTCTGAGCCTGCTCTGCGACGATCAGGACACTGATGCGCGCTGCACGGAGGATGATTACATCACCGAGCTGGCGTCTTCGATGGCGCTGCTCAATGAATCTGAGGAGCGCGGGCAATGATCGACAAACGCACGGGTCAGCGCGGGAATGCGGGATTGCTGGTCCTGTTCCTCTTCGTTATCGCAGCGCTCGCCGCCGCGCTCTATGTCTATTTCCAACAAGGCGATAATGCGCCGGGCGGTTCATCGCAGACCGAAACCGCCGACGACGCGTCGTCAGTCGCCGCCGCCAGCGACGCTGACGAAAGTGCTGCCGGCGACGATACCGGTGAGGATGAGACTGGTGAGGATGAAACTGGCGACGACGATATCGGGGAAGACGCAGCGGCGACGGCGAGCGATGAGGGGAGCGATGTCCTGCAGGACGAAACCGGCGCGACCTTCAGTTTTCTGCCCGTCGGCGATCTGTTGCCGGAAAGCGGTCCGGGCTTTGTCGATGCCACCATCTACCGCCCCGATATCGTTTTCCCGACCGCAGACCGCGCCTATCTGAACTCGCAAGTCTATCGCTATGGCGGCTATTACGGCAGCGTCAACGGCATGGAAGGCGGGCAGTGCAACGCTGAAAATTATCAGTATCCGTGGCAAGACACGTTTTGCGAAAAACGCTCACGCGATCAGGAACTGTGTCCCGGCGGCGGCCATGAAGGGCTCGATATCAGGCCGGCCAGCTGCACCAAGGACGTTCACTGGGCGGTGGCGGTGGAAGACGCGCGCGTTGTTGACGTGCGCCGCCACTGGGTGACGCTGCAAACCGCGGACGGCACGCTCTACAACTATCTCCATCTCAATATGGCCGAGCTTGAGGTGAGCGAAGGCGACACCGTCGCCAAGGGGGCGCGCCTCGGACGTATTTCAAACGATTTCTACAAATCCGACGGCACGTCCGTCGCGACGACCATCCATCTTCATTTTGAGATGTATGAGAATTACGCGGCCAGCGCGGACGATGAACCGCTGTTTACAAAGGTCAATCCGTACACCACGCTGGTCTCGGCCTATGACCGGCGGCTGCGCGATGAGTGAGGCTTAACCGCCGAACAGGACGGCGTTCATGATGCGCCCCGGCAAGAGCGTAAAGGCGCCCGCTGCGACGAGCCCGCCGACATAGATCGAAATGAACGGCCATTTGTGACGCTTGAGCGCCGGCCCGCCGTGCAGAAGATGTCGGACGCCGCTGACAATGCCCAGCGTTGTCGCGATTGTAAAAACATGGATCCAGCTGAACCACTGCGTCAGCGGCAAATCATAGCCGCGTACGGACGGTATGATGAAGATGCTGGAAATCGTGATGATCGCCATCAGGAAAAGCCAGACGGCGCCGAGCGCCTTATGCGGCAGCGTTCCCTTCGGCGCGATGAGCTGAACGAGCCCGAGCAACAGCGCGCCCAGCGCGGCGAAGGCGTGAAACTGAATAACCAATGAGGCGGAGAGGAGCGGCTCCAGCGACATAAAACGGGCCTTGTTCTTCTAGGCGGCGCCTCCGGCGCCGGCGGATGCGCGCTGACGCGGCGCCCGTTCAAAGGAAAAGAAAATGAAAACGCCGATGGCGGTCGCCGCAAGCCCGAACCAGGTTAGCGCATACTCAAAATGGCGATTGTTAAAGTCCGTGCGGGTCACCGCGCCGCGCGGCCAGTCGCCGGGATTTTCCGCACCGTTTGAATCAATGAAATAGGGGACGGTCTGAAGCGCGGCCGCCGCAGCAAAGGCCTCCGGATTGCGCTGGTGCCATTCGTTCCGTGCGGGATTGTCTGGCGGCTGAACGAGAGCCGCGACGCCCGAAGAAGCGCGCGGCGCGCGGAACAACCCGACAACGCGAACCTGCGATGACGCAAGCCCGTCCGCACGCGCATCGCGGTCCTTCAGCTGGACCGGCGCAAAGCCGCGATTGACATAAACGACGCTGTCGTCAGCGGCGAGCGGCGTAAAGACATAAACGCCCGGGCGACCGTCAAGCGTCCCGTAGACATGCGCCTCTCTAGCGTGGTCGAAACGCCCGCTGATCGTAACCGGCGTATACGTCATATCCTCGCCCGCGCGTGCGCGCGTCAGCGCCGCCTCAAACGGGATTGGCGCAGCGGCGACCCGCGCGTCGATTTTCGCGACGAGATCATTCTTCCATTCAAGGCGGTGCAATTGCCAGACGCCGAGGCTAACCAGAATGGCGACGGCCAATGCGGTCGCGAACGCCGCCACAGGCTTTAAACGGAAGCTGCGCGGCATGGCGTTCGCCGGTTCCGCGTCTTGATGGTCGGCGGCGGTCATCGTTTGAGGCGCCCTTCTTCGGCCTTGTGGCGATATTGAAGCGCAATCAACGTCGCTTTGAGGGGGCGCAGCAGCCCCAGTATCATAGCGATCGCCGCAAGCGCGCTCACAACAAACGCCGCCCATATCGGCGCATCGAAGCCGTAGCGGACAATCACCGCCAGGGAGACGCTGAGGAACCCCACGATAAAGATCACAAAGACCGCTGGGCCGTCGCCGCTGTCGGCTTTAGCGTAATCGAGCCCGCAGGCGCCGCATCGGCTTTGAAGCGCGAGAAATCCGTCGAACAAAGCGCCCTCGCCGCACCGCGGACACGCGCCTTTAAGACCGGCGGCGTAAGGCGATACGGGCGGGTAGTCGGTCATTGACGCCAAGCCCCGTTTCGCAAATTCGTCCTAGGAGAGCAGCCCTTCATTGCCCAGCACATAGATGCAGGCGAACAGGAACAGCCACACAACGTCGACAAAGTGCCAGTACCACGCGGCGCATTCGAACCCGAAATGGCGTTCCGGCGTGAAATGGCCCTGAAGAGCGCGCCACAGGCAGACGATCAGGAAGATCGTGCCGATGACAACATGCAGGCCGTGAAAGCCCGTCGCCATGAAAAACGAAGACCCGTAAATATCGCCATTGATGAAGCTGAACATCCCCAGCGTCAGCGCTTCTTTGTATTCAAGGTACTGAAGGAACGTGAAGAAAATACCGAGGGCGATCGTCGCGACAAGACCCCAGATCAGGCCTTTTTGATCATTGTGCTGAACAGCGTGGTGAGCCCACGTCACGGTCGTGCCCGAGAGCAACAAGATGAGCGTGTTAACGAGCGGAAGGCCCCAGGGGCTCAGCGGCGTTACGTTTTCAGTCGGCCAAACGCCGCCCGTCGCGTGCAGGCGGCCGTCATTGCCAATATGGGCGGGCTGTCCGTCGGCGTTCAACATCTGCGTGCCGTCGGCGAGGAGAACCGGATCCATCGCGCCTGGAAACAGCGCGGCGCCGAAAAACGCCCAGAACCAGGCGGCGAAGAACATCACCTCGGAGGCGATGAACAAGACCATGCCGTAGCGCAGGCCAAGGCGCACCACGGTCGATGTGTTTTCGCCAGTCAGGCTTTCCTTGATGACGTCGCGCCACCAGCCGGCCATGACCGTCAAGACGCCCGCCAGACCGATCGCAAACAAAAGCGGGCCTTTAAGCGCGAACCATTTTGCGCCGCCGTCGCCGGCGATGCCGCCAAGCATGATGCCGCCTTCGCCGGTGCGCATCCACGCGACCGCACCGATCATCATAACGGCGGCGGCCATGGAGCCCAGCAACGGCCATGGCGACGGGTTCACCAGGTGATAATCGTGTTTGACCTCAGCGCCTGCCATGCGTCTTTCCCTCAATATCCTGAATTTTCAGACTGTATAGAACTTCCCGGCCCGCCGCGCCAAGCGCCCTGAATTGGCGAGCTGCGAAAAGCGCCCGCGCTATTCGGCCGCAGCCGTTTTCTGCGGCCCCGCGCTGTCCCAGCGAAAGAAGGTATAGGCGAGCGTAATCGTCTCCACTTCCGCCAGATTGCGGTCATTGGCGAGGTCTGGATCGATAAAATAGGTCACCGGCATGGAAACCTTCTGGCCCGGCTTCAGGGTCTGCTCGGTGAAGCAGAAGCAATCGATCTTTGAGAAATACTTGCCGGCTTTGGCGGGCGACACATTGAAGGTGGCGTGACCGGTCACCGGCGCGTCGGAGAGATTTTCGGCCTCATAAAAGGCGAGCCCCGCCTCGCCGATCCGCAAGGTCTGCGAGACCTGTTCGGGCTTGAACCGCCATGGCAAATCGCCATTCGTCGTTGCGTCGAAGCGGATTGTGATTTCGCGCTCAAGGATCACGTCGGACGCGGCGTCGGCCTTCTGGGTCGTGCCGCCCCAGCCGGTGACCTGGCAAAAGGCCTTGTAGGCCGGCACCGCCGCATAAGAAAGGCCGACCATGCCGGCGACGCACAAGGCGACGATGGAGGCCGTTTTCTGGTTTTTGGACAGCCGCGAGACCATCGCTCCCTACGCTCCTAAAAACTGCGTTCCGCCACCGCGCCGCCAAGCCGCATAATGGTGACGACGTAAACCAGCAGGACAAAGCCCGCGATCATCAACGCGATGGCGATGTTGCGCTGGCGGCGCTTTTTATCGCCGCCCCCAGCGACGACGTCAGCGTTCGGCGCCGACGGCTCATCGGTCTTGGCGATATCGATGTCTTCAGACATAGGCGAGGAGCCCCTCGATCAAAAGTGCGCCAAAGATCGCAAAGAGGAAAAAAATTGAAAACCCGAACAGGCGCTTGGCGGGCTTGTTGTCGCTGGGCGCCGCCTTCAGGACAGCGTAAGCGCGCATCACAAAAAGCCCGCCCAAAATTGTCGCGGCGGCGCCGTAAAAAAGTCCCGCAAAGCCGAGCGCCGGCGGCGCGAGCCCCGCAGCCGCGAGGAGCAGCGCGTAAACGAAAATCTGACGGCGGGTCGACGCCGCGCCTTTGACATTGGGCATCATCGGAACGCCGGCGCGGCCGTAATCGCCTTCGCGGTAGAGCGCCAGCGCCCAGAAATGCGGCGGCGTCCACAGGAAGATGATCGCGAATAACACCCACGCCTCGAGCGGCGCGGTCCCGGTCACCGCAGCCCAGCCGATCACCGGCGGCAGCGCGCCCGCCGCGCCGCCAATGACGATGTTTTGAGGCGTCGCGCGTTTCAGCCACATCGAATAAATGACGACGTAGAAAAAGATCGTGAAGGCTAAAAGCCCCGCGGCGAGGTAATTGGACGACAAAGCCAGCAACACGACGGAGAAAAGCGACAGGAAACCGCCGAAGCCGGCCGCCTCTTCCGCCGGAACCAGACCGCGCGGGATCGGACGAAGCGCCGTGCGCGCCATGACCGCATCGATGTCGGCGTCCCACCACATGTTCAGCGCCCCCGATGCGCCCGCGCCGACGGCGATGGCGAGCAGCGAGACCGCGCCCAGAAGAATGTTGAAGCTCGCAGTCGCGCCCGCTGGCGCCGGCGCGAGGATCATGCCCACGAGCGCGGTGAAAATAACCAGCGACATGACGCGCGGCTTGAGCAGGTCGAAATAGTCTTTCGGTCCGGCAGCCTCATAGTGCGCAGGCGCGCCTGGGCGCGCAGGCGCCGCGCCGCCCGGGGTCATTTCTGAGGTCATTATTGTGTCGCTCATGGCGCGGGTTATGCCTGAAACGGGCGCGCAGGCAAAGCGGCGGGCGCGCAATTTTAGCGCGTCCCGCTGTCGCTGGCGCCGGCGCCCGTCGGAGCGGCGTCAAGCGCCGATGTCGGGGCGGCGCCAAGCGCCGATAATGGCCCGGCTCAGCCGCGCGCGACGATCGATTTCAGGGCGAACATCAGGAAAATCAGGATCATGAACGCAATGAAATAGGCGAGAAGCGTGCCCGCCTGCATGTCCATAAACTGGCCCCAACTCGCCTCCAGCTGCGCCCCGAAGCGATTTGAAACCGCCGCCGCCTCGCCCGCCGACCCGGCGAAGACGCCGCGCAGATAGCCGCCGATCACAAACAAGACCAGCGCCAGCAGCGTCATCGAGCCGATCTGACGGCCCGAACGCATCACCAGCGCCGCAATCGCCACCGAGCCAAACGCGATCAGAAGACTGATCAGATCGCCCTGCAGGAATGTGCCGCGCAGGATACCGCTGACATCCGTCCAAATCATATCCAACATTGTCGCCCTCCATAGCCCCGTTGAGCGCGCCCCAGCGCGCAAATGCGCGCCATTCCCCGTTTGACGCAGCCCCCCGCGACTATACGCGGCGAGGGCGGCGGCGCAAATAACGCAGCCATGCGGCGCTTTCTAATCAGGGCGACCAGTGATCGGGCGACCAGTGCTCGGGGCGACCAGTAATCGGGGCGCTCAGTTAATGAGACGCTCAATACTCAAGGCGCCAAGGTTCAAACAGCAACGTTCGGTCGGCGCCTTTCAGGCAATAAAAAACCCGCAAACGCTCCGTTTGCGGGTTTTTTCAGAAATCTTCGCCGCCTGCCTGTGCGCGGCTGATTGATCAGGCAGCCGCGCCACTGGGAGCGTCCGGTGCTCAGAACGCTTTGGCGTCGCCTTTGTCGAACCGCGGCAGCTCGTTGAACTGGTGGAAAGGCGGCGGCGACGGCAAGGTCCACTCCAGCGTGGTGGCGCCTTCGCCCCACGGGTTCGCCGGCGCTTTCTTTCCGTAGACGAAGAATGAATCGATCAGATGAACGACCCAGACAGCCATCGCCAGCACCATGATGAAATAACCGTAGGTCGAAATTTCATTCCAGTAGGCGTAGCCTTCCGGGTAGTCGACGTACCGCCGCGGCATGCCCTGCAGGCCGAGGAAGTGCTGCGGGAAGAAGATGACGTTGACGCCGATAAACATCAGCCAGAAGTGCAATTGACCGAGCCATTCGCGGTACATCTTTCCGGTCATCTTGCCGAACCAGTAATACCAGCCGGCAAAAATCGCGAAGACAGCGCCGAGCGACAGCACGTAATGGAAGTGCGCCACGACATAATACGTATCGTGCATATAGTGGTCGATGCCGGCGTTGGCGAGGAGAACGCCGGTCACGCCGCCGACCGTAAAGAGGAAGATGAAGCCAATCGCCCACAACATCGGCGTCTTGAATTCAAGCGACCCGCCCCACATCGTCGCAATCCACGAGAAAATTTTGATGCCGGTGGGCACCGCAATGACCATGGTGGCGGCGACGAAATAGGCCTTCATGTTCACGCTGAGACCGACCGTATACATATGGTGAGCCCAGACGATGAAGCCGACAAAACCGATGGCGACCATGGCGTAGGCCATGCCGAGATAGCCAAAGATCGGCTTTTTCGAAAATGTCGAGACGATGTGTGAGATAATCCCGAAGCCCGGCAGGATCAGAATGTAGACTTCCGGGTGACCGAAGAACCAGAACAGGTGCTGATAGAGGATCGGGTCGCCGCCGCCGGCGGCGTTAAAGAATGACGTGCCGAAATTCCGGTCGGTCAGCAACATCGTGATCGCGCCCGCCAGCACGGGCAATGACAACACGAGCAGGAACGCGGTGATCAGCACCGACCACGCAAACAGCGGCATTTTGTGGAGCGTCATGCCCGGCGCGCGCATGTTGAAGATCGTCGTGATGAAGTTGATCGCGCCCAAGATCGACGACGCGCCCGCCAGGTGAAGCGACAGGATCAAAAGATCCATCGCCGGCCCGGGGCTGCCGGTTTTCGTCGACAAGGGCGGGTAAAGGACCCAGCCGCCGCCGAACCCGATATTGGAGCCGTAGCCCGGAACGAAAAGCGACAGCGTGATCAGAACGCCCGACGCCGCATAAAGCCAGAACGAGATATTGTTCATGCGCGGGAACGCCATGTCCGGCGCGCCGATCATGATTGGCACAAACCAGTTGCCGAAACCGCCGATCATCGCCGGCATCACCATGAAGAAGATCATGATGAGGCCGTGATACGTGATCAGGACATTGTAGAAGTTGGACGCCGCATCGACGTCGCCGCCGGAGAACATCGTCAGGAATGTAACGCCCGGCTCGGCGAGCTCCATGCGCATCAGTCCCGACATGGCGCCGCCGATAATCCCCGCCAGGATGGCGAAGATCAGATAAAGCGTGCCGATATCCTTATGGTTCGTCGACCAGAACCAGCGAACAAAAAATGACGGCGTATGGTCGTGATCGTCATGCGCGGAAGCGGTTTGTGCGTCTGCCATCTTTTTTACGTCTTTCCCAACTATTGCGTTTCACCGAGGCGGGCCGCCGCGGTCTTCACTGCGGGTTGCGCCGGGGCCGCGGCCATCGGTTCCATGCCGTTCAACTCGCGCTGTTCATTAACCCACGCCATAAACTCTTCGCGCGAGACGGCGCGCACCTCAATCGGCATAAAGGCGTGTTTGATGCCGCAAATTTCCGAGCACTGACCATAATATGTGTTTTCAACGTCGGCCTTAAACCATGTCTCGTTGATCCGCCCCGGAACAGCATCCACCTTGATGGCGAAATTCGGCAGCGCCCATGAATGGATGACGTCCCGCGCCGTCGTTGTAATGCGGATGGTCTCGCCCGCTGGAATATAGACCGGATTGTCGACCGCCAGACGGTAAAGCTCCGGCGTCGTCTCATTCTCCGGCAACATGTTTGAGGTGATCTCAAAGTCGCCAAAGTCCGGATAGGAATAAGACCAGCCCCACTGATATCCGCTGACCTTGATCGTGACCGTCGGCGCGGTTGCGATTTCAGTGCGATCCTCGCCAAAGAGGCCAAGCACTTTCGTGGGGCCGACGCGCGAGCGGCCGCCGCGGACAATCACGTTAGAGCCGACCGGGGGCGTTTCGTTGAGCGTGACGACCACTTCTTCCTCGCCCAGGCCTTCAACGGTGAACCCGGTGCGATAAGCGAGCTTTTCCGCGCCATTTGCGTTTTCAACAATAACATCGAGATGTTTTGGCCGCGTGACTTTACGTTTCGCGGTGAAATCGTTCGGGAAAACCACCGTTGTCGCGCCGCCGTCCGCCTGGACGACAACTTGCCGGCCGTCCGGCATCACATCTTCTTTGTACAGAAGGTCAAATGAAAACAGCGCGATAAAAAGCAGGATGAGGATTGGCACGCCGGTCCAGACGATCTCCACCAGAGTGTTGTGGCTAAACCGGCGCGCCACCGGATTGGCTTTCTGGTTGTAGCGCACCATCACGTAAAGCAGGAGCGCCAGAACAAACAGGCTGATGCCGACCATGACGGGCATCAAAACCCAGTTGTGGAAACTGTGCACTTCGGCGGCGAGCGCCGATCCGGCCGGCAGCAGGGTGATGCCGCCGTCCTGCGCATGACCTTCGGCGGCGACAGCCGCGCCGGCTGCGCCAGCCGCGCCGCCCCCGGCGAAAACCGCCGCGAGACGCCGTCTCGAAATTTCCAAACCGTTAAATCGTTGTCGTTTCATTATTGTGCAGTCGCCTGTCTCTTGCCGTAGGGTGCGCCGCGGAAATCTGCGCCCCTTTATCGATGTGATTACGCGAGGTTATAGGCCGGCGCCAACCTTATCGTCATGCGAAAACGCTCGGAAAAATGGTCGCATAAGCGACCGATTGGCGGCGCTTGCGCGGCGCGTCATCGCGCGGCGATCCCGACTTGGCGAGGCCCCCTTCCCTCGCTGCGAGGGCGGATGCGCGCGGCTTGCTTGGCAAGCGCGAACGCGCAGCATATGTGTCGGGTATGGAAAAATCCCTCTTCTTCTCCCGCACCGATCTCGATCAGTCCCGCACGCAATCGATCCTTGATGACGCCTTAAAGGACGCCGACGACGGCGAACTCTATCTGGAATACGCCCAGTCAGAGGCGTTTGTATTTGACGATAACCGCCTGAAAACAGCGAGTTACGACGTCGAACAAGGGTTTGGCCTGCGCGCTGTTTGCGGTGAATCAACAGGCTATGCGCATGCATCCGACCTCTCGGAGGCCGCGCTGAAGCGGTCGGCGGAAGCTGTGCAGGCCGTGAAATCGGGCAAAAGCGGCGCGATGGCCGACGGACCTGCGCGCACCAACGCGCAGCTTTACACCGACGAAAACCCGCTCGGCGGCATGTCTTTTTCCGACAAGACCAAATTGCTGGAGGAGATCAACGATTATGCGCGCTCAAAGGATCAGCGCGTGCGCCAGGTCTCGGCGTCGCTCTCGGGCGAGTGGTCAGCGATTGAAATCATGCGCCCCGGCGGCGAGGTGGTGCGCGATTTCCGCCCTCTGGTCAGGCTTAACGTGTCGGTCACGGCAGGCGACGGCGACCGCCAGGAAACCGGCAGCCACGGGGCCGGCGGCCGCGAGGGCTACGCCGCGTATGTCACGCCCGACGCCTGGCGGGCGCAGGTCGATGAGGCGCTGCGCCAGGCGCTCGTCAACCTTGAGGCTGAACCGGCGCCAGCCGGCGAAATGGAAGTTGTTCTCGGCCCCGGCTGGCCTGGCATCCTGCTGCACGAAGCCATCGGTCACGGCCTTGAAGGCGACTTCAACCGCAAGCAAACATCAGCGTTTGCGGGCCGTCTCGGCGAGCGCGTCGCCGCGCCCGGCGTCACTGTCGTCGACGACGGCGCAATCGAGGGCCGGCGCGGCTCGCTCACGGTCGACGACGAAGGCACGCCGACCGCGCGCACGGTTCTGATCGAAGACGGAATCCTGAAAGGCTATATGCAGGACCGGCTCAACGCGCGGCTGATGGGCGTGGCGCCGACCGGCAATGGCCGCCGCGAGAGCTATGGGCATGTGCCGATGCCGCGCATGACCAACACCTTCATGCTGAACGGCGCGCACAGCCCGGAAGAAATCCTGAAAACCGTGAAGGACGGCATTTACGCCGTTAACTTTGCGGGGGGGCAAGTCGACATCACCTCGGGCAAATTCGTTTTCAACTGCACCGAGGCCTACAGGGTGAAGGACGGCAAGGTAGGGGCGCCCCTCAAAAACGTGGCGCTGATCGGCGACGGCCCAAGCGTACTGACGCGCGTTTCAATGATCGGGGATGACTTTGCGCTCGATCCCGGCGTCGGCGTTTGCGGCAAGGCGGGCCAGGGCGTCCCCGTCGGCGTCGGCCAGCCGACGATCAAGATCGACGCGCTAACGGTCGGCGGCGCGGCGGCGTAAGCGGTTTTGCGCATACCGTCTTTTCGCGATTGGGCGTACACAGCGCTTTTTACAGTTTTGTTCGCGATAGCGGCGGCGGCAATCGGGTTCCCCGGCGGATTGTTCAGCTTTGAAATCAATACCGATGTCCAGGACGTTCTGCGCGTTGCGGCGATTGCATTCATTGCGCCAGCATTGTTGGAAGAACTGGTGTTCAGAGGACCGCTCCTCGCCGTTCAAGCGCGTGGCTCCAAGCATGCTTTGGCTTTCGCCGCAGCGGCGTCTTTGGCCCTGTTCATCATCTGGCATCCACTCAACGCAACCTATCTCCTGAAAACCGCGCGCCCGCTGTTCTTCGATCCAATATTTTTGCTGATTGCCGCACTGCTTGGCGCGACTGCATCGATCATTGCCCTGACGACACGCTCGCTATGGTGCGCCATCTTTTTTCACTGGATCGTGGTTGTCGCCTGGAAATTTTGTCTGGGCGGACCGAAATTTCTGTAGACCACGCCTAGTTGAGGCTATCGGCAATCTGTTCCAGCGCTTCGGGGCGATGGAGCATGATCAGCCCATCCTTGCCTTCAAGAACCCCGTCGTCTTCCCACATTTTGAGGTGACGATTGACATTTTCCCGGACGACGCCGGCATGGGCGCCGAGATTGGCCTGGCTCAACTTGATATCCACAAGAACACCGCCGGAGGGCTGAACCTTTCCGTACTGACTGGCCAGGCGCAACAAAGCCCGCGCAAGGCGCGGGCCCGCCTGCAATGTCGTCATTTCCTCAACGAATTTGTCGGTCTTGCGCAGCCGGCCGCACAGCACACGGATAATATTAAGCGCCGCCTTCGGGTGTTCTTCAAGAAATCCCATGAAGACGCTCCGCCGCAGGACGAGCGCACGGGTTTTTTCAATCACGATCGCGCCGGCCGTGCGCGGGCCGCTGTCGAGAACTGCAATTTCACCCAGAACTTCGCCGGGGCCCATGAAACACAAAACTGTTTCTTTGCCCGCTGGGGATATCGTCACGATTTTGACGCGCCCTGACAAGATCACGAACAAGCTGTCGCCGTCTTCGCCCTGATTGAAAATCGCTTTGCGGGCGCTGAAAATCTTCGTCTGCGTCAGCCCGACCAGTTCGCCCAACGCCTCATCGTCCAGCACTTTGAAAAAATCGTGCTGGCGCAATTCGTATAAGAGACTTTTATCGACCGCCGTCATTGACCCATTCCCCGATTGTGGTCTCGATATAAGGCGCTGGCCCCGCGCGTTTGTGGCCTACATCACACGCATCACAGAATGATATTATATATCAGAACGGGCTCGCAAGAAACTCGCCAACTGATTAATTTATACTGTACTTTCAATGATTTATTCGCTGTCGCTGTTGTTTGCGGCGCCCTTGATCACAAAATCCGCTGACGCTCCGTGCTGATAATGCGCTGCGTTTGCGTCGGTAAAACGCTCATAGCACGTCGATCGACGCATATGGTGGAACGCCGCCGGCCGCGTCGCCGAAGACGCTCGTGCCGTTCCCTGAAAAGGGACGCTTAAGGAGTATTTTTCACGCTGCGCTGGCGCAGCGCCGCTCGATCCGGTAGAGGAAAAGCGTTGCGTTTGACTGGCTGAGTTTATTCTTGGAGGGAGACTAATGAAATCATTTGACTACAGAGCAAAAATCGCGGCGGTGATCGCTGCTGCGTTCGCGGCGGCGGCGCCCCTCACGCCCGCCTCGGCGGAAGTCCTGCAATTTGCCGGCGCGCTCGACGGATCGCAAGAAGTCCCCGACCCCGTTATCACAGACGCTTTCGGCGACGGCTTGTTGCTGGTCGATACGGTCGCGCAATCGGTTTCGTTCAGCCTCAATGTCGTCGGCATTGATCTCGACGCGTTAAATGACGGTCTGATTGCTAACGCCGATCTCGGCCCGGTGCATCTGCACAACGCCGCCTTCGGGATCAACGGGCCGATCATCGTGCCGTTTGCCTTCGACAGCGCCGCCTATCAGGACACGGCGGACGGGTTTTCGCTGACGATCACTGATTTTTCCTTCGCCGACGCCGTCGCGCAATCGGGCTCGATGCTGACATTCGACGATTTCGTGAACGAGCTGATCGCCGGAAATTTCTATATTAATGTGCATACCGATCTTTTTGGCGGCGGGGAAATTCGCGGCCAGCTGAGCCAGGTCCCGGCGCCGGGCGCCATCGGTTTGTTCCTGATCGGCGCCGGCGCTTTGCGGCTGTTTCGGCGCAGGTAACGCTCCTTTTCAGCTTTCCAATCAACAAGGGCCTCTTTGATGAGGCGCTCTTTTTTTGTCGCGCGGCATTTTAAGACGCAGCGCGGCGGCGTTTGAAGGCCCCATCCGACTCGCGTAGACAAGCGCCATGCCGGCTCGGTCTTTTGTTACGCGTTTTGCGCCCTCCCCGACGGGCTATCTGCACCTCGGGCACGCCTATTCGGCGCTGGTCGCCGCCAGAGCCGCCAGGGACGCCGGCGGCGCATGTCTCTTGCGGATCGAAGACATCGACAAAGGGCGCTGCAAACCAGAATATGAAGCCGCGATACTGGAAGACTTATCCTGGCTCGGTCTTTCATGGCCATCGCCGGTTCGTCGGCAGTCAGATCATTTTTCAGACTATAAAGCCGCACTGACGCGGTTGATCGACAAAGGCGTCGTCTATCGTTGCTTCAAAACCCGAAAGGAAGTCGCGGACGCCATCGCCAGCGCGCCGCATGCGCCGCCTGCGGGACCGGAAGGCCCCGTTTACAGGGGCGGGCCATTGCCCGCAGACGAAGAAAATGCGCTCATTGAACGCGGCGCGCCCTTCGCGTGGCGGCTGTCGATCGACCGGGCGCGCGAGGCCCTCGGCGCGCGGTTTTCAACGCTCGCTTTTACAACCGAGAGCCTTGAGGGCGAGGCCGCCAAAACCTTCCGCGCGGCGCCGGAAAAATTCGGCGACGCTGTGATCGCCCGAAAAGACGCCGGCGCCAGCTATCACCTCGCATCGGTGCATGACGATGCGTTACAGGGCGTCAGCCACGTTATTCGCGGCGAAGACCTCGCCGAGGCGGCGCATCTTCACACGCTCCTGCAAGCGCTTCTTGACGCGCCGCATCCGGTTTATCGCACGCACAAACTGATCACCGATGAAACCGGCAAGCGGCTCGCCAAGCGCGACAAGGCCGTGACGTTGCGCGCGCTGCGCGCAGGCGGCGCATCGCCCGGCGATATCAGAAAACAACTCGGTTTGTAGACCAACGAAAGCGCCCGACCTCTCCTCGCGGGCTGCTGCGCGCGCCCGGCGGCGCGGGCTAACGCGCGGGCGCGCGGCTTTGCGCCCGCGCGACGGCGATGTCGCTGGTCAGACGATAATGACCTGTCATGGGCCAGGAAAAAAGAACGTCCTCTTCGCGCGGCCCCTCGCCGATATTGTGGACGACCATCGGCCATCCCGATGCGCCGATGCGATCGGTGACGATCCCGATATGCGGCAAGGAGCCTGCGTCGCCGCGCAAATTCCACGCGACGATATCGCCAGCCTGATAGTCCACGGGCGCGGCGCTCGCCGCGAGACGCGCGCCAATCCGTGTCAGGAATGTTTCGATATTGGGAACGCGCCGGTGGTCAATATTTCTGTCAGGACGCTGAAGACCCCAGATGCGGGGATAAGCGGCGAAGGCCGCGCGCATGTCCTCATGGATCAGCACCTGAAGATCGAGTTCAACGCCGCGCAGCGCCCGCACGATTACATCGGCGCAGACCCCGCGGTCAGGCGGGACGTCGCCGCCCGGATAGGCGAGCGACACATAGGCCGGATCGTAGACGACGCGATGGTGCGTGCGCGCGCGCGCCGCCTCGGAAATGCGCTCACCGAGCGGCGCGGGACTTTGCGCAATTGGCGTCACAGCGCTTTGCGCGCCTGTCGTAACTGCGCTTCGCGCGCCTATCGTGACTGCGCTTCGCGCGGGGGCGGACGCAGACAACTGAAAGCAGGCGAGCCCCGCCGTGAAAGCCGCCATAACGCGAAATCGCCGATCACAAATCCTCATAATCTCTTTATGGCATGAAAATTTGTCGAGAATTCGCCGCGAGTTTGTTTATAAGACGAAGCGGGGGACCGGGCTTTAACCAAGCCAAAATATAAAAACGGAGGGCGATATGAGGGCTTTGGTCCTGTTTCTGCTGCGCGTCACAACGGGCGGCTTGCTGATCATCTGGGGGTTAATCAAGGCGACGGCGCCGGAAGCCGCACAGCGCGTTTCGGACACCTACTATTCGGGATATCTGAGCGCGGAGGCGTTGCAATTTCCGCTCGGCGCGGCGCAGGTCATTCTCGGCGTTCTGGTCATTCTCGGCCTGATGCGCGTTGTTGTTTATCCGCTGCAAGCGATCGTTCTGGGGCTCGGCGCGGCGGCGATCTGGCAATATCTGGCCGATCCGCTGGGGCTCTATCTGTTGACGGCGGAGACCCGTCAGGTGCTGTTCTTCCCATCCTCGACGGTTTTCGCAGCCTCGCTCGTCCTGTTGGCGTTCGGGCGCGACGACGCCATTGCAATCGACACATTGTTTGGGCGCTAGCCGCCATGTTTGGACGCTAGCCGCCATGTTTGCGCCCTAGTCGCCATGCTTGCGCGCTAGCGGCCATTTTTCGCCGGCGCCTCGATGATCGCGCCTGCAAAGCGCGATCAGGCGCCGTGTCGGCGCGGCGAACCGATCGCGCGTCCGCTAAAAAAACCCTCCTGCGCGCCCTACATCCAGGGTGTTGTCAGGAGGGATTTCATGTTTCGCGATCACCCATTGTCAGGCGAAGCCCAGACCGATCCGCTTTCGGTTCTGTTGAATATCTTGTGGCTGGTGCTCGGCGGCGCGCTCGCGGCGCTCGGGTGGTTTGTCGCTGCACTGATCATGGCCATTACAATTATCGGCCTGCCATGGGCGCGCGCCGCATGGGACAACGGCGTTTACACGCTGTGGCCGTTCGGCGCGCGGCCGGTCTCGCGCGAAGGCCTTTACGGACCGGATATCGGCACGGGGCCCCTCGGCTTTATCGGCAATCTGATCTGGTTCGTGCTCGCCGGCTGGTGGCTCGCGCTGGGCCATTTCGTCGCCGCGATCGGCCTTGCGATCACAATAATCGGACTGCCCTTCGCCTGGGCGCACCTGAAGCTCGCCGGCTATTCGCTCTGGCCCATTGGACGGTCGATTGTCGGCCACACTGTGCGCCCGGCGTATCGAATGTAGGCAATCGACGGCAGCAACGATCTTTCCTCGAGGCTGATTGATGCGCACCGTCAGGATGGATCTATACCCAGGAAGGTGATGGTAAAAACCGCAGTGTCCATCAGGCCGTGCAACAATATCAGCGGCCACAAATTTCTTTTTAACAACAAGAAAACGCCGCCGAAGGCGATCCCGATGGCGCCTGTAATAACGAAGCCTCGTAGACCCTGATAATAGATATGACCGACGCCGAAAATGAGCGCAGCGATGATAATGGCCAATATCGGTCCGACTGGGGTAGGGCGAAATAATGCGCTGAGACGGGTCACTAGATAGCCGCGAAAAAACATTTCTTCGCCGAAAGCTGCGGCGGTCCATACGATCGCGAGCCACAATAAAAACATTGCCGGATTCGCCTCGACATCGCCGAACCGCTCGTCGACGCCTTCGGGCACGGTGGTTATGAATTCGATTTCATAGTGTTCGCCAAGCAACAGGATCGGCGCAACGGCCCCGGCAAACGCCGCAAGCGCCAGTAATGTCTGGGGAAGGATCAACACCCTTGAACGCCACGTCTTCAGCGGCGCCAACCCAAAGTCCCGCCACCGCAACCCTTGCGAACGCAAATAGATCGTCAGGAGTATAAGCAGGACGTACAGCGACAATGGCCCCGCAAAACGCCAGAAAAATATCAAGAACAGCTGCTTAATCGCAAATGCGAGCGCCACGAAAAACAAGATTTCCAACGCCAGCCGCCCCGGCGGGACTAGCTGATTTGTATCGCGATCAATGGTCATTCAGCGCGATTAGCGCAAATCAACCCCGGGCGTCTTGAACGATCGTGCGCCACCGGGCGGGCGTCAGCCCGTAGGCTTTCTTAAAATGGCGCGTGAAGTGACTTTGGTCTGCAAAACCGGCCTCTGCGGCTGCAGCGGCGATCGTTGCGCCCGCCAGCAACATTGCACACGCATTTTCAATGCGGCGCATGACAAGATATCGATAAGGACTGGTGCCGAAAAAGCGCCGGAAATCACGCGTCAGCGCATAGCGATCGTGACCGGCGGCCAATTCGATATCCTGCAGCGAAACCGTTCCGGCGATGTTAGCGTCGAGAAAACTTTTCGCACGGTGAACAGCACGCAAATTCGCTGTTTCAACTTTTTGCGGCCTTTGATCACAAGCGCAAAGCGCGACGGCGATGTTGTAAAGGGCGTCTTCAAGTTCAAGCCCTTCGAGCGGTTCACTAAGGTCGTCGAGGACGACGCGCACGGCGGCGAGCAACGCCGGACAGGAAGAAACGCCTTCTTTGACAAAAGGCAACGGCGCATTGCCCAAAATTGCACTGATAATTGCCGGCTGAATATATAGCGTTCGAAATGTGAACGCGTCGTCCGTTCCGGCGCGGCCATCGTGCAGCTCGTCCGGATAAAGGACAACAACTTGTCCCGGCGCCGATGAACGCGAAACGCCGCGATAATCGAACGCCTGGATGCCGCCAAGCGTCAGGCTGATCGCATAGGCGTCATGGCGATGCGGCGCGAATGCGCGCCCGCAAAGACTTGCGCCGATCCTGCTGATCCCTTTGTGGAACATAGCTCTGTGCGCTCAAATTGTCGTCGTCGTCTTCTGCGCCGGGATCGCAATGACCGTCAGGGAAGAGCATCCGGAAGCGAAGCGCGCTCGTTTGATGAAAGCGACATATAGACCGCCCGCGGGCCAGATGCGAGCCACACAATACCGGCGCGCCGCAGGCGCCCTATCGCCAAATCGATTTACCGGTTCCGGGCAGGCCCAGCTCGCGCCACATCCCGTCAACTTTGGCGACGACGTCCTTGTCCATGCGGATTTGCTCGCCCCATTCGCGATGGGTTTCCGGCGGCAGCTTGTTGGTGGCGTCGAGGCCGATTTTCGATCCGAGACCGGATTCCGGCGAGGCGAAATCGAGATAATCGATCGGCGTATTTTCAATCACGGTGATATCGCGCGCCGGGTCCATCCGTGTAGAGAGGGCCCACATGACGTCTTTCCAGTCGCGGGCGTTGATCTCATCGTCAACGACGATCACCCATTTGGTGTACATAAACTGACGCAGATACGACCACGCCCCCATCATCACGCGTTTGGCGTGACCGGGATAGGCTTTCTTCATCGAAATGACCGCGATCCGATAGCTGCACCCTTCGGGCGGCAACCAGAAATCGGTGACTTCGGGAAATTGCTGCTGCAGGAGGGGAATAAAGACCTCGTTCAGCGCTTCCCCGAGAACGCTCGGCTCGTCCGGCGGCCGGCCCGTAAAGGTCGAGAGATAAATCGGGTTCTTCCGCATGGTGATTGCTGAAATCGTGAACACCGGAAACCGCTCAACCGAATTATAATACCCGGTGTGGTCGCCATAGGGCCCTTCATCTGCATACTCATCAAGTGAGACATGGCCCTCTAGGACAATTTCGGCCTCCGCCGGCACTTTGAGCGGCACGGTTTTGCAATCGACCAGCTCAGCCTTGCGCCCGCGCATCAGTCCCGCAAAGTGATACTCAGAAAGCGTGTCCGGCACTGGCGTCACCGCCGCCAGAATGACGCCCGGGTCCGCGCCAAGAACGGCGGCCGCCGGCAGGGGGTCGCGTTTTTCTTTTTCCCAGCGGCCATATTGCTGCGCGCCGCCGCGATGGGCGAGCCAGCGCATAATCGTCTTGTTGCGGCCGATCTTCTGCATACGGTAAATACCGAGATTGAAGTCGTCTTCCTTCGACGACGACGGGCCCTTGGTGACGATCAGCGGCCAGGTGATCAGCGGCGACGGCTCGCCGGGCCAGCAGGTCTGGATCGGCAGGGCATCAAGATTGACGTCCTCGCCTTGGAGGACGATTTCCTGACAGGGCGCGCCCATCATCCGGGTTGACGGCTTCATCGACAGAACCGTCTTGGCGAGCGGGATTAATTCAAGCGCGTCCTTCAGCCCGCCCGGCGGTTCCGGCTGGCGCAGGAATGCGAGCGTCTCGCCGACCGCGCGCAAGGCTTCGGCGTCCGTGCGCGCGCCCTCGCCGGGCGCGCCGCCCGCCCCGTCGCCGCCGGTCTTCAGCGTGACCCCCATGGCGACGCGTTTGACTGTCCCGAAAAGATTGACCAGCACCGGCATATCGCTGATCCGCCCGTCTTCCAGAACCGGCTTTTCGAAAAGCACCGCCGGACCGCCTTCGGCAAGCAGCCGGGTCTGGATTTCCGTCATTTCCAGAACCGTGGAAACCGGCGCCGAGACGCGCACCAGCTCGCCGTCGGCTTCGAGCTTTTCGATAAAATCTCGTAAGGATTTGTATGACATGATGGCGCTCTTGAAGTCGTTCAGGATCGTAGTGATACGCCGGGGCGACAGGGCGCGCCATCGCCGCCCGCCGCGATTAACCGCGCCATGACCGCGCATGCGTCGCGCCGGTCGGGGGCGCATTGAGGGGGCGCATTGAGAGAGCGCATTGCGGGGGCGCCGGTCCGGCGACCATGAAGGCGACGCGGGCCCCGCTTTACTATTGGCCGCGAGGTCCTATCTTCGCACGATTGCCAACGTCTGGGGGGAGGCCCGCCCGGCGAAACCGAAGGAGCCGGCCTCGGCATGCTGCCGATCATTCATCAAGCGCTCGGGACCGTATTGCTCATCGTCGGGCTCATCGTGTTGCCGCTGCCGATCCCGCTGGGCCTGATCATGATCACCATCGGCTTTGCGCTGTGGGCGCCGTACATACCGGCGTTCCAGCGGCTCATTAAACGTATGCGCAGCAAATGGCCGGTGCTCGACAAAAATCTGCGTCAATACCGCGACCGGTTTCCGCCCGTTATTCGCAAGACGATTGACAAAACCCACCCCGGGACGCCAGCGGAATAGCCCAGCGGAATAGAAATGCGCATTCTGATTATGGAGACGGGCGCGCCGGCGCCGCCGCTAAAGGCGCAGTTTGGCGGTTACGCGGCCATGTTCGAGACTTTGCTCCGCGGCGTCGATAACCGATTTTCTTTTAAGAGCGTCGCAATCCACGAGACCGGGCGCGCGCCCGCCGTCGAAGATGTCGATGGCTTGATCATTACCGGGTCGGCCGCCGGCGTCTACGAAGGACATGACTGGATTGCGCCGGCGGAAGACGTTGTGCGCGCAGCGGCCGCCGCGGGAACGCCGCAGATCGGCGTCTGCTTCGGCCATCAGTTGATGGCGCAGGCTTTCGGCGGGCGTGTTGAAAAATCAGATAAAGGCTGGGGCGTCGGCGTTCATGAATATCGCGTCGCCGCCGATGCGGGCTGGATGACGCCGCCCCGCACGGCCATCCGGTGCGCGCTCTCGCATCAGGATCAGGTTGTTGAAGCGCCGCCCGGCGCCGTGACGCTCGCCGGTTCTTCTTTTTGCCCCCATGGCGCGCTCGCCTATGGCGAGGGTCCGGCGATATCACTGCAAATGCACCCGGAGTTTGACCATGCGTTTGCGGCCGCCCTCCTCCGCTTCCGGCGGGACAGCATTGCGCCCGACACCGTGCGCGCGGGGCTTCAAACGCTTGCAGACCACGACACCGACCGGCACATTCTCGCCCGGTGGATGGCGAATTTTCTGACCCGCCGATAGCCGGTTGAAAATCAGGAGCGAGACCCGATGAACTCATTAACGCTCACAATAGGCGACAAGAATTTATCTTCATGGTCGCTGCGGCCGTGGCTTTTGATGAAAGAGACAGGCATTGCCTTTACCGAAGAGACGATCCTGCTTGATCGTCCCGAAACGCGATCGATCCTGAAAGAGAAATCACCCTCTGGGCTGGTGCCGTTCCTCACGCATGCGCAGGGCGGCGAGAGCGTCCAATTGTGGGACTCGCTGGCGATTGCAGAATATTTGAACGATCTTTATCCGGAGAAAAATCTCTGGCCCGAAGACCGTGCGGCGCGGGCGCTGGCGCGCTCGATCAGCGCGGAGATGCATTCAGGCTTTGCGCCATTGCGCGCGGTCTGGCCGATGCAGGTTTTAAAGCGCGACATCGGGCATCTGACGAGCGGCGGCGTGCAACGCGACATCGACAGGGTCCTGGCGCTCTGGTCTGAGAGCCGGCGAAAGTTCGGCGCCGGCGGGCCGTTTCTTTTTGGCGCCTTTTCGATCGCCGACGCCATGTATGCGCCCGTGGTGACGCGTTTTGTCACCTACGGGCCGGTCGCCATGGACGATGATTGCGCCGCCTATATGAAAACCATCATGGGCCTAGGCGGCATGAAAGCCTGGATCGAAGGCGCAGCGGCGCAAACGGGCTGAGCCCGCCGCGGCCGCGCCGGCGGCGCTGTTCATATCGACGCCGGACGCCGGGGGCCGAGCGCCGACCGGCTTGCGGCTCGCCGCGCAAGGCTCTATCCCGGCGGCCTATGGATGATCAAACAGCTGAAAACCTTCTCGACTCGCTCCTGACGCAGGCGAAAGCCGCCGGCGCCGACGCCGCCGATGCGGTGCTTTACAACGCCGTATCGCACAGCGTCTCATGGCGACTTGGCAAGCTTGAAGACGTCGAACGCGCCGAAGGCCTCGATCTCGGCTTGCGGATCATTGTCGGCAAGCGGCAGGCGAGCGTGTCTACCACGGACACAACGCCCGGCGCGCTGGGCGACCTTGTCGAGCGCTGCGCCTCGATGGCCAAGACGGCGCCGGAAGACCCCTATTGCGGCCTCGCCCCGAAAGAGCGGCTCGCGGCCCCGCCATTCCCCGATCTTGATCTCGGCGATTTCGATGAGCCGGGTACGGAGCGCCTGAAGGAACGCGCAGCGGCGTGCGAGGAAGCAGCGCTCGGCGTCAAAGGCGTCGTCAATTCCTCCGGCGCGGGCGCAAGCTACGGCGAGGGGTCGAAATGGTTCGCCACGTCGGACGGTTTTTTCGGCGCCTCAGGCGGCTCGCATCATTCGGTGTCGGTCAGCGTCCTTGCGCAGGACGACAATGGCATGGAGCGCGATTACGACTACGATTCCAAAACCCACGCCAGCGACATGCGCGCGCCGGAAGCGATCGGATTGCGGGCCGGCGAGCGCACCGTCGAACGTCTCGGCCCGCGCAAAGTCAAAAGCCAGAGCGCGCCGGTCATCTTCGATAAGCGGCTGTCGTCTTCCCTGCTCGGACATCTCGCCGGCGCGGTCAATGGCGCAGCGATCGCGCGCGGCGTCAGCTTTTTGAAAGACAAAAAAGGCCAACAGGTATTCCCCGCCTTCGTCGATATCATTGACGATCCATTGATTAAACGCGGGCACGGCTCAAAGGCGTTTGACGGTGAAGGCGTCGCCGCCGCGAAGATGGCGCTGATCGATCAAGGCGTCCTGACGGACTGGTTTTTGAACGCCTCGCAGGCGCGCCAGCTCAATTTGGAGACAAACGGACGCGCGCGGCGCGGCGTCGGCGGCCCGCCCGGCGCCGGCTCGACCAACCTTTATATGAAGCCCGGCGCGGCGCGCTTTCAGGATCTGTTGCGCGACGCCGGCGACGGCCTCCTGATGACGGACATGTTCGGCCCGCAGGTGAACAGCAACACCGGCGATTATTCCGTCGGATGTTCAGGCTTCTGGCTTGAAAACGGCGCCGTCGCCTATCCGGTGAGCGAGATCACGATTGCGGGCAACCTGATAGAAATGTTCGCTGATCTGACGCCAGCGGATGATCTTGAGTTCACCGGCGCAACGAACGCGCCGAGTATTTTGATCCGCTCAATGACCATTGCGGGCGACTAACCCATCCGGGAGATTGACAACGTGGAAAAACAATTGCTGCATCTCGTCTTTGGCGGTGAACTTGATAACCTCGAAGAAGTGCGCTTTCGCGACCTTGACAAGCTCGACATCGTCGGCGTTTATCCGAGTTACGGCGCGGCGGAAAAAGCCTGGCGCGCGAAGGCGCAAGAGACCGTCGACAACGCCCATATGCGCTATTTCATCGTGCATATGCACCGGCTGCTGGACCCCGACGGCGACGGCAAGTTTTAGGGCGCGCCGGACGCGTTTTTGACGGTGGCGAGGCCGTTCACCCGGGAAGAATTCGCGACGGAGGCGGGGCGCAAACGCGCCTGGCGCGCGCTGATGATGGGCGATCATGGCGCGCTGCGGCTTATCTATGACAACACCCATGAGGTCGCGCCCGGCAAGCTCTGGCGCAGCTATCAACCGTCGCCGGACCGTCTGAAGCGCTGGCGCGATCGCGGGGTCAAAACCATCATCAATCTGCGCGGCGACACGCCGTCGGGGTTTTTTCTCCTCGAAGAAGAGGCTTGCCGCGATCTCGGCCTGACGCTTGAGAACTTTCGCGTCTATTCACGCGAAGCGCCGTCGCTTGAGGTGTTGCGCGGCGCCTGCGCTTTGTTTGAGCGGATCGAGTATCCTGCGATGATGCATTGTAAATCGGGGGCGGACCGCGCCGGGTTGATGGCGACGCTTTATCGGTTTTTCGTCGACGGCGCGCCGATGAGCGAGGCGATGGAACACTTATCGTTTCGCTACGGCCATGTGCGACAGGGCAAGACCGGTGTGATTGATTTCGCGCTTGAAAAGTTCATCGACCACGCACGGCGCGCCGGCAAAAGCGAAGCCTCGCGCGCGGCGCTCTTTGAATGGGCCGAAGGCGACTATGACCCCGCCGCCGTGAAACAGGAATTCATGGGCGCGTGGTGGGGCAATCTGTTGACGGAACGTCTATTGCGCCGCGAGTAGCTACTCCGCCGCACGCTCATCACGCTTATGGCGAACAAGCTGCAATTCGGCGAAGCGCGCATAGGCCTCATTGGTCGCCATGAGCGCCTCATGGGCGCCGCTGGCGACGATCCGGCCCTTGTCCATCACGGCGATCAGATCGGCGTTTTGAACCGTCGAAAGCCGGTGCGCAATAATCAGCGTCGTGCGGCCTTTGCAAATTCTGGCGAGCGCGTCCTTGATCGCGGCTTCTGAATCGGCGTCGAGCGCGGCGGTCGCTTCGTCAAGCAACAAGATTGGCGCATCTTTTAAAAACGCCCGCGCCAGCGCGATCCGCTGGCGTTGCCCGCCTGAAAGCCTTGCGCCGCCTTCCCCGACCGGCGTTTGATAGTGTTGCGGCGTCGCCATAATAAACTCATGCGCCGCAGCGGCCTTGGCGGCCGCAATCAGCAGCGCGTCATCGACGGTCTCGCCCGCGTCATCGCCCGAAACGCCGACGCGAATATTATCGCCGATCGATGCATCGAAGAGAAATGCGTCCTGTCCCACATAAGCGATTGCGTTGCGCAGCGATGATCTTGTGACGGACGAAATATCCTGCCCGTCGATTGAAATCGCGCCGCCGTCTGGCTCATAGAGCCGCGTCAGCAACGAAAAGAGCGTCGACTTGCCGGCCCCGGAGGCGCCGACAAGGGCCACGGTCGCCCCTGCGGGCGCATCGAGCGAGACGTCGTTGAGCGCGGCCGCGCCTTCGCCATAGGAAAAACCAACGCCGCGAAACGAGACGGCGCCGCGATCGATAATAAGCGGCTTTGCGCCCGGCTGGTCCGGCGCTTCGGGCGCGGCGTCGATCACCGCCAGCATGCGCTCAAAAGCGGCGAGGCCTTCCTGGGCAACCGCGTTCAGCGTTGAAAGCCCGCGCGCCGGTTGCGACAGCATGAAAAGCGCGACCACGAAAGACACAAATTGCGGCCCGTTAAGCGCGCCGCTCATGACGCGCCAGGCGACGACGCCGACGACAACGCCAAGCGCACCCGCGCCGATCGCAAATACGACGGGCTCATTGAGCGCACGCAAGTAACTCAGCTTTTTCAACAGCGACAAGCGCGTGTTGAACGCATCTTCGGCGCGACTTTTCTGTCTTTCTTCAAGCCCATAGGTCTTGATGGTCGCCGCCGCGGCGACAGTCTCGTTGACCATCGCGGCGATCTCGCCCGCTTGTTCCTGGGCCTCGCGCGAGCGCTGGCGAAGATATTTGCCGATCGCGGCGACCGGCCAGCCGATAATCCCGTAGACAATCAGGACAATGACGAACAAGACGATATCGTAATAAATCATCACGGCGCAAAGGCCGATCAATGTCAGCAAGTCGGCGACGGCGCGCGCCGCGCGCGTCAGCGTCTCTCGCAACACCATGGGATCGTTGGTGAACCGCGAAATCATCTGGCCGGAGGCTTCGGCGCGCATTTGGGTCATATCGAGCGCGACGAGGCGCGCATACATATCACGTTGCATGTCGCGCAGCGCCGACAGGGAGGCGCCGATGGAAAAGCGCGCCTGCGCGTATTGCGCCGCCGCCGTCACGACGCCGAGCGCAATCACCAGGAGCGGGCCGAAGACCACGACATCGCGCGGGGTTGCGGCGAACCGGTTGGAGCCGTTCGCGAAGGCGGAATTGATCCACTCGAGCCCGACCGGAATGACGCTGTAGGCGGCCGCGTAAAGCGCCATCGCCGCCAGAGCCAGCAGCAAACGGCCTTTGTAAGCGGACAAATAGTCCCGCCAGAGCCGCATCAGCAAAGCAAATGTCGAAGAGGGGTTGCGGGCGGACACGGCTTCGGCTTTCTCTGGGGTCTTGGCGCGAAAATAAACGTCGCGCAGGGCCGTGGAAGCATGGCCGTCGCCGCATCGGCGTTCAAGCCTTGCGGGCGACCAGCCCCTCCCGCCGCCATGCGCCTGTGGCGCGACCAGTTGAGAGCCGCCATGTCCCTTCGCGCCTTTTCAAAGAAAATCTTGAAGAGCGATTTTGCGATTGGCCTGATCAGCGGCGCGATCGCCGCCTATATCCGGCTGGTGTGGCGGACAACGCGCTGGACCATCGATGGTCGCGACCATTTCGATGCATTGGACGCGCACGGCGGCGGCTTCATTCTCGCGTTCTGGCATCAGCGCCTGTTGATGCTGCCGCGCCTGCGCGATGAATCCGACCGGGCATTTTACATGCTGATTTCAACCCATACGGACGGCGACATTATTGCGCGCGCCGTCGAGGGCTTTGGCGTCCGGTTCGTTCGCGGATCGGCGTCGAACCCGAAGAAGGCCTTCAAGAGCAAAAGCGGCGCGCCGGCGCTGGCGCAATTAATTGCCGCGCTTGAAAAGGGCGACGTGGTCGGCATGACGCCCGACGGCCCGCGCGGGCCCAGCCGCAAAGTCCAGGCGGGAATTGTTAGATTATCGCACATGACGGGCGCCCCGATTTTGCCGATCTCCTACGCCACCTCACGCGGTCGGCGTTTGAAATCATGGGATCGCTTCTGGCTCGCCACCCCTTTTTCGCGCGGCGCTTTTGTCGCCGGCGCGCCGATCTCTCCGCCGGCAAACACGGATCCTTCCGCGATTGACGGGGCCAAGGCCGCCCTCGCGGCGGCGCTCGACGAGGCGACGGCCCGCGCCGAAGCCCTCGCCGGCGCGCGGCAATTATCCTCTCGCCATAATGGGCCGGCGTGAGGTAGTCTTTCCCGGATGTCCACCACGCCGCACTCTTCCCAATCGGCCCGTCAACCGGCGCGCGCCGACGAGCCCGAGCGGACACTGTCATCGGCCCCGCTTGATGCGTCGCCGGAAGATGCGGCGCTCTCCGCGCCGATGGGCTTGAGGGCCTATCAAACCGTTAGCCGGGCGGCGGAGCCGATTGCCGGCTATGCGCTGAAGCGACGGCTGAAAGCAGGCAAGGAAGACCCCGACCGTATCGCTGAACGGCGCGGGCTCGCCAGCGCCGCGCGCCCGCATGGCGCGCTCGCGTGGATCCACGGCGCCAGCGTCGGCGAGTCGCTCTCGATCCTGCCGCTGGTGAAGACGCTGAGCGAAGCGCGCGCCGATTTGCACTTTCTCGTCACCACAGGCACCGTGACGTCCGCGCGCCTGATGGCGGAACGTCTGCCGGAAAATGCGATCCATCAATATATTCCGCTCGATCACCCGCGTTATGTCGCCGCCTTCATGGATCATTGGCGCCCTGAAGCGGCGGTCTTTGTGGAATCTGAGTTCTGGCCCAATCTCATCCTCGAAGCGCGCCGGCGCGTGCGTGCGCTCGCGCTGGTCAATGGCCGGGTTTCGCCGAAATCCTATGAAGACTGGGTGCGCCGCAAGCAGGCGATCCGATACCTCCTCGACTCCTTCGACGTGCTCGTCGCACAGGACCGCAAGAACGCCGAACGCCTCGCCGAACTATCCGGCCGGGACGTGCCGACTTTTGGCAATCTGAAAAACGCCGCCCCGGCGCTGCCCGCCAATAACGAAGACCTGCAAACATTGCGCGCGCAAATCGACGGACGCCCGATCTGGCTCGCCGCCAGCACCCATCCGGGCGAGGAAGACGCCGTCCTCCACGCGCATCAGAAATTAAAAGCGAAATTCCCGCGTCTTTTAACGGTGCTGGCGCCGCGCCATCCGGCGCGCGGCGAAGAGATTCGCAATATCGCGCTTGAAAACGGCCTCGTCGCCGACTTGCGGTCAAACAAATTGCCGCTGACCGCTGAGACGGAAGTCTATGTCGCCGACACGCTGGGCGAGCTTGGGCTGTTCTACCGGCTGAGTGATATCTCGTTTGTGGGCGGCAGCCTGACGCCGAAGGGCGGGCACAATCCGCTTGAGCCAGCCCGGCTAGGCGGCGCCATTCTACACGGTCCGTATACGTTTAATTTTGTTGAGACCTATGACGACATGCGCGCAACCCGCGGCGCCGCGCTGGTGCGCAATGAGCGTGAATTAAAAACAGCGGTCAGCCGTCTTCTCGACGACGACAAGACGCGCAACGCGATGGCGGCGGCCGCGCGCGAAGGCGCTGAAGCGAGCGCGCAAAAAGTCCTCGCCGAAGTCAGCGACATCGTGATGGCGCAAATCAGAAAAAGCGATCTCGCAGCCTGAAAGGCCGTTTCGTGGCGCCGCTAATGTTAAAAGAGCCGTGGTTCTGGCGCAGCGAGAGCGCAGCAGCCGAAGCATTGCGCCGCGCCGCATCGCCGCTCGCGCACGCTTATAACGCCGTCCAGAAAAGACAATGGGCGCGCCGCCGACCGGGACGCGCGCCCGTTCCGGTGATGTGCGTCGGCGCAGCCGCCATGGGCGGCGCCGGCAAGACGCCGTTTGCGATGATGATTGGGGCGCTGATCGAACAACAGGCAAAGACGCCGCACTTTTTGTTGCGCGGTTACGGCGGCAGCCTCGAGGGGCCGGCGCAGGTCGTCTCCGATCAACACAGCGCCGCAGAAGTTGGCGATGAGGCGCTGTTGCTTGCGCGGCGGGGTCCGACATGGGTCGCCGCCGACCGCATGGCGGGCGCGCGTGCAGCCGCGCAGGCCGGGGCCGATGTCGTCGTCATGGATGACGGTTTCCAAAATCCAAGCCTCGCCAAAACGGTTTCCTTTTTATTGCTCGACGCGTCAACGCCGCCGGTCAGGGCGCGGGTTTTTCCCGCGGGACCCTATCGCGAACCCATCGCGCAGGCGCTGACGCGGGCTGATTTCGTTGTCACCGTCAAGGAAACACAAGACGCCGCGATTGATCCCGCCCTGCGCGATGCGATTGGCGCCATGCCGACGGCATCGATGTGGCTGGCGCCGAGATTAGAGGGGGCGCGCGAAAAAGCGCTCGCCTTTTGCGGCATCGGACGACCTCAGAAATTTTTCGGCGCCTTAAGGCGCGGCGGCGTTGTGCTCGCCGACGCGGTCGCCTTTCCCGATCATCATGTGTTTTCGCAAGCCGAACTTGATCGCTTGCGCAAGCGCGCCAACGCCGCCGGCGCCGTCCTTACAACAACGGAAAAAGATTTCTGTCGCTTGCCGCCCGAGGCCCGCGATCACATCACCGTCGTCAAAGTTGACGCCAGAACCGATAATGAGGCGCTGATCGCGGCGACCCTCGCCAAGGCGATTGACGATTTCACCGCTCACCGTGACGCGTCATGACCGGCGCGCCAGCAGAAGAAAAAACGGATGCGGCCAAAGGGGCCGGCAAAGACGCGGGCAAAAGCGCGGCCAATGATGCAACACGCGCCGACGCGGCCGCCGGCTCTGAGGGTCCCGATTTTCGCTCATCGCGGCCCGTGACCCTCGTCCATCGCATTGAATATGGCGCGCTGCGATTTTTGTTCTGGTTTTTCAGGCTCGTCGGCGTTGATCTCGCGTCGGCGATTTCTGGAAAATTCTGCCGCGCCGTCGGCCCGCGCCTTCACCGTATTTCAGGGCGCGGAAGAACCGGGCTGAGGCTCGCTTTTCCCGATTGGAGCGACAGCGAGATCGACGCGACGCTAAAGGACGTCTGGGAGAATTTGGGCCGGACAGCCGCCGAGTTCGCCCACCTAGAAGCCTTTCAGCCGGTGCAGTCCTCGGGCCGCCTCGTAATCGAAAACGGCGCCGTTATCAGCACGGTCGCAAGAACCGGTCGCCCCGCGATTTTCGTTTCAGGCCACTTTGCAAATTGGGAGTTGATGACGATCGTCCTCAAGGACTATGGCGTCGATAACGGGCTCGTTTACCGAACGGCGAACAACCCGCTGATCGACCGATTCATCGTGGCCGAGCGCGCTAAGGTCATGACGCAGCGCCAGTTTCCCAAGGGAAGACGCGGGTGGCGGTCGGTTGTCGCCTGTCTTCGCGACGGCCGCTCGCTCGGCATGCTGGTCGATCAAAAACTGAACGACGGCGTCGAGGCGTCTTTCTTTGACATTCCTGCGATGACGACGCCGGCGCCGGCGCGCCTTGCGTTGAAATTTGATGCGCCAATTATTCCTGCACGGATCGTCAGGACCAAGGGCGCCCATTTCAAAATGACCGTCAAAGAGCCCATCGACTTTAAACCGAGTGGTGATCTAGAGGCGGATGTTCTGGCGCTGACACAAATGATCAACGCGGCGCTGGAAGACGATATTCGCCATGCGCCGGGTCAATGGCTCTGGTTGCACAGGCGCTGGCCGAAAACGCTCTATCGCGGGTGATTAGTCCGTACAGCGCCCTTCATAGGCGATGCTGGCGCCCTTTGAGGCGGCGACGCATGGGTTGGAATATGTCTCGCCGTCACAGCCGCAGACAGGGCGAAATTCACGCGTGCAGGCTTGCGGTTTCGGCTGGCAGACCCCGGCAACATCGGCGGTGCGATAACACGCGCCCGCGTCGGTCGCGCAATAATCGCCCGCTTGCTTGCACTGAAATCCGGCGATCCCGCCGCACATGCCGCCGGTTTCACCGATCGCCTCGCTGATGTCCTCACCAGTATTCTGACCGGCGTTCTGGCCGCCGCGCGATCCGGCCTCGACGACCGCCCCTTTAGAGGCCGCGCCCGACTTATCCGCATCCGCCGGCGCAATCGCGCAACCGGTCGCCAAAACCGACCAGAAAATCGCGGCTGCGATGGCGCTAATGATTTTCATCAGCCCGCCTCTTCCTCGCCCAGTTGCGACTGCATGAAGCGCTCCTCGCCAATTTTCTCGATGACGCCGAGCTGGGTTTCGAGATAATCGATGTGGTCTTCTTCGGATTCCAGAATGCGCACGAGGATTTCGCGGCTCACATAATCCTTGACCTGATCAAAATATTCAATCGCCTCGATGTAGAGCGGATGGGCGCGCTGTTCGGCTTTCAAATCACACTCAAGACACTCCTTCAGCGTTTCGCCGATATAGAGCTTGTCGAGATCCTGCAGGTTCGGCAGGCCGTCCAGAAACAAGATACGCTCAATCAGATGATCGGCGTGGTTCATTTCGTCGATCGATTCTTCGTACTCTTTTTTGGCGATGCGGTGAAAACCCCAATCCTTGAACATGCGCGAATGCAGAAAGTACTGGTTCACTGTCGTCAGTTCCAGCTTCAGCGCTTTATTGAGATAATCGATGACTTTTTTGTCGCCCTTCACCCATGGCCTCCATTTCAAAGTTACTGCTGCGAGCCTTAGAGGAATCTGCCGCGCGCACAAGCACAAAGACCGCAAGCAATTCTCAATTGCGAATATTTTTGCGCAAATGAGAATGAGTGGCGTTAATGTTCAGAATACGGTTGTTTCAATGCCGCACGGGCGCATTGGCAGTACGAAGTTGCCGCAAGAAATTGCTATTCGGCGGCCAGACGGTGAGCTTCGCTGAGCGGGCGTTCGTCTTCGATGATCTGGGCGACGTCGGGAAGACACCGTCCGCATTGCGGCCGCTTTCCGCAACGACGGAAAACATCGGCCACCGACTGCGCATCATCGCGCGCGGCGGCGGCGAGGTCGCGGTCTTTCAATGCGTTACAAATGCAAACGTACATGCAAGGGCCCATTCAATCTGGTCGCGACGAACTGCGCGTGCGAACGAGGTGCGACTGCGCCGGGTCGAAGAGACGACCTTTTGCAATTGCGACTGGTTCGCACCTTATAAATGGACTTTTTAAGAATGATTGTCAATAGCGATACAATTGACCGGGCCGCCTTAATGCCCGGTTGGCGCCGCGCCCGCCTGTTACTGGTTTGAAGTGTTCCTTACCGCACGCGTTACTGGCCTCACGCGTTACTGGCCTGACGCATTACTGGCCTGACCCGCCCGCCGCCGGCATCTCGCCGACCAGCAATTGCGGATCGACAAGCCGGCCGGTCCATTTGACGCTCCAGTGGAGATGCGGGCCGGTGACCCGTCCCGTCGCCCCGACGGCCCCGATAATGTCGCCTTTTTTAACCCGCTGACCCGGCGCCACATCGATCCGCGACATGTGGAGGAAGGCGCTTTCAAGCCATTGCCCATGGTCGAGTAGAACAAGCCCCCCCTCAAAATACATGTCGCTGTCGGCGAGGCGGACGACCCCGTCTGCCGGCGCGCGGATGGGCGTGCCCGTGGGGCGCGCTACGTCGACGCCGGAATGCGGCCGTTTCGGCTCGCCGTTCAAAATTCGCTGCGAGCCGAAGACGCCGCTGATCCGGCCTGTCACCGGCCAGTCAAAACCGCTGCGCCAGAGCGTGCCGCTGTCGGTGACGGCGCGCGCCGCTTTCTTCTTCGCGGTCCCGGCGCGGATCTTCTCAAGCTGCGCCTCGGTGAACCCCGAGACCTTCGACTGATCGAGCCCGTCGATGCGTTCGACCTTGAAGGTGCGATCTTCGATTTCAATTGTCTTGCGGAGCGGTTCTGCGCCGGGGACTTTCACCGTCAAAAGCGCGGTCAGCGCGCTGTCGCGCCCAAAGCCAATGACGAAACCGCCATCCTCGCCGACCATAACGGGCGCGCCGTCGAGACGCACGTCAGCGCCCGGCGTCGTCGTGCCGAACAAGAGACCGCCCTGCGCGGCGACGCCGTCAATCGTCAGCGGGACCTGGCTGGCGGCGGCGTTTTTGAAAACCCGTTGGCGTTCTTCAACATCCGCCATCGCTTCGGCGAATTGCGCCTGGCGGGCGCGCTTTTCGGCCGGCGAGACCGGCGCTCCGAGATCGATCACCGGCTCCGACGCCGCGACCGGCGCGCCGGCGCGCACAAGCGCAATTTCGCGCACCGGCGCGTTCGTTTCAGCCTTCAGCGCGGGCGCAATGACGTCTGTTTTGGCGTTAGCGCCGGCGCCGGCGTCAGCTTGCGGCGCAACGCCGGTTGTCGCGGCGCAGCCGGCGACCAGTAATGACGCGGCCAGCATAGACGTAATAACGAGTGCGATCTTCATGCATCACCTCTTATGCCGAAGCCGGTCACCGCCGCGGCGGCGTCGACATAGGCTTCCTGTTTATCGACGTTCCAGTATTTCAACGCCTCCAGCGCGATGCGCTTGCCGGTGACCGCGCAGCGCACATAGTCGCCCGGTTGAACGATCGCGAATTCCGCATCGAGATATTCAACCACTGCTTCGCGTTCGGCTCCAAGGCCGTCAAATGGATTCATGGCGCTGTGCTCTCCAAAACGACAGTATTCGCGATCGCCGGGTCCGGGTCAAAGGTCATGGGCAATCTATCACGGCGCCTTGTAGTCCCTGAAGAGGCCAGCCGTCCCTAAGCAGCGCGATGCGTCTTCGGTGCGATCCCTATGCGGCGCGGATCAGTCAAATAGAGATTTTTGCCGGGAGGTTTTCTTGGGCGATTGCCGGGACGTCGGCTTCGAAGGCGCGGCGCGCCCTGATTTCGCAGCGGTCGCCGCTTTTTGAGCGCCCGCGCCCGCCTGCGACGTGGTTGCCTGCGTGGCCGTCGGGGCGGCGCTCTTGTCGAGCCGCGCCGATACGGCGGCGTCATGGAAGTGTAAGGACACCGTTGCGCCGTCCGCCGCCGCCGCGGCCCGTCTCACAAGACCGCCGCTGCTGTCGCGGACGAGAACAAAGCCCCGCTCCAGCACATTCTCATAAGACAGCGAGCGCAATAAGGACCCGGCGCCGGCGAGGCGTTCGCGGCGGCGATCAACGAGCCGCCCCGCAGCGTTCGCAGCGCGCCCCCAAAGGCTTGCGGCTTCGCGCTGTGTCTGGTCGAGCCGCCGGTCAATCTGATGGCGCGATACGCGCAGCGCACGGAGCGCCGCCGCCCGCGATTGCGCCGCCTGCCGGGCGGCGACGGCCAGCCTGTCGCTAAAATCGCCGACCCGCTGAGCGGCTTGCCGGCGCCGGTTCTGCAAGACCTGGCGGGAAAGGCGCGCCGAGGCGAGCCGCGTGCGGGCTTTTTCAAGCCGGGCGCGCAGGGCGCCGCGTAACAGATCGGCGCTTCTGTCGAGACGCTGGATCGCGGGACCGAGAAGATCTTCCGGTTTTCCAAGCCCCCTGCCCGCCGAGACCACCGCCATGCGCCGCCGCTCAAACGCCGCCGCTGACGCCGCCGCCATCCGGCGCTCCTTACCCAGAAGATCGGCGATCAATTCAGACCGCACCGGCACCGCCATCTCCGCAGCCGCCGTCGGCGTCGGCGCGCGCCGGTCTGCGACATAATCGATGAGGGTCGTATCGGTTTCGTGGCCGACCGCTGATATCAGCGGAATCGAACAGGCCGCAGCGGCGCGCGCCACGATTTCTTCGTTGAAACACCAGAGGTCTTCAAGCGAGCCGCCGCCGCGCGCAACAATCAAAACATCCGGGCGCGGAATATCGCCATCAGCCGGGAGGCGATCAAACCCAGTGATCGCATCGGCGATTTTGTCTTCCGCCCCGCGCCCCTGGACAGCCGTCGGCCAGATCAGCACGCGGCGCGGAAACCGGTCACGCAACCGATGCAGGATATCGCGAATGACCGCTCCCGACGGAGACGTCACAACGCCGATCACTTCCGGCAGCACGGGCAGCGGTTTTTTCCGCGCCGGATCGAACAGCCCCTCGGCGGCGAGTTTTTTCTTGCGTTCCTCAAAGAGGGCCATCAGCGCGCCGACGCCGGCGGGCTCAAGACTGTCGATAACGATCTGATAGCGCGACTGACCGGGGAACGTCGTCAGCTTGCCCGTGGCGACGACTTCCATCCCCTGCTCGGGCGCAATTTTGAGCCGGCTCGCCACGCCTTTCCAGATCACGCCGTTCAAAACCGCGCGCTCATCTTTAAGGTCGAGATAGACATGGCCCGATTGCGGCCGGCTCACGCGGCCCAGTTCGCCGCGCACGCGCACATAACCGAAGCCTTCCTCGACGGCGCGTTTGACCGCCTGGGACAGTTCTGAAACCGAGTATTCGTGAATGTTGCCGAATGGGGCTTCCATGAGATCCGACCTTGCTTTGCACCCGACATTTAAGACGTCCGGGCGGCCGCGCCAAGCAGGACGGCCCGCCGCCCTTGTTCACCGTTGTCGCTGGAAATGATAACACGGGGGGCGCACTGCAAGCATCCCGAAGGAGAGAGAAATGGTCTATGTCGATGGTTTTGTCGCCGCCGTGCCCACCGCAAACCGCGAGGCGTTTCGCAAACACGCCGAAGAAGCCGCTGTCCTGTTTAAAAAACATGGCGCCCTCAGGGTCATCGAATCATGGGCCGATGACGTCCCGCGCGGCGAGGTCACGGACTTCTACCGCGCCGTTCAGTGCAAGGACGATGAAACGGTCTTGTTTTCCTGGGTGATGTGGCCGGACAAGACCGCGCGTGAAGAAGGCAATAAAAAAGTCTTCGAAGACATGCAAACGTCGGGCATGACGGAAATGCCATTCGACGGCAAGCGCATGATCTATGGCGGCTTTGAAGCGATTGTCGACGTTTAGTCGATTGTCGACGTTTATTAAGGCGCTATTGCGGGTCGCCGCGCTGTCTGGCGGCGTCGTCGAGCTGGCGCTGCAGCTCCTCAATTTCTTCCTGCGTCAGTTCAGAATCATCGCGCTTGGTCCAGGAGGGCTCAAACGGCGCCGGGCCCACATCGGGCCTCACCAACGTGTCGGTGAGATTGTCTGATTCCTGCGCGAGATTGTTGACCGAATCGGCGCTGCGCCGGCGATCGGTGAGCTCCCCGGCGCGGCGAATATCATCGTCGCGCCGTGCGCCTGCGGGATCGAAACGACCGCGCACATTAATCGGCAGGCCCGGCGCGGCCGCGACGCCGCCCGCTTCACGGCGCTCACGCTGCAAGAGGCGCGCGGCCTCCGTAAAGTCCTCACCGCTGGCGCCCGGCCGCCAACCGGACCTGATTTGCGTGCGCCCGGCGCATTCAGCCTGCTTGTCGGCGTCTTCAAATTCTTCGGGGCAGAAGATTGCGACAACGCCTGAATCGCCCGGCTGCGAAGGGATTTCGCCCGTCGGCAAATCGACATTCGGCAAGGGCAGCGCCTGACGCGGGGTGATGAACCGCGATTGATTGTCGAAAAAATCGTCCCCGATGATTTCGCTTGCGTCCGGTTCGGCGTCAGTAAAAATTTCTTCCGTAGGCGATGTTTCCGGTAGACCGTCAACGCCCGGCGCGAGATCGCCTTCCTCGCCTTCCTCTTCGGTCGGATCAATTTCAAGGCCGGCGTCGTCAGCTTCTTCTTCAGTGAGGGCTTCGTCGCTCTCGGCAGGCGATTGCTCGTCTTCCGCCGCCGCCTCGACGCCGGGATCGCCCGCATCCGGCGCAACCGACGGCCCTGTTTCCGGTATGAACGGCGCTTCTTGCGGATCGTCGCCGGGCGTGAAAGCCGGCTCCGGCGTCAGATCAAGCTCGGGCGCCAATTCGGGCGCAGGATCAGCTTCAGGCTCGGGCTCGGGCTCAGGTTCTGGCTCAGGCTCAGGTTCTGGCTCAGGCTCGGGCTCAGGTTCAGGTTCAGGCGCTGTTTCGGGTTCCGGCTCTGGCTCCGGATCGGGCTCCTGCTCATCAAGTTCAAGTTCTTCGACGAGCTCCGGCTCCGGTTCCGGTTCGGGCTCTGGTTCTGGTTCGGGTTCTGGTTCGGGGACAATCTCCGGATCGCGCAATAGCGGCAATTCCGGTTGCGGCGGCAGGTCGACATAGACGATTGACACCGACTGCGCCGGCGCATTGGGAACGAAAATCCGTACCCGGCCAAAAATTGTCAGGACCGACAACAAGACCACATTGATCGCGAGGGCGAGCGCGACCGACGCCATTAAGCGCCGCCGGTCGTTGGCGGCGATCGCATCCGCGAGCCGGGCGCCGCCGTGGAACAAGCCGCCGCCGGCGCCATCAGCGCCGCCGCTGCCGTCGCCGCTATCCCCATTGCCGCCGCCGCCAGCGCCGCCGCCACCGCCAGATGCGGCGGCGCCAGATGCGGCGGCGTCAGATGCGGCGACGTCCTGGGCCGGCGGGACAGATTCTTCAGTCAGGATTGTTTTGTCAGGCGACGCCGGGCGCGGTTTTGTTTCGGCATTTTGCATGAACCGCGCTTTGACCCGCTCAACGAGCGTCGCTGTTTTTGGCGGCGGGGCTTTGCTGGCTGACGCGCTTGCCTCGGCGCGGGCGGCGGCGATCGCTTTCAGCACTTGTTCGTGGGCGGTCTCCGGCTTCAGGTCGCCATCGCGATCGCTACCGGGGTTCGGATTGGAATCGTCGCTCGGCGCATCGCCTTGCGTCAGCGCCTTTCGCGCGGCGGAGCGAAACGCGCGGCGGTTTGCATCTCGTTGCGGACCAGACTTCGTGTTACGCGCCATTGATCCCGCCCGGCCGCGCGCTTAAGCGTTGAGTGAAACGGAGGTCTGCCAAGTGAAGGTCCTGCTGGTCGGCGGCGGCGGTCGCGAATACGCCCTCGCCTGGAAAATCGCGCAAAGTCCGCTTTTGTCAACGCTTTATCTGGTTCCCGGCGGACCCGGTTTCGACGCGTTTGGCAAGCGCCTTCAAATATCGCCTGACGATCGTGACGCGATTGTGACCGCGGCGCTAGAACTGAAAATCGATCTCGTGGTGGTCGGCCCCGAAGCGCCGCTCGCCGCCGGACTTGGCGACGCACTCGCCGCCGCCGGCGTCGCCTGTTTCGGGCCCTCAAAAGAAGCGGCGCGCCTTGAAAGTTCAAAAGCCTTCATGAAGGAAGTTTGCGCAGCCGCCGGCGCGCCGACCGCGGCTTACGCGGAATTCACAAACGCCGCTGCGGCCAAAGCCTACCTGCGCGACCAGAAAGCGCCTTACGTCATTAAGGCGGACGGCCTCGCGGCGGGCAAAGGCGTCGTCATCGCCGAAACCCTGAAAGACGCCGACGCCGCCGTCGACGCCATGATCGGCGGCGCCTTTGGCGACGCTGGCGCGCGCGTCATCATCGAAGAATTCATGGACGGCGAAGAAGCGAGCTTTTTTGTCATCTGCGACGGCGCGCGCATCCTGCCGCTGGCCGCCGCGCAGGACCACAAGCGCGCCCATGACGGCGATACGGGGCCGAACACGGGCGGCATGGGCGCCTATTCGCCGGCGCCGGTTTTCACCGACGATATCCGCCGGCAAACCATGACCCGGATCATTGAACCGGTGATCGCCGAGATGACGGCGCGCGGCGCGCCCTATCGCGGCGTTTTATATGCCGGCCTGATGATCGGCGAAGACGGGCCCCGGCTCGTCGAATTCAACGTGCGGTTCGGCGATCCCGAATGTCAGATTTTGATGCGGCGCCTGAAATCCGATCTCCTGCCCGTGCTGCGCGACGCTGCGCATGGATCGCTCAGCGGCGCCGGGCTCGACTGGCGCGATGACGCCGCCGCGCTCATCGTCATGGCCGCCGACGGCTATCCCGGCGCTTACAAAAAAGGCGCGCCCATCGAGGGGATTGAGGCCGCAGAGCGCATTGACGATGTCGTCGTTTTTCTCGCCGGCGCGGCGATGGAAGACGGCCGGCTCGTCTCCAATGGCGGGCGTGTTCTCAACGTCACCGCAACGGGCCCGACAATCGCCGACGCGGTCGCGCGCGCCTATGACGGTGTCGGCGCGATCGATTTTCCGGGCGGCTTTTACCGCCGCGATATCGGCTGGCGCGCCATTGGCCGCGACGGCGCGCCCGGCGCCGCCGGCGCACCCGCAAAAAAGGAACGCGCCTCATGACCCGTTCGGCGTTGATGGCGCTCGACGCATGGCGGTCGAAAGCGCGAAACATTTCCGTAAACGGCGCTAATATCGCGTTCTGGACAAGCGAGGCTATCGCGGACGAAAGCTTGCCCGCGCTGCTTCTCATTCATGGCTATCCGACGTCGTCATGGGACTGGTCGGGTCTGTGGCCGGCGCTTGAAAACCGGTTCCGTCTCGTCGCGCTCGACATGCTCGGCTTTGGTCTTTCCGACAAACCGCGCACGCTCAACTATTCCATTATGATGCAGGCGGACCTGCAGGAAGCGTTGCTCGCCGATCTCAATATCGGCGAGGCCCACGTTTTTACCCATGATTACGGGAACACGGTGGGGCAGGAGCTTCTTGCGCGGGCTCAGGATCGGACATTGAGTTTTTCGATCAAATCCATGGCGTTCCTGAATGGCGGGCTTTTTCCCGAACAACACCGCGCGCGCCCGATCCAGAAGCTTGGCCTGACGCCGTTCGGCTTTCTCCTCGGCCGGTTGTTATCGCGGCAACGGTTACGCTCGACGTTCGACGAAATTTTTGGCCCTGACACCAAAGCGCCCGATACGGAAATTGACGGCCACTGGGACATGATCTGCGAAAACGACGGCGCGAAAATTCTCCACAAGCTCTTGCAATATATCCCCGAGCGCCAGCGTTATCGCGCCCGCTGGGTCGGCGCCCTGAAATCCGCAACCATGCCGCTGCGCCTCATCAATGGCGGCTTCGATCCGGTTTCCGGCGCCCATCTTTATCACTACTACAAGGATGAAGTGCCCGGCGCCGATGCGGTGCTGTTTGAGAATATCGGCCATTATCCGCATACGGAAGCGCCCGACGCGGTCCTCAGCGCTTTTCTTGAATTCCACAACGCCCACAAAACAATAACGTCCGGAGAATCTTCAACACAATGAGCGACGAAAACGCGCCTGCGGGGCCCGCCTCAGACTTCACCGGCGTCGGCGACGCGCCCGAGCACTTAAAGGTCGATGACGCAGCGCTGGACGCCTATATGCGCGCGCATGTTGAAGACTATGCGGGGCCGCTGACGATCCAGAAATTCAAGGGCGGCCAGTCAAACCCGACCTATCTTGTCACGACGCCCGACAAGAAATACGTGCTCCGCCGCAAACCCCCCGGCAAATTGTTGCCGTCGGCCCACGCCGTAGAACGCGAATACAAGGTAATGACCGCGCTTCATGCGGTCGGCTTTCCCGCGCCGAAAACCTACGCCTTATGCGAGGACCCGGATGTCGTCGGCACGGCGTTTTTTATCATGGATTTCGTTGAGGGGCGGATTTTCTGGGACTCCGCCCTGCCCGATGCGGCGCCGTCCGAGCGCCGTCCCCTTTATCAGGCGCTGACGGACACCCTGGCGGATTTGCATCTGATCGATTTCGAAAAGGCCGGGCTTGGCGACTATGGCAAGACGGGCAATTATTTCGAGCGACAAATCGGGCGTTGGTCGAAGCAATATAAAGCCGCCGAGAGCGAAGAAATTCCGTCCATGGACAGGCTGATCGACTGGCTCCCCGGGGCCATTCCCGCCGATGACGCGGTGTCCATCGTCCATGGCGATTTGCGCTTTGACAACGCCATCATGCACCCAAGCGAAGCGAAGACGCTCGCCGTTCTCGACTGGGAGCTGTCAACGCTCGGTCATCCGTTGGCGGATTTTACTTATTTTCTCATGGTATGGCATTTTCCTCCGGCGGTCCGCGGCGGCCTCGCCGGCCTTGACCTTGACGCGCTGCAGATCCCGTCGCTTGAGGAAACAATTGAGCGCTACTGCGCGCGCACCGGACGGGCGGAAATCGACGATATCGACTTTTGCCTGTCCTACAACATGTTCCGCCTCGCATCGATTGCGCAAGGGGTCTACGCCCGGGCGTTGCAGGGCAATGCGTCTTCCGAAAAAGCGATCCAGATGGGTGGACAGATCAAGCCGCTTGCAGATCTTGCCTGGTCCTATGCTCAAAAGGCCGGCGCCTGATTGTCGTCAACGCGCGTCTTTGAATTCAGCCCGGCGTTCCGCACTCGGAAAGAACAGATAGGCCAGCAAAAGAACGTAGCTCGCATAATCCCAGCTCAGCGCCAGGACCCAGACATCTGAAAAGATGTTGAAGTTTTTCAGAACGGCGTCGCGCGGCGTGATTTTCGACAATTGCGGGATCGTTTCGGCCTGCACGACGGCGAGCGTGCGCGAGACGCGTTGTTCCTGTTCGGGCGGCGCGGCGGCGGCCTTGAACGGCGTTAACAAGACCGCAAGCCCGCGCTCCGGCGATAATTCCGCCGCCGAGGGCAGCGGCCGCGGCGGCTTGCGCAAGCGTTGCTTGCGGATCAGCGATTTCAGCGCGTCGGTCACCTCAGTGGAGTAGCGGTCGATCACCTGCGCGCGCGCGGCGCCGGCGCGCGTCGCCGTATCAAGCCGCGGGCGAGGGTTGGCGCGATCGAAATTCGCTAGCTGTTGATCGAGAAGCGTCTCAATGCGCCGGTCCTGGCGCCAGCGATTGAGGGTCAGGCGAAACGCCTCGAAATCGGTTTCAAACTCGCGCGCCCACAGATCGTAATTATCAAACGCGTTGCGGCTGAGCTGCGCTTTGAGGGCGTCAGGCGCAGCGGCGCAAACCGCCTCGTCATAGGCGCTCTGTCCGGTCTCAGCGTCGCCGGCGACATTATCGCTGACGATCTCCGCAACGCTCACCTCAAGCGCGGCGAGCCATTGCGCCACACCGTCGATATAATCAGAGACCGCACCGCGTCCGCGCAAGCCGGTCTGACCGCCGGTCTCGCGTTCGGCGCGCGCCACCCGTTTCACGTCCTCAATCGACAATCGCAAATCATCAAGGAAGAGAAAATCCTTCTGGCGATACGCAACAATGCCCGCGCATTCATTCTGTAGTCGGTTCAATTCGTTCGTATACGTATAGCGTACCGCATCGACGCCGCCGATGCCGACGACGCTGGTCCAGGTGGATACAAAAAACAGGATTGCGCCGAGGATCGGCATGACGACGAAAAGCTTCACGGCGCGCTCCACAAAATGGAGCATATCGCTCAGAAACCCTTCAAATCCGGAGCGTCCGTCAAGATAGCGAAACCAGTCGCGATGGCGCAATAACTCGCCGCCGCCGACCCAGATCGCAACCGTCAGAAAGAAAACGAATAATCCGAAAGCCGGCGGCAGCAGCGCATTGCGCAAAAAGTCGGCGTTTTCCTGACTGGTGATCAAGCCAAATCCGATGGCGGACGACACCGCGCTGAAAAAAGCCGACGACGTCGCGACCACCACAAAAAGCCGTGTAAAGAGCGACGAACGCGCCATGCTGGCCGACGTCAAAATGCGGTAGGTCACATAACCCATGAGCGCGAGCACGACGGCGGCGCCCGCGATCGCCGCGATGGGCCCGCCCGGCAGGAACTCCAGAAGGCCCCCGCGCGGCGCGGCGCCGGTGACAGCGCTGATAGGAGCCGCCGTTGCAGAGGCCGCGCCCGCGACTGACGCCGTCGCCGAGACGCAGGCGACGACGACGCCGCGCGCGGCGATCTGCATAGGCTCTGACTGCATCGGAAAACCCCTTATTATTTCGCTCGATCTTAGAGGGACGGCGCGTGAATACAACGCTCAATAGAAAAGCCAAAGATAACGGGGCGATAGTTACAGTGAACGCGTCGCCTGACCCGGCTTCAGGCGGCGAAAGTCCGGCCAATCGGCGTCTTGGCAATTGGCGTCTTAGCCGGGGGCGGGCGATGCGGGCCGCGCTTACGGTCGGTCCAAATCCGGCTATGATGGCGATCCGTACCTCCCCGTGCGCCGCGCAGAATTCAACGCGGGCGCCCCCGCCAACCGACAGGAGCCGCCATGCCAACGCCTTTTCAACCGCCGGAAAGCCGCGGCCAAGGCTTCGCCGACAGCGGCGCCCCGGCGGCGCGGCGGTCCGAAATCACCTTTCTGGGGACGCTCGGGCTCGTTCCCTTCGTGGTGGGGGCCATCGTCGTATGGGCGGCGACGCCCGTAACCGGCACGCAGCAGCCGTCCCTCGTGGCGCAGTCCATGGTGCTCACCTATGGCGGCGTCATTGCGGCATATATGGCCGGCATGGGCGCCGGCGGATTGCTGTTTGGACCACAAACCTCGCGCGAGCCGATGATCCTTGGCATGGTTGCAACGCTCACCGCATGGCTCGCCGTCTGGACCAATTTGCCGTTTGGCATTGAGATCCCGCTGGCGTGGCGCCATGGGCTCGTTCTGCTTGTGCTTGTCTATATCTTGTTGCGCGATCTTCGCGCCATCGAATTCGGCAACATGCCGTCATGGTACGGAGGACTTAGGATATTCCTGACATCGGTCGCCGGCGTCAGTATTTTCGCTGTGATGATCTGGCTCATCGCCAACAGTCAATACTGACGCACATCCCAAGCAAAAGATCCCTTTATAATGGACGCCGCCGCCCTCGATCAGATCAGCGTCGCCATGAACCCCGCCTCCCAGGCCGGGTTGGCGGCCGCGCTGATGTTGATCATGTTCTCCGTGGCGCTCGGGTTAAAGCCGGCTGATTTCGCCGCCATCGCGAAAGCCCCGCGCCCCTATGTCGCCGGCGTCATCGCGCAAGTGATCGGCTTGCCGCTGATGACGCTATGTCTTGTGTTCGCGTTGGCCCCGGCGCCCTCCATCGCGTTCGGCATGATTGTCGTCGCCGCCTGTCCCGGCGGCAATATCTCAAACCTCCTCACCTTTCTGGGGCGCGGCGAGGTGGCGCTGTCGGTCGCCATGACGGCGACATCGAGCCTTGTGGCTGCGTTTTTGACGCCGTCGCTCATTTTATTCTGGTCGAGCCTTTATCCGCCGACCGCGGCGATGCTGGAGGCGATTGAGTTCAACGCCGTCGATTTTCTGGTCCAGACGACGGCGCTTCTGGCGTTGCCGTTGATGGCCGGCATGGCGACAGCGCGCTTTGCGCCAAAGCTTGCAGCGCGCCTGCGCGGGCCCGGCGCCGTCACGGGCGGCGTTCTGATTTTGATTTTGGTGATCGCCGGGCTCTACGGCGTTGCGCCGCGGCTTCTCGGCGCCGCCGCCCTTATTATGCCGCCGGTGATCATCCACAACACGCTGGGATTTGTGCTTGGCGCCGGCGCGGCGCGCGTTTCAGGGGCCGCCGTCGCCAGCCGGCGCGCAATCACGTTCGAAGTCGGCATTCAAAATTCCGGCCTCGCGCTGGTGATCCTGCTGAGCCAGTTTGACGGGCTCGGCGGCGCGGCGGCGATCGCGGCGACATGGGGCGTTTGGCACCTTCTCGCCGGCGGCGCTATGGTGGCGCTTTATCGCAGGTTAGATCGCGCGGCGCAGACAGCGACCCGGGAGGGCGCATGACATTTGATCTTAAAATCGCAAACGGACTTGTTTTTGACGGCGACGGCGGACCAGCGCAGAGGGCCGATATCGGCGTTCGCGACGGCGTCATCGCGGAAATCGGCGCGTGCGCGGCGGCGGCGGCGCGCACCATTGACGCCGAGGGCGCCATCGTTACGCCCGGGTTTATTGATCTGCATACGCATTATGACGGTCAGGCGACATGGGACGAGGAATTACGGCCCTCGGTCAATTTCGGCGTCACGACCGCGCTGATGGGCAATTGCGGCGTCGGCTTTGCGCCGGTGCGCCGAGGCGACGAAGACCGCCTGATCCGGTTGATGGAAGGCGTGGAAGATATTCCGGGTACAGCGCTTCATGAAGGATTGACCTGGAACTGGGAGAGCTTCGCCGACTATATGGATGCGCTCGACGCCGTGCCGCACACGATCGATCTCGGCGTCATGGCGGTGCACGACCCGTTGCGCGTTTACGTCATGGGCGAACGCGCCATCGCGAGCGAGCGGGCCAGCGAGGACGATATCGCCGCCATGCGCGCCGTGTTGCGCGACGCACTCGACGCCGGCGCTGCGGGCTTTTCGATCGGCAGGACCGACGTCCACCGCACCGCGGACGGCGACTGGACGCCGTCCAGCGAGGCCGCGGTCGAAGAACTTGTCGGCTTGTCGTCGGTTCTCAAGGGTCGCGCGCGCGGCGTTGTTCAGGCGGTGAATGACTTCAATCTGGAGCGGCCCGACCCTGACGGGGTTCAATTCGACGAAGAGTTCAAAATCCTCGAAGCGTTTGTGCGCGCCAGCGGACGCCCGGCGTCTGTCTCCTTGATGCAACGCGACTTCGCACCCAAACAATGGCGGCGTATTCTCGACGAGACAGATCGGCTGAACGCTGACGGCGTCGACTTCCGCGTGCAGGTGGCCCCGCGCGCCATCGGCGTCTTCACCGGGCTTTCGTGCACATTCCACCCCATCATGGGCCAACCGAGCTATCGCGCGATTGAACATCTGCCGCTCGAGGAGCGCGTCGCGACTATGCGCGATCCGGCCTTCAAGGCGCGGTGTCTGTCGGAAAAACCGGTTAAACTCGCCGGCGAAGGCTCATCGGTTCCGCCGATGGTCGATAATTTTATCGCCGGCATTGCGCTCGTCGCCAACAAGCTTTTCCGCCTCGGCGCCGAGCCCGAATATGAACAGCCGCAGGACCGCTCACTGGGCGCGGAAGCCCGGCGCGACGGCGTCAGCGCCCTTGAAAAACTCTATGACGTTTGCCTCGAACTTGACGGCAAGCAGCTGATCTATTTTCCGATTTATAACTATACGGACTTTTCCTACGACAATGTCCACGCCATGCTGACCCATCCGAAAGCGCTGCTAGGACTGTCCGACGGCGGCGCCCATGTGGGCACGATCTGCGATGCGAGTTTTCCGGCTTATCTATTGACGCACTGGACACGCGATCGCGCAGAAGGCCGGATCGATCTTGGCCGCGCCATTGAAATGCTGACAGCTGACCCGGCCGACTATTTGGGCCTTGGCGATCGCGGCCGCCTCAAAGTCGGGGCGCGCGCGGACATCAATGTCATTGATTACGAGACGCTGCGCCTTGGCGCGCCGGCGATGGTCAGCGACCTGCCCGCCGGCGGGCGCCGACTTTTGCAGCCCGCGCACGGCTTTCGCGCAACCTTTGTCGCCGGTCGGCAGGTGATCGACAATGATGCGGTGACGGACGAACGACCCGGACGGCTCGTCAGATTTACCTGAGCGCCGGGAGGCGCGCCCCAGTGAAGCGCCTGATCAGATTCACTTGATCAGACCCGCTTGACCGCCGGCTTAACGATTGGGACTATCGCGCCGACTGTTGCGGCCATGGCCGTGTCTTGCGGGCCTAATCGCCGCGCCCGGCGCGCGGCGGCGACGCCGCTGCAACAAAACGCAAACGGAGCTGGCGACTTTATGAACTTTACATTTCGCACCGCGCCGGAAATCATTTTCGAAAGCGGCGCAAGCCAGCGTCTTGGCCCGCTCGCCGCGGCGCGCATGCGGCGTCCGATTTTGTTGACCGACAAAGGGCTCATAGAAGCCGGCCTTGTCGCGCCGGCGTTGGAGAGCCTCACCGCGGCTGGCCACAATGTTTGCTTGTTCGACGACGTCGCCGCCGACCCGCCCGCACCGAAAGTCAGGAGCGCGGTCGATGCGGCGCGCGCCCACGACGCGGACGGCGTCATTGCGCTCGGCGGCGGTTCTTCCATGGACACCGCCAAGGTTGTGGCGGCCCTGATGCGGTCTGAACAATCGCTTGAGGACATCTACGGGACCGATCAGATCGAGGGCGGTCGAACGCCGTTAATCTGTGTGCCGACAACGGCGGGTACGGGTTCGGAGGTGACATCCATATCGGTGATAACGACCGAAGCCGACGAAAAGGTCGGCATCGTCGACGATGCGCTTTTTCCGGACATGGCCGTGCTTGATCCTGATCTGACGCTTGGTCTGCCGCGCCATGTCACCGCCGCGACGGGCATAGACGCGATGGTGCATGCGATTGAGGCCTATACGAACCGTCACCGGAAGAACCCGGTTTCCGACGCCCTCGCCCGCGAAGCGCTCCAGCTTCTCTCAGCCAACATCGTGACAGCTTGTAAGACGCCGGACGACAAATCGGCGCGCGCCAATATGTTGCTTGGCGCGATGCTCGCCGGGCAAGCCTTTGCAAATTCGCCGGTCGGCGCCGTCCACGGTCTCGCCTACCCCCTCGGCGGCATTTTCCATGTGCCGCACGGGCTTTCAAATTCGCTGATGCTGGAGCCGGTATTGAAATTCAACGCGCCGAACGCGGCGCGCCTTTATGCGGAACTTGCGCCATGCGTCGGCGCGTGCGCAGAAGGTTCGGATGAGGCGCGGACAACGCAGTTTATCGACCGGCTCGTTGAAATTATCGTCGCCACCGGCGTTGAACGGCGCCTGCGCGAGGTTGGCGTCTCGCACAATGATCTGCCGCGGATGGCCGAAGACGCCATGAAAGCCCAGCGCGTCCTCGTCAATAACCCGCGCGAGGTGACTTACGAAGATGCGCTTCAGATGTATACGGACGTCCTATAGTGGCAGAGGCCGGCTATTCCGGAACGCCGCTGCTGAAAAAGCTCGGGATCAAGGCCGGGATGCGCGGGCTTCTTGCCGGCGTACCGGCGACGATCGGGCCGCTGATCGACTTTGACGGCTGGTCGACCGTCAAAAAAGTCAAAACCCGGCGCGGGATTGGCGGCGGGCCTTATGATTACATCCACTATTTTACAAAAGATCTCGGCGCATTTAAGCAAAGCCTTGCGCCGCTCCGTCAAGCGCTTGAACAAAACGGGATGATCTGGATTTCCTGGCCCAAAAAATCGTCGGGCGTCCCCGCGACGCTTAGCGAAACCGATGTTCGCCGCGGCGCGCTCGCATCCGGGCTGGTGGATGTGAAGGTCTGCGCTGTTGATGAAATCTGGTCCGGCCTGAAACTTGTGATCCCGGTAAAGGACCGGCGGGCATGACCAAAGGCGCTACCCGTTCCGCATACCGATATTTTGCGCCAATCCAGACGCGCTGGGCCGACAATGATATCTATGGCCACGTCAATAATGTCGTCTATTACAGCTATTTCGACACGATCGTGAACGGCTTTCTCGTTGCTGAAGGCGTCATTGATCCCCATGACGGCGATATTATCGGCCTCGTCGTCGAAACGCAGTGCCGTTATTTTGCGCCGCTGGCGTTCCCGCAGGCCCTTGAAGGGGGATTGCGGGTTGCGCATATCGGGATGTCGTCGGTGCGCTATGAAATCGGCGTCTTCGCCGTTGGCGAGACGGCGCCCGCCGCCGAAGGGCATTTCGTCCATGTCTATGTGGACAGCCGGACCCGGCGCCCGACGCCGCTGCCGCAGGCGTTTCGCGACGCGCTGGCGCCGCTTGCGGCCGACACCGGCCGATGAACAGATATGGCGGCGCGCAAAATCGACCGGACAATACTGGGCGGCGCGTGGACGCCCCATGGGACCTGAAATGAACGATAAAATCACCCTTGTCGAAGTCGGCCCCCGCGACGGGCTTCAGAACGAAAGCCGGGTTGTCGATCTCGCAACAAAAATTTCGCTCGTTGAAAGACTGGCGGAGGCCGGATTTTCATCCGTGGAAGCGGGCGCATTCGTCTCGCCAAAATGGGTGCCGCAAATGGCGTCGAGCGACGACGTCCTCACGGGGATCAGTCGCAAAAAGGGCGTCGCCTATCCCGTTCTGACGCCCAACATGAAGGGTTACGAAAATGCGCGCCGCGCCGGCGCCGACATGGTCGCCGTTTTCGCAGCGGCGTCGGAAACTTTCAGTCAAAAGAATATCAACGCTAGTATTTCTGAAAGCCTCGACCGGTTTGCGCCGGTGCTTGAACAGGCGAAAGCGGACGGCGTCGCGGTGCGCGGTTATGTTTCCTGCGTCCTTGGCTGTCCCTATGAGGGACCGGTTTCGGTTGGCGCGGTCGTCGCCGTCGCAACGGCGCTTCACGAAATGGGGTGTTATGAAATTTCACTCGGCGACACGATCGGCGTCGGTGCGCCGCGCGAGACGACGGCGCTCGTCCGGGCGCTGAAGGACGCCTTGCCCGTCGAAGCGCTCGCCGGGCATTTCCACGACACCTATGGCCAGGCGCTCGCCAATATCTGGGCCGCCATCGATGAGGGCGTCAGAGTTTTTGACAGCGCCGTTTCCGGACTTGGCGGGTGCCCCTACGCGAAGGGTGCGTCGGGCAATGTCGCCTCGGAGGATGTGGTTTACTCGCTGCACCGCTCGGGGCTCGCCACCGGCGTCGATCTCGACAGTCTTGTTGAAACAAGCCTCTGGGTGTCGCAAATACTTGGCCGCGACCCGCAATCTAAAGTGACGCACGCGCGGTCCTGAAACAGCGGCCCCAGATTGGCTGATCAGTGCAGCTTAATTCAGCCTTGCGTTAATCCGCGCCCAAGTGTTTTGGACATTCGACATCACCGACCAGTAGGCGCTGTCCGCACTTTCGTACGCCGCGCGCGCAGAATTCGATTCATTGACGGTTTCAACATACCGTTCGCGGTGGACACGCGCGCTCTCGGCCGCCCCTTGCATGCCGCTCAAGGCGTAGCTCGCCTCATTATAAAAACTAAGATCTTCGGTTGCTTTGAACTGCGCCATGTTCTCGCTGTAATCACGCGAGAACGCCTCGAAGTTGGCGAGCGCGCTCTTTTCTTGCGCACCGTAATAGTTGGTCACGCGCCAATGTTGCTGATAATAGGCTGTACGGACGATTTCGCGCTGAACGCTCGCGGTACCGCTATTGAGGTCGGAGCCGTAAAAACCGTCA
>JBCBBT010000009.1:0-68835 GCA_038531315.1 Pseudomonadota bacterium
CTCCCCGAAAATGCCCCAAGAAAAAACGCCCCCGAAGGAGCGTTTTCACTATTCAGCATTGAGACCGAAATTTAGTTGCGGTCGAACCGGTCGTCGTAGAAATCGTCATAGTCGCGGCGTCCGCCAATGTCGTCATTGATATCGCGCCAACGATCGTCGCTGTCGTTGCGCTCCTGCTTGGAGCGGCGACGTTTGGACGAGCGGCGTTTCTTGCCGTCATCGCCGTTATTGACGATTTTATTGTTGGTGATGATCGGCTCGATGCCGCCCTTGTGGAGTGAGATCGCCTTGCGGTCGTTGCCGACAATTTCGTTGTCTTCAATGATGCCGTTGACGCCATAGGGAATGGCGATGCCGTCGCGGCTGTTTTGTACGATCTCGTTGTAGCGCACGAGCGACAGTTTCGAAAACTTGTCGAGGATGACGCCGATGCCTTTGTTATTGCGGATCTTGTTGCCGATCAGCGCCGCCTCTCCGTAGCCTGACGACTTCACGCCTGAATCGAGATTGTTGTAAATCTCATTGCCGGCGATGACGACGTCAGCGCGGCTGCCCGAGGAAATGTCAATGCCGATTTTGTTGCGCACGATTTTGTTGTCGATGATCGCCGTGTTCATCAGCGAGTGCACCTGCTCGACGTAAACGCCTTCCGAGCCGCCGGTGATCTTGTTTTTCTTCAGCGTCACGGTGCCGCCGCCGACCAAAACCGCCGGGCGCGAAGTCGATCCGATGACGTTGCTTTCCTTCAGCGTGAAGACGCCGCGCTGAACGTCGACGCAGGCGTTTGCGCCGGAGTTGATTTTCGCTGCGAATGTCACATTGGCGACGACAGCGTGGTCAGTCGCTTCCTTCGGTGCAAAGGCGAGGCATGGCTCGCCGATCGGCGCATTGATCTCAACGCCCGAGCCCGGGCCGCGATCGCCCTGAATGAACACGGACTTGTTGAGCGTGATGCTCTCATTATAGACGCCGTGCATAACGTAAACGACGCCGCCTTCCGCCACGTCTTTCACCGCTTTCGCCACCGACGTGTAAGGCCCGGGGCCGTTGGCGTCGACGATGATCTGCATCGGTCCTTTTTTGTCTTTTTTATCTTTCTTGACGCCGTTTTGAACGCCGGCGCCCGGCTCACGGATCGGGAACCCGCCCAGCGACTGGGCGGCGGCGATATCGGCGGCGAACAGGGCGATCCCGCTCGCGGCTACGATGGCTGAAAATACGCGTTTCATGGCGACTACCCCTTTAATCCGTTCTTAATCGATATAGCGCGGCTGTTCGAATTCCAGCCGGCGCAAGGCTTCGCCGGCCGCCTTGTAGCCAAGCGCGTACGCGCGAGAGAAATGCACCGCCGCGAGCGATTTGTCGGGCGTGACTTCGTTGAGGCCCGTCGTGCCGTCGCGGAACAAAACGCCAAGCGCATAATGGGCGATGGCGAGATCGGCGTTCGCCGATCGCTTTAGCCAGTCGACGGCCTGCTTGCCGTTCTGCTCAACGCCAATGCCGCGCACATGCATGATGCCGTAGACATATTGCGACATCGGATGGTTGGCGCCGGCGGCGGCGCGGAAGAGATCAACCGTCTGGCGCGCGGAAAGAACGCCGGTGCGCGTTGCTTCTTTTTCCGCATCGGACAGATCGCGATCATCGCTGACGCGCGAATACTGGAAGCGGCGGATCGCGGCGCGCGTCTGCGGGCCCATCTTGTTGTCGACAGAGCCGAAATAAAAGCCGAGCGAGCGCAATGCGCGCTGGATCAGCTCAACGTCAATATCGGAAACCGCTTCAAGGGCTTCTTCAAGCTTCAGCTCTTCGAGTTCTTTTTTCAGGCGCGCCAGCTCTTTTTGCTGGTTGGTCTGACCGGTGTGTTCTTCGGGCAGCGGCGGCTGCCATTCGGCGACCATTTCGCTTGCGGTTTTCAATTCCTTCTTGGTCAGGAGGATTTCAAGATTTTCGTACGCCTCGCCCGCTTCGCCGACGCCGCGCGTTTTGGCGAGCGCATACATCTGAAGCGCTTTGGTGTTGTTTTTCGAAACGCCGGCGCCGGACTGATACAGCTTGCCGAGCCGGAAAAGGTCATAGGGGCTGCCGCGCTCAAACGTGTCGGCGACGAGCTTTTCTGCCTTTTTGACTTCCGATGTTTTCATCCGGAAACGGATTTCCGGCAGGCGCTGCTCGGCGAGGATGCGCGCATTCACTTCCGACGCTGTCGGGCGTTGATAGGCGGTGAAGTCGTGGTAAGCGGCCAGCGTGTACCATTTCAGCGCTTCGATATTATTGACCGGCAGTTCCTCAATCGGGATCGGCGCCTCGCCGCCCTCGAGCACCTTGCCGGAATAAACGTCGCCAAGGATCTTCTTGGAACGGACATCGCCCGCAACCGCGAAGCGCTTCCAGATATCAATCGCTTGCGAATATTGTTTGTTTTTGTAAGCCACATACCCCGCATTGTAATCCGCCGAAGCCGGCGTTGCTGTCATCGCGGTCAACGCTGTCGCGGCGGCGAGGCCGGCGAAAAGCGTGCGAAGGCTGTTTTTTCGAACAGTATGCGCGCCGCCCGACGCTGCGCGGATGCGGTTTGATTTTGTCACGATGAAATTCCTCATTACCCCGGCTCCCCTGACGCCGACTGTGTTCGCGCGGATTGCGCCAGAACACGCTCAATCACCCATCGGCCCCACAATTTCTGGCCATAGTTAAGCATGCGCGGGTACGCGCCGCCACCGATATTGTTAACACCTTATTCACCAAAAAGGGACCCCCCGGGGCCTTGCGAACCCGTCAGGGGCGTGCGGGCTGCTGGTTTCAGGCGGGGTTTTCGCCGCGCGTGACCCGAAAGACATAATATGATCGCGCGCGGCCGCCACCGGCTGGACTGGCGCGGCGTTGATCGGCGCGGTCGGCGAGCCGCTCGCAGGGGTTCGCGCCCTGCGTGCAGGCGTGAGGGATATCAACCGCGGCGACGGGATCGTCTGCGAAAACCAGGAACGCTGCGCCCGGCGCCGCCGCGCGCAGCGCCGCTTCGAGCTTCACCACCGGCAGGGGGCAGCGATAGCCGCGAAAATCAAGCAGCGTCGGCGGCGATGACGGGGCGGTTCGGTCATTCATGACCGGGGCGGTTAGGCCGCACATCGGCGGCGGTCAACAGGGCCTGCGGCCGCGGTGTGGGCAATTTACCATGCGCCATGAAAAACCCCCGCCGGCGATGCGCCGGCGGGGGCTCGACCGTTTCAGAGTTGTCGTCGCCTAGAATTCGAGGTCGACGCCAAAGTAGAGCAGCGCGCCGCGCGGATCATGGACCCGGCTGTCGAAGCCGCCATTGGTGAAGACCGTGGGCGCCCGCGTGCCGGTGGCGTTGCGCACGCCAATCGTGACCGCGGCGAGTTTGTCGCGGTTCATATATTCGTTGATCGCTAGCGAATATTGCAGATCGACCCGCGTGTCGCTGTCGATGGGTGTAAGGCCATTCTGGTCGTCGAGATAACCGCCGATATGACGCACAAAGATGTTCGCTGAGTGCGCGCCGTTTTGCCATTCGAGGCCGGCGTTGAACCGCAGTTGCGGCGTCGGCGATCCGAAGTTGTTGAAGTTCCGCACGCCTTCCCCGTCGACAAAGCCGGCTTGCGGGTCGGCGATGTCGTAGTTCAGGACATACGTGCCCGTAAAGCTCGGGGTCAAAACGCCTTTGTCGCCCATGTCGATCTGATAGCGGGCCGAGAAGTCGAGACCCGACGTTTCAACCGATGACGCGTTGACGAAGTCGTTGTTGATCTGAAGAACCGTGCCGGCGGGCGAGCGGATGACCGCGGCCATCGCATCGGGATCGCCTGCGTTCGCCGCATCCAGGATCGCCTGAGGCGCTGTTGCGATAATCACGTTCTCGAAATCGAAGTTGAAATAGTCGATGTCGAGTTGCAGGCCGTCGATCGGCTCCCAGCTGGCGCCGAAGTTAAAGGCCTCGGACTCTTCCGGCAGGATCGGCCGCGCCGTCACATTACCGGCGCCGTCTTCCGGGGCCAGCGTGCGAACGGCGACAAAGGCTGTGGAGCCAGCGTCGCTGACTTGCTGAAGCGTTGTCGCCTCGCCGAACTGCTGGAAGACAGACGGCGCGCGGAACGATGTTGAGAACGATCCGCGCAGCGAGATCGTGTCGGTCGGGCGCACGAGGACGGCGATTTTCGGATCGGTTGTCGACCCGCCTTCGTCCTCGCCGTAGCGCTCGTGACGGACCGCCAGCTGCAGGTCGATCCAGTCGGTGACGGGGATCGACGCTTCGCCGAAGAAGCCATAGACATCTTGCGAACCATCGAAGTTCCGACCGCCGACCAGGAACGCAAAGGCGTCATTGGCTGACAGCGGATCGACGGTTTGCGACAGATCATTGTCCCGGTACTGAGCGCCGACCGCAATCGCGACCGGTCCGGCGGGCAGTTCAAACAGATCCTGAGAGACAAATCCTTCAACAACCGTCAGATCGGATTCATAATCACGGACCTGCGTTCCGATGATGAAGTCGAGCAACGCCGCGTTGCCGTCGGCGTTGACGCCGGCCGTCAGCGCGGTCGAGAACGGGTTAAAGAACGTGCCGACCGCGGGGATCGTCGCGCCGCCAGCCGTCAGGTTCGGGTTAGCGCTCGTGCAATCGGTGCCGGCGGTTGTGCCCGGGATCGTCGGAACCGACTGAAAGCCCGAGAGGCCGCACTGGAAGCGGTCGGTAACCGTATCTTCGGTTGACACGATGAAATTGTTGTTGGCGCGGGTGAAAGCGATCTCCCAGGCGCCGGACCCGATATCGCCGCCGACGGCGGTCGAGACGCGCCATGTTTCAGACGACGTCAGGTTCGGCGATACCGTGCCGCCATTGCCGCTCGCGCGCCCGAAAAAGACAAGCGTCGGGTCGGACGGGAAGATGTTGAAGGGGTTGGCGAGCGGGCCAAGCGCCGCGCCGGGGATAACCGCGCTGCCGAGCTGCAGGAACGGGAATGTCGGTGAGTTGCCGCGGATCGCCTCATTGTCGGCGTAGCTGAACTCAACGCTCCAGTTAATGTTGTCGGTAATGTCGATTTCGCCGCGTGCGAGGCCGACAAACCGCTCTTCTTCCGGCACGAGATTAAAGAAGTCGCCAAAATCGAAACCACAGAACCCGACGACGGCTGCGGTTGGGTCAGCGGGCGAGACCGGGATTGGAAAGCCCCCTGCCGCCGCACAGCCGGGATCGACGGCCGGTGCGCCGGCGGGCAGGCCGGGCACGCCGAAAAACGCGCCGGGATTGCCGAGCGAGGACGTATCGTCCTGCGGCCGCGAAAGGCGCCGCTCTTCGGTTGTGAGCGCCGAGCGGTCGATATAGCTCGCCGCCAGCATCACCGAGCCGCGATCGAAGTCTTTCCCGATCAGCGCCTGAATATTGTATTCGTCGTAACTGCCTTCGCTCTCATGGGTCGTGTAATTGCCCGACAGAATGACGCCGTCGTAATTCTCGCGCGTGATGAAGTTGACGACGCCAGCGACAGCGTCCGAGCCGTACAGCGCCGATGCGCCGTCTTTCAGGATTTCGACACGTTCAATCGCCACCAGCGGCACAAGCGAGCTGGTGTCGACGAAGTTAATGCCGTCATTGGTGGGCGAGCCGGAAAGAACCTGACGCTTGCCGTTCAGAAGAACCAGCGTTGAGCCGACGCCGAGACCGCGCAGGTTGATGTTCGAGGTGCCGGTCGTCGCATTCTGCGTGAAGGCGTCCGGATTGTTTTGCGCGCCTGTGTTGATGGTCAGCGTCTGGGTGATGTCGGCGATGTTCTGAGCGCCAATATCTTCAATATTGCCGGCGTCGACCGTTTGCAGCGGCGACGGGAGGTCCGCCTGGTTCTTTCGTTTGATGAACGAACCGGTCACCACAATCTCATCGTCTTGCGCCATGGCCGCCGGGGCGACGGGCGCAGCCAGAGCCGCGGCGATTGCAACAAAGGACGATTTCGCCAAAAGGCGCTTGGACATAGTTATTCCTCCCTGGAAGACGCCGTCCCGACATGAGCGGCGCGATACTTTATCTTTGTTAGCCAAGACTACGCTGGCCTTTGCAACTGCGCTAGAGTATTGGCGCAGTTGCGTTAATTTTTGGCTTTCGGCTCGGCGCTTACCGATTGGCTGTTGCGCGCATTCAACAGTCTACGGACTTGTTGCGCTGCAACAAGAGCGGCGCCCTCGGGTTTGCCCGGTTGCGGACGGTGGCGGGCGCCGTCGCGGCGCGCCGCGATGACCCAACAGCGCCGCTAACGATCACTGTTTGACAAGATCGCGGAGCCGGTGCGCTTCCCGGCTCAAGATACCGGCGGGATGGATAAGCCCGCCGGCGCGCAAGAGGGCCGCCGCGTCTTCGAGCCCCACAATTTTTTCAACCAGCCTGTCGCTCAAAATTTCCCCCAGCGCCTGTCTTTCGCGATCAGCCCGCCTGATGGCGGGGGTTGGCGGCATTGAGGCCGCATCGGCGTGGAATTTGAATTGCCGTTTGTTTATTCTTTTCATTGGTCATAACCCCGTCACGCCCCCCGTTGTTGCACGTCAAAGTTGCTCCCGTGAGGCGGTGCACGGTCCATGCCGAAGATATCGGCGGCGGTTGTTTGTGACCAAATCGTAATCGCGGCCAAAAAAAGCGGCGCCGAAGCGCCGCCATTTCGGTCCAGTTTTCGGATCTTCAGAAATTGTCGCCGCGGATCGCCTTTGAGACCTGTTCAAGCGAGAACGGGAACACGATGGTGTTCGATTTGTCGCCGGCGATTTCCTGCAGCGAATTGAGATAGCGCAGCTCCATGGAGCCGGGCTGGGTCGCGAGAATGGTCGCGGCTTCGGCAAGTTTTGCGGCCGCCTGTTGTTCGCCTTCCGCCAGAATGACCTTGGCGCGCCGCTCGCGTTCAGCTTCGGCTTGTTTAGCGATGGCGCGGATCATCGACTGGTCGACATCGACATGTTTGATCTCGACGTTAGAGACCTTGATGCCCCAGGCCTCGGTCTGCGTGTCGAGGATTTCCTGAATGTCTTTGTTAAGCTTGTCGCGCTCCTGCAGCATCTCATCGAGATCATGTTTGCCGAGCACCGAGCGCAGCGTCGTCTGCGCCAGCTGGCTTGTGGCGGCCATGTAGTTTTCAACCTGAACAACGGCGCGCACCGCATCGACAACACGGTAGTAAATAACGGCGTTCACTTTAACCGATACGTTATCCTGCGAGATCACGTCCTGGGTCGGAACATCGTGGACGAGCGTGCGCATATCGACCTTGCGCATGGTCTGGATGACAGGGATCAGGATTACAAGGCCCGGGCCGGCGGCTTTACGCCCGACGCGGCCAAGCGTGAAGACAACGCCCTTCTCATATTCCTTGAGAATTTTGATGATGTTTGTCGCGATGAAAAACAACGCAAACAGAATAAATCCTAAAATGCCGACGCCTGGCATGACACTCTCCTTTTCAGATCAGCAGCGCGGTCATTGGCGTGCGGACCGTTCGGTTTTCTTTCTTACGCGTAACTCAAGCCCCTTGACCGCAACAATGTCGACCGGGTCTCCGATCGTCAGCGCGTCCTGCGATGTTGCACGCCACAATTCGCCGTCAGCCATCACATAGCCTTCGCCGCCCGCCTCGCCGGTTCGCCATTCGGTGACCTCGGCGCGCGCGCCCGTCATCGCCGCGCCGACACGGTGAGGCGATTTGCCGTTCATGAAAATCAGGCCGTAGATTTTCGCAAACGCGACGAACCCGGCCCCGGCGATGAGCAGCCATGCAATCGCATTGAAGCTTAACGGAAAGTCGTTCATGAGCCGGTCAGATAAATCGTATCGATGATCATTGCCTTAACGGCGCTGAGGTTTCGGCGGGCGAAAGGCCGCCAAGCAGTCCGCCGGCCCGCGCCTGTTTGACGATCAGAACGAGCCCGTCGACATCGACAACCCGGATCTTGGCGCCGGGCGCGAGCGGCTTGTCGGCGCGGGCGCGCCAGCGCTCGCCTTCGACAATGACCCAGCCCTCATCGCCGTTCCATTCGTCGACAATGCCCTCGCGCCGGCGGATCGCCTCGCCGCCGATCATCGGGCCGTGACTGCGCGAGCCGATCAGGGCGAACAGAAGCAGCGCCAACAAGCCGCCGCATAGCGAAACGATGGCCGCGATCACCCCGATTGAGACGCGGAAATTATCCGGAAACAGAAAATACATGCCGACAGCGAACAGGACGAGCCCGGTCAGTCCGGCAAGCCCAAAGGTCGGCGTATAGGCCTCGATCACCATCAACATGACGCCGATCCCCATCAGGATCAGCGGGAGCCAGTTAAATGGCAGGACCTGAAACGAATAGAGCCCGAGCACCAGACAGACCAGTCCGAAAAAGCCCGGGAATATTGAGCCCGGATTCCACATCTCGATGATGATGCCGGTGGTCGCCAGCGACATCAGGATCACCGCCACATTCGGATTGGCGATCAGTCCCAGGATCTTTTCAACCGCGGTCGGTTCTTTCCTCACAACGATCATATTTGCGGTTTTGAGCGTCACCGGTCCCGCGACCGTGGCGACGGTGCGTCCGTCAATTTGTTGCAACAGGTCGTCAAGGTCGTCGGCGATCAGGTCGATGACGCCGAGCGCCAGCGCTTCGTTATGGGTGACTGAGACGCCCTCGCGCACCGCGCGTTCGGCCCAGTCGGCGTTGCGGCCCCGTTCTTCGGCGAGGGCGCGAATATAGGCGACGGAATCGTTGATGATCTTCGCGCGCAGCGCGTCAGGGCTTGAGACCGGCGGCGTCTCGCGCGGGGTGTCTTCGGCGTTGTCGCGCGCGCCCGGTTCGCGGGCGTCGCCGGCGGCGCCGTCGTTTCCGGCGGCCCTGTCTTCGCCGGCTCTATCCCCGGCGGCGTTGTCTTCGCCAGCGCCCTCCGCGGCCTGTTCGCCAGCTTCCTCGGTGGTTTCTTCATCGGCGCCGTCTTCAGGCGCGCCGTCTTCGAACGGACTTTCCTCAAACGGATTTTCCCGCGATGGGCCGCCGCCGCCGACTTCCACCGGCGTCGCCGCGCCGGTGTTTGTTGACGGCGCCATTGCCGAAACATGCGCGGCGTACATGATGTAAAGCCCTGCCGATGCCGAGCGCGCGCCTTGCGGCGAAACATAAGTTGCGACGGGCGTTTTCGAGGCCAGAATGCCTTTGATGATCGTCTTCATGGAATCAACAAGCCCGCCCGGCGTGTCGATTTCGATGATAATGAGATCGGCGCCCGCCTTGTTCGCGTCCTCAATTTCACGGACGAGGTAGTCGGCGGCCGGCGGCGTCACTGGTCCGTTCAACGAAACGAGAACGCCATTTGTGGCCGGGCCCGCAAGCGGATTGTCCGCAGTTTGAGAAGGTGTCGTTTGTGGGTCGGTTGTCGGTGCCGCCGGGGAAGCCTCGCTCGCCTCGGCGCCGTCTTGCGTCGTTTGCGCGCCGGCCTCGCCGAATGCGGTTGTCATGAAAAGCGCGGCCCCGAGCGACAGCAGCGCTGCAAAAAATGTCAGGCGCATCGGCGCGCCGCAATCGGTGCGCGCTAACGCTGTCGCCTGCTTGGCCGCTCGCCGTCCGTGCATTGAGCTGAATCGCATATCTCGCCCGCCCCTCTCGTGTTCGCCCGCTGTTTAAGTGTAGGCGCACTTTGCAACTTTTCAATGTGCGACGCCGTTATGGGCCTCGTTTTGCGGGGCGCGCGCCACGCTCGCCAAGCACCATTGACTCATTCGTGATATCGATTACTTTATATTGCAAAGTAAATAGGACGCACCGATGCAGCACGCAGCCAGTCGATGGCGCACCAGCGACAAACCCTCATTTTGTAGGGGCCGCCGCGCCGGAGGAGCGCCCATGCCGGAGAAAACGCGCCTCGACGCGCAATCTCGCGGGGCTCGCCATGGCGCGGCGCCGTGCGCTCTCCTTCAAGGCCGAAAAGAACATCGGCGGCGAACGTCTGTTGCCGGCGCAGTCGCCCGTGCAGTCTCTTGTGCAATCTCCTGTGCCGCGGCGGCGTTTTTCAGCGCATCGCCGGCGGGCGCCGCCTCTGTCGTTGCGACCATCGAGAACATTCCCTCCGATAAGGGCGTCCTCGTCATGATCGTCTGCAGCGAGGCGACCTATCAGAAATCGAAATGCGAACATCGCATCGTCGAGGCTGCGCGCCCCGGAACGATTGTGCTGACCGCTGAGAACGTCGCCCCCGGCGACTGGGGCGCTTTCGTCCTTCATGACGCCAACGAAAACAACAAATTCGATTTCAAATGGTACGGCGCGCCGCGCGAGGCCTATGGCGCGTCCAACAATCCGCCGGTGCGCATGGGCCCGGCGCGCTGGCGAGACATCGTCTTCCCGGTTGGCGAAGAGGACGTTCGTCTTTCGATCACGCTAAAGGGGGGACGTTGATGACCTGGGGGGAAGCGCTAGACTGGAATTACTGGGTCCATTCGATTGTCGGCGGAGCGCATGTCATTGCGGCCATCATCGGGCTGGTCCTTGGTCCGTTTATCTTTACACGGATCAAGGGCGACCGCGTTCACCGGATCAGCGGTTATGTCTTTGTGCTCGCCATGTTGACGGCGAACATCACCGCGTTGACGCTCTATGATTTAAACGGCGGGCCCAATCTCTTTCACGCACTGGCCCTGTTGAGCCTTTATTCTGTCGGATCGGGGTTTTACCTCCTTCAACGGGCGGTTCGCCAAAAGAGCAACAAACTTCTGGAGGACCATGCGCGCGCGATGATGTGGTCTTATTTCGGACTGTTCGCGGCGGGTTATGCGCAGATTCTCTCCCGCATCCTGCCGCCGATGCTCGACGATTTCGGCCGCGCCTTCATCATCATCGGGGTCAGCATCGGCGTCGCCGGCGTGCTATGTTCTTTCTTGTTCCGCATGGCGTCAAAGCGGCTGGTCTTGAAGTATCCGCTCGAGTGAGGCCTTTGATGCGGCGAGCGATATCTTGGACAGCGCCATGAACGATCACAACGCCAGGCCCGCGACATTGCAGGAAAATCTCGCCTATTTACGGGCGATCGCCGAGAATGGCCGGCTCGCGGCGCGGCTTTCTGGCGAATATCTCCTGTTATGGGGCGTGCTGACGGCCGGCGCCTATCTCGGCCAATTCGCCGTCACTCTGGCGGGCGGGCCGTACTGGCTTATCGGCGCGGGCTATTTTGCAATGCTTGCGGTCGGCTGGGCCGGGTCGACCGCGCTCGCCGCCCGCGATCGCCAAAAGGGCGGTGCGCGGCCCGCCGGCGTACGGATGTATTCAACGCTCTTCACGTGCGCCGGCGCGACGGTCACGGTGTTCGCCATCGGCGCTTCGCTGACCCCGGCGATGCCTTATGAGGCGATTTGCATTGTCGCCGCGCTGATGATCGGCATGTGTTTTCTGACCACCGGCGCATTGTCTGAAGAACGCTGGCTCGTCATGGTCGGGGCTGGCTGGCTCGCGTCGGCGACGGCGGGGTTTGCCCTGATTGGCAGTTTGGCGCTGCCGCTTTTTTTTGCGGTCGTATGGCTCTTGTTATTGGCCGCGCCGGGGCTTGTTCTGGCGCGCCGGGCCCGGGCGGCCACGCCGCCGGGTCTTGACCCTTCCAAGCCGGCAGCCGATGCATTGTGACGCCATGTCTTCGCTCTTTGATTTCTCCGGGATTGACGATCTGATCCACACGCGGATGCGGCTTGCGATCCTGACCTATCTCGCATCCGTCGATGACGCCGACTTTAAGTCGATCCTCGAGGCGACGGGCTCCAGCGACGGCAATGTCTCGGTGCATCTGAAGAAGCTGGAAGACGCCGGCTATGTCGCGATTTCCAAGACCTTCGTAAAGCGCCGGCCGCATACAAGGGCGCGCATCACCGATGCGGGCCGTGATGCGTTGATCGCCTATATCGACCAGGTCGATGCGGTTTTTTCAAAAGTGCGCAACGCTGTCGGCGGCGGGGCCTGACCTGTTTCAGGGCCCGGCGCAAAATTGATTTTGGCCCGGAAGGAATTGACGCCGCAAAAGCCGGACTTCACGGCATAAAAAAAGCCGGCTCATCAAGAGCCGGCTTTTCAAAATTAAATGGCGCGTTGTTTACGCTTCAGCGGCCTGCTTGCGGCGGCGGCTTGCAAAGCCGAGGCCCGCGAGACCCGAAAGCAACAACGGTAGCGCCGCTGGCACCGGAATGACGTCAGCGTTGATGTCGATGGAGCCGATGAAAAGGTCGGTTGCGTCAAGCGCCGTCAGGCCGAACGAGAAGGTGTCCGCGAACAGGGCGTCGCCGGCGGCGATCAGGGCTGAAATCGCGGAAAGCGATCCGGTGACCGAACCGGAGTCCGTAAAGACTTCAACGATAAGACCCATGCTGTCGCTGACATCGTTGCCCTGTGTATCAAGGAAAACCACGTCCTGAATGGTGCGGAAATCATCGAAGAAAAGGTCGATGGTTTCAAACGCGTCGATCGCCGGCGAGTCGTCACAGACTTCTGTCCCCATGGCGTCATTACAGACGCCAAGGCCGAGGCCCGAAGACAAGCTGCCTGTTTCGGTCCCTTCAAAGCCCGAACCGACAACGGTGACTTCTAGCTCCGGGAAAATCAGCGTTTCGCCGGGAAGAAGCGCGCGGTCTTCACCAAGACCGGCAAAATCAAGCATGCCGGCCGACGCCGGTGTGGCCGCTGCGGCGAAAGCGGCTGCTGCGATAGAAAGAAATATCTTCATGAGTTGAGGTCCCCTAAAACCCAGAAATTACGCGTATACCCAATTGGCTACGGAAAATGATGATGCAAATGGCGGACCAACATTTCCCACACCCATGGAAGTCCCATACTCCCAATCGACCGACTTAGTATCGCTTGTGGCGAGCGTCTGTCGGCCGCTCCTTTCTTGGTCGGTTATTGCAGAGCGGAAGTCAATGCGCGGTCACGCAAATAACGGCGAAATAGTGGTATTTTCCGTGATGTACGGACGATTTTCACTTCGCAGTTGTGTGATAAAATCCTGCTCGCCAAACGAGCGATTGCGGTTTGCCTAAACGAGCGATTGCGGCTTCCCCAAAAGAGCGATGCGATTCGCCAATAGCGCGTTCGGGTCGGCGCAATGCCTGATCCGCTTCGCTGCAACCGCCGGTTAGACGCCCCGCCGCTCAGTAAGCGGCGATTTCGACCTCATAGCCTTCGCTGCGCAAATTGCTCAAAATGCGGTCGAGATGATCCTGACCCTGGGTGTCGATGGTGACATCCATGCAGGTCATTTTCGCCGGCAGGTCCGAGTAGGTCCTGTGGTGGCCGACATCGATGACGTTGCCGCCCTGATCGGCGATAATGCTCGCGACGCGGACCAGCTGGCCCGGCATATCGAGAAGCGACACGCGCAGTCGCGCCAGACGTCCGGCGCGCGCAAGGTCGCGCATCAAGATCATCGACAACAGTCTCGCATCGATATTGCCGCCGCACAGAACGAGCCCGAGCGTGCGACCCCGAAAGCGTTCCGGGTCGGCCATCACCGCCGCCAGTCCGGCCGCGCCGGCGCCTTCGACGAGCAATTTTTGTTCGTTCATCAACAATGACAGCGCCCGCTCCAGGGGGCGTTCTTCAATCAGGATAATGTCGTCCACCGCATCGCGAACGATCTGCGACGTCAGGGCGCCGGCTTGTTTGACGGCGATTCCTTCCGCCAGCGTATTGCCGCCGATTGGCCGCGCGCCGCCGTCGAGCGCATTCGCCATTGAGGGAAAGAGCGCCGCCTGAACGCCGAGGAGCCGGGTTTGCGGGCTGGCGTCGCGCGCCGCAAGCGCCATCCCCGCGATCAGCCCGCCGCCGCCGATCGGCGCGATCAGCGCATCGAACACGGGCCCGTCTTCGATCATTTCAAGGGCGAGCGTACCCTGTCCGGCGATCACGTCGGGATCGTCAAAAGGATGCACAAAGACGAGATCGCGCTCATCGCGCAGCCGCATCGCCTCAGCGTTCGCATCGTCAAAGGTCATGCCGCTCAAGATCACGCGCGCGCCGAGATCGCGGGTCTGGCGCACTTTCACATCCGGCGTTGTCTCCGGCATCACAATCGTCGCATCGATCGACAAGGCCCGCGCATTGTAAGCGACGCCCTGAGCGTGATTGCCCGCCGACGCAGCGATGACGCCGCGCGCGCGCTCCGCGGCGCTCAAAAGCAACAGTCTGTTGAGGGCGCCGCGCTGTTTGAATGCGCCCGTGTATTGAAGATTTTCCAGCTTGAGCCAGAGATCGGCGCCAGTCAGCGCGCTCAGGCGTTCGGCGCGCACGAGCGGGGTTCTGAGGACGCGTCCTTCAAGGCGCTGGGCGGCGGCGCGCACATCCGCTGCCTTCGGCAGGCGGGGCGCCGCCGCGTCGGGCGCGTCTTGCGTTTGGCTTAAGGCGTTACTCACAGATCGATCGTCTTTCCGGCGCGCTTGCGCGATAAAATAGCGTTTAGGGGCGCTATTATAGCATCAATGACGTTAATCAACCCCGATCATAGGCCGATCGCGTTGAGACTTCGCTACCGCGGCAAAGCGCCGGTTTCGGGTTGGCGCCTGATATGGCGCTGCAATTGAGCGATGGCCGCGGCGGGTGCGCCGCCCTATGTAAGCGCCACGACGTCAGCACAATGAAGTAATCTCCATGAAAATCGCTCAACCCTACCGGCCCGAACCCGCCTATACGGCGCTGGGCGACGATGACGGCGCGCCGTTTTACGATCCGGTTGCGCCGGCGTCCTTCCCGAAAACCATCCTGCGCTATCGCAATCAACGCTGGGCGGACGCCGTCGGGCTCGCCGGCCTCGGCGATGATGATTGGATTGCGCATTTTGCCCGTTTTGAGCCCCTGCCCGACAATATCCCGGCGCCCGTCGCGATCCGGTATCACGGCCATCAGTTCCGATCCTATAATCCCGATATCGGTGATGGGCGCGGGTTTCTGTTTGCCCAGTTGCGCGACGGCGATGATCGGCTTTTAGACCTTGCAACCAAAGGATCGGGCCGGACGCCCTATTCGCGATTTGGCGACGGCCGTCTGACCCTGAAGGGCGGCGTCCGCGAAATTCTGGCGACGGAAATGCTCGAGGCGCTGGGCGTTTACACGTCGAAAAGCTTCAGTCTCGTTGAGACCGGGGAGGCGCTTGAGCGCAATGACGAGCCGTCGCCGACCCGCTCCAGCGTTCTTGTCCGGCTCAGCCATTCGCATGTGCGCTTTGGGGTGTTTCAGCGCCTTGCCGCCGGACAGGACCGGGACGGCCTGGCGGCGCTTGTCGATTATTGCATCCGCCATTTTGACGCCGATCTTGCGGCCGTCCCGCAAGGCGAACAGGCGGCGCGGTTTTTCGCGCGCGTCTCACGCCGCTCTGCGCGGCTTGCGGCGCAATGGATGGCGGCGGGATTTGTCCATGGCGTTTTGAATACGGACAATATGAATGTGACGGGGGAGAGTTTTGATTATGGCCCATGGCGGTTTTTGCCGGTCATGGACCCCGGCTTTACCGCCGCTTATTTCGACCAGACCGGGCTTTACGCCTATGGGCGCCAGCCGGAAGCGGTGTTGTGGAACCTGTCCAGGCTTGGCGGCGCCCTTCTTCCGTTAGCGGATGAAGACGCCTTGAATGATGTTTTGCAGGGCTATCCTCGAATATTTGAAAATGCGATGGCGGCCGCGTTTTTCGCCCGTCTGGGTATTGCGCGCAGCGACGACGCAGGCGCGGATTTTAAACTTGTCGCCGACCTCATGCGCTGGATGCAGGAGACTGGCGTTGCTTGTGAGCGCGTCTTCTTCGACTGGTTTGGCGCCGCCGCCTCGTCGGCGCGCCGCGAAAACAGCCCCCTTGCAGCGCCTTACCGGGATGTGCCGTTCGCTGATATCGCCGCGCGCCTCACGGCGCAAACGCCAGATCGCCCCGAACGTCTTGAGGCGGAATATTTCCAGCAGGAAAAACCCTGCACGATGCTGATCGATGAGGTCGAAAGCCTGTGGGCGGCGATCGCCGACGATGATGACTGGGCCCCGCTGACGCAAAAACTGACCGACATCGAGACGATGCGCACGGCGTTTGGGTTTTCTCAAGAATTCGCCGCTCCGGGCGCCTGACACGGATTGCGGGTATTGAGCCCGATAAGGCTCGCCCGCTAAGCGTGCGGCGGCGGTAGCGGTGGTGGCGCGCAGGCTTGCAGCATATCTGAGCGCGTCTATGCTCTAACGCTTGAGGGCGAAGGCGGCGACGCAAAACGGGCGCGCGGCGCGGCGCAGCCCTGAATGTCGAGGGGCGCACTATGGCATTTTCAGCAGGCGATATCTTTTCGTTAGGCAATCAAATCGCTCTCGTCGGTTGGGCGATCCTGATTTTCTTGCCGCGGCGCTTTCGCGTCATTTTCTGGATTCCGCAATTCATCATCCCGTTCCTGCTGGCCATGGCCTACGCCATGTTGATCATGACCAGCTTTGCCGAAGCCGACGGCAACTTTTCCTCAATCGCCGGCGTGCGTGCGCTGTTTCAAAGCGATGAAGCGCTGACCGCGGGCTGGCTTCATTATCTCGCATTTGACTTGTTCATTGGCGCATGGATCGCGAAGCGCGCTGACGCAGCGCAAATTCCGCGCGTTATTCAGGCTGTGTTCCTGCTCGCGACATTCATGTTCGGGCCGATTGGGCTGGCGCTGTTTTTGGTGACGCGCGCCGCCATGTCGGGTACGGCCGCTTTGAGCGGGAGGCTTTGATGCGTTCAATAACTTTTGATACAGATTATTTAACACGCACGATGCTTGTCGTCGCGTTCTTCTGTTTCGCGTTGCTCATCGTGACGGCGCCGGCGGCCTATGTGGACGACCGCACGCTCTACGGGATTAATTTATGGATCAAACCGCTGAAGTTTGATTTGGCGATTATGGTCCATGCGGTGACGGTCGCCATGATCGCGCAGCTTCTGACGCGGGAAAAGCGCGGTGCGATCAGCCTGCGTGTGCTCGCCTTTTTGTTTGTCATCGCGGCGGCTTTTGAGAATGTTTACATCACCATTCAGGCGATGCGGGGCCGCGCGTCGCACTTCAACTATGAAACTGTTCCCGAACAGGCGCTTTACGCCGCTATGGGCGTCGGCGCGATCCTTCTGATTTTGTTGCCGTTTGTGATTGGCGTTCATCTCGCGTTTCAGCGGGGGCGCGCGCTTTCCGGTCTTCGCCTGGGCGCCATTCTCGGTTGCGTTCTCGGGCCGCCTTTGACGCTTGCCTATGCCGGATACATGTCGATGTCGGGCGGACATTTTGTCGGCGCGCCGGCCGGTTATAGCGACGCCGGCGGCGCCTTCTTTTTTGGATGGTCGCGCGATGTCGGCGATTTGCGCCCGTCTCACTTTGTGGCGCTGCACATGATCCAGAGCGTCCCCATCGCCGGGTATATCGGCGATCGCCTTTCGCATGGCGCGGGCCGGATCGCTGCAATCGCCGCCGCCCTTATCATGGCGGCGTTGTCGACTTTTCTGTTTGTTCAAGCGCTTGGCGGCGCGCCATTCTGGCCGCGCTAAGCCAGAGGTCCTAGACTTTCGGCTGGTGAATGCGGGTGCGCCGGCGCGCGAAGAAGCGCGCTGTCCGCCATGACAGCTGATGCACCGCATAAACGCTGATGATCAGCACAACGAGCGCGGTAAATCCGGTCAGAAACATCAAGGCCGGCGATCCCAGCATTTTTGCCCTCCCTTTGCGACGTTTGCGGGGACGTGTCCCGTGGCGTTTTCCGGCTTTCGCGAAAACGACGCCCATCAAGAAAACGTCAATTTTCGCAAAATTCTCTTAATCGACAGGCTGAAAGAACCGTAAATGCCGCTGAAATGAGGCCCCGCAAGAGGCCTGTCGCCCGAATGCGCCAGACGGGGCCCCTCTTGCGCCGGGGCGTTCCCATCGCCGTTTTTTGCGGCTAACATCGGCTATTGTCGGCGGTCGCCAATGGTGCGCACGCCGTAGGGGATCAAGGCCGCCTTTGCCGCCCGGGCTCGTTTCGGTCACAAACCGACGCGCATTCGGCAAGGACGGCGGTGGGTGTGAAAGAGGGGATGCATGACCTCTGAAGTCGTGTTGATGAACCGCCAGGCGGTGGCGATGGCTGCGGATAGCGCTGTCACCATTTCCGGGCCGCAATACATCAAGACCTATCAGTCGGTGGATAAACTGTTTCCGCTGGTCGACGGCCAGCCGGTTGCGGTCATGATTTATAACAACGCAGAAATCATGTCGACGCCGTGGGAGACGGTGATCTCGCTCTACCGCGAACAGTCGCGCGGGCGACCCCTCGATACGCTGCAGGACTACGCCGAAGATTTCATGACCTTTCTGTCGGGCAACCCCGACCTTTTCCCGGCAGACCATCAAGACACCGAATTTTTCAAGCATATCGCGGTGATCTTCTCGGTTATCGCCGAGGAATTCGATGCGCAGGTCGAGCACTTTAAACGGTCCGGCGGCGGCAAGGCCCGCGAGCACGCCTCGGCGATTTTCGAGTTCGTCATCGAACAGCTCTATACGGACTATCAGCGCATGCCCGATGAGCGTGCGCGCCCCGAGTTGGGCTGTTTTCCGCAAGGCATGGGCGAACAGATCAAGCGGCGCTACGCCGATGAGATCAATCAGTTATCCGATCAATTGATCATGGCGCTGAAAGGCGATTATGGCGGCCTCACCGTGAGCGACGGCACGCGCCAGAAATTACGCGACATCGCTGTCTTTTCAGCCACGAAAGACGCATTTTTTGAGCATTATACCGGCGTCGTCTTCGCCGGTTTCGGCGCGCGCGACACCTTCCCCTCGATGCGTTCCTATCTGACGTCGAGCGTCATTCTGGGCATTTTGAAACGCCGCCAGGACCGGCGCGCCGACATGACGTCAGATGCAGGGCCGGTCGTCCAGCCGTTTGCGCAGGACCGCATGATCCGGACATTTCTGACCGGCATGGACGATTACCTGCGGATGTTTCTTTACTCGGAAAGTCTGAAGCTGACGACCGGGCTTGTCGGCGACGTTATCAAGCGCGCCCCGTCCCTGACCGACGCACAGCGCCAGGCGCTTTATCAGGACTACAGCGAGAACAGTCTCGGCGGCGCGCTGAAAGCGTTCTTCCGGTCAATCGATAATTATCAGTATGCAGTGCATACGCGGCCGATTTATCGCGCCATCGGCTCCCTGCCAAAGCGCGAGCTTGGCGACACGGCGGCCTCGCTGATCAAGCTGAATTCCTTCCAGCAGAAAGTGATGCACGCGATTGAAACGGTCGGCGGCCCGATTGACGTCGCCGTCATCACGCGCAATGGCGGCCTTGAGCTGCGCCGCGACAAACCTGATTTTTAGGGCGAAACGATCATGACAGAGCGACTGAAACAGATCTGGTCCGGTTTCGAAGGGGTGACGACGCGCCGGCTCACCAACCGCGATATAGACGGCATCGATGTGCCGCGCCGGCTTGATGAGGCCGCCGAAAGTGAGGCGTTGCTTTCCGAAGATTTTGCCGGTCCCGCCGCCGCTGCGTTCGAGGCGCTGAAGGGCGAGCTCAGCGCGAAAGCGAAAAAGGCGCAGCGCAAGTCTGCCAAAAACGCCGCCGCGGCTGACGACGGCGATGCGCCGGGTCATGACTGGTCTGCGGCGCCCGCGCCCGTTCGCGATATGATCCGTGGTCTGAAATCGACCGAGGCGCGCGTGCGCCGGTCGGACGGCGATTATGTGAGCCACTTGCAGGCCGGCGGCGCGCTCAAAAAGAAAAAGCGTTTTTTCGGCATCTTTTGAGGCGCGCGCCGCGCCTTCAAACAAGTCCTCAGGCGCCGTTAAGCGCCGAGCGTTTCCAGCGTCAGCGCGTCATTGGTATAAACACAAATCGCCGCCGCGACCGCCATCGCTTTTTTCACAATCGCCTCCGGCGGCAAGTCCGTCTCATCGTAAAGCGCCTGCGCGGCGGCGCGTGCGTAATCGCCGCCTGAGCCAATCGCGGCGATGCCGCTTGTCGGCTCCATAACATCGCCGAGGCCAGTCACCGTCAGCGTTGTCTCGCCGTCGGCGACGATCAACATCGCCTCAAGGCGGCGCAGATAACGATCCGTCCGCCAATCTTTCGCCAGCTCGACGCAGGCCCGCGTCAGCTGTCCTTTATATTGGTCAAGCTTGCCTTCAAGGCGCTCAAGGAGCGTGAACGCGTCGGCAGTCCCGCCGGCAAAGCCAGCGATCACGTCGCCGCCGCCGGCGCCTTTGCCGGGCAGGCGGCGCACCTTGCGGGCGTCGCCCTTCATCACGGTTTTCTCAAGGCTCACCTGCCCGTCGCCGCCAATCGCAACCATGCCGGCGCGGCGCACCGCGAGAATTGTCGTTCCATGCATTTCAATGGTCATGGGCGTTTACTAGCCGATAGGCGCGAATCGGCAAGAGGAAAGCGCGCCATCAACACCGCCTTCAAAATTATAATGCGTTATCAACGTATTCAGTGATAAGACGCGCATGGAAAGGACACCCTCCATGCGCAACGCCACTGTTGAACGGAAAACCCGCGAGACCGAAATCTTCGTCGCCGTCGAGCTTGACGGCGCGGGCGAGTATGACGTCGAGACCGGGATCGGCTTCTTCGATCACATGCTTGAGGCCTTCGCGAAGCATTCGATGATCGACCTTAAAGTGCGCACCGAAGGTGATCTTCACATTGACATGCATCACACCGTGGAAGACACCGGGATCGTGATGGGCCAGGCTGTGGCCAAGGCGCTCGGCGACTGCGCGGGCATTCGCCGGTTTGGTTCGGCCTATATTCCCATGGACGAGACGCTCTCGCGCGCCGCCGTCGACGTTTCAAAACGGCCCTATCTGATTTGGCGCGTCGATTTTGCCCGTCCGAAAGTCGGCGACATGGACACCGAACTTTTCAAGGAGTGGTTCCACGCCTTCGCGACCAATGCGGGCTTGTGTCTGCATGTCGATAATCTTTATGGGGACAATACCCACCATATTATCGAATCCTGCTACAAGGCGACGGCGCGCGCCTTGCGCGCCGCGATCGAGCGCGATCCCCGCTCCGACGGCGCCGCACCCTCGACCAAGGGCGTCCTCGGCGGCTAGGCGTATCGCCAATCTTCGATCTTCGAGGCGATTAATTCATCGTCACATCTGCGGCCCTGCGTTGACCTCGCGGGCGCAGCCCGTTCAAAGTGAGCGCGGACGACGGTCGCTGTGCAAAGCGTTTCAAAAGACCGCGCCATCCGGGAAATGCAACAGGGGTATCACCATGATGAAATTGGCTTCAGCGGCGTTTTGCGCCGTTTCGATTTTTGCGGGCGCGGCGAGCGCTGGCGAGCTTGCCGATCAGTGTAAGGCGGCGATGGAGGCCGAAGGCCGCGATGCGTCCGGCTGCCAGTGTCTGGAAGATGCGATCGCCGGCGATGAAGCGCTGGTCGCGGAATTCCTCGCATTGGGCGGTATCGCCGATCCGGCGGAGCGGTATGCCGCCGCCTCCGACGGCGCTAAAGCCGTCATGGACCAGTGCACGCGCGCATAACGATTTCGCCGTCGCGGACGGCGCCAGCGTCGCAACAAACACCCATCACACAGGAGAAACGACTATGAAAAAACTCTCACTCGCCGCTTTCATCGCCGCCGCTGCGCTCGCCGGCCCGGCGCTCGCCAATGAAACGGAAGAAAACTGCAAAGCCTATGCGGAAGCCAACGGCTCCGACGCGTCCGGCTGCCCGTGCCTCGGCGAAGCGGCTGACGCCGACCCGGCGCTCGCGTCGGCGCTGGCGGCGATTTCGAGCCCGGAAGAGCTCGAAGCGGCGTCTGACGAGACGAAAGCGGCCATCGCCGCCTGCTTCCCGGAAGCCTGATCGCACCGGACTTTTCAAGACGTTCGAAAGCGCTTCGCCTCTCGCGGAGCGCTTTTTTTGCGGTCGCTGATTGCGTAGAGCCCCTGATCGGTCTTGAAGCGGTCTTGCGGCTTGTGTTTTTGGGCCGCGCGCCTAAACAGCCGGAACATGACCGCCGCCCCCTCGCCTTCAACGCCTGAGCTGACCGCCATTGTTGATTATGGCGCCGGCAATTTGCGCTCCGTCCAGAAATCCTTCGAGCGCGCTGCGGCGGCGCTGGATGCGCGGGACGGTAGGGCCAGAGACATTATCGTGACGTGCGAGGCGGCCGCCATTGCCCGCGCTGATCGGCTGGTGCTGCCCGGCGTCGGCGCGTTTGCGGCCTGTGCGGCGGGGTTAAACGCAGCGCCTGGGGTGATCGACGCGCTGCGCCAGTCCGCGATCGACGAGCGCAAGCCATTTTTAGGGATTTGCGTCGGGATGCAGTTGCTCGCCACATGCGGGCTTGAATTTGGCGAAACGCCGGGTCTCGACTGGATCGGCGGTTCTGTCAAACGCCTTGAGGCCGGTCCGGATCGACGCATTCCCCATATGGGCTGGAACACGGTGATCCCGACCCGGGCGCACCCGGTGTTCGATGCGCTCGGCGATGCAGTCGATCTCTATTTTGTGCATTCGTTTTATTTCGATGTCGAAAACGCCGAAGACTGCGCGGCGGTTTGCGCCTATGGCGGCGACGTCGCGGCGGCGGTGGCGCGCGACAATATCCTCGGCGTTCAGTTCCATCCGGAGAAAAGCCAGGCGGCGGGACTGGAGATCATCGACGCCTTTTTGAGGTGGACGCCATGATCGCGCCGATGCTCACGCTGTACCCGGCGATCGACCTCAAGGGCGGCGCCTGTGTGCGTCTTCTGCACGGCGAAATGGAGCGGGCGACGACTTACAATGACGATCCCGCCGATCAGGCGCGACGCTTTGCGCAGGCGGGTTTTGAAAACCTCCACATAGTCGACCTCGACGGCGCCTTCGCGGGCCGGTCGGAGAACGAAGCGGCGGTCTCGGCCATACTCGCCGGGACGGACGCCGCCTGTCAGCTCGGCGGCGGCGTGCGCGATATGGCCGGGGTTGAGGCCTGGCTGTCGCGCGGCCTCGCCCGCGTTATCCTCGGCACCGCCGCGGTGCGCGATCCCGCCTTCGTAAAGGAAGCGGCGCGCGCCTTCCCGGGACAGATCGCCATCGGCGTTGACGCCAAGGACGGCCGAGTCAAAACCGACGGATGGGCCGGCGACACCAGTCATACCGCCGTGGAGATCGGAAAACGTTATGAAGATCAGGGCATTGCCGCGGTGATTTATACCGATATCAGCCGCGACGGCGCGCTGGCCGGCGTTAATGTGGCGGCGACGGCAAGGCTCGCGGAAGCATTGGCCATACCGGTGATCGCATCCGGCGGCGTCGCCGGCGTCGATGATATTGCGGCGCTCGCCGCCGCGCCTGAAGGCATTGAGGGCGTGATCATCGGGCGCGCGCTTTACGATGGCCGTCTGACCGCCGAGACCGCCCTCGCCGCGGCCAAGCGCGCCTGACGGTCCCGATGCGCACGCCGCGGCCCGGTATGGCGCGGTGCTTGCTGTGCCAAGGTTGACCAGCCGTCTTTTGCCGCCTTCAGCCGGGCATGGCCGGCAGGCCGCGCCCCAATCAGCCTTCCGGTAAGGCGTACAATAGGGCGCTTTGTCCATGATCGTCAGGAAACGCCCGCCGCCATGCCGTCCGCCATTGAAACCGAATTCAAACTGACCGGGTCCGATGAGGCGGTGGCGTGGCTGCGGCGCTCGATGATGATACGGGCGTTGGCCGTTAAAACCGGCGCGCGCGAACACTACCGAACGCTTTTTTTCGATACGCCCGACGAGGCGCTCGCCCGCGCCGGGATGAGTCTGCGAATGCGGTATGACGCGGATGCGCTGTTGCAGATCGTCAAGGTGCGCGGCGGCCTCTTCAAACGACGCGAGATCGAGACCCGCCTGAAGTCGCCGCGCGCGTTTCCCGCGCCGACCGGCGTCGCCGCGATCGACACAAAAATATCTGCATACAAATCTCGTTTGAAGATCAAAACGATCGTCAACACCGATCGTCAGACCATCGTCCTGCGCCGCCGCAACGCGTTGATTGAGGCCGCCTTCGACCGCTGTGTCGTCAATGGCGCTGCGCCCGGCGCGGCGCATTTTTCAGAGGCCGAGTTTGAAATCCTGAAAGGCGGGCGGCGTGCGCTCGCCGAGCTTGCTGCGTTGATATTCGAGGAGGCGGGCCGGGCCCCGTCAGGCGTTGCTCTATCGCTATCATGCGCAGAAAAATCGCTTCGCGCCCGCGCCGCCCTCGGCGGGACATTGCCGCCAGCCCCGAACAGCATCGCCCTCGATCCGAAGGCGAGCGCCGGCGACGCGCTCGCCGCCGGCCTGGGGTTCTGCGCCGCCGCCGTCATGGCGGCGAGCCCGCTTGTGACCGCGCATAACGCGCCGGAAGGCGTGCGCCGGCTCAGGATCGCCCTGCGCCGGTTTCGCTCCATCGAGCGCCTGTTCCGCACAGCCGCGAACGATCCGGCGCTGTACTCCCTGGCGCTCGAAGCGCGCCGATATGCGCGGGTTCTCGGCGCGGCGCGCGACTGGGACGTTTTCGTGAATGAAACGCTCGCCGAGACCATGCGCGCGCAACCGGCGGACAGCGCCATGAAAGAGCGCCTCGAGGCGTTGCGCGATGCCGCTGAAAGACACCGCATCGCGGCGTGGCACGACATGCTTGATGAAATCCGAAGCGCCGATTTCGCACGGTTTGTGCTGGCGCTCGTCAAGGCGGCGCGCGCCGGGCGTTCAGAAAAGGCGCTGAAAACGCCGGTGCGCCGCTTCGCGCGCAAAGCGCTTGAAAAGCGATTGCGCGAGGCGCGCAAAATCGGGCGCACCCTCGACGAAAAGACGCCGGCGGCCGGGCATCCCTTGCGGATCTCGCTGAAAAAACTGCGTTACGCAGCGCAGCTGTTTCGCGATCTCTACGCCCGCGATGCGCGTAAGCCCTATATGGCGTCAATGTCTTATCTTCAGGATGCGTTTGGCGGGCTTAATGATGCGGTTGTCGCCCAGGACCTTGCCAATCGCGCCGCAAAAGGGCAGGGGAGCGATGTCGCGCGCGCCGCCGGTTTCGTTTGCGGCTACCGGGCCGCGGCGGCGCAGAAAACCGCAAGCCAGATCGCAGAGAGCTGGACGGCGTTTGAGGCTTATCCGCCATTCTGGCGCAGCAAGTAAAACGTATGCTGAAAATCCGTATCATTCCTTGTCTCGACGTGAAAGACGGCCGGGTCGTTAAAGGGGTCAATTTTGTCGGACTGCGCGACGCCGGCGATCCCGTCGAGGCGGCGATCGCCTATGATGAGGCGGGCGCTGACGAACTTTGTTTTCTCGATATTTCCGCCAGCCATGAGGGCAGGGACATTCTGCATGACAAGGTCTCTGCCGTTGCCGAGCGGTGTTTCATGCCGCTGACGGTCGGCGGCGGCGTCAGATCGGTCGATGATTTCAGGACGTTGTTGCGCATCGGCGCCGACAAGGTTGCGGTCAACACCGCCGCCGTCAAAACGCCCGATCTTATCAATGACGCAGCCAATATTTTTGGCGCGCAATGCATTGTCGTCGCCATTGATGCGCGCCGGACGGCGCCGAACGTATGGGAAATCTTTACGCATGGCGGGCGCACACCGACCGGCGTCGATGCGGTTGCGTTCGCGCAAGAGGCCGCGGCGCGGGGCGCCGGTGAAATCCTGTTGACGTCGATGGACGCCGACGGCGTCAAGACCGGCTACGATATTGCGCTCACTCGTGCGGTCTGCGACGCCGTTTCGCTCCCCGTGATTGCATCGGGCGGTGCGGGCGCTCTTGATCATCTGGTCGCCGCGGTGCGCGACGGCGGCGCGAGCGCGGTCCTCGCCGCATCGATTTTTCATTTTGGCGAATTCACGATCGCCGAAGCGCGCACGGCGCTTGCCGGCGCGGGCCTTCCCGTGCGCGCGATCAAGCCCGCAACGACGGAGACACGCCAATGACCGACAGCCTGGCCGACGTCATGACCCGCCTGCACGCTGTCATAATGACGCGCAAAGGCGCCAATCCGGAAACATCGTACACGGCGAAACTGTTGGCCGAGGGCGCGGCGCGCTGCGCCAAAAAATTCGGCGAGGAGGCGGTGGAAGCCGCGATCGCCGGCGCGTTGGCGGGCGAGGGCGGCCCGAAAGACGCGCTCGTGGCCGAGGCCGCCGATACGCTTTATCACCTTTTGGTGCTGCTTGCCGCCGCCGACATCGCGCCCGATGACGTCGCCAAAGAGCTCGCTCGCCGCGAGGGCGTTTCCGGCCACGATGAGAAGGCGCGCCGGCGGCGCTGACCCGGCTTGCCTCGCGCGCGTTGCTGCCGCATAACGCGGCGCTTAATTGAGGCGCGAGGCGCATGAGCGAGATCCGACAGAAATCTGTGTTCATCAAGACCTATGGGTGTCAGATGAACGTCTATGATTCAGAACGCATGGCCGGCCTGTTGAGGCCGCTCGGCTACGCGCTCGCGCCCGCGCCTGATGAGGCCGATCTCGTTGTCCTCAATACGTGTCACATCCGCGAAAAGGCGGCCGAGAAAGTCTATTCAGAACTCGGACGGCTGAAGAAGATGAAACAGAAAAAAGCAGCGCAGGGCGAGGCGATGACGCTTGCCGTCGCCGGATGCGTGGCGCAGGCCGAAGGCGCTGAGATTACCGCACGGGCGCCTCAGGTCGACATTGTCGTCGGCCCGCAGGCTTATCATCGCCTGCCGGAAATGCTGGCGCGCGCGGCGCGCGGCGCCGGCGAGGTGCTGGAAACCGATTTCGCCGTCATTGAAAAATTTGACGCCTTGCAGGCGCGCGAGGCGGACGGGCCAACCGCTTTTGTGACCATCCAGGAAGGGTGCGATAAGTTTTGTACGTTCTGTGTGGTGCCTTATACGCGCGGCGCTGAGGTTTCGCGCTCGATCGATGCGATCACCGCCGAGGTGCGCGCGCTGGCCGCGCAGGGCGTGCGGGAAGTGACGCTCCTTGGTCAGAACGTCAATGCCTTCGCCGCACCGCCGCCCGCCGGTCATGCGGCGAGCCAAACCGGCGCTGCGATTAAACCGTCTACAGACGGTTCTTGGGGGCTTGGTCAGCTCTGCCGCCATCTCGCCCGGATTGACGGCCTTGAGCGCATCCGATTTACGACCTCGCATCCGCGCGACATGGATGACGGCCTGATTGCCGCGCTCGGCGAGGAAGAAAAGCTGATGCCGTATCTTCATCTGCCGGTGCAGGCGGGGTCTGACAAAATCCTGAAGGCGATGAACCGGGGCCATACGGGCGCTGACTATCGCGCGCTGATCGCACGCATCCGCGCGGCGCGGCCCGACATCGCATTGTCGGGCGATTTTATCGTCGGGTTTCCCGGCGAAACGGACGCCGATTTTGACGACACGATGGCGATCGTCGAGGACGTTGTTTATGCGTCCGCGTTTTCGTTCAAATATTCCCGCCGTCCGGGCACGCCGGGCGCCGCCATGCAAAAACAGGTCGCCGAAGACATAAAGGACGCCCGCCTCGCCCGGCTTCAGGCCCTTTTAGAGCAACAAAAACAGGCGTTTAACAAGGCTCAGCAAGGCAAGGTTCTGCCCGTCTTGTTCGAGAAGGCCGGCCGCCATGAGGGCCAGCTGATCGGGCGTTCGGCCTATTTGCAAAGCGTTCATGTTAGCGCGCCACAATCGATGCTAGGATCGATTGCGCCCTGTCTTATTGACGGCGTTACGCCGAACGCGCTGTCCGGGGTTTTGCAGGCCGCCCAAGGCGAGCGCAGCGATTTGCCGGCGGCGCCCGTGTCGGCCTGAAGGGCGCCGGGGTAATCGAAAGGCGCGGGATAAAACGGTGACCAAAGTGCCGGCCGTCGAGGCCGTTGACCATCTCATCTTTGACGACAATCGGCTGATCGCCGACCTCGCGGGCGAGCATGATTCTCACTTCATGGTTTTTGAGGAAATGCTTGGTGTGCGGATAGACCCGCGCGGCAACCGTCTGGCGGTGTCCGGTCCGCCCGATGCGGTGCGCGGTGCTGTCGCCGCAATCAAGGGTCTTTACGATCAACTGGAACGCGGCGGCGGCGTTACGGCTGGCGACGTGCGGGCCGCAGCGACGCGCGCGGCTTCCGGCGAGGCGGCGCCGGTCTCGTCTGACAATAAGACATTAACCGCTGCGCCCACGCCCGCGCCGTCGCTGCGCACGCCGAAACGCACGATCATGGCGCGCTCGACAGCGCAGGGCGCTTATCTGGAAGCCCTCGGCGCGCATAATCTGACCTTCGGCGTCGGGCCCGCCGGCACCGGCAAGACCTATCTCGCCGTCGCGCACGCCGTCTCGCGTCTGATGTCCGGGGCCGCTGAGCGCATTATTCTGTCGCGACCCGCCGTTGAGGCGGGCGAACAGATCGGTTTTCTGCCGGGCGACATGAAGGAAAAAGTCGATCCTTATATGCGCCCGCTTTACGATGCGCTCTATGACATGTTGCATGCTGACTATGTTGATCGACGCATCGCATCGGGCGAGATTGAAATCGCGCCGCTCGCTTTTATGCGCGGCCGTACGCTGACCCGCGCCGCCGTCATTCTGGACGAGGCGCAAAACGCAACGCCGGCGCAAATGAAGATGTTTCTGACGCGCCTTGGCGAGGGCTCGCATATGGCGATCACCGGCGACCCGACGCAGAGCGATCTCGGGTTTGGCGAGACTTCCGGGTTGAAGGATGCGCTGTCATTGTTGTCAGGTGTTGAAGGCGTCGCTGTCGCGCGCTTTACCGCCGTTGACGTTGTCCGCCATCCGCTTGTTGCGCGAATTATTGACGCCTATGACCGGCGTGATCGCGGCCGGCCGGCCGATGTCTGAGGCGGGGGCGTCCATCGAAACGCTGATTGAGGCGGCGGGCTGGGCGCAGGTTGACGATGCGTCAGCGCTCGCCGCGCGCGCCTACGCCGCGACTGTGGGGGCGGCGCCGGCCGCCGCCGGAGGCGTCGCCTTGTTGTTGACCGACGACGCGAAGATGCGCGCCCTCAACAATGATTTTCGCAACAAAGACCGGCCCACAAATGTTTTGTCCTTTCCTTCCGGCGCGCCGGCGCCGGGCTTTATCGGCGACATTGCGCTCGGGCTTGAAACATGCCTACGCGAAGCGGCGGAAACCGGGACTGGCCTCGCGGACCACGCGACCCATTTAATCGTGCATGGATTGTTGCACCTGATCGGCTATGATCACCAAACGGACGAAGACGCAGAAGAAATGGAAGCGATGGAGATCGACATTCTGGCGGGTCTAGGGATTGAAAACCCGTATGTGACCCGCGATGCGCAACCCGGCGCGAGCCCCCACGCGATCGACGCGCGACCGCCGGGAGACGGCGCATGAGCGGGCGCGATCGGGAACAAACGCCGGGGCCGGGCGCCGATGACCGCGGCCCGCAAGAAGCGGCCGCGGCGCCGGGCCCCGACGCTTCGCCGAAAACGCCTTTCCTGAAGCGTATCTCAGCGCTTTTTTCCGGGCCCCAGCCGGCGGCCAACCTTGCAGACGCGATTGAGAATGGCGGCGATCATGCGGTTGCGGCGCTGCCCCAGGGGCGGCGCGAAATGATCGAGCGGGTTATCGCTTTTGACGAAAAACGCGTCGTCGATGTGATGGCGCCGCGCGCCGATATCATCGCGATTGACGTCTCGACGCCGATGGATGAACTGCTGAAAGCCTTCGCCGAAGCGGGGCATTCGCGCCTGCCGGTTTATCGCGGCGATCTCGACGATCCGATCGGCATGGCGCACATCAAGGACGTTGTTGCCTTGCTCGCCGACCCCGCTGCGCCAGGCGACAGCGAAAGCAACAGCAACGCCGACAATGATGTCGACACCGGCGGCGAAAGTGACAGCGATAGCGCGGAACCGATCCTCAGGCGGATTAAACGCGATGTTCTTTACGCGCCGCCGTCGATGCCGATTACGGATCTATTGTTGCGCATGCAAGCCTCGCGCATTCATATGGCGCTGGTGATTGATGAGTTCGGCGGCACCGACGGGCTCGTCACCATCGAAGACCTCGTTGAAGAGATTGTCGGCGACATCAACGACGAACATGATGACGAAGATGCGCCAACCGTTGTCGCCTGCGAGACCGGCGGTTGGGAGGCCGATGCGCGCGTTGAATTAAATGACTTCACGACGTCTACCGGCGTCGATGTTCAGTGTCAGGACAGTGAAGACGAGGTCGATACGCTTGGCGGTCTTGTGTTTTCGCTGGCGGGCCGCGTGCCGCAACGCGGGGAGATTATTTCCCACGACTGCGGCCTCGATTTTGAAGTGACGGAGGCTGACCCGCGGAAAATCCGCAAGATCCGCATTCGCCGGCGCACGGGCCATGGCTCTGCGCCGCGTGAGCGCAGCGCGGCGAGCGCGCCGCCGCCGTCGGTCGAAGCCGCAGAATAGTGGAAAGTTCTGAAGCCGGATCACCGCGCAGCCTGGCGGAGCGCCTTCAACGCGTCGCCGCTGACATTTCCAGATTGCGCGGCTGGCGGCGCCGGCTTGCAGCCTTCGTCGCCGGCGCGCTCAGCGCGCTCGCGCTGGCCCCGTTTTATGCAACGCCGCTCTTGGTCGTCGGCTTTTGCCTGTTGGTCTGGCTTCTTGACGGGATCGCGCCGAGCCAGCGCAAATTACGCAGCGCAGCGCTGACGGGATGGTTTTTCGGGCTCGGCTACTTTCTCGTCGGCGTCTACTGGATGGTGTTTTCTTTTTTCGTTCAGGCCGACCAGTTCGCATGGATGGCGCCGATCGCGGTGCTCGCCATGCCAAGCTTTCTGGGCTTGTTCAGCGCCGGCGCCGCCGTTTTGGCCATTGTTTTCTGGCGCCCGGGGTGGCGGCGCATTCTTGTATTCGCCGTCGCATGGAGCCTTTTTGAGTATGCGCGCGGTCATGTGCTGACCGGTTTACCCTGGAACCTGCCCGGTCAGGCGTTCGCGGGGCTCGCCGTCACTGCCCAGACGGCGGCATGGTGGGGCGCATACGGACTAAGCCTTATCGTGGTGACGCTCTGCGCGGCCCCGGCGGCCACGCTTAGCGGCGCCAAAGCGGCGTTCAACGGCGCCATCGCCGCCGTCGCCGGCTTTGCCGTTTTGTTGGCGGTGGGCGCGGTCCGGCTCGCCGTTACAGACGCCCCCGACCGGTCCGACGCCTTTGTGCGGATCGTGCAGCCGAACATCGCGCAACGACAAAAGATCGATCCCGCCCGATGGAGCGATAATTTCGCCGCGCATTTGACGCTTACGGACGGATTGCCGCCGGACACGCGGCGGGTCTTTGTGGTTTGGCCGGAAAACAGCGTGCCCGTTCTCAATGAAGTCAGCGACGCGCTGGCCGCACTCGGCAAATCCCTGCCGTCCAACGCTGTCCTGATTGCCGGGTCGGTGCGCCGCGATACGGACGACAACGACGTCCAGCGTTTTTACAACGCCATCGGCGTCTTCGCCCAAACGCCGCGCGGGCGCCGCGCCGTTGCGTTTTACGACAAGCACCATCTGGTGCCGTTCGGCGAATATCTGCCGTTGAAAAACCTGCTGCGCGCCGTTGGGCTATCGCAGCTCGCCCCTTTTGAAGAAGGCTTCACGCCCGGCGCGGGCCCGCGCACGCTTTCTGTCGGCGGGCCGTCATTCTCGCCGCTGATTTGTTACGAAGCGATCTTTCCAGGCGCGATCCATCCGAAAGACAATCGGCCCGAATGGCTTGTCACCGTCACCAATGACGCCTGGTTCGGCGACACGTCGGGGCCGCGCCAGCATCTCGACCAGGCGCGGCTGAGAACGATTGAGACCGGCTTGCCCATGGCTCGCGCTGCGAACACTGGCATTTCCGCACTGATCGACGCGCGCGGCGTTTATCGCGAACGGCTGAAACTTTACACCTCAGGCCGGATTGACGCCGCGTTGCCCGCGCCCCTAGCGCCGACGCTTTATGCGCGTGCCGGCGATGCCGGATTTTTTGCTCTGGTTTTGCTCTTCGCCGGCCTCGCTCAAATATGGCGGAAATATGACTAAAATAAGCGGTTAGCGCCATATTCACGCCGCTTCTGTTCACATAATACGACAGTTCTTAAGGGGAGAGACTAACCGCGCGGCTGGGAGGCCGCGTTTTAGGACCTTGGGGCGACAAAATAAATGGAAAAACCGAAGTCACCGCATCCGGTTGATGTGCATGTCGGCGCGCGTGTGAAACTGCGCCGGACGATGTTAGGGATGAGCCAGGACAAGCTTGGGGAATCGCTGGGACTGACCTTCCAGCAAATTCAGAAATACGAAAAAGGCGTCAATCGCATCGGCGCGAGCCGGATTTTTCAGATTGCGAAAATCCTCGATGTGCCGATCCAGTATCTGTTCGACGATTTCGACCGGCCTGCGGTCGCCGGTTTCGCCGAGGACGATTCTGAAACGGCGTCCTTTATGGACCTATTGAATACGCCTGACGGCGTGCAGCTCTGCCGTCATTATTCAAAGATCGACGATCCGAAAGTGCGCAAACGCGTCCTCGACCTTGTCAAAGCGATCGCGGACACCGAAGGCGGCGACGGCGGGCTCTGAGCGTGGGCCCAGGGCGCGAACCCTGCGCGGGTCTTGGGCGCGGGTCCTGGGCGGGGGCCTTGCGCCTCTGTGGACAAAAGCCATGGACAGGCAGGGCGCGGTTCGATACAAGCCGCGCCCAACACATAAACTTTTCCTTATATGCGAAGGGACCCACCCCCATGCCCCGTCCGTCCTATTTGTTCACGAGCGAAAGCGTCTCCGAAGGTCACCCCGATAAGGTCTGCGACCGGATTTCCGATGAAATCGTCGATCTGATTTATCGCGAGGCGGAAAAAGAGGGCATGAACGCCTGGGACGTGCGGGTCGCGTGCGAAACACTGACGACGACAAACCGTGTGGTGATCGCGGGCGAGGTGCGCATTCCAGAATCGCTGATGGGTGAGGCCGGGCATGTAAAGCCGGGCCCGTTCGTTGAGGCGGCCCGCGAAGCTATCAAATCGATTGGCTACGAGCAGGACGGGTTCCACTGGAAAGATGCGGAAATCGACGTTTTGTTGCATGCGCAGTCCGCAGACATTGCGCAAGGCGTCGACAACGCCGCCGATGCGAACGCGGAAGGCGCGGGCGATCAGGGCATCATGTTCGGCTATGCCTGCCGCGAGACGCCGGCGTTGATGCCGGCGCCGATCTATTACAGTCACAAAATTCTGGAGCTGATGGCTGCGGCGCGGCACCGCGGCGACGGCGATGCGGGCAAGCTCGGTCCTGACGCAAAAAGTCAGGTTACGGTGCGCTACGAAGGCGGCAAACCGGCAGCGGTCACCAGCATTGTTGTCTCAACGCAGCATCTTGATGAAAGCTGGGATTCGGCAAAAGTGCGCGATGTCGTCGAACCGTTCGTACGCGACGCATTAGGCGATCTTGATATCGCCCATGACTGCGCCTGGCACATAAACCCAACGGGCAAGTTTGTCATCGGCGGTCCGGACGGCGACGCCGGGCTTACCGGCCGCAAGATCATCGTCGACACCTATGGCGGCGCGGCGCCCCATGGCGGCGGCGCATTCTCAGGGAAAGACACGACAAAGGTTGACCGTTCGGCGGCTTACGCGGCGCGTTATCTTGCCAAAAACGTCGTCGCCGCCGGCATCGCCGAGCGCTGCACGATCCAGCTTTCCTACGCGATCGGCGTCGCCCAGCCGCTGTCGATTTATGTCGATCAGCACGGCACTGGCGAATACGCCGATGAAGCCGTTGAGCGCGCCCTCGCCGAAGCGATGGATTTGTCGCCGTCGGGCATCCGCCGGCAGCTCGATCTCAACAAGCCGATCTATGCGCGCACGGCCGCATACGGTCATTTTGGCCGCGAGCCTGACGCGGATGGCGGCTTTTCGTGGGAGAAAACCGACCTCGTCGACAAGATCAAGGCGGCGCTCGAAGCCTGACGGGCTCACGATCGCGGGAGCGGCGCCGGGGCGCCGCAATTCCATGGTACTTCTGGCGCGTATCAGTTGAGGAGTGCGATCTATGGCGCAAAAATCTTTGTTTCTCGCCCTCGGCCTCGCGGCCGGTGTTATTGGCGCAGCCGGCCTCGCCGGGGCGCAGGACGACAGCGCCGCGCCGCCGGAAGCGCAGGACGCGGCGCCTTTAGAGCCCGCCGAGCCCGCACAGGCGGTCCAAAGCGACGCCGTCGTGGCCGCCGCGGCGCGTCTGCGCGAAGCGATAGAGCGGATTGATCCGTCTGCGACCTTTACCGCCAATGGCGCAACGTTTCAGGTTTCAACCGTCCCCGTCACGCTTGTCTATGACATCAACGCAGATCGCATGCGGCTTGTCTCGCCGATTAAGCGCGTTGAAGAAATCGAGCCGGAAATCTATGTGCGGCTCATGCAAGCGAATTTCGATTCAGCGCTCGACGCCCGATACGCCGTAGCGCGGGGCGTTTTGTGGTCCACATTCATTCATCCGTTATCAACGCTTACGTCCGATGAATTCGGCTCCGGCCTCGGCCAGACCGTCAATCTCGTCGCCAGCTTTGGGACAACGTATTCATCCGGCGCGTTCGTATTCGGCGGCGGCGACAGCGCTGAGGAACAACAACGGCTGATTGAAGAGCTGCAAAACAAAACGCGGGAAATCTAAGGCCCAGTGTCTGCTGACACCGGCTACATTCCACGGCTCTATGGTCGGCGTCAGGACAAGGGCCTGAAGCCGCGTCAGGCGCGGCTCATGACGGAATTGTTGCCGTCAGTATCAACACCAAATCCGGAAGCGGGCCGGATTGACCCGCTGGCGCTTTTTCCCGGCGCGCGCGAAATCTGGCTTGAGGTCGGTTTTGGCGGCGGCGAACATCTGGCCTGGCAGGCTGCGCAAAATCCTGACGTCGGCCTGATCGGCGCAGAGCCCTTCGTCAACGGCGTCGCCAAACTGCTGGCGCAAATCGATGACGCGGGCCTTGGAAATATCCGCATCCGCCATGGCGACGCACGCCCCTTGATCGAGGTGCTGGACGACGCGTCGCTGGCGCGGATCTTCGTGTTGCATCCAGATCCGTGGCCGAAAAAACGTCATCACAAACGCCGCATGGTCTCGCCCTGGTTTTTTGCCGAGGCCGCGCGGCTGTTGCGGTCCGGCGGGGAATTACGCATCGCATCCGACATCCCGGACTATATTCGCTGGACCCTGATGCACGCGCAATCGGCCCCCGACTTTGAGTGGATGGCCGCGTGCGCGGACGATTGGCGGTCACGGCCGGCGGACTGGCCGCAAACCCGATATGAGGCCAAGGCGCTGCGGGAAGGGCGCACGCCCTGTTACCTATCATTTCGGCGCTTATAAAACGGTGCGGCGCGCCAGCTTTTCGGACGCTGTTTATTTTGTGAGTTGCGGGCCGCGCGCCCGCTGGGTCAAGAATAGCGCAATACCGGGTCGATACGGCGGCGCCGGCTGAAACCGCCGCTTTTCTTTGGCCCGTGTGACATGGCGACGGCACGGCGCCGGCGCGTATTGAGTGCTTGTTGCGAGGACGGGCCGCAGAAAATGGCGGCAGGGGAAAGGGGGTTTCATGCCCGGATTGAAACACGCATGCGCCATGGCTTTGCTCGCGCTCCTGCCGGGCTGCGTAAAGGCGACGCTCGCCTGGACCGATTTGAAGCCGAACGGCCCGGATGCGCGCCCCGCGATATTGGCCGCCGCGGGCGACGATGGCGATCATGGCGTGGGCGACAGCGAAGCGGACCCGGTGGAGGCCTGGCGCGCGCGGACGCCCCGGATCAAAAACGCCTTGCAGGCGGAGGTTTACGGATTTTTACCCGACGCGTCGTCAACGGAAATCATCGAACGGCGCGTCATCGCGCAGGACGCCTTTGGCGGTCTTGGCCGGCTTGAAGAATATGTTCTGCGCTCAACGGCGACGTTTGACGGCGTCGATAATGTCTCGCGGCGTTATTTGATGAATACGGTTGTGCCGGTCGGCGCGGCGCGCCCGTCACCGGTCATCCTGATGCAGACATTCTGCCCGCGCTGGGACACGGTGCCCCATCCGGGCGTGACGCGCCCGGCGGGGGCTGGCTCATGCGACGACGGGGCGATGAGCGGCCTCATGCGGTTTGTCTTCGGGCGCTACATTGCAACGCCTCCGATTGAGGAAATTCTGGCGCGCGGCTACGCCGTCGCGACGATCTATCCGAGCGAACTGGTTCCCGACAGCGCTGAAGCCGGCGCGGCGGCGCTCGCGGCGCTGTCAGAGGGCCACCAGGATGACGAGACGCGCTGGGGCGCCATCGGCGCGTGGGCGTGGGCGTTTTCTCAAATGGCGGATGTTTTGCTGACGGACGAAGCGATCGATCCGGACGGCCTCGTCGTGTTCGGCCACTCGCGCTACGGCAAGTCGGCACTTGTGGCCGCGGCTTTTGACCCGCGTATCGACGCGGTTCTGGCCCACCAGTCGGGCACCGGCGGCGCGTCGCTCAACCGCGAAAAACGCGGCGAAAGCGTCCGGCAGATCACCGACAGCTATCCGCACTGGTTCTCGCGCGCCTATGCGGGCTTTGCCGGTCGTGAGGAGGCGATGCGCATCGACCAGCATCATCTGCTGGCGCTGATCGCGCCGCGCCCGATCCTTCTTGGCAATGCGCGCCGCGACGTCTGGTCTGACCCGAATGGCGCCTTCCGTGCGGCGCTCGGCGCTGATCCGGTTTATGAAATTTTCGGCTCAGCCGGCCTTGATCAGGCGCGGCTGTCGCCGTTCCAGCCAGAAGCGGACCTTTCCTTCTGGATTCGCCCGGGCACGCATGGCGTCGTGAAAGAAGACTGGCCAGCGTTTTTGGACTTTCTTGATGCGCATTTCCCCGCCGGCGACGCAGCGGACGTCGCGCCCTAACTGGCGGTCAAACCTTGAACCCGTGCGAGCCAGTCTGATAGGCAGGCGCCGCGGCTGAGAGCGCCGCGCAGGACAGGGCGGGCCGCACTGATGGCTGACGGATTTACACAGTCTCTTTCCGGGCTTTACGCCCATGCGCCCTCCGGCGTTGAATTCAAAAAGCTCCGTAAGCGGCTCTTGCGGCAGACGCAGGACACGATTTCGCGCTTTGGACTAGACAAGCCGCGTCCCGACGGCGCGCCGCAGAAATGGCTGGTTTGTCTTTCCGGCGGCAAAGACAGTTACGGTCTCCTCGCGCTCCTGACGGACCTTAAGTGGCAAGGCGCGCTCAGCGCCGACTTGCTCGCCTGCAATCTCGATCAACGCCAGCCAGGCTTTCCGGCAGAGGTGCTGCCCGACTATCTGACGTCGATTGGCGCCCCGTTCCGGATCGTGACCGAAGACACCTATTCGATTGTCAAGGACAAAACGCCCGAGGGCAAAACCTATTGCGCGCTGTGTTCGCGGCTTCGGCGCGGCATTCTTTATCGCGTTGCGCGCGAGGAGGGATGCGACGCCATCGTCCTCGGCCATCACCGCGATGATGCGCTTGAGACCTTCATGATGAACCTATTTCACGGCGGCCGGCTCGCGGCGATGCCGCCGCGACTTGTCAATGACGAGGGCGATCTCTTCGTATTGCGACCACTTATTCAGTGTGCGGAAGCCGACATGGCGCGTTTTGCGGATGCGCTGCGTTTCCCGATTATTCCATGTAATCTGTGCGGCTCGCAGGACGGGCTGCAGCGGGCTATGATGAAAGCGATGTTATCGGAATGGGAGGCCAAAAATCCCGGCCGGCGCGAAGTGATGTTCCGCGCGATCCAGAATGTTCGCCCCAGTCATCTCGCCGATGAACGGGTCTGGGATTTCGAAGCGCTAGAACGCCTGAACGAGCAGATAAATCCCGGCGAAAATGATTAGGAACGGTATGGTGCTCCAAACCATGTGGCGGCTCATCAGTCGGTAGACGATCCACGAAAAGATGTCGTGTTTTTCGACCTTTTCTTTTGATGCGTTGACGCCGTTCATGATCTCGAGTTCTGGAAAACCAGTGTCGAGATAGCGCCGCAGGTGACGGATGCGTTCATAGAACAGCCGCATTCGCTGGCGGGATTGCATGTTTGACGTCAGACCAATAACGCCCAGAACGATAAGAACCGCACCTGACGTCCAGCCAGGAAATGTTTTCTCCAACGTCGTCAAGCGGTCAGCGGCGGTGACCGCAGAGGCAACGATAAGTAGGATACCAAGGAACTTGTAACGCTGATCGTCGTAGTGGCGATAAAGGTCGCCATACTCTTGAATTAATCCAAGGGCGATTTCAATTTTGTTCCGCGCCTCGGCGATCCGCTGAGAATCTTCATCGATCGCGACAGAATCCGGCGCCGACGGGCGCGATCCGTTTTCATCGCCCTCATAAGTGTTTAGAAGTTGCTCAACCTCGAGCAGTCTCTTTGCGCGCTTGTACAAATACACTAACGTTCCCCCGTTCCCTCGTTCGCCGTGTGATCAGGCGTATCGCCTGTTCATGCCGAACATCGCGCCGAGCAGGCCAAAAACAAATGTGAGCCCGCCCCAAAGCGCGGCGAAGCCGCCGCCGGCGTAGATCGCGCCGTCCGTGGTTGCGGGGACGGCTGGTTTGAACTGCGTCATGACATTTTCGGCGATATCGCGTTTATAGTTGCGCGCGAGCACGAGCGGACGGCGCAAATCGTCGGCGTCGGTCAAGGTGGCGAAATGCGCTGTCAGCTCTTCGTAGCGACGCACCGTCGTCTCATAGGTCGCGCATAGCGCCTTCAGGAGCCGTTCAGCGTCGGCGCATTCCAATAGCGCCTGATCGCGCGAATAGCCGAAGGCGGCGATATCGGCGTCGAATTTTTCTACGACGGGCCGCAATTCATCGATCCGGCCGGATAGGTTTTGCATGTATTGCAGCGTGAAGCCCGGCGCTTGCGAGCCGCCGAGCGCGCCTAAAATCCCCATCACCATCGCGATAAAACGCCCCATGACAGACCCCTTTTTGTAACCACCCCGCGGGATCATTGGTCAAAGAGCGGCGGAAATCCACCAAAAACTCGGCCCGCGCCGCCGTGCCGGCTGTGGGCGGCATTGGTCTTGAATGCGATGGCGTGTAATCGAGACCATCAACGATCCGGGAATGGCCCGGCGAGAGCGGCGATCATGGTGAGAGAACAAGCCACAGGCGAAGACGGGCCCCCGCGCTGCCGCGTCGGCGTCGTCATCATCAACTACCGCACGCCGGACCTGACGCGTCAGTGCGTTGAGAGCGTCGCCGGGAGCCTTGAAGCGGCGGACGCGCGCATTGCGCTCGTCGATAATTTTTCTGACGACGGCTCGGCGGAAGCGTTGCAGGACTGGCTCGATCGCGACCTCGCCGACAAGAGCTGGCGCGCGCGCATTCATTTCGTCAAATCGCCCACCAATACCGGATTTTCCGGCGGCAATAATCTCGGATTTCGCGCCCTCGACGCCGATTATTATCTGCTCTTGAACAGCGACGCCTATTTGCGCGACGGCGCATTGCAAAGGCTTGTCTCCGTCTTCGAAGCCGAGGACCGCGTCGGCGCTGTGGGGCCGCGCCTTGAAGACCCTGACAGCGCGGCGCAGGTCAGTTGCTTCCGCTTTTTTCATCCCTTCAGTGAACTGATTGACGGCGCAAGGACGGGTGTCGTTTCGAAACTTTTTTCCAGCTTTCAGATCGCACAGCCGCTGAGCGACCAGCGCGCTGACTATGACTGGGTCAGCTTCGCCTGCATCATGATCAGCCGGGCGGCCTATGAGGCGGCGGGGCCGATGGATGAGGGATACTTTATGTATTTCGAAGACGCTGACTATTGTCGGGCCTTGCGGGCCGCCGGGTTCAGGACGGTCTATGCGCCCGAGGCGCGTGCGGTTCATCTGCGCGGCGGCTCATCGCCCGTCAAGAAAATGCACGCGGCGCTGAAGCGCCCGCCCGCCTATTACTACGCCTCGCGGGCGCGGTATTTCCGCAAACATTTCGGCGTGCTTGGTCTGGTGTCGGCCAATCTCCTGTGGCTCTTGGGCCGCGTCGTCGCTCATGCGCGCCGGCTTCTCGGGCACCGGGCGCCGCCGGTTTGCGAAAAGCAGGCGCGCGACATCTGGATCAACTGGCGCGATCCGCTTGGCGGCGCCAGCCGTCCCGTATCTTAATCAGCCCACAGACGAGAGACGAATTCGCCCATGTCCCTTCCGGATTTTGTTATTGTCGGCGCCATGAAGTGCGGCACGTCAACGTTGCATGCGCAACTCGCCGAGCAGGGCCGTTTCTTCATGAGCGAGCCGAAGGAGCCAAATTTTTTCAGCGACGACGATGTCTACGCAAAAGGGCTTGCGTGGTATCGCGGGCTCTTTGACGCCGCCGGGCCCGGTCAGATCAAAGGGGAAGCGAGCACGCATTACGCCAAGCGGCCGACCTATCGCGATTGCATGGCGCGGCTTTTGGAGACGCTCCCGGATATCAAGATCGTCTACATGATGCGTCACCCGGTCGATCGTCTCATCTCGCACTATATTCACGAATGGACCATGGCGGTGATCAGCGCGCCGATTGACGAGGCGATTGGCCGCCATCCGGAACTCATCGACTACAGCCGCTACGCCTATCAGCTCGAGCCCTTCATCGAGGCCTATGGGCGCGCCCGTGTGCTGCCGGTCTTTCTGGAGCGCATGAACGCTTTCCCCGATGAAGAGCTTTCGCGGGTGAGCCGGTTTCTCGGCGGGGCGGACGCGCGCTGGAAAACAGATCTCGGCGACCAGAACGTCTCCCGGGACCGGATCCGTAATTTTCCGCTGCGCGGGCTGCTTGTCGATCACCCGGTGGCCGCAGGCCTGAGGCGTGCGCTCGCCCCGCGCTGGCTGCGCGACCGCGTCAAAGCCCGGTTTCAGATGCGCGAACGGCCCGTCCTGTCGCCTGAAACGCGTGCTGCTGTTGAGAAAACCTTTGATGAGGACCTCGCCCGGTTGAGCGCCGGGCTGACGGTTCCTCTTACCTGCGCCACATTCAAGGATGCTGTCGTCGCCGCGCCCCCGGAATGGAAATCGGCCTGAAAATCCGATTGAGCGGCGCTATTGCGGCCAAGGGGGCTGACAGGGCGCGTCTTTGCGCCTATATAGCCGTCAAACGCAATCGATAACATCGAAAGCGGGCCCCCCGGGGCCCGCTTTTTCGTTACCGGTTTTGCGTGATTATCGCCCGGCGTCGCCGGGCCCTGAAAGGACGCTTTTGACGCCGCTTGAAGATACGCTCGTTTCGCTGATCAGCCCCGTCGTTGACGACGAGGGGTTTGAGCTCGTGCGCGTGCGGGTGACGGGCGCGAAGCAAAAAACCATTCAGGTGATGGCTGAGCGCGCCGACAAGACGATGTCGGCGGAAGATTGCGCCCGCCTGTCGCGCGCCCTGTCGCCGGTGCTTGAAGCCGCCGACCCGATCGAGGGGGCCTACACGCTTGAGGTCTCCTCGCCGGGGATTGACCGACCGCTCACCCGGTTTTCAGACTTTGACGACTGGATCGGGTATGACGCCAAGCTCGAGCTCGACCGCCTCGTCGAGGGCCGAAAGCGCTTTCGCGGCGTTCTCGCCGGCACCGACGACGGTAATGTCTGCATCGATATTGAAGGCGAAGATGAAACCGCGCTTGTGCCTTACGACTGGGTGATGTCGGCCAAGCTGGTTCTCACCGATCAACTGATGCGCGAAAGTCTCGCCGCCGCCAAAGCGGCTGAAGCGGCCGCCGACCCCGGCGACCAGAGCGAGGATGCGCGCGAAAATTTTTCTGAAATGGAGAAAACCCATGACACGCACTGATTTTCCAACACTTGCGGGCGCTGCACGATGAGCGCCGTCAGCCACAACCGGCTGGAATTGATTCAGATCGCCGACGCCGTCGCGCGTGAGAAATCAATTGAAAAGAGCCTTGTTATCGAAGCTATGGAAGACGCGCTCGCTCGTGCGGCGCGCTCGCGCTACGGCCATGAAACGCTGGTCCGCGCCGAGATCGATCCAAAGACCGGTGAAACGCGTCTCTGGCGGCTGCTTGAGGTTGTTGAAGAACTTGAAAACGATTCAGCGCAAATCCTGCTGGAAGATGCGCGCCATAAAAACCCGGCGGCGAATATCGGCGACTTTATTTCCGAGCCTTTGCCGCCGATCGATTTCGGGCGCGTCGCCGCCATGGCCGCCAAGCAGGTGATTACCCAGAAGGTGCGCGACGCCGAGCGTGATCGTCAGTATGACGATTACAAAGACCGCATCGGCGAAATCACCAACGGCATCGTCAAGCGCGTCGAATACGGTCATGTCATTGTCGATCTCGGCAAGGCTGAAGCCGTTATTCGCCGCGATCAGCAATTGCCGCGCGAAGCCTATCGCACCGGCGACCGCGTGCGCGCCTATATTATGGATGTGCGCCGCGAGCCGCGGGGCCCGCAGATCTTTCTGTCGCGCTCGCATCCGCAATTCATGGCCAAGCTTTTCGAACAGGAAGTGCCGGAAGTCTATGACGGCGTGATCGAAATCAAAGCGGTCGCGCGCGATCCCGGCAGTCGCGCGAAAATCGGCGTTCACTCCAATGACGGCGGCATAGATCCGGTCGGGGCTTGCGTCGGGATGCGCGGCAGCCGCGTTCAGGCGGTCGTCAATGAGCTTGGCGGTGAGAAAATCGACATTGTGCCGTGGTCTGAGGATCAGGCGACATTCGTCGTCAACGCGTTGGCGCCGGCGGAAGTCACCAAAGTCGTCCTCGATGAAGAGCTGGAGCGCATTGAAGTTGTCGTGCCCGACGAACAGTTGTCGCTGGCGATCGGCCGGCGCGGGCAGAATGTCCGTCTCGCAGCGCAGCTTTCCGGTTTTGAGATCGACATCATGACCGAGGAGGAGGAGAGCGCCAAGCGTCAGGAAGAATTCCGCCTGCGTTCAGAGCTCTTTATGGAAGCCCTTGATGTGGACGACATGATGGCGGGCCTTCTTGTCTCTGAGGGCTTCGCGAAAGTCGAAGAAATCGCCTATGTCGAGATTGACGAGCTGATGGAAATCGACGGGTTTGACGAGGAAACCGCGCAAGAGCTGCAAGCCCGCGCCAATGACTATCTCGAAGAGCTTGCCAAGAAGCTTGACGCGAGACGAATTGAACTGGGCGTTGAAGATGCGGTTGCGGCCATGGAAGGGCTTGACCACAAGATGGTGGTCACGCTCGGTGAGAACGACGTCAAGACGATGGAAGACCTCGCCGGATGCGCTACCGACGACCTGACCGGCTGGACCGAACGCGTCGACGGTGAGCGCAAGCATTTCGACGGCATTCTGGAAAGTTACAAGATCAGCGCCGAAGACGCTGAAGACTTGATCATGCGCGCACGGATCAAGGCCGGCTGGATCACGCAGGAAGAACTTGATGCGGCGCGCGCAGAGGCCGAAGCCGCCGCGGAGGAGGAAGAGGCTGAAGAAAGCGCCTGACGATACGTTGTGTGCGGACAAACCATTGACCGCATCGCCGTCGCCGATCTCGCCGACGGCGCTCCGCAATCCTGGCAAGGATCGCGTGCGCACCTGTGTGGGCACGGGCGAGCAGGGCGCGCCGGACGGTTTCATTCGGTTCGTCGTCGATCCCCGCGACGGCGCCAATCTGGTGACGCCCGATTTTAACGGCAAGCTGCCCGGGCGCGGCGCCTGGGTGAAGGCCTCGCGCGCGGCGCTTGAAAAAGCGATTGCAAAAGGCGGTTTTGCGCGATCTTTCAAAAGTGGCGTGCGCGCGCCGGCCGATCTCGTTGAAGCGGTCGAAGCGGGACTGGCGCGTCAGGCGCTTTCCGCGCTCGGTCTGGCGCGACGCGCCGGTGCCGCGGCGACCGGGTTCGATCAGGCCGCGGCGCTGTTGAAGGCGGGCGATGCGGCGGCGCTCGTTTCTGCGCGCGACGGCGCCGCTGACGGCAAGCGCAAGCTGAAAGCGAGCGCCCTTGCGGGCTTGCGTCATTGTAAGCCGGGCGCCGACGGCGCGCCTGACGGAGATAGCGATGAGCGCCCGCCGCCACACGTGGCGTTTGTCGATCTGTTTGACGTTGAGGCTCTATCGCAGGCGCTCGGCCGGGACGGTGTCGTGCATGTGGCGCTCAGGCGCGCGCCGGCGTCGTTTCGGTTTTTGAAAGAGGCGCGCCGGCTTGCGGGCTTTCGCAAGGACGGGCCGGGCGTCAGCGCCATCGGCGCGCCGCCGGAAAGTTAGAACATAACGTCGCCGGCGCTGACGCCGCGCGGCGGCCTAAGAAGTCTTCACAATAGAAGGCTTTGCTGGACCCTAGCTGAAAGGGGCTGTATGCCTCTCGCAGCTTTCGAAGATCAGAAAGCGCGGCGCAAAATAAAGCGCCGCAATTGGAGTATTGATGAGCGACGACGTCGAAACAAAATCGGATGCGGACAAAAAGCCGGCGCGCAAGCCCTTGTCCTTGCGGCGCACGGAAACCGGCGCCGTAAAGCAGAGCTTTTCGCACGGGCGGACGAAAACCGTCGTTGTGGAAACAAAGCGCCGCCGCGTCTCTGCGCCGAAAAAGCCAGGCGAAGCGCCGGCCGAGAAAAAACCGGCCGCCAAAAAGGCTGCGCCAAAAGCCGAGGCGCCGGCTGAGGCGAAGCCGGCCGCCGGCAAAGGCGCCGTCCTGCGTACGCTGTCTGAGGATGAAAAACAGGCGCGCGCCGCCGCCCTTTTAAAGGCGCGTCAGGAAGGCGAAGAGCGCCGCAAGCGCGAGGAGGCAGAGCGCGCCGACCGCGAACGGCGCGAAGCCGAAGAACGCGTGCGCCTTGAAGAAGAACGCAAACGTCTCGCCGAAGAAGAAGAAAAGCGCGCCCGCGAAGCCGAGGAGCGCAAAAAGGCCGAAGACGAAGCGCGCCGCCTGCTCGAGGAAGAAGAGCGCGAGCGCAAGAAGCGCAATGACGAAAAAGCTGCCGCGAAGACGAAAGGCAAATCGCCCGCCGCCGACGAAAAACTGGCCGCCGACCCCGATAACCCGCTGGCCAAGCTTGGCGGCCGCCTGAAGACCAAACGCAAAAATATTGAAACGCGCAACGACAGCAAAGCCAAGGAAGCGCCGCGTCGGCGGACCGGCAAGCTGACGATCGCAAACGCCCTCGACGATGACGAGCGCCAACGCTCGCTGGCGTCGGTCAAGCGCGCCCGCGAACGCGAAAAGCTCGCCCGCCAGCAACGCGGCGACCAGAAGCGTATTGTCCGCGAAGTCGTCATTCCCGAGACAATCACGGTGCAAGAGCTGGCCTCGCGCATGGCCATGCGCGCTGTTGATCTCGTCAAGGAAATGATGAAGCAGGGCCAGATGGTCACCGCGAACGAAATCCTCGACGCCGACACCGCGCAGCTGGTCGTTGAAGAACTCGGCCATGCGGTCAAGCGCGTCGCCGAAGCCGATGTTGAGGAAGGCCTTTTCGGCGCGCCCGACGAGGATGCGGATCTGAAGGCGCGCCCGCCGGTGGTGACGATCATGGGTCACGTCGATCACGGCAAGACGTCGCTGCTTGACGCCTTGCGCGAAACCGATGTGGTCGCCGGCGAAGCGGGCGGCATTACGCAACATATCGGCGCTTACCAGATCGAGGTCGGCAAAGACAAAAAGAAAGTCACTTTCCTCGACACCCCCGGCCACGCCGCCTTCACGCAAATGCGTGCGCGCGGCGCGTCGGTGACGGACATTGTCATTCTGGTGGTCGCCGCTGACGATTCCATCATGCCGCAGACGGTGGAAGCGATTTCCCACGCCAAGGCGGCGAACGTGCCGATCATTGTCGCCATCAACAAGATCGACAAACCGGAAGCCGACGCCAACCGCGTGCGAACCGATCTCCTGCAGCACGAATTGCAGGTTGAAGGCATGGGCGGTGAAATTCAGGACGTCGAAGTCTCCGCCCTGAAGAAGACCAATCTTGACGGACTTCTGGAGGCCGTTCTTCTGCAGGCGGAGCTGTTGGAGCTGAAAGCCAATCCCGATCGCGCCGCCGAAGGCGCCGTGGTTGAAGCCCAGCTCGACAAGGGGCGCGGGCCTGTGGCGACGTTCCTCGTTCAGCGCGGCGGCCTGAAACGCGGCGACATCGTCGTCGTGGGCGGCGAATGGGGCAAGGTGCGTGCGCTGTCGGACGACAAGGGCGCGCAAGTCAAACTCGCCGGCCCAGCGCGGCCTGTTGAAGTCCTGGGATTGAATGGCGTGCCGGAACCCGGCGATCAATTCGCGGTTGTCGACAGCGAAGCCAAGGCCCGCGAAGTTGCCGAATTCCGCCAGCGCAAAAAGCGCGAGAAAGAAGTTGCCAAGTCTTCCGGCACATCGCTGGAGCAGATGATGGCGCATCTTCAGGATGCGGAAATCAAGGAAATGCCGATCGTCATCAAGGGCGACGTGCAAGGCTCGGTCGAAGCCATTGTCGGCGCGCTTGAGAAAATGTCGAATGACGAAGTGCGTGTGAAAGTGCTGCACACCGGCGTCGGCGGCGTTACTGAAAGCGACGTGATTCTCGCGTCCGCGTCCGGCGCGCCGGTAATTGGCTTTAATGTTCGCGCCAACAAGAAAGTGCGCGAAGAGGCGGAAAAAGCCGGCGTCGAAATTCGCTACTATTCGGTGATTTACGACCTGATTGACGACGTCAAGGGCGTCCTTTCGGGAATGCTCGATCCGGAACTGCGCGAGACTTTCCTCGGCAACGCAGAAATCCTCGAAGTCTTTACAATTTCTCGCGAGAACAAAAAGAAAGTCGCCGGGTGCCGCGTCACCGAAGGCAAGGTCGAGCGCGGCGCCAAAGTCCGCCTCATTCGCGACGATACGGTGATCCACGAAGGCGAGCTTTCGCAGCTGAAGCGCTTCAAGGATGACGTTCAGGAAGTCCAGTCCGGTCAGGAATGCGGCATGAGCTTCGCTAATTACGAGGACCTGCGCGAGGGCGATGTCATCGAGTGCTTCTCGGTGTCAAAAGTCGCGCGGACGCTGGATTAAAAACAGTCGGCGGACGAAACTTCGGTTTGACTATTGCGTAGCGCGCCGGCGGAGATTTCCGCCGGCGTCTTCATATCTCAGCAAGGAGCCCTTTGATGGCGTTGCGCCCGCTCACCCCGCATCAGGACGCCGCCGCGCTTCACGCCCTATTTGGCGATGAGGAAAGTTGCCGCTACCTGCCGGCGCCGGCGACCAACTCTGTTGTCGAAACCCGTGAGCGCCTGATTGCGTGGGCGCCGCCCGCGGGCGGGGCGCAGTGGGCGGTGTGCGAAACGCCGGACGGGCCCGCCCTTGGCCGCGTCTTGTTATTGCCTGTGCGCCCGCGTGTTTTTGAGGCGGCGATCGGCGTCGTTCCCGCCGCGCGGGGCAAGGGACTCGCGCTGCAGGCCCTCGCCGCCGCGCTCGCACATGCATTCAGTGAACTTGCCGCGCGGCGCCTGATCGCGGAGATCGATCCCGACAATACGCCCTCCTTGAAACTGTTCGCGGCGTTAGGCTTTCAGCGCGAGGCTTTTTTCCGCGAAGACTTTGAGACGCATATCGGCGTGCGCGATACGGTCATCATGGGACTGATCAAGTCTGATCCGCCCCTATGGCGCAAATTTATCGCCTGACGGCGCCTGTTTTTCAGTCGGGTTTTCGCCCCGTGAGGTCCGGCGCGTCGGCGCTGCGCCGCGCCCAGATACGGTCCTTGCGTTCGGCGAGTTCGCCTTCAATCGCCGCTGCGAGCGCCTGCGCCCGCGCCGGGTTTCGGCCCCGGCTGACGGCGCGCTGCGCCAGACGCCGTGCGGCGAGGAGTTCGCGAAAGGTCAAATGCTTGAGGCGATCGGTCATCGCGAAAAACTGCGCTCTTGAGACTAAACAGGCGAGTATGCGAACCGCCGCACCGCAAATTGTCTGGTTCAAACGCGATCTGCGCGTTGTCGATCACGAACCGCTGGTCAGGGCCGCCGCCGCGGGGCCCGTGATCCCTCTCTATGTCGTCGAGCCGGGATTATGGGCGGAGCCCGATGCGTCCGGCCGCCACTGGGCGTTTATCGCCGAGAGCCTTCATGCGCTTGACCGCGATCTCAGAGCGCTGGGCGCGCCCCTCGTGGTGCGCTGCGGAGAGGTCGTAGAGGTGCTGTCCGGCATGGTGCGCGCAACCGGCGCTGACGGCCTCTGGTCCCATGAAGAAACCGGCAATGCATGGACTTACGCCCGCGACAAACGCGTCGCCGCCTGGGCGAGCGCGAACGGCGTTGCGTGGCGTGAAACACCGCAAGGCGGGGTCATTCGTCGCCTCAAAACACGCAATGGATGGGCGCGCCAATGGGACAAGGTCATGGCGCGCCAGGTTCTCGATCCGCCGCATCTGACGGCGGCGACAGGCGTTGCGAGCGCGCCTTTGAAGACGGCGGCGGCGCTCGGGCTCGACGATGATCCGTGTCCGGGGCGACAGGCGGGCGGCCGCGAGCAAGGGCTTTTATTGCTGGAGAGTTTTCTGGCCGAACGCGGCGCGCCCTATCGCCGGGCCATGTCGGCGCCGGGGCCGGGCGCCGCGCATTGTTCGCGGCTCTCGCCGCATCTTGCGTTCGGCACGCTCTCAATGCGTGAGGTCGCGCAGGCGACCTGGGCCCGCCAGCGCGCATTGAAACAAATGAGCGGCCCGGTCGGCGGCTGGCGCGGGTCAATGGCGTCATTTTCCAGCCGGCTTCACTGGCGACATCATTTCATGCAGAAGCTGGAAGATGAGCCGGGGCTTGAATTTGAAAATCTGCACCCGGCCTATAATGGCATGCGCCCGGCGGTCCCTGACCGTCAAAGGCTCGCGGCATGGTCAAACGGCGAGACCGGCTTGCCGTTTGTGGATGCGTGCATGCGGTGTCTGCGCGCCACCGGCTGGATGAACTTTCGAATGCGCGCCATGTTGATGGCGGTGGCGAGCTATCATCTCTGGTTGCCGTGGCGCGCGAGCGGCGCCGTTCTCGCCCGGCTGTTCACCGATTATGAGCCCGGCATTCACTGGCCGCAGACCCAGATGCAGTCCGGCACCACGGGCATCAACACGGTGCGTATCTATAACCCCGTCAAACAGGGTTATGATCAGGACCCTGACGGCGCGTTTGTGCGTCAATGGATACCGGCGCTCCGCGCGGCGCCCGACGCCTATATCCACGAGCCGTGGAAATGGTCCGACGCCGGCTCGATCCTCGACAAAACCTATCCCGCGCCAATTGTGGATCACATAGCGGCGGCGCGCGCCGCCCGCGACAAGGTCCATGCCGTGCGCCGCGCCGCCGGTTTCGGGCGCGACGCCAAAGCGATCCAGTCGAAACACGGCAGCCGAAAGAGCGGCCTGAAACAGATGTCGGCCGCGCGTAAACGCGCCGGCAAGTCGCGCAGCGACACGGGACAACTTTCCCTTGACCTCTAGCGGCCGCCGCCGCTTTTTTGGGACCATGACGCCGTTCAAAATCTGCTGCATGCTGACGCCCGCCGAGATCGATATGGCGGTGGCGGCCGGGGCCCGCGCCGTCGGGCTTGTTGCGGACATGCCCAACGGACCCGGTATCTTGTCGGACGATAAAGTCAAAACGCTCGCCGACCATGTGCGCGCCGCCCATGGCGATGCGGTCTGGTCGGTCCTCCTGACGAGCCGGATCGACCCCGGCGAGATCGCCGATCACATCGCATCGACCGGCGTCAACACGGTCCAGATTGTCGACCATGACGGCATGGCCGCGATCCCTGAAATCCGTGCGGCGCATCCGACCGTTCGCGTCCTGCAAGTGGTCCACGTCGAAGATGAAAGCGCGATCGACATCGCATCCGCAGCGGCGGGTGCGGCGGACTTTATACTGCTCGACTCAGGCAAACCCAGCAGCGCGGTCAAAACCTTCGGCGGCACCGGCGACACCCATGACTGGACCATCAGCAGACAAATTGTCGAGGCGGTGGAAAAACCCGTCTTCCTCGCCGGCGGCCTCGGTCCGGACAATATACGCGCGGCGATGGCCGCCGTGCGCCCTTATGGCGTCGACATCTGTTCGGGCCTGCGCGACCGCGACAACGGCTATGTTCTGCTTGGCGAACGCCTCAGCGCGTTTGCGGCGGCCCTGGCGGCGCCCGCCGGGTGACGGCGCCGCACCGCGCTGCTGAGGGCGCAAATGCCGGCGGGCCACTTTCCAATCCGGCGGCGCGAGCCTAGATTGTCCCCATGGCAAAACGTTTTGGATATGCGAAAGGCCCGAGCCAGCGACAGCTCCGGGCAGGCGAGCTTATCCGCCATGCGCTTGTGGAAATCTTCCAGCGCGAGGATTTGCGCGATCCGGCGTTGGCGGGCGTGTCGATCACCGTCTCTGAAGTGCGCGCTTCCCCGGACTTGAAGAACGCGACGGTATTTTGCGCGCCCCTCGGCGCGGGCCTCACCGCGCCGGAGGATGACGGCGCGCGCGGCGCGGTGATCGATGCGCTCAACAAGAGTTCGGCTTATCTGCGCGGGCTTCTGGGCCGGCGCATCGATCTCAAATATACGCCCGCCCTGTCGTTTCGCGGCGATGACAGCTTTCAGGAAGCGCGCCGGATCGATGCGCTTCTCGACAGCCCGGAAGTGCGGCGCGATCTGTATACGGATAAGGAATAGGCGGCGTAGAAATAAGACCGCACAAGGTCGCTCCGGATCGCGGCCCGCGTCTTGACCGGTCGCCGCGCCCATGCTTTGAGGCTCGCCGCACAGAGCCACGTCGCCGTCCGAACCGGCGCTGGCCGCAATTACGGACCTGAACAATATGGGAAGACGCAGGAAAAAAGGCCGCCCGGTTTCCGGGTGGCTGATTGTCGACAAGGCCTATGATGTCGGCTCGACGGAGACGGTCTCGAAAGCCCGCTGGCTCTTGCAGGCGCAAAAAGCCGGGCACGCAGGAACGCTCGACCCCCTCGCGACCGGCGTATTGCCAATTGCTTTCGGCGAGGCCACGAAAACCGTTCCTTATGTCATGGACGCACAAAAGACCTATCGCTTCACCGCGCGCTGGGGGGCGGCGACCGCAACGGACGACGCCGAAGGCGCCGTGATCGCGACCGCCGACCATCGCCCGTCGCCGACGGAAATTGAGGCGGTGTTGCCCGACTTTACCGGCGAGATTGAGCAGATCCCGCCGCAGTTCTCTGCGATCAAGATCGACGGCGAGCGCGCCTATGATATCGCGCGCGACGGCGAGGCGGTGGCGATCCCGTCGCGCCCGGTCATGATCCACGCATTGCATCTGATCGAAACGCCGGACGCGGACACCGCCGTTTTTGAAGCGGTCACGGGCAAGGGCGCTTATGTGCGCGCGCTCGTCCGCGATATCGCCGAGGCGCTCGGGACCCGCGGTCACGTCAGCGCGCTGCGCCGCGTTGCGGTCGGGCCGTTCCACGCCGACGACGGCGTCGCCATTGCAGACCTTGAAAAACTGGAGACGCCCGAGTTGCGCGATGAAATGCTCTGCGGTCTCGACGTCGCGCTTTCGGCGATGCCGCAGACGGCGGTCTCCGGCGCGGAAGCGGAAAAATTACGCAAAGGCCAGGCGGCCGTCATTCAGCCCGCCGCCGCCAAAGGCATTCGCGGCGAACGGTCCGGATTTATTCCTGAAGTATTCGCTTCGCTGCATGGCGATCCCGTCGCAATTTGCGCGCTCGACGGCCTGAAGTTGAAACCTGTACGGGTTTTTAACCTTTAAAATCTGACAGGCGCGCGCGCATGCCTTCTCGGCTTTGTGGTCGCGCCTCAGCCCATCACCCAACTGTGAGCCTCGGTGACCGCTTCGTCATGTGCGTTCGGCGGTTGGCGTTCCTACATTGCATCCGGCGCGTGATAAAGTGATCACCACAAGGAGCAATTGATGCGTAAGAGTTTTAGTAAAGGCGCCCTGACGATTTCGACAGCGCTTACAACGGCCTTGACGGCTGGCCTCGCGACGTCTCCGGCGAACGCTGGCGATATTTTCAATTTCGAACCCGCGCCGTCGCGCGCCTACATTTCGGTTTTCGGCGGCGGATCATTTTTGAACGACAGCGATTTCGCCGGCGTTTCAAATCCGGACGCGGGCGTGCCCGGCCCGACAGGCGTCGCCGGCGCGCCGCTCGACGTCGCGCTTGATTATTCAACCGGCTTTACGGTCGGCGGCGCGGTCGGCAAGCAGTTGCCATTCACTTATTTCGGCATTTTCCAGCCGCGGCTCGAGATCGAGGTGAGCTATCTGGAAAACGATATCGACGCCGGCTCATTTAATGGCGGCGTCCAGACATTCGGCGGCCAGCAAGAAGCGATCTTCGTTTATCTGAACAATTATTCCGATATTCGCTGGTCGCAAAATCAGGCGTTCGTTCCTTATATCGGCGGCGGTCTCGGTGCGGCCTTTATCGATTCCGATGTCGGCTATTTCCCCGCGAGCGCGTCAGCGCCCACATTCGCCGTCCAGGGCAGCGACACTGCCTTTGCCGGCCATATCGCGGCGGGCGCGAGTTATGCGCTCGGTCAAAACGCCGAGCTCTTCACTGAGGGGCGCTATTTCCGGATCCGGAACGCGCAGTTTGAGCGAAATTTTGTCGGCGGCGGTAATCAGATTTTTGTCGGCGACGTCGATGACGATATTGCCGGCTTCACGGTTACCGGCGGCCTGCGCTGGAAATTCTGATAAGCCCCTGAGCGTCTTTTACCCCTCCCTCCTGAAGACGCTACACACTGAGCCGCCTCCGGCCCCCGGATGGCGGCTCTTTTTTCGCTTGTTGCGTGAGCGTCTTCTTTGTCGGTGCGCATTTGTCGGTGCGCGCGCAGGGGCCCGGCGCATGGCCTTTGCGGTCGCTCAAACCGGCCCGGCGCCCGGCCGCATGCGGACCCTTGCAAAACCGCGCCGTTTCCCCCATAAGCCGCCGCAATTGATCTGACCCTGCTGGACGGCGTCCTGGCAGGGCCTTGAGTTCTCGGCGCCGCGGAGAAAAAAATGTCTATTACCCCAGAGCGCAAATCTGCGCTGATCAAAGAGTATGGCGTGAAAGACGGCGACACGGGGTCGCCGGAAGTACAGGTTGCGATCCTGTCGGAACGTATTTCGAACCTGACCGAACATTTCAAAGGCCACAAAAAAGACAACCACTCGCGCCGCGGGCTTTTGAAAATGGTGTCGCAGCGTCGCCGCCTTCTCGACTATGTCCGCGCAAAAGATGAAAGCCGCTATAAGACGTTGATCGAACGTCTTGGTCTGCGTCGCTAGTCGGCCCTGCGCCGCGGTTTTCCGGGAAGGAACCCAATGAAACTATCGGGCGAGACAGCCATTATCACCGGCGGCGCTTCCGGCCTTGGCGGCGCAACAGCGGAAGCGCTCACCGCCGCCGGCGCACGGGTCGCCATCTGGGATCTCAACGACGAAAAAGGCGAAACGCACGCGCGCAAGCTCGGCGGCGTATTCTGCAAAGTCGATGTCGCCGATGAAGACAGCGTCAAGGCGGCGCTGTCGAAGTCGATCGCCGAAGTCGGCGCGCCGCGCATTCTCGTGAATTGCGCGGGCATTGCGACGGGCGAGAAAGTGATCGGCAACAAGGTCGATGACGCCCGCCGCCCGCACCGGCTGGACTCCTTCGCCCGGGTTATCAATGTCAATCTGATCGGCACGTTCAATTGCATCCGTCTCGTGGCGGAAGAAATTGAAAAGCTGGAGCCGCTCGAAGACGGCGAACGCGGCGTGATCATCAACACCGCGTCGGTCGCCGCTTTTGAAGGCCAGGTCGGTCAGGCCGCTTATTCCGCGTCGAAAGGCGGCGTTGTCGGCATGACCCTGCCGATTGCGCGCGATCTCATGAACGCCGGCATTCGCTGTAACACAATCGCGCCGGGCATTTTCTGGACGCCCATGATGGCGGGCATGGATCAGAAAATTCAGGACGCGCTCGGCGCAATGGTGCCGTTCCCGAAACGGCTCGGCAAACCTGAAGAATTCGCTTCGCTGGCCCTCGAAATCTGTCGCAACGTCATGATCAATGGCGAAACCTTGCGGCTCGACGGCGCCATCCGAATGCAGCCCCGATAATAAAAAGCACCGCGCCGCCGCTAAGGCGGCGCTTTGCTATCAGGCTGCCAATCCGACGCGCTCAGACAATCCGGTCTTTGCGCCATTTGACGAAAGTCCGCATAGAGAAAAAAGCGGACTGATATGAAAGTAGAAACGATATGTTCAATATCACCAAAAAATCGATGCAATGGGCGGGACGCACGCTGACGCTTGAAACGGGCCGCATCGCCCGGCAGGCCGACGGCGCTGTTCTTGCGACCTATGGGGAAACATCCGTGCTGGCGACCGTCGTCGGCGCCAAGGAAGCAAACCCTGCGTTCGATTTCTTTCCGCTGACTGTTCACTACCAGGAAAAGTATTACGCAGCCGGCCGCGTGCCCGGCGGCTACTTCAAGCGCGAAGGCCGTCCGACGGAAAAAGAAACCCTCACCTCGCGCCTTATCGACCGGCCGATCCGTCCGCTGTTTGCGCCCGGCTTTAAAAACGAAGTGCTCGTAGTCGCACAGGTTGTTTCCCACGATATGGAAAATGACCCGGATGTGGTCGCCATGGTCGCCGTTTCGGCGGCGTTGACGATTTCAGGGATCCCGTTCCTCGGGCCGATCGGCGCCGCGCGCGTCGGCTACAAGGACGGCGACTATGTCATCAACCCGACGATTGAAGACCTGCCCGAAGGCGATCTCGATCTTGTCATGGCGGGCACATCCGACGCTGTCATGATGGTCGAATCCGAAGCCAAAGAGCTTTCCGAAGATGTCATGCTCGGTGCGGTTGTCGCCGGCCACGATGCAGCGAAGGAAGCGGTTAACTTCATTCTCGATTTCGCACAGGATTGCGCGAAGGAGCCGTGGGACTTTACGCCGCCGGATCATTCCGAGCACGAAGGAAAAGTCCGTGCGCTTGTCGAGGCGGACGTCACGGCCGCGTATCAGGAGCGGATCAAACAGGTGCGCCAGGAAAAGATCGCGGCGGCGAAAGCAAAGGCTGTCGAAGCGCTCTGCGATGAAGAAGACGAGAACGCGCTTGAGAAGTCCGTCGTCTCCAGCCTTTTCAAGAAGATCGAGTCTGATCTTGTCCGCGGCGGCATTCTCGACACCGGCGAACGCATCGACGGGCGCGACACCAAAACGGTTCGCCCGATCGTCGCCGAAGCCGGCGTATTGCCGCGCACGCACGGATCGTCGCTGTTCACGCGCGGCGAGACGCAGGCGCTCGTCGTTGCAACGCTTGGCACCGGTGATGATGAGCAGTTCATCGATGCGCTTTCCGGCACGTACAAAGAAAACTTCCTTTTGCACTATAACTTCCCGCCCTATTCGGTCGGCGAAGTGGGCCGCATGGGCTTTACCGGACGCCGTGAAATTGGCCACGGCAAGCTTGCCTGGCGTGCGGTGCGTGCGGTTCTTCCGTCTCAGGAAGAGTTTCCCTATGTGATCCGGCTGGTCTCCGAAATCACCGAGTCGAATGGGTCGTCGTCGATGGCGACGGTCTGCGGCGCGTCGCTCGCCATGATGGATGCGGGCGTTCCCGTGAAGCGTCCGGTGGCGGGGATCGCTATGGGCCTGATCCTTGAGGGCGAACGGTTCGCCGTACTGTCCGATATTCTTGGCGATGAAGATCATCTCGGCGATATGGACTTTAAGGTTGCGGGTTCTGATGCCGGCGTTACGTCGTTGCAGATGGACATTAAAATTGCGGGCATTACGGAAGAAATCATGCAGCAGGCTCTTGCGCAGGCGAAAGACGGCCGCATGCATATTCTTGGCGAAATGGCGAAAGCCCTCGACAATGCGCGCGACGATCTTGGCGAATACGCCCCGCGCATCGAGACCATGCAGATTTCGACCGACAAAATCCGCGATGTTATCGGGTCCGGCGGCAAGGTTATTCGCCAGATTGTTGAAGAGACCGGCGCCAAGGTCGATATCAATGACGACGGCCTGATCAAGATCGCGTCGAGCGACAAGGCCACCATCGAGGCGGCGCGCAAATGGATCCATTCCATTGTCGCAGAGCCGGAAGTTGGCGAGGTCTACCGCGGCAAGGTCGTCAAGACGATGGACTTCGGCGCGTTCGTGAATTTCTTCGGCGCGCGTGACGGCCTTGTTCATATCTCGCAGCTGAATGACGGTCGTCCGGAGAAAACCACTGACGTCGTCAAGGAAGGCGATGAAGTCTGGGTCAAACTGCTCGGCTTTGACGATCGCGGCAAAGTGCGCCTTTCCATGAAAGTCGTCGATCAGGAAACCGGTAAAGAAATCCCGAAAGACGACGCTTAAGTCTTTCTCTCGATGCGAAACCAGGAAAAGGCCCCGCCAAAAGCGGGGCCTTTTTGCAACTATCGGCGAGAATGCGCCCCGGGCGCTCGGCCCGCGCGGGCGAACGCGATAAACTTATAGACGTCCGTTTCCCCTCAGGAGAGGAGCCAGAGCCATGACCTTTTCCATCGCCAAATTTCTCACCGTCGCCGTGCTCGGCTCTGCGCTTGCAGCGTGCGGTGGCGATGATCCGGGGACCAGCGCGCCCGCCCCTGTGGAAGCCGTTGCCCCAAGCGAGAAAGCGCAAGTTGATCCGTCAACGGCGTTTCTTGAGATGGCCGCCCGCCATGCGAGCGCATATCTTGCAGAATATCCCGAAGGCGCAACCCAGCTCGGCGTCAGCCCGGAAATCGCCGGCGCCGATTACGCCAGTCGGCTTGCGGGCTACGGATTTGACGCGAGCGAAAAAGCGCGCGAGTTGAACGAGCAATTTGCACAAGAGTTGCGCAGTTTTTCCCGCGACGATCTCACCGGCACGGCGCAGGCGACCTATGACGTTCTGAACAACGCCTACAACCTCGCTTCGCGGCGCAACGCCTTCCCGTTCGGCGGCGCGACGCCCGCCGGCGGCGCCGTCCCGCAGGTCGGCGCCATTTGGGCGGTCTCGCCATATCTGGTGACGCAGCTGACAGGTCCGCATCTCTACATCCCCCGTATGCTACAAACACAGCACGCGGTCGCATCAAAGAGCGACGTCGAGGCGTATCTGTCTCGCCTAGAAGACTTCGGGCGCGCGTTTGATGAAATCATTGAGACCATCAACTCCGACGCCGCCGCCGGCGTAACGCCGCCGTATTTTTCGATCGAAGGCGTGATCGGATCGGCGCAAGCCTTGCGCGCGCCGGCGCCGAGCGAGCATCCGCTGGTGACGGCGTTGACCGGAAAAATGGCGCTCCTCAATGACGTCGATGAAGAGGCCCAGGCCGCCTACGCGGCGCAGGCGATCGCGCATGTGGAAAATGTCGTCTATCCCGCCTATGCGCGCCTTGAAGCCACGATGGAAAACCTTCTGCCGCAAGCCGGAACCGACGCAGGGGTCTGGCGGCTTGGCCCGGAAGGCGAGGCTTTCTACCAGATGGCGCTCGACGCCTACGGCGCCGGCGGGATGAGCGGCGATGAGGTGCATGAGCTTGGTCTTTCCGAGGTGGCGCGGATCACCGCGGAAATGGACGCCATCCTGAAAGGGGAAGGTCTTACGGAGGGCGCTGTATCCGAGCGCCTTGCAATTTTGAATGAGCGGCCCGGCGCGGTTTATCCAAATGACGATCCCGGCCGCGAGGTTTTGTTGGCTTCCTTGCGTGAACAGGTCGCCGAAATCATGGCGCTTGCCCCGGACTGGTTCGGCGCCCTGCCGAAACAGAAAGTCGAAGTCCGGCGCATTCCCGTTTACGAGCAGGACTCATCGCCCGGCGGGTATTATTCCGGTCCGTCGCTCGACGGCGAGCGCCCCGGCATCTACTGGATCAACTTGAAGAACACAGCGGACAACCCAAAGCTTGGCCTGAAAACGCTGACCTATCATGAAGCGGTGCCGGGCCATCACTTTCAGATATCTCTGCAGCGCGCGATCAGCGACATGCCGTTGATGCGCAATCTGCTTTCTTATTCTGAATTTTCCGAAGGCTGGGCGCTTTACGGCGAGGCGCTCGCCAAGGAAATGGGTATGTATGCGGATGATCCGCTCGGCGACCTCGGGCGCCTGCAGGCGGAAATTTTCCGCGCCGCGCGCCTCGTCGTCGATACGGGGCTGCATCACAAGCGTTGGAGCCGTGAAGAAGCGATTGATTACATGGTCGCCGCCACCGGCGAGACGCGCGCTTCGGTCACCCGGGAAGTCGAACGCTACGCCGCCGTGCCCGGGCAGGCCTGTTCCTACAAGCTCGGCATGCTGCGTATCCAGGCGATGCGCGCCGAAGCGGAAGCCGAGCTTGGCGATGCATTCGACATTCAGGAGTTTCACGATCAGGTCCTCCTCTCCGGCGCCATGCCGATGGAGGTTTTGGCCGCGCGCATTGATCAATGGATCGCCTCGAAGAAGGCTTAGTTACTGACCCAGTTGCATCATCGCGAGACCGGCGGCGAGAACCGTCGCAGCGGCGATGCGGCGCGGGCCGAAGCCTTCCCTTAAAAACGCCCAGCCGAGCAGCGCGGCGAACAGCACTGAGGTTTCACGCAGGGCGGTCACAAAAGCTGTTTCCGTCAGAGTAAAGGCAATGATCGCTGCGCCGTAGGAAAACGCGCCAGCGATCCCGCCGAGGACGCCGTTCTTTAACTGCGGGCGAATGCTCTCCATCAGCCGGCCGCGGCGCGCATAGACAGCCGCCGCCGTCACGCCGATCCAGTCGAACAAAAAGAGCCAAACAACAAACGTGAACGGCGAGGGCATGGCGCGCGCAACGCTGGCGTCAATCACCGAGTAAAGCGCGACGCCGACCGCCGTCGCCCCGGCCCAGAACAAGGCGATCCGGTCAAGGCGCGCGGCGTCAAGCGTCGCCGCTGACGGCAACGCAAAGACAATCAGAGCGAGGCTCGCGATCAAGAGGCCGGCGATTGAGACAGGCGCCAATGCTTCATTCAGTACAAGGAAGGCGAGCGCAGCGGTCAGGGTTGGCGCAAGGCCGCGCATGACCGGAAACACAAGAGAAAGATCGCCGCGATGCAGCGCCTTGATCATGGCGAACTGATAAATCCAGTGGACCATGACGGCGATAGCGAGATTGTCCCACAAGTCGCGCGGCGGCGCGGGCACGAAGGGTGCAATCGGCGCGACGGTCAGCGCCATTGAGACCGCCAGCACCATGCGCGTCGTCAGGACGTCGCCCCCGCGTTTAACCGCAAAATTGGCGAGCGCGACGGTGACCGCTGAAAACAGGCTGAGCGCAAGCGGTGTGAGGGTGTGATCGATAGACAAGGCGCATCCTGTGACTTTCCGGCGATGCTAGACGGGCGGGGCGCTTTGTCCATGATAGAGGGCAGAAGCCGGAGCTGAGCGCCAATGACAAACCCGCTGCAAAATCGCGTAACCCCGTTTGGCGAGATTATTGCGGTTCCCTCGCGCGGCGCGTTGATGGGCAATCGCGGCGGGCGAATTCACGATCCGCAAACGCGCAGGCTGAAAAACCGCCGATGGGCGTCGAAGCAATGGATTTCCTGCCGCCTCAACTTTAAAGGGCGTCAGAGAAAGGTCATGGGCGCTGGGTATACGGAGCTTTTCTTTCTCGATGAAGCGACCGCGCTCGCCGCCGGCCACCGGCCCTGTTTTGAGTGCCGCCGCAAGGATGCGGTATGGTTTGCGGACTGCTGGGCGGACGGAGCGGGCCCCCGTCCGCGCGCGGGAGAGATGGACCGTGTTCTTCACCGGGAGCGTCTCGACGGCCGGTTGCAGCGCCGCTGCGAGGCGGCTTGTGAAACGCTGCCGCCCGGCGTCATCATCGCCCTTGAAGATGAGGCCTATCTTCTTGGCGACGAGGCCATGCGGCGTTGGTCGCCGGCCGGTTACGGCGCGCCCGGCCGCCGCGCTAAAGGCGTCGTCAGTGTCCTGACGCCGCCTTCTATCGTGCGCGCGCTCGTCGCCGGCTATGCGCCGCTTATCGCCGAGCCTGATCCGGCCTAGCGCATGGGCAGGAACTTCTCGTTGCGAAGCAACGCCGCTGAAACCAGCGCCACCAGAAAGCCGACGGGAAAGATCTCAAGGAACGTGATCGGCATCCGGTAGAGCGGCTTTGCGTAGTTTTCCTTCATTGCTTCCATTTTCACGCGTTGTGCGGCGAGGGCTTCCGGCGTCGCGCCTTTGGCTTTTTGCTGCTCTAAAACCGTCTCGGTGTACTGATCGATAAACGCATAATCGGTCGCCGCCAGATGCGCCTCCCAGCCAATGACGTAAACAAAGCCTGCAACGACGGAAATCCCGACGCCAAGTTTCGCCGCGGTCCAGAATGAGATGACGCCGCCCAGCGTCTTGTCGCGGTATTGCTTGATCGCGATGAAGATCAGGCTGACCGCGAGCAGCATGATGAGATAGCCCATCAACTGTGACGCGCCGAAGCCTTCCCCGCTGCTGACCGCATAGCCGATTATAATCGTTGCGATAACGATGGCGCCGACAATCGCGCCGTAAACAAGCATTGTCCTAATCATGTCGCCCTCTCTTTTTTTAGCGCTGTTCAAGGCCTTCACCCTGCCGCCGCCGCGCCCCGCTTTACCATCGCCCAAATGGGTGATTTCAGCAAAATCAGCCCTTTAGAGGACGTCGTCAGGCGATAATGCTGAGGGCGCGCGCTTTCTGGACCGCTTGCGTGCGGCGTTCGACGCCGAGCTTTTCATAGAGTTTTGAAAGGTGGGTTTTGATCGTGTTCGGCGACACATCGAGATTGCGGGCAATTTCCTTGTTCGAGTGTCCCTCGGCCAACAGCCCCAACACTTCGAGTTCGCGCGGACTGACGCCCAAGGAGCGGATGGCGGCGTCATTGCGCTCGAAGGTCTCCGCCGGCGGCGTTCGCGTCAGCCGCACGCCGACCCACAGGCCAAGGCCGGTAAAAAAGATCGCGATCAGCGCGATATAAGTTTGCGTTGCGTACAGCTTCAGCGCGTAGCGGTATTCGATCTGGTCGAGGATAATGGCGCCGAGCGCTACCGCGGCGCCGTAGAGAATAATCGCCCGCCGCATGAAACGCCGAACTACTCGGCCGCCGCCGCTGTCGCCGGCCCGCCGCCGGAAAGCGCATCGGCGATCCGTATGGCGAGGCGCTCTGCGACGGCGTCTTTCGACATTTGCGGCCAGTGTTCTTCGCCCGCATCGCTGATCACGATCACCGCGTTTTGCTCACCGCCCATCGCACAATGGGCGCCGTGCGATACATCGTTTGCAACGATCCAGTCGCATCCCTTGCGCGCGCGTTTCGACGTCGCATGGGCGACGACGTCGTTGGTCTCCGCCGCAAAGCCGATCACGAGCGCTGGCCGGCCGGGGCCCATCCGGGCGATCGTTTTCAAAATGTCCGGGTTTTCCGCAAGGGGAAGGCTTGAAAGCCCGCCGCGCTCTTTTTTGATCTTTTGCTCGGTTTCGATTTCAGGGCGATAGTCGGCGACCGCGGCGCAAAATATTGCGCAATCGGCCGGCAGGCTCGCCTCGGTTGCGGCCATCATCTCGCGGGCCGTCTCGACACGGATGGTTTTTACCCCGTGTGGGTCTGGCAATGCCGTCGGGCCGGAGACAAGCGTAACGTCGCCGCCGGCGCGCGCCAGCGCTTTGGCGAGCGCATAGCCTTGCTTGCCCGATGAGCGATTAGCGATATAGCGCACCGGATCCAGCGGCTCGTGCGTTGGCCCCGCCGTCAGGAGGAGCCGCTTGCCCGCAAGCGGGCCGCCCGTGAGCGCCGCCAGCCGCGCTTCGACGGCGTCTGCTATATGGTCCGGCTCGCTCATCCGCCCCGGGCCGAATTCGCCGCACGCCATGTCGCCCTCATCGGGCCCGATCATTTCAATACCGTCGTTGAGCAATTGGCGCAGATTGCGCTGTGTCGCCGGATGCGCCCACATCCGCACATTCATCGCTGGCGCCATCATGACGGGTTTGTCCGTCGCGAGCAGCGCCGTTGACGCAAGATCTCCCGCCAGGCCGCCAGCGGCTTTCGCCATAAGGTCGGCCGTCGCCGGCGCCACAACCACGAGATCGGCGGCGCGCGACAGCTCAATATGGCCCATTTCGGTTTCGTCGGTCAGGTCGAACAGATCGGTGTAGCATTTATCGCCGGAAAGGGCGGATACGGATAATGGCGTTATAAATTCGCCGCCGCCGCGCGTCAGGATCGCGCGCACGGAAATACCGCGACGCGACAGCGTGCGAATAAGCTCAAGGCTCTTATAGGCGGCGATCCCGCCGCCGATGATCAGTAACACCGAGTTTGCGTGCATAATCCCATTGTGTAGCCCATATTCACGCTGCTCTCAAACGCTGCGACCGGGCTGCGCCGCACCGCCGGTCGCCCATTAACGCCGTCTTAAAGGAGGCTTTTTATGCTGGCGTAAATTAACGAATTTAAAAGAATTTCAAGAGGGCTCATTAAATGACGAGGGCGATTGCGGCCGCGAGCTTGGCCGTTTTAGCGGCGGCGTGCGCGGCGGGAAAAGACAAGACGGCGGCTACACCGACACAGGACGGTGAAGCGCTTCGCGCAGAGGTTGAAAAAATTGTGAGAAGCTATGCAGACGATCCGCTGGCGCGCGTCTCGATCACCAAAAATGTCAGCAACGGCGTTTGCGGCGATGTCGCGACCCGCGGCGAAACCAGAGCCTTTTATGCTGACTTTGTCGATGGCGAGGCGTTTTTTGCGGACGGTTACATGGACGCGGTGGTCGAAGCGGCGTGCTAGCGCGCCGTCTTTCGCGCTGTTGATCGGTTAGCCGCCCCAGAAAATCGCTGCGGCGAGCGCGACCATTGCCGCGCCGACAAACCATAAGGCGCCGCGGGTCATGCGGCCTTCGCGCGACAGGGCTTTTGCAAGATCGCTTGTCGTCTGCTCGGAAAGCCCAAGCCGGTCATCGGAAATCCGTTCCGAGGCGCGGGCAATCTTTTCGACATAATCAGGCAGATGCGGCGCGATATCGGCGGCCTTGAAAGCGGCGGTGCGTAGCCGTTCAAGCTGACGGCGCGGCCCGATTTCGGTCTCAAGATAACTGCGCACAATCGGCGTCGCCGTATCCCACATGTTGATTTCCGCATCGAGCATGCGCGCCACGCCTTCGACGCAAACCATGGTCCGCTGCAACAGGACGAGTTCCGGGCGCAGATGCATGTCGAACAATTCGGTCACGTCAAAGAGCTGTTGCAGGACCCGGCTCATATCAATCGATTTTGCGTTTTGTCCGAAAAGCGGCTCGCCGACCGAGCGCAGCGCCTGCGCAAAGGCGTCAACCGAATGATGCGCCGGCACATAGCCGGCGTCGAAATGGGCTTGCGCCGTATGCTGATAGTCTCGCAGAACAAAGCCATGCAGAATTTGCGCGAATGTATTGCGCGCCTTGGCGTCGAGACGGCCCATGATGCCGAAATCAATCAACACAAGCCGGCCCGCGTCGTCGACCATCAGATTGCCCTGATGCATGTCCGCGTGAAAAAAGCCCTCATGCAGCGCCTGGGTCAAAAAAAGCTGCATGATCTTGCGCGCGAGTGCTTTTTTGTCGACGCCGCGTTCTTCAAGGGCTGCAAGATTGCTCACCGGCACAGCGTCAATCCACGAAAGGGTCAACACGCGCCGCGCCGACAATGACCAGTGAACGTCGGGGCAGATAATATCTTCTTTGGTCTTGAGACTTTCAGAAATCGCTGAGGCGGCGCCGGCTTCCATGCGTAGATCAAGTTCGACCGCCGCCGACTCGCGCAGCGTGTCGATGAATTTCACAGGCTCAAGGCGGCGCGCGCTCCGCGAGAGCGCTTCGACGGCGCGGGCGGCGCGCGCAAAGGCGCGAAAATCCTGGCCGGCAATCTCTTCAATGCGGGGGCGGAGCACTTTGACGGCAACGCTCTCGCCAGTTGGCAGCGTCGCCTTGTGGACCTGCGCAATCGAGGCGGCGGCGATCGCGTCGGAGAACTCTCCAAAAAGCGTCTCGCTCGGCGCGCCGAGCGCGCGCGCCAGCTCTTTTTTGGCCTCCGCGGTTGAAAATGGCGGCATCCGGTCTTGCAGCCGGCCAAGGTCGCGCGCCATGTCAAAGCCGATCACATCCGGGCGCGTCGCCATGAACTGGCCGAGCTTCACATAAGCCGGCCCCATGCCCTCAAATGCGGCGGCGAGACGCTCGCCCGGCCGCAAGGCGCGCCCGTTTTCGCGCAGGCGCGCGCCGACCCGGCTGACCTTGCCGAGAAGTCTGATCGGCGCCGGCGCAAGAGCGGCATATTCATGCGGGATCAGCGCGTCGTGGCGCGACAGACGCCATCCGGCGCCGGCGAGACGGACCCAGTCGGCGACGGCGCTGAACATGATTAAAGCCGCCACCCCATATGGAGCGCCGCAACGCCAGCTGTCAGATTCTCATAAGTCACGCGCGAGAATCCAGCCCGTTCGATGCGCGCGGCGAACGCGTCCTGCATCGGAAACCGGCGAATGGATTCCACCAGGTACTGATAGGAATCCCGGTCGTGCGCGACCCGCTCCCCGAGCCACGGGATAACATTGAAGGAATAGGCGTCGTAGACCCTTTGCAAGCCATCCGTAACCGGATGGGAAAACTCAAGGCAGACAAACCGTCCGCCCGGTTTCAGGACCCGGAACGCTTCGTTCAACGCCGCGTCCATGTTGGTCACATTGCGAATGCCAAACGCAATGGTGTAGGAATCGACAAGGTTGTCAGACAGCGGAATATTCTCCGCATCGCCGCAAACCCGCGCGATGCGGCCGTCGAACCGTCGGGCGTCGCGTCTTTGTTCGCCGGCTTTCATCATCGCATGGTTGATGTCGCAAATAAGGGCGCTCGACAGCGGCCGCTCATGGGCGCGGGGGCGTTTATCCGCACGCGATAGAAAACTGGCGGCGACGTCGCCGGTGCCGCCCGCCACATCAAGCAGGCGCTGTCCCGGCTGGGGGTTCAGCCTGTCGATCAGGACCGATTTCCAGATCCGGTGCACGCCGCCCGACATCAAATCGTTCATCAGGTCATAGTCGCCCGCGACCGAATCAAAGACCGCACGCACGAGCCCCGCTTTTTCGTCGCGGTCGACTTCTTTGAAGCCGAAATCGGTTTTTTCTGCGTTCGTGGTCATCGTTCGGGAGACTTATTGATTCAGGTTAAATTTTAGAACCCGCCTTGACGCCGCACGCGCGCTTTGCAACGTTAAAGGCCTGATATTATGAGGATTTATCGGTAAGGGGACGGCGGGTTCAAGCCGCAAGAACGGAACCGAAAACGGGGGAGGTGCGCGGGGGCGCCCAATCGAGAGTGCCGTAGGGAGTCTTGTCGTTCGATGGGCGATGACGCGCTTGGAGATGCTGCGATGATTAAGTCGGAACTGGTTCAAAAGCTCGCCGAGGAAAACCCGAATTTGTTTCACCGGGACGTCGAGCGGATTGTTTCAATATTCTTCTCGGAAATCGCTGACAGCCTTGCGAGGGGCGAGCGCGTTGAATTGCGGGGGTTTGGGGCTTTTTCGGTCAAGTACCGGCCCGCCCGGGTGGGGCGCAATCCCCGCTCCGGCGAAGCGGTTGAAATCGACGAGAAATACTCACCTTCCTTCAAGTCCGGCAAGGAATTGCGCGACCGCCTCAACGCCGAAGGGCGCTTTACGCCTGGCGCGGAAGGCAGCCTCGATTAGGCGGATCGCGCCCTTCGATCCTGCGTTGATGTCATATTAGGGGGCCGTCTTTCCGGCCTGGCGACAATAAACCCGACATTTACGCGTCGCCTTTTGTTTTTAGACGATTGCTCCGCAGCGCGGGATCGTGGCAACTAGAGGCCTATGAAGAAGCTATTGTCTCGTTTGATTTGGGTCCCTGTGGGCCTTGCGCTGGTCTTTTTCTTGTTGGCGAACCGCCGCCTCGTGGCCGTCAGCCTCGACCCGTTCAACATGGAAAACCCCGCTTTGGCGACGCCGGCCCTGCCGTTTTGGGTATGGCTGATGACGATGTTGCTGATCGGGTTTTTTCTGGGATCGGCGACGATGTGGATGTCTGAAGGCGGCAAACGCCGCCAGATGCGCGCCCAGCGGCGTGAACTTCAGGACATCAAGAAAGAACAATCGCGCGCCGAAGCGGCGGCCGCCACCGGCGACAACCTCCCGGTCCTAAAAGCCTCGTGAGGCGCTGCAATGAGCGCCATCGTCAAGATTTGCGGCGTGCGCACGCCAGACGACATCACAGTCGCGGCGGGCGCGGGCGCGAGCCATGTCGGGTTTGTTTTTTATCCGAAATCGCCCCGGTATATTGAAGTCGATAAAGCCGTTGCAGCGATCAGCGACAGCGGGGCGGCAGTCAAAAAGGTCGCGCTCGTCGTAGCGCCAGACGAGGCTTTGATCGATATCATCGCCGACAGCGGCGCTTTTGATGCGGTGCAGTTCCACGGAAACGAAACGCCCGATGCGCTCGCTCGTTTCAAAGCGCGTTTAACGGGCAAAATCGAAATCTGGCGCGCCGTCGGTATGGCCTCGCCGCAGGATGTCGCCGGCGTCCAGCGTTTTGAAGACGTCGCCGACATGTTGTTATTTGACGCCAAGCCCCCCGACGGCGCGAGCCGGCCCGGCGGTCTCGGCGCCGCATTCGACTGGTCGTTCCTCGCCGGTTATGACGGCGCGGCGCCGTGGCTGCTTGCCGGCGGCTTGACCCCGCAGACGGTGAGCGCCGCCGTCGCGCGGGTTAAAGCCCTACCGGGGTTTCGCGGCGTCGATGTGTCCTCTGGCGTTGAACGCAGTGCGGGCGTGAAAGACAAGGCGCTGGTCGCGCAGTTCTGCGCCGAAGCGTGCGCGGCGCTTGGTAGGGCCGCCGGAAAGGACGGAGTATCGTGCCGCAATCGCTGAATACCTATCGTTCCGGCCCTGACGGCGAAGGGCGCTTCGGCGCTTTCGGCGGACGCTTTGTGGCGGAGACCCTGACGCCCCTGGTCCTTGATCTTGCCGAAGAATATGAGGCGGCGAAAAAAGACCCGGCGTTCGCTGCGGAGCTTGATTACTACCTTGAACATTATGTGGGCCGGCCGTCGCCGCTTTATTTCGCCGAACGGCTGACCGACCATGTCCGCCAGTCCGCCGCGCCCGGCAAGGGCGCCAAAATTTACCTGAAGCGCGACGAGCTGAACCACACCGGCGCGCACAAAATCAACAATTGCATCGGCCAGATCTTGCTGGCGCGGCGCATGGGCAAGACCCGCATCATCGCGGAGACCGGCGCGGGTCAACACGGCGTTGCGACGGCGACGGTTTGTGCGCGGTTCGATTTGCCGTGTGTCGTTTATATGGGCGCGACGGATGTTGAACGGCAAAAGCCGAATGTTTTTCGCATGGAGCTTTTGGGCGCTGAGATCGCGCCCGTGACCTCCGGGCGGGCGACGCTCAAAGATGCGATGAATGAGGCGCTGCGCGACTGGGTCACCAATGTCGCGGACACTTTCTATATCATCGGCACCGCCGCCGGCCCGCACCCCTATCCGGTGCTGGTGCGCGACTTTCAGTCCGTGATCGGGCGTGAGGCGAAAGAGCAGATGCGTAAGGCTGAAGGCAGGCTCCCCGATTGCATCATGGCCTGCATCGGCGGCGGCTCGAACGCCATCGGGCTATTCCATCCGTTCCTTGATGATCCCGATACGGAAATTATCGGCGTTGAAGCCGCCGGCCTCGGCGTAGAATCCGGCCGGCACGCCGCATCGTTGACGGGCGGGCGGCCCGGGGTCCTGCACGGCAACAAAACCTATCTATTGCAGGATGATGACGGCCAGATCAAAGACGCCCATTCAATTTCGGCGGGTCTTGATTATCCGGGGATCGGCCCGGAGCACGCCTGGCTCTATGAAACGGGCCGCGTGCGGTATTTGTCCGCGACCGATGAGGAGGCGCTTGCCGCGTTTCAGCTCTGCGCGCGGCTGGAAGGGATCATTCCGGCCCTTGAGCCGTCGCACGCGCTGGCGCGCGCCTTTGACAAGGCCGCCGAGATGGACGCCGATCAGATCCTCCTGTTGAATATGTGCGGACGCGGCGACAAGGACATTTTCTCGGTGATGGAGATACTCGAAAACCGACGATGACGCGCCGCCGACTATGGGCGCCAAACGCGAAGACGAGGGGGAAACAATGGCGACGAGGCGTCTTGCAAGTCTAGCGAAGGTATTTCTTCTTGTTGCTTTCTCCGCTGTTTTATCCGCCTGCGGCGATAATGCGGATAGCGCCGCCATAGCCAAGGGCAAGGACGAAGCCGCAGCCGAAGCCGAGGATGGCGGCGGAGGCACTCTGCGAGCGTCATTTCTTGACATCTACCTGAAAGAAACCGGCGCCGCAGGGCCGCCGAAAAGTCTCGATGTCGCCGGCGCGTGGCGCGGCGTTGTCTTTTGTCCGTCCGGGACGTTTCCCTTGTCGATCTCGGTGTCCGGCGAGCGCGGTGCGCTCACGGGTTCGATGACGATTGCGCCCGCCTTGCGGAACGCGCGCGTCACGACGCCGTTTTATGCCGATCACGTCAACCGTGCGGCCGACGGCGACTACGCGCCCTCGCGACAGGCGCTGACAATGACGGCGCCAATTCCAGCGGATGGCGATCCGCGCAAGGCCCGCGGCCTGTTGGCGACAATGTTATTGTCGCCCGACGCTGGCGACAGGGCGCTGGTCACGGTCACAGAGCTTAGCAAGACGCGCGGCGGCATGCGGCGATGCGCTGAAGGGCTGATCGCAAAAGGCGCCGAGGGCGAGGCGTTGGCGGCGTTCGCTGAGAAGGTGAAAGTCCTGGCGAAGGATCGCTCGCCAGTCACCCAGACAACGTGCCCCGTCAAATACCGCGCGTGGATTGAGGCGAATGTGGAAAAGCCGGATTGGTCATTGCTCGACGACGACTTCGAGGCGGCGTTCGGTAAACCTTACTTGTCGATGAGCGCTGACGAAATGACCGCCGCCAGCCGGGTG
>JBCBBT010000010.1:0-66190 GCA_038531315.1 Pseudomonadota bacterium
AGGGAACGCACCCTCACCCTATGTGATGAGGCCGCAATCGATCACCAAGAGCGCGCCGTGGCGCCGTCTTGGTGATGCGGCCGCGGCGCTACAAGACGTCGCCATGCGCACGCTTTTCGCTGACGATCCGGCGCGGGCGTCGCGTTACGCGTTTGACGCGGCTGGTCTCTTTGTTGATTTGTCCAAAAACAAGATCACTGACGCCGTGCGCGATGATCTCGTCGCGCTCGCCCATGAGGCAGGCCTAGAAGAGGCCCGCAGGGCGATGATGGCGGGTGAAAAAATCAATGTTACGGAAGCGCGCGCCGTCTTGCATGTGGCGTTGCGCGACTTTGCAGCCAGAAGTTATCACGTGGACGGAGAGGACGTGTCGCGCGCCGTTCGCGCGAGCCGTGAGCGGATGGCCGCTTTTGTGGGCGCGGTGCATTCCGGCGCTCAGAAAGGGGCGACAGGTCGTGTTCTCGATACGGTCGTCAATATCGGGATCGGCGGTTCAGACCTCGGGCCCTTGATGGCTGTCGAGGCGCTGCGGCCTTACTGGATCGAAGGGCGACGGACATATTTCGTTTCCAACGTGGACGGCCAGCATCTCAGCGATGTTCTTGCAGAGATTGATCACGAACGGACGTTGTTCATCATCGCTTCGAAAACATTTACGACCCAGGAAACGATGACGAATGCGCAGAGCGCCCGCGACTGGTTTTTGGCGCGCGGCGGCGCGGAAGACGAGATCGCAAAGCACTTTATTGCTCTGTCAACGAACGAGACAGCGGTCAGCGATTTTGGGATCGCGCCCAACAATATGTTTGGTTTCTGGGATTGGGTTGGCGGGCGCTACTCGATGTGGTCGGCAATTGGCATGTCGATCGCGCTGCAAGTGGGTTTCGGCGATTTCGAACGGCTATTGCGCGGCGCTCATGAAATGGACGAACATTTCAGAACTGCGCCGCTGCCGCAAAACATGCCGGCGATGCTCGCCCTTGTCGGCGTCTGGAACCGAAACTTCCTCGATATCGGCGTCCATGCGGTGTTGCCTTATGACCAGCATCTGCACAGGTTGCCGGCATATTTGCAGCAGGCTGACATGGAGTCGAATGGCAAGAGCGTCACCATGAGCGGCGCGGCGCCCGATTACGCGACCGGCTCCGTTCTCTTTGGGGAGGCGGGAACGAACGGACAACACGCGTTTTATCAGCTCATTCATCAAGGTACTGATATAATTTCGGCGGATTTCATCGCACCAGCGCTTTCTCAGGCGCCCATGGCCGATCACCACGAAAAACTCCTTGCCAACTTTATCGCACAGCCCGAAGCGCTGATGCGCGGCAAAACCGAGGCTGAAGCGCGTGAGGAATTGAGCGGCGCCGGCTATAGCGCCGCGGAAATAGACGCGCTTGCGCCGCACAAAGTGTTTGCCGGCGATCGGCCCTCGACAATGATCTTGATGGACCGGCTGACGCCGGAACGGCTGGGCGCGCTGATCGCGCTCTACGAACACAAGATTTTTTGTCAGGGCGTTATCTGGGGCGTCAATTCGTTTGATCAGTGGGGCGTTGAACTCGGCAAGACGCTAGCCAAGGCGGTTTTGCCGGAGATCGCAAAACCGGGCGAGGAAAAACCGCCGACCATTGCGCATGACGCATCGACCAATGCGATGATCGACCGGATCAACGCCATTCGCCAGCACCATTCGGAGAAATGATTATGCGGGCTGCTTTGATTGTACTCGTCTTTTTTCTTGCAACGCTTGGCATGCCCGAGGCGGCTGCAGAAAACAATTCGGTCTATGCTAAGATCGAGACTTCAATGGGCGATATTGTCGTCGCGCTTGACCCTGAGCGCGCGCCGTTATCGGTTGAGAATTTTGTGCAATATGCTGAGGACGGTCATTACGACCGGACGATCATTCATCGGGTTGTAAAGGGATTTGTGATCCAGGGCGGCGGCTTTTCTCGATACTTCAACAAGCGACGAACACGCGCGCCGATCGCCTATGAAGGCGGCAACGGATTGAAAAATAAACGCGGCGCGCTCGCGATGGCCCGAACATCCGATCCGGATAGCGCCGACTCGCAATGGTATATAAACATCAAGGATAATCCCGCTCTTGATGAGCAGCAGACAGATTACGGCGTCAAACCCGGTTATGCCGTCTTTGGCCGTGTCGTTTCCGGCATGGATGTTGTCGATGCGATCGCTGCGCTTGAGACCGGTCCCGGCGGGCCCTTTGACTCAGAAGTGCCGGTGACGCCAGTGATCGTCAAACGGATTGATCCCACCGAGTGGAGCGCCGTTGAAGACGATCCGGAAAATGGCGGTCCAGAAACTGACGATCACAGTGACGGCTCTCTCGGCGACAACGCCAAAACGCGCTGACTTATAAGTCCACTGAAAGCGCCGGCGCCTCACTGTCTCGCGCGGCGCGCCTGAAGTTTTTCAATCGGCTCATAGTCAAAATCAAAGCCAAAATGGCGAGGGCCGATCAATTCGACGCCTTTTTTACTGCGCCATGGCGCGGGGGCCGGAACGCCGATAAAAGCAACCTCTTCACCAACGACATAGCCGCCATAGCCGACGCCAAGCGTTGATTCCCCGGTCTTCGGATTGAGGTTATAAATATAGTCCGGCGCAACGACATCGAGAGCGCCGTCGATCCAGCCGACAATGTTCTCGTTTTTCACATAAACGCGGTAACGCCGTCCTGCGAAGGCGCCGCGTCCGTCAAGTTCCGCCTCAACCCAATTGAAGCCGCGCTCGCCGCGCTCTTCGGCTTTCGTGACAACGCCTTCAAACAGCATGTAGCCGCCGGTTTCCTCGACAAGCGCCGCAATCGGATCCTCGCCAGCCTCGCGCGCTTCGCGCACTGTTCGGCCGTATCGTTCAGCTTCTGACAAATTGCCCGCGAGGACGCCGCGCGACAGCGCTTTGCCTGACATTGGCGTCATTGAAATAAACGCATCGCCTGCGCTCGCGACCGCAATCGCCCGGGTAATGTCTTCAACGCGATACTCGTCAATCGCATGTTTGATGATGATTTCATCCCCCCACGGCGTAATGATCGCTGTGGGCACGGAGGCGATCCCGTTGATCCATGGAATGGATTGCTGAACCTCCGGCACGGCGCGCCCTGTGATGCCGCCATCAAGCGTCGGGATGCCCATTTCTGCGCCAAGGATCAGCGCGGTGGCGGTGGCGCCGGCCGCTTCCGAGCGCACGAGCGCAGCGACGTCGCGTCCCGTATAGGATTGAAACAACTCGACAACCGCGCGCCGTGGGTCATCGATTTTTTCAAGACCTTGCGCTTCGGTGCGTTCGATGACATGCGGCCAGGGCCCGCCGCCGCCGATGCCCTGTACGGCGATCACCATGCCGTCGGCGGGAACATCCTTGGTTGCGATGGTCTGAAATATCTTACCCGCCGCAAGCGCCGCCTTTACTTCGGCAATGGACGCGCTCGGATCGCAATTGCGCGTCGATTGAATGCATGAGCCAACTAGAATGTCGATCAGTTCTTGTTCGTTCAGCGTTCGAAGCGACGAATTTTGCTTGCTGGCGACCGCCTCTTTCGGCGCATCCTCCCCAACCAGCAGTGAAAAACTGCACCCGCCGGTGAACACCACCGCCGCGAGGGCAACGCATAGTAAACGGCTGGTCTTTTTGGTTCCAGTCACTCGTCTCATCGGCGTCCTCTTTTATTTTTTATCCGCCAGCGACGGCGCGCTAATATTTGGGTTGATATTTTTGTTTCATGGTGACGATTTCTTCCGCCGCCGTCGGATGCAATGCGCACGTTTCGTCAAATTGTGTCTTCGTGACCCCCGCCTTTACCGCGATCGCCAGACACTGGATCATTTCTGCGGCGTCAGCGCCGACAATATGACATCCGACGACGCGGTCAGTGTCAGCATCGACAACCAGCTTCATCAGGGTGCGTTCTTCGTTTTTCGTCAGCATAAATTTCATCTGACGAAAGTCAGTCTTGTAGATATCGATGTTGTTGAATTTCTTGCGCGCTTCCGCCTCGCTATAGCCGACCGTACCGACAGGCGGTTGAGCAAACACCGCTTTCGGGATGAAAGCGTAATCCATCGTCTGGTCTTTGCCGTTGAAAACGGTCTCAGCAAAAGCCGCGCCTTCGCGGATAGCGACGGGCGTGAGGTTTACCCGGTCGGTAACGTCGCCCACAGCGTAAATGTTATCAGCGCTGGTCCTTGAGTATGCATTCACCTTGATGGCGCCGCCCGGGTTGGTTTCGACACCGGCTTTATCGAGGCCAAGCGCCTGCGTCGATGGTTTGCGACCTACCGCCCAGAACACAAGGTCCGAATCGAGTTTTACGCCGTTGGTGAGGTGGACGCGCTTTTCGCCGCCGCCAAGGTCCTCAATTTTCTCAAAAACCGTCTGTGTGATAATCCGTATGCCAAGTCGTTTCATCTCTGCGTGTACCTGTACGGAGATATCCATATCAAAATGACGCAAGATGTCCTCCCCGCGATAGACAAGGCAAACGTCGGCGCCAAGGCTACGGAAAATACAAGCGAATTCTATGGCGATATAGCCGCCGCCTGCGATGACGACATGGCGCGGCATTTCTTCAAGATGAAAGACTTCATTAGAAGTGACGCCAAGTTCATGGCCCGGTACGTTCTCATCGGTCCAGGGCGCGCCGCCTGTTGCAATCAGGATTTTGTCGGCGGTGACGTCGCGGTCTTCCCCAACCAGATGAACCGTATGAGGGTCTTTCAGAACGGCGCGGGTTTCAAAAATATCAACGCCCGCGTTTTTCAAATTACGGATATAAATGCCGTTGAGCCGATCAATTTCCGCATCCTTGTTTTCAATAAGCGTTTTCCAGTCAAAGCTCACCGCATCTGCAGACCAGCCATATCCTTTCGCTTCTTCAAATGCGTGACAAAATTCGGAGGCGTAGACCATGAGTTTTTTGGGGACGCATCCGCGAATGACGCAAGTGCCGCCAACTCGGTACTCTTCGGCGATGCCGACTTTTGCTCCGTATTGCGACGCCAACCGCGAGGCTCTGACGCCGCCGGAGCCTGCGCCAATTGTAAAAAGATCGTAATCGTAATCAGACATTGAATACCACCATTGAGGGTTTGCACGTTACACAGGAAGGAATCCGATACCCGTTTTGAACCGCGCGTCATTGAATTCCATCACTTCAATCGTAAATGTTTGAAGGAACTCGCGATGGATCGTGTCATAGAGCGGCGTCAGCAGCCCTTCGAATTCAATTGGAATACGGAGCATAGGCTGTGCTGCGACAAAAACATCAAATGTGTCGCCTGTGATTTCAGCTGAAATGACCGTACGCAACCATAAAGAGCCCGTATCTTCCGCGTTTCCGACAACCAGCGACAAGCCGAAGCGAACCGGCTCCAAAATAATGACTTCGCGTTCCGAAAAATTGAAAGCCGCGTCGCCATAGTCCTTTCGCGGATCGAAGGGACCTTGCGCCGGCACTGCAGAAACACTTGACGGGTCGCAGCCAAGATAAGCCGGAAACCCCGTGACGACCGCGTCTGCGAGGGCCTTGCAGCGTAAAAGATTTTCAAACGCTGCTTCGCCGTAATCATAAATCGCGGTCTGCAATTCTTCGAATTTTGATTTGCTCATGGATTATCCGTTCGTCTTGCGGGCATGATAGCGCCCCCTGGCGGGCATCGCTATGGCGTCGCCCATTTCATCTGTCCGGCGCGCTAAGATGTGATCTCTTTAACGCCGTCAGGGCCGGCGACGATCGCGTGATCCGCCATCCCGACGAAGAGTCCCGTTTCAACGACGCCCGGCAGCGCCCGCAAGGCGTCGTTGAGGCGGGCCGGCTCGTCAATTGCGTTGAGCGCACAGTCGGTGATATAATTGCCGCCGTCGGAAAGAAAAGAATTGCCGTGATTATCTGATCTCAACGAAACGTCGACATCGGTATATCCGTGGGCGGAGAGTGCGTCTCGAAGACGGCGGACGGTGAGCGCCCAACCGAATGGCTCGATTTCAACCGGCAGCGGGAAGGCGCCGAGCGTGCGAACGACTTTTGAGCTATCCGCGATGACGATGAAGCGCCGCGCTGCATCGGCGACAATTTTTTCGCGTAACAAAGCACCGCCGCCGCCCTTGATCAGTGCGAGCGACTGGCCGATTTCATCGGCGCCGTCAATGGCGATGTCGATTTCGGTGGTCTCGTCAGGGATGATAATGTCTATGCCGGCGGCGCGTGCTTTGTCCTCAGTATCCTTCGAGGTTGGGATCGCTTTTATTTCGAGGCCATCGCGAACGCGTGCGCCCAGCGCGGCGACAAGGTGCGCCGCGGTCGACCCCGTACCGAGCCCGATCGTCATGTCTGGCGCGACTAATTTAGCCGCTTTTTCAGCGGCGGCTTTTTTGAAAGCGTCTGCGCTCATGTCTGGTTTATTCCTGCGAGTTCGCAATGTATGAGTTCGCAGTGTATTTTGCCGGTTGCGCGCCGGAATTCAACGCCGTCAGGCGCTTTAATTTTTGTCTTTATCATGGGCCGCGTTATGGGCTTTGCGAAAACGCACGGCCCACCCCTTTATCGCAGACTGCCGGCCCCGTGCGACGGCAAGGTCGCCGGGTTCGACCGTCTTTGTAATGACAGATCCCGACCCCACATAAGCGTCGTCGCCGATCTTGACCGGCGCGACTAGCGCGGAATTCGAGCCCACAAAAGCACCGGCCCCGATTTCGGTTTTGTGTTTATTAAAGCCGTCATAATTGCAGGTAATCACGCCGGCGCCGATATTGGCCCGAGGCCCGACGTCAGCGTCGCCGACATATGAAAGGTGATTGACTTTGGCGTCGCCGCCAATGCTCGCCTTTTTGACCTCAACAAAATTACCAATTTTGGCGTTGGCGCCAATTTCAGCGCCGGGCCGTAAGCGCGCATAAGGGCCAATGGTAGCGCCGTTCGCCACCCTTGCGCCTTCAAGATGGGAAAAGGCTTTGATCTGAGCGCCGGGCCCGACCCTGACGCCCGGGCCGAAAAAGACATGCGGCTCGACAGTGACGTCATTTTCTAGAATGGTGTCGCTACTAAAATAAACTGTAGACGGATCGATCAGCGTCACGCCGGCCTCCATGGCGGCGGCGCGGCGGCGCTCCTGGTAGCGTGCTTCCGCAATAGCGAGAGCGCTGCGCGAATCAACGCCCATCGTCTCGTCGGCGCCGGCCTCTCTGGCGGCGCAGGAGAGCCCATCATCGCGCGCGATTGCGATAAGGTCGGTCAGATAGAATTCGCGCTTCGCATTGTTATTAGTCAGGCGCGGCAATCCTTTGCGCAAAAAGCTGGCGTCGACGGCCATCATGCCTGAATTGCAAAAAGTAATCTGGAGCTCATCCGGCGTTGCGTCTTTGGCCTCAACGATCGCCAATAGGGACCCGTCATGCGACTGTTTCAGTCTGCCATAGGCATGGGGCCCTTCCTCGCGGAACCCAAGAACAGCTGCGGCGGCGCCGGCGTCAATATCATGTATCAGTACAGAGAGCGTTTCGGAACGAACCAGGGGCGTATCGGCATAAAGGACCAACACGACGCCGTTAAAGCCTTCCAGAAAAGGCTGCGCCTTTATGACGGCGTCGCCGGTGCCGCGCGGCGGCTCCTGCACGGCGACGGCGATATCGGGCCTGAAGGCGCGCGCCGCCTCGGCGACCCTTTCGCCTTGTGCGCCCACAACGACAATTGTCCGCTCGGGCGAAAGCTGGGCCGCTGTCTCAAGCACATGCGCCAGCATCGAACGCCCGCCAATCTCATGCAGGACTTTAGGCGTCGTAGAACGCATGCGCGTGCCGTGACCGGCGGCCAGCACGACGACGGCGAGTGACTGGTTCGACGCAGCGTTAAGAGGTGGGTCAGGTTGAGACGACAAAAGATTTGCCTCCGGCGGCTGGCGGGCAAGCGCACAACAGGGCGCGAGTATTCGGACTTTCTTGTCGCGCGAGTGGCGCTCGTTTGTAAATGGTTATAGGGGGAGGGTGGGTCGCGTAGGAGTTTTCCAATCATGTCCGCAACGATGAACGACGCCTTGAAGGGCGTCGGCGTCATATTCGATCTCGACGGCACATTGGTCGACACCGCTGGCGACCTCGCGGCGTCGATGAACCATGCGCTCGCAATCGAGGGTCACAAGCCGCTGCCGGTCGCTGCGGTTCGCCATCTCGTCGGGCACGGGGCCAAAGCGATGATCGCAAAGGGGCTTGCGCTTAGCGGCGTTGACCGGCCGACGGACGAGGAGATGGAGTATCATCGACGTAACTTTCTCGATCATTACCGCGCGCACATTGCCGATCACTCGCGGCCATTCGATGGCGCTCTTGCGGCGATCGAAGACCTTTCTGCCGCCGGCGCGGTCCTGGCGATTTGCACCAATAAACATGAAGAGCCCGCGCGGCAGTTGATCGGGACGCTGCGCCTTGATCGCTACTTTCCGGTGATTGTCGGCGGCGATACGGCGTCGGCGCCAAAACCCGATCCCGCACCGGTACGGCTATGCCTTGAGCGCCTTGGCGTGGAGCGTGCGATTTTCATTGGAGACAGCGATACCGACATCGCGGCGGCGGCCAATACAGGCCTTACATGTTTGCTGCACACGAAGGGCTACGGCCCCCTCACCAAGGCCGACACCGTATTCGCCTGTTTCGACGATTATTCGCTGATCTTTGCGTTGACGCTGAAAGCGCTCGCCGCCGCTGGCGAAGGGCGCGGTCTTTAGCCGATATGCGATTCAATGATGCGCCGCGGCATCCCATTGATCATATCGCTGCGAAGGTCTGTGCGGGCAGATCGCATGGTTGAGACGAACCCTTCTTTTCGGGTCTCAAAATCAACAGCGTAACCGCGCTTTTGCCAGAAATCCCGAATGCGGTTGGCCAGGTAAGATGCGCCTTCCTCGGTGCAGAAATCGGACATGAAAACCTCATTTGGCGTTCTATTAACGTCGCGATGTACGATATAAGGTAATCTGATTTTTTCAAGTGATACTTTATATAAATATACTCATAAGTTTACCTCAAACCTTTATAAACCAACGAAAAATGTTGCGATGCAACAAAATAACTGGTTGAGAGTCTACAGTTTTATAAGCTATGCTGATATCAGAGGGAATTTCTATGCAGAATATGCCAAGCCCGCCCAGCGACTTTGCGCCGGAACTGATCGGCGAGCGCATCCGTCTGGCGCGAAAAGTCAAAGGCCTGAACCAAGCGGACCTTGCGGCGATGATTGGCGTCACCCAGCCTGCAGTTGCGAATTGGGAGAGCGGCGTTCACGACCCCCGCCGGCTGCTCCTGGCCAAACTCGCTACGGTGCTCGACGTTTCTCTCGATTGGCTAGCGGCCGGGGCCCGGTCCGCAGCGGAACTCGACAAGCATCCGGCGGCCGCCTATCTGCGCCGGCCAATGCGGCACGCGCCGGTGATTACATTTCAGGACGCGGCCCGATTCCTCGATCATCGCGATGAAGACCCGCACTCCTACGCTGAGGACTACATCCCGGTTACCTCCGGTTCCGAACACATCTTTGCATTGTTTGTCACCGACGATGCGATGCGCCTCGTTTTCCCGCGCGGCACGCTTGTTGTGATCGATTTTGCGGATCGACGGCCGGTGGACGGGGGTTATTGTCTGGCGCTTGTCGGCCGCACGCCCATTATCCGTCGATGGCGGGCCGAGCCCGATCGCCTTGAAACCTGCACCGACGATAAAACGCCGGAGGCGCTCCTCGTTGAAAGTCGCAATGTCATTATTGGCTGCGCGCGCGTTTCAATTCGAATTCACTAAGCGGCCGGAAATCACTAAGCGGCGCAGTCGGTTGCAAAACGCGCTTTGACCTCGGGCAACGCGTTGTGCGCGGCGGCAAAGGCGTCTTTGAGCCTCGCGAGAAGCGGCGCGAACGCGGCGCCGCCGCAGCTTTTGGCGTCAACGGCCGCACTTTCGATGTCAGCGCATGCATGGCCGAGCGGCGTCGCCCCGACATTAACGCTCATCGATTTCAACGCATGTGCGGCGCTGGCGATTTCCGCCAAGTCGTCGATATTTTCGGTTTTGCTGGCGGCGATGGCTTCCACAAGCCTCAGTATGGCTTCCTTTGAATGGGTTTCAAAGAGCGTCAGCGAACGCGTGACGAGATCTGCATTAATTTCCCTCAGCTCACGGAGCACCGCTTCGTCGAACACCGGCGCGTCACTCTCGAGAGGGAATTCTTCAGGACCGTAACCCGGAGCGTTTGTAGGCTCATCCATCGAAAGCGCCGCTGCGGGCCGATCGTCTGGCTCGCTGCATTGTTCGTCGGGCAGGAATTCAGCAATTACGGCCGCGAGGGTTTTGATCGTGAATGGCTTTGTGACATAGGCGTCCATGCCGGCCGCGCGCCAGTTTTCGTCGGTCTCGGCGACATGCGCTGTTAACGCAATAATAGGCGTTCGCGGCTTGTCGTTATCAGCTTCCCACTGCCGAATGGCGCGCGTTGCTTCAAATCCGTCCATGCCAGGCATCGAACAATCCATCAGGACAAGGTCAAACTCTTCTGACGTTACGGCTTCGACAGCGGCCTTGCCATCAGCCGCCACGGTCGGTTCGGCGTCCAGCCTGACGAGGGTCGCGCTGACAACCTCGCGATTGACCGCGCTGTCATCGGCGGCCAGGACGCGCCTGCCGAGGAAAGACGGCAACAGCGCCGACTGGCTCGCCGCTGCATGGCGCACTGCGTCTTTGCCGCGCATGCGTCCTTTCAGGATTCGTTCAATCTGGTCCATCATGTCGCTGCGCGATATCGGCTTAATCAAAAGGTCCTCGGCGACGCCGGATTCCAAGAGCCGATCCGGCGCCGCGTCGCCCAATTCGCTCACGCATATGCGAGCCGGCAGCCAATCGTCCGGCGCGCCGTCGATACTTTTGTGAAGCGTGTCGAGAAAGTCCGGCGATGCGAAAATAATATCCGTATAGGAAAGATGCCCGGCGACGGCGCTGTTCTCGGAGATAATTTGCGCTGAAATACCCGCCTCATGGAGATAGCGCGACAAGGTTTTTGGGGTGGCGCCGCCGTCAATCGCAATAATCGCGCGGGTGTCTCGGCGCGCATGCGGCGCTGCGCGGGGCGGGGCGATCTGGACTGTCGGAATTTGGAACGTAAACCGTGCGCCGCGCCCTTCAACGCTGTTGACGCTGATCGCACCGCCCATGGCCGTGACAATTTTGCTGCAGATTGCAAGGCCAAGACCGGTGCCGCCATATTTTCGGGTTGTCGACTGATCGGCCTGTGAGAAAGCGCCGAAAATAGTCTTCTGTTTTTCTTTGGCGATGCCGACGCCTGTGTCCGTCACAGAAAACTCGAGCATCGGCTCGCCGCCGGCTTTTCTGACGCTGTTGACAGCGACGACAACGCTGCCCTGTTGAGTAAATTTAAGCGCATTGTTCACAAGATTAGACAACACCTGACTTATCCTGATCGGGTCGCCTTCGACGAGTTCGGGAGTTGCGGGGCTGGCGTACGCCGTCAGGTCGATGCCCTTGCTGGCCGCTTTTTCCCAGAACAGCCCAACAACGTCATTGATCACCTCAACTGGGCTGACAGCGATTGTCTCCAATTCAAGCTTGTCGGCCTCTGCTTTTGAAAAATCCAGAATATCATTAATGATCGCCAGAAGGCTCTGACCGGATTTCACGATAACGTCGGCGTAGCGTTTTTGGCGCGGCGCAAGCTGGGTGTTTGAAAGGAGTTCGGCCATGACAAGCATGCCGTTCATCGGGGTGCGAATTTCGTGGCTCATGGTCGCGAGGAATTCGGTCTTCGCCAGGCTTGCCGCTTCAGCGACTTCCTTTGCGTCTTCGAACTGGCGCGTGCGTTCACGGACGATTTTCTTTAGGTTCTTTTGATGCGCGACAAGTTTGGCGTCACGCTCCTGGATTTGGTTCAGCATCTCGTTAAATGTGGCGACAAGTTCGCCAGCTTCGCCGTCACTTTCGCCTTCGGATGAAGCACGCCGGCTAAAGTCGCCGGTTTTGCGCACCAGCGTCATGACGCGGCTGAGGTTTTGCAAGGGCCGCGTCACGCTGCGCTGCATTTGCAATGCGATGAGTACGCCAATGCCGCCGGCAAGGACCCCGGCGAGTACGGCGTCCCAAATCAGCGTGAAAATTCGTTCAATAAGCGATTGCGAACTGCCCCGGATGATTAGTCTTCCAACGGCGCGATTGTCGTGCGTGACGACGACGCTAACGGAAGAGGTCATTGCGTTTAGCCGCTCCGATAGCCCGCCGGCGGCGGTGGAATCTTTGTGGGCTTCCAGGAATAAAGCGCCGCTCGCATCGTCAATGCGCGCATACTCGATCATGGGAAAGTCGAGAATGGTTTGAAGGCCTTGATAGGCTGTGTCGCGGTCGTACGCCGCCACGCTTTCTGACATCACGGCCGCGAATAAATTGGCGGAAGCCTCAAGTTCGCTGGTCCGTCCGTCATTGTATTGTTGGAACTCACGCCAGACAGACGACGCCGTGACGATCGAAACGGAGCCGAAAATCGATACGATTACGAGCAGTGTGAGACGGCTTCGAAGACTATTTATAGGAAGTGACCGCAAACCGCGCCAAGCCCCTCTTTACGCAAGGTCGCGATAATGCCTCCAATTGATTTCTAATTCGTTTTATTTGTTTAAGCATAAGCGAAACGAAAGCGAGGCGTTGCGATCCCGCGACGTTTCGAAAACGTTAATGCGCCGTCAATGCAGCAAGTATCACGACTTTAAAGGGGGCAGGCGCTTTCCGTCCGGCCAAAGCGAATTTGCGCAAGTGCGGTGTGCGGCGCGGATTTCATCAATTCAATCTTAATAATAAGCGGGCAAAAACGATAATTCCGGAAAGAGTTCAGAGCGCCTGTGGACACTGTTCATTCATCACTTCTTTCAGCCAGAGTATTACTGGTTGACGACGATCCTGTGATGCGGGAACTCGCCTCGGCAAAACTTGTCGAGGCTGGCTGCGAAGTTTTAACAGCTGAAGACGGCGCAGCGGCATTGGCCGTCCTTGAAACCGACGGCGTCGATCTCGTCATTTCCGATCTCGATATGCCCAATCTCGATGGCTACGCATTAACCGAATGCATTCGCGAAAGTGAAGCGCATCGCGAAACGCCGATTATCGTCCTGACTGGCAGCGATGGCGGCGACGCCGTCGAGCGTGTTTTTTCAAAGGGGGCGACTTCTTTCCTGACAAAGCCGGTTAACTGGACGCTTTTCCATCACTCGGTTCGTTTTATTCTGCGAGCGAGCGCGGATGCACAGGCGTTGCGGGCCGCCCGTGACCTTGCGGAGGCCGGGTCGCAATTTAAAGACGGCTTAATGTCGGTGATGAGTCATGAGCTTAGGACGCCGCTCAACGCCATCATTGGATTTGGCCAATTGCTCGGCGAACAGTTTCAGCGCGAAAACGATCATCTGCACAAGGAATATGCGGATTATATTGTGGATGGCGGAAAGCGGCTTTTGAATTCGGTTTCTGACATGCTGCTTGCTTCGGACGCCTGTTCCGGCCCGATTGCGATCAACGAAGTCGATTGTACGCTCGGCGATATTGTCGAGGAGGCCAGTGAAGCCGTCGACAAGGTGGTGACGTTGGCGCAGGCGGAATTGAAGGTTGTGCTGCACGACGCCGACATCGAAATTTGTTGCGATCGCTCTCTCGTGTCGCGCGCACTGTCCAAATTGATCGAGAACGCCGTAAAGTTTTCTGATCGCGGCGTGAAGATCGTGGTCGCCTCAAGCCTCCTGCAGGATGGCTCTCTGGCTATTTTGATCAAAGACAACGGCCCCGGCATTGAACCCGATGTCCTCGAAAGGGTGACGCAACCCTTTTCACAATCGGATATGTCGTTGCGCCGCTCGAAAGAGGGACTTGGTCTCGGCTTGCCTTTGGTGATCGCCATCGCCAAAGCCCATGACGCGGTCTTCAGGCTGCAATCGACGCCCGGCGCCGGTGCTAAGGCCGCGCTCGTCATGCCGGCCATGCGGGTGCGTTCCGCCAGTGGATCGGGCGCGGTCTTGAGCGCTTAGGCCCCGCCGATCGCCGGCCCGACAATCGTTGTCCAATAAAAACCTCACCGCTTCGGTTCCTCGTTCACGGTTAACGCCGTGTTAAGCGTCTTGGTTAATCGTTCCCCTGATGAATGCTGTAGCGGTCGCGGACGCTGAAAGGCGTCAGCTTCCTGATTGCTGCAGCGCAGCAAAGCGTCGGGGCTTTCATTGTTGTAATTTTGTAACGGCGCAGTCTCGATCATAGCGCCCGTCGGGTTTGCGCCTAGACGCTCAAGATCAGACGGGTAATGGATAATCTCAGGCGCAGAGTATGCGCGCGCGCCCCATCAGGGAGGGGCTTTCAGGTAGGGCTTAGAAACATGAATAATACAAGATCAAGAGGACCATTCGCCAGCGCATTGCTCGGCGGCGTCGCGCTCAGCGTTTTCGCAGCGCCCGCTCTGGCGCAAACAGACGAAATCATCGTCAGCGCCACAAAACGCGAGCAAACGCTCCAGGAAGTGCCAATTGCGGTTAGCGTCGTTGATGGAGACGTGATCGAAGACGCTCAGATCATCGACCTGATCGACCTGCAGGCGACTGTGCCGTCCTTGCGCGTTACGCAGCTTCAAAACTCTTCGCAGACAAACTTTGTCATTCGCGGTTTTGGCAACGGCGCCAACAACCCCGGCATTGAGAGCGCGGTCGGTGTTTTCGTCGACGGCGTATTCCGTTCGCGGTCCGCATCGGCGATCCTCGACTTGCCGACGCTTGAGCGTGTTGAGGTTCTGCGCGGTCCGCAATCGACCCTGTTTGGTAAGAACGTGTCTGTCGGCGCGATCTCAATCACGACGAAAAAGCCGTCATTTGACTGGGAAGGCTCCGTTGAAGCGACTTACGGCAATCTTGATACGGTTCGTTTCCGCGGCACGCTTTCAGGACCGATTACTGATACGCTGGCGTTCCGCGTTTCCGGCACGACCAATAATCGCGAAGGTCAGTACACCAATCTTGTGACAGGCCAGCAAAACATTAACGAACGCGATCGCTGGGCGGCGCGGGCGCAATTGCTTTGGGAGCCGACCGATACGCTCTCATTCCGGGCGATCGGCGAGTACAACATTACGGACGAAATTTGTTGTGGCGCGATCCAGCTGGTGAACGGCCCCGCGACGCAGCTTCTCGGCGCCCCGCCCCCTTTCGGGCTCGGTCAGGTTATTACCCCGGTTCAAGATCTTGACGCCCGCGAAGTGGCGCTTGATACGCTTCCGGAAAACCGTCTTGTCGGGCGCGGCGCGTCGCTCCAGGCTGACTGGGATCTCGGCTGGGCGCAGCTGACCTCGATCACGTCGTACCGCGAGCAAACCGACTTCAATAATACCGACGTCGATTTCTCAGGGGCAGACCTTGCGGTGCAACCGCAGTTCCAGGACCAGGGAACATTCACACAAGAAGTTCGGCTGGTGGGTGATTTTGAGACCGGCGTTGGTCGCTTCGATTATGTTGTCGGCGGATTTTTGTTCTCTGAAGACTTAACATTCGAACGTGATGTTATTTTCGGATCTGACCTCAATCCGTTCGTCGACGCACAGCTTGCCGCGCTCGGCACTAATATCGCGGCGGGTATTGAGGGATCATCGCAGCTTGCTTTTGCGCTCACCACCGACCCGTCGACAGCCCTGTTCCCGCAACTCGGCCCGCTTTCGCCAATCCCATTCGGCGCGTCTTACGCGCCGGGAACGGGTGTTTTCGGCGACTATACGCTCGATAACCGTTCTTACTCTCTTTTCGGACAGTTTGACTGGGCGATTACTGATCGCCTGACGATTACGGGCGGTCTTTCTTATATCAATGACCGCAAGATCGCGACGGGCGACAGCCTTTTGACGGATGCCGTGTCAAATTTCGACCTCGTCACCGGCGGTCAGGCTTTCCTTGCGGCGACGGCGCTCGGAACCGCCATCGGAACGCCGTTTGACCCGGCAAATCCAACACCGTTCTTTACGGCGGCGGGCACGCTTGCGGCGACGAACCCGACGGCTTTCCAAATGGCGCAGGCGGGCGCGCTCGCTTTTGCGCAGGACCCGGCGAATGCGGCCCTTAACCCGCTGGCCCCGCTCCAGGTTGTCCAGTTCTTCAACCCTCAGGTCAATTTTCCGCAGCCTGGCGTTGTCTTTGATCCGGACAATACGTTGGTTGACGACGGTTTTGTCGTCGACGACAGCGTCAACTACACGGCGCGGATCGCTTATGATCTGACAGATTCCATCAACGTCTATTTCAATTATGGAACGGGCTTCAAAGCGAGCGCGGTCAACTTGTCTTCGGACTCTACGCCGCCGACAATCGGACCAGACGGAACGATCATTGGCCGCTTTGCGACGCCTGAAGACGTGACGTCCTTTGAGGTCGGCGCCAAAGCGAATTTCGACGGCGGCTTCATCAACATCGCGCTTTTCGATCAGACGGTCGAAGGGTTCCAACAGAACCTCTTCACCGGCGCGGCGTTCTCGCTGGTCAACGCGGGTGAGCAATCTGTCCGCGGCTTTGAAGTGGAAGCGGCTTACTCGCCCTGGGATCCGCTTTTCCTGACATTCGCGCTCACCTATCTCGATCCCGAGTTCGATTCGTTCCCGCTGTCTCCGTGTGCGGACTTTGTGCCGGAGTGCCAGCTTCCCGATGGAACGCCTGATCCGAACCAGCTCTTCTTCGATGCATCCGGCACGCGTCCCGCCGGCATTCACCCGGTATCGCTGTCGACATCGGCCGCCTATACAAAAGACCTCGGCAATGGTCTGCAAATGGCGACACGCATCGAATATTTATTCGAAAGCAACACCACGGTCGTCGATAACGTGGCCGGCGGCGTTGCAGAACGTTCGGTCAATGTGATCAACGCCAATATCGCTTTTGAATGGGATAATGGCTTCTCGGTAAATCTCTTCGGTCGCAACCTGACCGATGATGACTTTTTGCTCAGCGCCTTCCCGACAGTTGTTCAGGCTGGGTCATTCTCGGGATATGTGAGCCAACAGCGCACTTACGGCATTGCAGTCAAAAAAGAGTTCTAGGCGCTTATCCATCACCAAGATTAAACGGGCTCCCATCGGAGCCCGTTTTTTTGTTTCAATTCGCTTCTTGTCGTCTGCGCTTACGTCCGCCAGCGTAGGGTCCCCGCCTGCAAAGGGTTTTCAAATGGTTCCGCATTTCTCGTCGCCTCACGCCAGGCGCGTTTTAGTGCAAAATACCATTGCGCCGGCGTGTCCGGGTCGCCGGCGTATAGCGGTCGTCGCCGGCGCGGTGACAGATTGATTGATTGCGCTTCGAGAATGGCGCCGTCCTGCGAGAGAAAGCTTGCCGCCATAGCATCGATGATCGGCGTTAACGCCGTTAACAGCGCCATATCCCAGAACAGACAGTGCGTGATCCGATTGCGTCCGGCGGTGAGCGGTGTGATGGCCGTCAGTCCAAGGATTGTATGGCGACGATTACGGATCGTCTCAAGGCGCAAACCGGGAATACGGAATTCTATTTCGGTGGTCGGGGCCCCGCCAAGCAGCCTGTAGATGCGGCTGTTTGAAGAGGGCGTATGTGGCGGCATCCGAAAACCGAGTGATGTGGGCTCAAATTGTTTTTCTTTCTCCCGGCGTTCAGCGCCTTCGCGCCACCACCATTGTTTGTGTACAAATGGCGTATGAGCGGGATCGACAAGGCCGATGACCGCTTCGTCATAAGGGCCTGCCGCCTCGACAATTGTCACCGATCGCGGCGTCATGTCGGCGGGTAACGGCAGTTCTGGCGACGCGACCGGCGGCGCAATCGCATCGGATGGGCCGGATGCGCCGCGATTATCGCCCGCGGGCAAATATATCCAGATTAACCCATGCGACTCGGCGACACGCCAGCATCGTGTTGAAATCGGGCCGATATCGAAATCGCTCGCGTCGCTCAATGCCGGAATGTCGACGCAGGCGCCGCTTTGCGTGTCGAAGCGCCAACCGTGATACGGGCATTCAACGCATACGCTGTCGCCGTTAGCGCCAATTGCTTTCCGGTCCACAATGCGACCGCGTGACAGGGGGGCCGCGCGGTGTGGGCAGGCGTCGTCAAGCGCAAACACGCGGCCATCTCTCGTTCGTCCAATGGCAATCGGGTTATCGGCGATTATCTCCCGTGTCAGCGTCCCACGTGGAATGTGACGTGAGACCGCTGCGAGGTGCCAAACGCCAGTCAGTAATTCGTCGGTAGACGACTGATGAGGCGCGCGCATGTCAGTGCTGGCGTTCATAAGAAATGCAATGAATTGAAAGAGAAAAAATCAAACCGCGCGCCGGGATTTCATCGCTGCGCTGAGCGTCCCGTCGTCAAGATGGTCAAGCTCGCCGCCCACGGGCACGCCCTGGCTTAAGCGCGTCACCGAAACGCCCGTCGGTTCCAATTGTTCCGTCAGGTAATGCGCCGTTGTCTGCCCATCAACAGTGGCGGCAAGCGCAAGCACAATCTCTGTAACCCCCTCGCTGCGCGCGCGCGCCACCAGCGCGCCAATATTCAAATCATCGGGGCCAATGCCGTCGAGCGGTGAGAGAAGGCCTCCAAGCACATGATAGAGCCCGCGGTGTGCGCCGGCGCGTTCCATCGCCCACAAATCGCCGACGTCTTGCACAACACAAAGGACCGCGCGATTTCGTTCATTATCGGCGCAAACTGCGCATGGCGCCATCGAGTCCCAATTGCCGCAATCCGGGCAGGCTTTTACTTTTTCCGCCGCTTCAGCCAGCGCGAATGCTAAAGGCCGCATCACAGGCTCGCGCTTTTTGAGCAAATAGAGCGCTGCGCGTTTGGCCGAGCGCGGCCCAAGACCCGGCATTTTCGCCAGAAGGTCGATAAGGCGCTGGAGTTCCGGGCCGATAGCGGCGGTCATTGCGATTGTCCGATGATTAGAACGTTAAACCTGAACAACACGCCGCCTAGAAGGGCAGCTTCATCCCGGGCGGCAACGGTAAGCCCTCGGTGAGCTTTTTCATCTCCTCCTGAGACTGAGTTTCCAGTTTCGCTTTCGCGTCGTTGATGGCCGCTGCAATCAAATCCTCAAGGACCTCGGCCTCGTCTTCTTTCATCAGTGCGCGTTCAATAGCGACTGATCGGGCGAAGCCCTTTCCGTTAAGAATGATTTTGATCATGCCGCCGCCAGCGACGCCCTCAACTTCCATATCGGCGATGCGTTCCTGGATTTCCTGCATCTTCGATTGCAGACCTGCGGCTTGCTTCATCATGTCGCCGAAATCTTTGATCATGGCGCTTTCCTGTTCGTTTGGTTGGGCCGGCGCGAGGGCTCAGGCATCGTTTTCGGGCGGCACGCTATTGTCGCCGACTTGCGCGGCGCCGTCATCGTTATCGACGCCGTTAGAGCCGTCTTCGATAAGCGTGGGCGAGGCATCTCGTATAGCGGCGAGGGCGGCGTCGGGGAAGAGTTCAAAGGTCCTGGCGACCAGCGGGTGTGCCATGACTTCAGCGGTCTTCGCCTCCCGCAAGGCGGCTGCGCCGCGCGCATTGGCGTTGACAGTGACTACCCAATGATCGCCTGTCCACGATTTGAGCGCGCGCGTAAGCCGGCCCGGCAAATCTGTGGGGGCTTCTTCTGCGAGCCGCATTTCGACACGCCCGGGTTCAAACGAGACGACATGAACGTAGCTCTCAAGTTCCGTGCGCAACTTGGCGTCTCGGTGACGCCCGGCGAGGCGCACCACATCTTCAAGCGATGAGATTTCGGCATTGCGCCCACGCTCGGCGGGCGCTGTTTGCAGATAGCGATCCGACGCCGGTGCGGTCTCACGCGCTGTTGCTGCTGCGCTGCTATACTCGGCCGCGGCGCCTTGCATGCTGGCATCCATCGCTCGGGGGCCGGAAATCTGATCGCGATGCGCCTCGACGCCGCTTGGAACGCCGCTGGCAACGCCGGATACGGCCCCCGTTGCAGCGCCATTTGCAGCGTCTGTTGTAGCGTCTGGCGCGATCGCAGCGCCGGCGTTTGGCGTCGTTGCGGCGGCGTTCGAGGACCGTCTGGTTTCCGGCGTCGGCGCGGATGCGCTCTGGGACAGCGCCCGCAACGCCTCGTCAGGGGTCGGCAGGTCCGCCGCATAAGCGAGCCTGATCAGCGCCATTTCCCCAGCGGCGGCGGTGTCTGGCGCCATTTGCGTTTCGGTAAGGCCCTTCATGAGCAGGGACCAGGCGCGGGTCAGCGCGTTCATGGCGAGCTCGCCGGCCATTGTTGTGGCGCGATCGGCGTCCGCCTCGCCTGCGGGGCCAAAGCGCGCGGCTTCCGGTCCGGCGGCCTTGATCTTCGTCAATAGATGGACAAGTTCCAGAAGGTCGCGAATGATGACGACCGGGTCGGCGCCGGCGTCATACTGCGCGCGAAAGCCCGATAGCGCCGCCTTGGCGTCTCCCTTGAACAGATCGCCAAGCACCGCCCAAGTTTGCGTCCGATCGGCAAGGCCGAGCATCTCGCGCACTGTCTCAGCGGAAATTTCCTCTTTTTTGTCATGATGCTGAACAAGTGCTTGATCGAGAATTGAAAGCCCGTCACGCACTGAACCTTCAGCGGCGCGTGCGATCATCGCAAGCCCGTCAGCGGCGACTTTTGCATTCTCTTTATCGGCGATGGCGCCCAAATGCGCTACGAGCGTTTCAGGATCAATGCGCCTCAAATCAAACCGTTGGCAGCGCGATAACACCGTGATCGGCAGTTTTCTGATCTCGGTCGTCGCGAAAATAAACTTCACGTGCGGCGGCGGTTCTTCCAGCGTTTTCAGAAGTGCGTTGAACGCCTGCGTTGAAAGCATGTGCACTTCGTCGATGATGTAGACTTTGTAGCGCGCTTCCACCGGGGCATAGCGGACGCCGTCGATCAGTTCACGGACATCATTGACGCCAGTCCGAGACGCCGCGTCCATTTCCATCACGTCGGGGTGACGGCTTTCCGCGATCGCTCGACAATGAACACCCTCATCGGGCATGTCTATTTGCGGCCCGTTATCGGCGCCGCCGGGTTCCACATAATTCAAGGCGCGCGCCAAAATGCGCGCTGTTGTTGTCTTGCCGACGCCGCGAACGCCAGTCAGTACGTAAGCGTGCGCGATCCGGCCCGAAGCGAATGCATTTCGCAGTGTTTTGACCATTGCTTCGTGGCCAATCAAATCATTGAAATTTTGCGGCCGATATTTGCGCGCCAGCACCTGATAGGGCGCAGCGGCGTTATCGGCGCCAGGCTCTATCAAAAGAGCCGGGGATAAAGTTTCATCGTCACTCATGCGCATAAGAGTATGCGCGGATTAAGGCGCCAGCGAAAGCGCCCGAGAGATATTTTGGAGCGCAATTGACGGGTGCGCGGTCCGCTGCGATTGGACCCTAGTTTTCTAGCACTTTCATGACTTCTGGCGTGACGAATTTTGGCGCATTGACGCCAACTGGAATTGGCGCTGGGGCGCTGTTATCAATTTTCCCGGTGACGGCGATCCCCGCGCCGGACTGAAAAGTAATCGTCTCAAAATCCTTCGCGCCCGGCTTGATCGAGGCGAGAACGCCGGGGCTGACCGACGACAACACCGTATCGAGATCGCGCACAAAAAGCGCCAGCTGGTAAACAATATTGCCGGGCGCGGCGCCTTGATTGAGAAAAATTTTGGTTGCGATAAACGCTGTCCCGTCGTTGAGGAACATTACGTGCGAACGGGCGAGCTTGTCGCGGTTGATCGTATTGGCCTGGGCGAGCGTTAATCCCGGGGCGCTCAGATTGGCGAAGGGCTGGAGTATCTGACAGCCGCCATTTTCGCACCCGCGGGCGAACACGACAAATCCCAAGCCGCCGCTCTCCGGGTCGCTGACCAGTATGACCGGTTGCCCCTGATTGTAAGTAACCGTCGCAGGGATTTCGAGCGTTCGAAAAATGCCGGCGATATCCTCCGGCGCCAGGGCTTCGGCGACTGTTTTTTGACGGATAACCGACTGCTCCCGTTGCAACTGGGGTGTGCTCTCCGGCGCGGCCCCATCGGGCGCTGCGCTCGTTTTCGCCGCAATGTCATCCGCCGACGCGTTTGCGCCCCCTGGAAAAGCGGCTCCAATGAGGCTCGCAATCGCGGCCGCCAGCGGCGCAAAGCGAGCGCGCTTCAGTCCAATCGTCACCATAATAATCCCCTTCACCCCGCGCATTACATCAAATATTGCGCTGCCCGATGGAGGTTAGGCGGGTCTAAGGCCGAGTGCAAATGCAAGGGGCTGTGTACGCGCCGCATTGGGGCTGGCGGCGTCATTGCGCGACGCACAATCATGATCGTCGGTTATTCAAAGCGCTGGCGCTAATGGCGTCGCCGGGGGGGCGTTCGCCTGACTGGGGCGGGCTGCTCTAAGGAAGGCCGAGGAAAGAGAGTGGAAGACTGAAACGACCCGCACCGAAACTCGTTACGGCTGCTTCCTTCCGGACCTGACCGGGTTGGCGAGAAGCGCGTCCGCCAGTCTTCCGCCTCGGAATATCGTTGCGGGCCTCGCCAATTGCAAGTGAGTTCTTTGTGAGGCGCCTTAGTCTCTTGCCACTCAAATCAAGGCCGATTACTCGACGCTGATCCTTTTCAGGGCGACGAGATCTGCCTGAGTGAAGCGAAAGGCGCAGTAATGCCCGCCAGCGACAATCCCTGTCTGTTTTCCGAAGAACCGCTAGACCGCATGTCCGCCGCGCGCACTGATCCCGACTGGGTGAAGGCGCAGCTGGATGATCCGAGCGCCGTTATCGTGCCCCTTTATGAGGGCGACCCGCTTCTTGCCGGAGATCGGCCTGCCTACCTCTCGGCCGCCGCGCGCCACGAATTTTCTGACGATGCGGCGACCGTCTTCCTTGGTATGTCGACCGCGGACGCGGGAGGAACCGCCTATTTCGCAATTGACGCCTCCACGGCGCCTGCGCCTGAAGCGGCGCCATTCAGCGATATCGGGGCCTACACGCCGCTGCGGGAGGCGGCCGCATCATTAAGCGCTCGCGACCTCGCCATTGTCGGGCAAGGGCGCTGGCTTCTCGACTGGCATACACGCCATCGCCACTGCCCGCGTTGCGGCGGGCAAACCCGCATTGCAGACGCTGGCGCTAAACGCCATTGCGCGAATTGCGAAGCGGAACATTTTCCGCGTACGGACCCGGTTGCGATTGTACTGGCCGTGCATGACGATGCGTGCCTTCTTGGCCGGGGTCCGCACTTTCCGCCAGGATTTCTCTCTGCGCTCGCAGGGTTCATCGAGGCGGCCGAAACACCGGAGGAATGCGCGGTGCGCGAGCTCAAGGAAGAGGCCGGCGTATCGTTGTCCTCTGTCGCCTATCAGTTTTCGCAGCCGTGGCCGTTCCCATCCTCATTGATGATGGGCTTCATGGCGGAGGCGGAACATCGCGAGCTTGTTCTCGACAAGGACGAGATTGTCGAGGCGCGCTGGATCGAGAAATCCACTGTCATCGACCTCCTCAACGGCGAAGATTTTGACGGCGTAAAATTGCCGCCGCGCTTTACCATCGCGCGCCAATTGATTGAGAAGTGGGCGCGCGACGGCCGTTGAGGACGACTTCATGTCGCGGCCGCCGCGACCCCTTACTATGGCGCTGGTCTCGCCGGAGGCTTAGACTTTCCCGGCGATGGCGCGAAGCGTCTGCGAAAGCGCCGTCAGGCGTTTGCGTGTTTGAGCGTCTGCGCCGTCCGTCTCAAGCCCGCCGGATAGCGCCTTGAGGCGTTTGGCCAGGGGCGACTTGCCGCCGGGTGTTGTTGCTGATGAACCCATTGCGTCCGAGGCTTCGCCAAGGGCTGCGCGAATGTCGGCGAGCTTGTCGCCATCGACGCCGCCGTCCCGCTGAAGTTGGTCAAGATAGGCGTGCGCGACAACAGGCTCGGCCGGCCATGTCACCGGGAATTGTTGTTGCGGATTAAAGACAGCCCCCTGATCGGCGAGCGCTGCTGCCGCAATTTCGCTCTCGCTCAGATATTCGCTCGGCGTCAGCGACAGGACGTCCAGACCCCGTGTGATCTCCGTGCCGTAAATTTTACCCTGATACCAATAAGTCGACCAGTAGCCGCCGAGGACAAGGTGTTCGTCGTCAATGGGGCCGCGATCAAAGTAAGCGATTTCAACCGGATTGGACGAATCCGTGAAATCAATCACTGAAATGCCGCCCTGATACCACGCCTGCACGAAAATATCGCGGCCCGGTACGGGGATCACTGACCCGTTATGGGCGACGCAGTTTTCCTGTTCCGATTGCGGCGCGGGCATTTTGTAGTAACCGCGAAACTGCAATTCATTATCGACAATGTCATAAATCGCATTCGCACCCCACTCTTGCGGGTCGGATGCGCGGCAGCGCGGCCGGCTGCCGCCGCCCCATTCATCTGTATAAAGAACCTTCGTCCCATCATTATTGAAAGTTGCGGAGTGCCAATAGGCAAAACCCTTATCGACGACTTCATCGATCCGCTTGGGTTTTCTCGGATTTGAGATGTCAAAAATAATGCCGTTGCCGGAACACGCGCCTGCAGCGATTTTCTGAGCCGGAAACACCGTGATGTCGTGACATTGATTGGTCTCACTCGTCTCCTGCGTGTCATCGCCATGGTCGCCGCCTTGCCAAAGGCCGGCGAGGCGGCCGGTTTTCGGATCGGCGAAAACGGCCGGGCTATCAATGATCCGTGCTTTCGAAGGATCGTCCATGGGGATTTCGATCACATCAATCCGGAAAAGTGCGGTCCGATTATCGCCAACCTGACGACCCACGCATCCGTCCAGTTCCTCGCCTTTGCGGACCTGCGCCGTGCCTGAATTATAAACAATAATTTTGCCGTTGCGTCCGGGGCCCGCAACGACTGAATGGGTATGTGAGCCGCGGCAGGTCTGAACCTGGCCGACCTGTCGCGGACGCGAGACATCAGAGATGTCGAAAATCCGCAAGCCGCGAAAACGGTCAGGACTGACATCCTCGCTGATGCCCTCAAGGCCGCAGTCAACACGTCCGCGGGTTTGTTCAACAGACATAATCAATATGTCGCCAACGATCGAGATATCGCCTTGCCCGCCGGGACAAACGACGGACGTGATAAGTTCCGGCGCTTTGTCCGTGTGCAGTTGATAAATGTTAAATCCGTGGTAGTTGCCAGCGACCAGCTTGTCGCCCGCGAACGCCATATCGGTATTTGAAAAACTCAACAGCGGAGACCGCGTGCCCCACTGGGTGTCCTCATTGCTTTGTGCGCCCTTGCGGCTACGTTTCTTGTCGACCTTTTCTTCCTTGTTTTTGGAGGGCTTTAATGGCGGCAACCCGGCGGGGTTCGCCGGGTCGAAGAACCCGTCTGGCTTCGGCAGCGAGGCGGTAAGTTCAAGGTTCATAATCGCTTCACCGGCGTCCCTGAAGCCGGCTTTAAGCGTTGCGCGCACATCGTCTGAAAGGCTCGCCAACATGGCGTTCATGCGTTCGATTTCCGCTTTTTGATCGTTGACGACTTCGTTGACGAATTCGAAGAGTACGGGGTCATAAGCCGATCCGGGCTGCTTCAATAGCGCCTCAACCATCGTAACCGCGCCTTCGTGATGCGGTATCATCAGCTCCAGGAACATTTTATCAAAAGCCTGTCCGTTGGCGGCGGCAAGCGCTTTCATTTGGTCGAGGCTCGCCATGCCGGCCATATCGTGGGCTGTATGCATGGCATGGCGCGCATTTGGTTTTGGCGCTTTTTGGCCGCGATCGCGCAGCCATTGTTGCATGAACGCGATTTCGTCAGCTTGCGAGCCGTCAATGCGCCCGGCGATATCGATGATTTCTCTCGTATTGGTCCGTTCACCAACAAGCGCCGCCATCTGAACAGCCTGGAAGTGATGCGGGATCATGTCCTGCATGAAGGTTACGTCATCGGGTGAAAACCGCGTGTCGGCGATTTTGACGGCGTCATCGGCGCTAAGCGTTCGGCTTTCCGCACCCGGCGCCCCTGGCTGTACGATCGGCGCCGGCTGAGACACCGCCGGCGATGCGGCGGCAGCGGCAAACGCGGCGGCGACACTCAACGACACGCTGCGGAACTTTATTGAATTGACCATGCGGAAATCCCTCTGAACGTTGTCTAAAGTCCGCGCGCCATTCACGGGCGCTGTTCATGACGTGTCTTACGAAGGAAAACGCAGATTGAGAAGGCCGCCCCGCCTTGATGCGACAATCGCTTGCCGGCGGTCGCCGCTTTAACGGGGGCGCGCTGACTTGTAGACGCCAAGAATTTTCAGCGAAGAGGAGAAAAAGCCTAATTCCTCGAGGGCCAGAGCGACATTGCGGTCCTGCGGATGGCCCTCAATATCGGCGTAGAACATGGTTGCGCTGAAAGAACCGCCAATCTGATAGCTTTCGAGTTTTGTCATGTTGACGCTGTTAGTCGCGAAACCGCCCAACGCCTTGTAAAGCGCCGCCGGGATGTTTCTGACTTCAAAAATGAAGCTCGTCACAACCGGGCCTTCGGACGGATCGGCGTCGGACGGCTCTGCGGCCATTTCGAGGAAACGGGTTGTGTTATGGCCGGCGTCTTCAATGTTCGCCGCCAGCACCTGCAACCCGTAAATTTCAGCGGCGCGTTCCGATGCAATAACCGCCTCATCTGTATGCTTTAGCTCCGAAAGTCGTTTCGCGGCCCCGGCCGTGTCTCCCGCAATTTCCGCAGTCAGCCCAAGTTTTTTGATTGAACCGAGGCACTGCGCAAGCGCCATCTCGTGGCTGCGCACGAGCTTGACGCTGCCCAGTGAGGCGCCGGGCGCACCCAGCAGCTGATGGCGGATCGGTAGAAAATGTTCTGCGACGATGTGAAGGTCCGAGGACGGCAACAGATAATGGAGATCGCCGACGCGGCCGGCCAGCGAGTTTTCAACGGGCAACATCGCCCGTGCGGCGTCGCCTCGCTGGACCGCCTTCAATGCGTCTTCAAATGTACCGTAAGGTGTTGGCGAGAAATCCGGCGCAAACGTCATGCACGCGATTTCCGAATAGGCGCCCGGCTCGCCCTGATAAGTTATGGCGGTCCTGCTGTTGCTGACCGCGCCGTCGGTGCTTTGAGAAGGAGTTGAGGATTGAGACATGGTCCGGGCCTGGTTTTTTGCTTTTCACGGCGGATCTCGGCCGCGCGCAATTTCCCTGTTTACCTTCAGGGTCGCGAGTTGTCAGCGCTGCGCCGCAGAGCGATATTACATCTTGTTTTTGAACTGCAGGAATTGCGCCGTGTTGCAAGGGATTCGCCGCGTCAATCGGGCCCGCGTCGTGACGATTGCGCCCCGTCGCCAAGACCGATATGTAAGCGCAAAATCAATCTTTTTGGACCCGCAGGTTAGTGATGAACGATCCGCTTTTTGGCAATAAGCTCGCCGCCGCCATTTTGATAGCCCTCTTGTTTTTGGTAGGGCTTCCTCAGCTCGCCGGGGCGCTTGTCGGCGGCGGCCACCATGGGCCCCATGACGAAGTACACTTCGCCTATATGCCGGTCGATTATAAGGCCGGCTTTGCTAGTGAGGAAAAGCCGGGCGCCGATGGCCCGAGCCTTCCGGAATTGATGGCGACCGCCGACCCCGGCATGGGCGAGCGCCGCATCAAGCTTTGTGTGTCCTGCCACAGCTTCGTTAAGGGCGGACCAAACGGCACAGGGCCCAATTTGTGGAATATTGTGGGCCGTGACGTCGCGAGCGTCAGCGGCTTCAACTACTCGGCGGCGCTCAATGAATTCGGCGGCCAGTGGACTTATGAGCGGCTAGACAAATATCTAGAGAATTCACAGGCCTATATCCCCGGCACAGCCATGGTGCAGCGCGTCGGCAAAGATGAACAGCGCGCGCAGATATTGAGCTTTCTTAGAACGCTTTCAGAAAGCCCCGTCCCGCTGCCGGAAGTTGTCAGCGAAGAAAGCGCCGTTGAAGACGCCGAATAAGACGGCGTCGCTGCTTCGTTCCTATTAAACGACGGCGGTTGGAGCGGGTGAAGGGAATCGAACCCTCGTCTTAAGCTTGGGAAGCTCCTGCTCTACCATTGAGCTACACCCGCGTATCCTCACAACATTTACAGTTTCGCGCTCTGCGCAAACATCCCTGCGCCTTAGCGCGGTCGAACGCCCAAGTCACTCGATATTCGGCTCCCGCCCGGCTCGTCCTGAATTTCGGACCGCTCATCGCATCGGGCGTGGTTTTTCGGTGTAACTTGTTACAAAAGTAGCGCGCCACAGGTGTCGCATAACTTTTCATCTGCGCCCGGGCGGGAGCGAACGATGGGCCTCACAAGACTTTGTCTGAAAAATCCGGCTGCCGCGGCCGTCGTGCTTGCGGTCATTGCCCTGCTTGGCGCTCTGTCGCTCATGCGCCTGCCGGTACAGCTCTTTCCAAATATCGAACGGCCCGTGATTTCGATCCAGACTGGCTGGCGTGCGGCCTCGCCGCGCGAAGTTGAAAGCGAGATCGTCGAGCCAATCGAAAGAGAACTGCGCGGTATCCCGGGCCTTAAGACGTTGCAATCCTGGTCAAACGCCGGCGGCGCGTGGATCAACATGGAATTTGCGCTCGGGGCCGATATGGACGCCGCGTTCTCTGAAGTGAACGCGCGGCTGCAACGCGTTCAGGGCCTGCCCGCCGAAGCTGACCGCCCGCGCATTATGAACGGCGGCGGCGGCGACGCAGGGGAAACCTTGATTTTTCTCTTCCTGCAGCGCCTTCCCGGCAATACGAACCCGGACGTCGCACTGAGCGATTTTGCGCGCCAGCGAATTGTGCCTGCGCTGGAAGCCGTTCCCGGTATCGGCGGCGTCGACGTGAATTCCGACGATGGCGAACAGATTATCCGTATAGAATTCGATCCGTTTCTTGTCGCCCAACTCGGGCTGACGATTGATGATATTGCTCAGAACGTAAACCGCTCTTCAGACGTGACGGGCGGATCTGTCGAGGTCGGCAGGCGCAATTACACTATGCGGTTCGAGGGGCGATTTACGGCCGATCAGCTTGAAGAAACTGTGCTCGCTTGGCGCAACGGCGCGCCTGTGAGGCTGCGCGACATTGCAACAGTGAGCGTCGGAAAGGCCAATAGCGGCGGGGTCGTTTATCAAAATGGCAATCCGGCGATCGGCATGCGCGTGATGCGTGAGCCAGGCGCGAATACGCTAGAGGCGATCGATGCGCTTACCGTTGTTCTGGACGATTTGAACGCCGGAGCGCTCGCTGAACTCGGATATTCGATCCAGAAAAGCTTTGACCCGTCCGTCTTCATAAAGCGGGCGATCCGGCTACTGACGGGAAATCTCCTGATTGGCATCCTCCTGGCGGTCGGCGCCTTGTGGCTGTTTTTAAGACGCGGGCGCGCAACCCTGCTGATTGCGTCTGCGATACCGATTTGCCTGATCGGCACGATTGTTGTGCTTAATCTTTTCGATCGTTCGATCAATGTCATTTCTCTGGCCGGTCTCGCCTTTGCAACGGGCATGGTGCTGGATGCGGCAATTGTCGTTCTGGAAAATTTTGTACGCCTGCGCGAAGCCGGCCGGTCAACTTCAAACGCGGCGCTTGAAGCTGTCAGTCAGGTGTTTGGCGCTCTGTTTGCCTCGACGGTCACAACTGTTGCGATCTTTATACCCATTATTTTCTTTGAAGATGTCGAAGGCCAGCTGTTTGCAGATCTCGCGCTGACCATCGCTATTGCGGTGTGTTTTAGTCTCGCGGTCGCGGTCACCATTTTGCCCACCGCCGCTTATCTGTTCATGAGCAAAGCAGAAGACGGCGACAAGCGTCCATCCTTTGTTGAGGGCCTGTCCGCGCGTATCATGGCGCTCACGGCGACCAAGAGTAGGCGTTTTGCGATTATCGGTGCACTGACCGTTTTGCCTGTTGGAATCGGAGCCGCATTATGGCCGCAACTTGATTATTTGCCGCCGGTAAAACGCGACGCTGTCGACGCGTTTATCAATTTTCCCTCTGGCTCAAGCGCCGACATGATCCGATCAGAGTTCGCCGAAGTTGTCGTTGAGCGCCTCCAGCCTTATATGGATGGCGAAAAAGAACCGGCGTTGCGCAACTACTATCTGTATTCCGGTCCATGGGGCGGGAACACCGGTATCCGCGCCAAAGATCAGTCGCGCATCGACGAACTCGTTAAAATCGTGAATGACGAAATACTGGCAGGTTTTCCTGATACGCGCGTATTCGCGCGTCAGGGTGATCTCTTTGGCAATTTTGGCGGCAACGCCTCGATTTCGTTGCAACTACAAGCGGAAGACTATGCAGCGCTTTCGGCGGCAATCCCCGCTGCGACTGACATAATCACTGAAGTTTTGCCCGGAGCCCAGGTGTGGCCAAATCCTGACCCGCAAATTGTGACGCCAGAACTCCGTATACTGCCGAATGACAGGCGTATCGCTGAGGTCGGGATGGATCGTGCGGCGGTGGCGCGTGCGGTTCGCGCCATCGGCGATGGACTTTGGCTTGGGGAATTCTTCCATGACGGCGGTCGGATCGACATGCTGCTGGAGGCCAAGGATTGGACATCGCCGGAATATCTTGCAACCGCGCCAATCGCGACGCCGTCCGGCGTTGTTGTCCCACTCGGAGAGCTGGCGTCAATTACCCGCGGCGTCGGCCCCCAACAGATTCGACGTCTCGACGCGCGGCGCACCATCGCGCTCGGCATATCACCCCCTGAAGGCATGGCGCTCGGCCCCGCCGTCGACGCCCTGCGCGCGGAGGCTCAAGACAGGCTTTTTGAGGTGCTGCCCACCGGCGCGAGCATCAAGTTTGGCGGCGATGCCGATAGTCTCGCGCGCGCCATCAAAAATCTCGGCGGCAACTTTATTCTCGCCATTGCAATTTTGTTTCTGATCATGGCGGCGCTCTTCAAATCAGTGAAGGACGCCGGCCTTGTGATCATCACCTTGCCCATGGCGGCGGTTGGCGGCGTTCTCGCCATGCGGGCGCTTGATCTTATCAAGCCGGCGCCGCTCGACCTCCTCGGTATGATCGGCTTCATTATTTTGCTGGGGCTGGTTGTGAATAACGCGATCCTGCTTGTCGCCCAGACGCGCGCTAGCGAACGAGACGGCATGTCGCGCCGCGATGCTGTGCATACTGCTTTAACGCTTCGTATACGACCAATATTCATGTCGACGTCGACGTCCTTGATGGGGATGCTTCCCCTTGTCCTGGCGCCCGGAGCGGGTTCGCTGATCTATCGCGGACTTTCAACGGTTATTGTCGGCGGCATGGCGGTATCGACGCTCTTCGTCCTAATTCTGTTGCCCGCCTTGTTGCAGCTTGGCGAGGCCCGTTCCCCGTCGCGCGTAATCGCTAGTCGCACAAGTGAGCCAACCGCAACGCCGCCGTCGCCGCAGCTTGCTGAATAATAAATGGAAGGCGCTCAATGGTCCGGAAAATCAAACTAATCAGCGGCGCCGCGGGCATTTTGCTCCTTGCCGGCGCGGGCGCCTATTTTTACGGCAAGAGCGACAGCGGCGCCGCCGTTGCGCAAACGGGTGATGACGCGCCATCCGCCCCCGAGGGCCCCCCGCCGGCGATTGTTTACGTGGCGCCCGCACAATCGCGCCAGCTGACGCCCTTGTCCGACGCGCCGGGGTCTGTGGTGTCAACACGCGACAGTCTTGTCGCTGCGGCCACAAGCGGGAAAGTTGAATGGGTGGCTGATGTTGGCGCGCTTGTGAAAGCGGGCGACATCATCGCAAAAATTGAAAAGACCGATGCGCGCCTCGCCCGGGACAACAATGCCGCGCAGGTCAAAATGCTTGAAGCGCGCGCGCAATATCTTGAGCGCAATCTCAAACGTTTCGTCGATCTCGGCGAAGACTCCGGCGAGTCCGAGGCTGCGATCGACGAAATGCGCGTCGATGCGCGCGAGGCCCAACAGAGTCTTGCGCAGGCGCGCGTGGCGCTGGAGCGTTCGGAAGTAGACCTTCAGCGGACGGATGTCAGAGCGCCGTTCAGCGGCCGCATCGTCACTCAAGAGGCCCAAATCGGCGAGTTCGCCGGACCCGGCGCGCCAATCGCGCGGCTTGTCGATACGGTGAACCTTGAAGTCACAGCGCGCGCACCCTCGAACCTGACGCGATATCTTGCGGAAGGCGATACCGTGGCCGTCGAGCGGGACGGGGAAACGCTGCGCGCATCGGTGCGCGCCGTCGTGCCGGTCGGCGATGAGCTTAGCCGGATGTTGGAACTGCGGCTCGATTTACCCGACGTCACCTGGCACATCGGATCGGCGGTGCGGGTACGGCTGCCGGCGGCGGCGGTTCGAACCGCGCTCGCCGTGCACCGTGATGCGCTTATTCTGCGTGCTGATGGGACAAGCATATTTCTGGTCGACAAGGAAAACAAAGCACGTCGCATTATGGTGGAGCTCGGCGCGGCGGATGGCGACTATATCGAGGTATTGGGCGATATCGTTCCCGGCGCGCGGGTCGTTGTGCGCGGTGGTGAACGCCTGCGCGATGGCCAGGCCGTCAAGATCGGCGAAAGGTCCGCTGACGCCCGCGCGTAGCGACCTCAAAAGCCGATACATGCGCGCCGCCAGCCTTGGGCCTCACCGTCTTGTGAAGCCGGTCGAAACCCGTCGAAACCTGGTGCAAACAGGGCGAATTTTGCAATTGCTGGACCGGCGCTGCAAATCTCTCCAATAATTCACGCCGATAAGAACGCTACGCCGCTTTAACGTCGTTTTTCTTTGCTTATTTCAGGCGCGTTCAAAGTTTTCCGCCGCTCAATATTTCGGCCGGCCAGTGTCGGCGAAGCGGCCTGAAAGGAGGACCGTTATGGTCACTCGACTGATTTCCCGATCGTTCGTCATGGCGGCGACACTCGCCGCGCTCGCCTTTGCAGCCGCCGCGCCCGCGTCAGCGGGCAAGGCCGAAAAAGCTGATCGTCTGATACAGAAGTCAGCGGATACGATTGATTATTTTATTCGCGACGACTCGTTTACGGCGCTTTGGGATCTTGCCGATCAGGCGAAAGCCGTTGTCGTCGTGCCTCAGTCAATCCGTGCGGGGTTCATCTTCGGCGGCTCTGCCGGCGATGCTGTGTTGACCGCGCGAAACGAGGATGGAACCTGGTCCGAACCGAGCTTTATGACCGTTGGGTCGTTTTCCTTTGGGCTTCAAGCGGGCGGTGAAGCGTCGGAGATTATTCTCCTCGTGATGACACAACGCGGCATGGAGCAGCTCTTGTCATCCTCTGTGAAGCTCGGTGCAGACCTGACTGTGGCGGCGGGCCCGGTTGGCGCTGGCGCAAAGGCGCAGACAACCGATATCCTCGCTTTCTCGCGGTCGCGTGGTCTTTATGGCGGCGTTAGCCTCGAGGGGGCCGTTTTGAAGGTGCGGCATAATTTTAATGAAGCCTATTACGGCGCGCCGGTATCGCCAGCCGATATCATTTACCGGCAACGGGTCTCAAATCCGCGCTCGGCCGCATTGCAAAACGCCGCCTACGCGCTGTCGCAGCGTGGAAATCTGACGCAGCCCCAGCCGCCGGCGTCGCGCCCTGCGCCGCAGGCCGCCGCGCCCTATGAACCGGCTGCCGGCGCCCCAAAAGGCGTTCAAGCACCGACGCCCGCGTCCGCGCAGGCCGACGAGGCTTCGCGCTATGACGACGACGCGGCCTGGGGCGCGCCGGTCAAATCAGGTCCCGATCGCCGCTGACATATCGTCGAAGATTGAACAAAACGCCCGCGCGCGAGCCCCTTGCTCTGGCGCGGGCGTTTCGCCATTCTGACGCATAAGGCGCATTCAGGGGCATTTTTCTCGTAACGCCAAAACGCCATTACGTCGCTAAACGCCGCCGCGCGCTCCGCCGCAATGCGCCGGCGATCGGCGTACGTCGAAACAGGATAGATGATGTCAGCAATAAATACGCTTCTTGAAGCCGGCGCCAAAAAAGATGGCGCGACGGCGCGCCCTAAGGAGAAGTTTGTCGATCCTGATGTCACTGCCGATGGATCGCCGCGAGCGCGCGTGCCGTTTGCGGGCCTTGAAACGCTTTGGATCAATACCGGCACGCTCTGTAATCTCGAATGCGTTAACTGTTATATCGAATCAAGTCCGACCAATGATCGTCTTGCCTATATTTCGATCGACGAGGCCGCGCCGCTCATAGCCGAAGCGAAAGAAATGGGCGCGCGTGAAATCGCTTTTACGGGCGGCGAGCCGTTCATGAACCCTGATATGATCGCCATGATTGAGGCGGCAATGGCCCATAATTTGTCGGTGCTGATTTTGACTAACGCGATGCGCCCGATGATGCGTCCTAAAATCAGTACCGAGATTGTTCGGCTTATTAAGTCTCACGGCGACGCGATCAAGTTTCGGGTTAGTCTCGACCACTTTACGCAAGAAGGTCACGACAAGGAGCGCGGCCCGGCGGCGTTCGACATCGCCTGGAAGGGAATAAAATGGCTGGCGGCCGAGGGCGCGGCGCTGTCGATCGCCGGTCGTTCCGTGCTGTCTGAGACCGAAGCGCAGGCGCGCGCCGGATACCAGGCGCTTTTCGACGCACAAGGGCTCGGACTTAAGGCCGATGAACCGGCCCATCTCGTGCTCTTTCCGGAAATGGACGCCGCCGATAGCGACCCGCCGGAAATTACCGGCGCTTGCTGGGGGATCCTTGACAAAGACCCCCGCGATATCATGTGCGCGTCAAGCCGTATGGCGGTGAAGCGCAAGGGCGATAGCGCCGCTTCGGTACTCGCTTGTACACTGATTGCCTACGATGACGCATTTAATTTGGGTCGTACACTGAAGGAGGCGACAAGGCCAGTAAAGCTGAACCATCGTCATTGCGCGACTTTCTGTGTTCTTGGCGGGTCGAATTGCTCGGGATGACAGCGCAATGAGCGACGGGCGGTCCGGGAATAAAAAAGAGATCGCGCTGGAAGACCGCGCGTTTGACGGCGATCGTCTTTATTCGCCGTCCGCAGGTCGAAACAAGGATGTCGTGCGCGACGCTCTTGTGGCTCATTTGCCGGGGAAGGGGCGCGTTCTTGAAATTGGCGCAGGGACCGGCGAGCACGCGATCGCTTTTGCGGCGGCCCTGCCGGAGGTGACGTGGCTGCCTGGCGATCCGGACGAGATGTCCCGCGCTTCGATAGCGGCCTGGACCGCTCATGAAGGCGCCAAGAATATAGCGCAGCCGCACGCTATTGATGTCACCGCGCCAGATTGGCAGGTCGCGCCGGCGTCGCTCTCAGGCATTGTTTCTCTCAATATGATCCATATCGCGCCCTTCGCCGCGGCGCGTGGTTTGTTTGCCGGCGCCGGGCGCTATTTGCAGGCGGGCGGCGTTTTGTTTTTGTATGGCCCTTTTTCGAGAGACGGCGTTCACACTGCGCCCTCGAACGCTGAATTTGATGCAAGTCTGAAAGCCCGCGATCCGTCCTGGGGCGTGCGCGACCTCGACCGAGACCTTGCGCCGCTCGCACGGGATGCGGGCTTATCCCTTATTGCGTGCATAGAGATGCCAAAAAACAACTTGAGCATTGTCTTTAAGCGACATGGTCAAGAAAGGGTCGCCTGAAGTGATGCAGAAATTAAACCTGCGAATTTTTTGATCTCTCCTTGCCAGATAAGTGTGTGGCGCGCTTCTTGATATTGCGATATTGTAATGTCGGAGAATGCATTGGGGAAAACCATGATGAAAAAGTTTTTAGTCGCCGCAGCCGTTGCGGTGTCCTTCACGGCGTCGGCGCAGGCCACGGAACTATTAACGAATGGCAGTTTTGAGACCGGTGATTTCACGGGCTGGACAGCGCTGACAGCGCCGGGTTCCAACGGCGGCATCGAGGTTATCAGCGGCGCTGTCGCACCGAATTCGAATCTGCCAATCGTCGGTCCTTCCGAAGGCGGCTTTCACGCGGTCACAGGTCAAAACGGTCCCGGCGCCTATGCGCTCAGCCAAGGGGTCAGCCTGACGGGCGGCGAAACGTCTTTGATTTTGAGTTTCGACATTTTTGCCGTCACCGATGTGCCGCTTGTCGACGACGGCAATCTCGATTTTAACGGCGCGCCAAACCAGCATGCGCGCGTTGATATCATCGCCCCCGGCGCTGGTTTTGGCACCGATGGAGGATCCGTGATCGCCAGCGTTCTCGCGCCGTTTATCACAAGTGATTTTGCTAATATCGAATACGAGACTGTGTCGCTTGATATTCTGCCATTGCTTGCTGGAATTACTGACTTCGAAATTCGATTTGCACAGGCCGATAATCAGTTCTTCTTCTCGCTTGGCGTCGACAATGTCTCGCTGATCTCCAATACCGCTGTGGTGCCGCTGCCGGCGGCTGCGCCGTTGATGATTGCGGGGCTTGCCGGGCTCGGATTTATGCGCCGTCGGCGCGCGTAAAACACGCTTAAAGTTAAAGAAGCCGCGGGCCCGTGTCCGCGGCTTTTTTATGCTCTGAAGTGTTTGGAGAGCTTCAGGCCCTGATCCTGATAATTCGACGTCAAATCATCCCCGTAAAGCTTTTCGGGGCGCGCGGTCATGCGCTCATACACAAGGCGGGCGACGAGTTGTCCGTCTTCCAACAGGAACGGCGCATCGTGGCTGCGCACTTCCAGTACGCCGCGGCTTGACGGCGCCTTACCGTCTCGCCATCCGAAGCCGGGGTCGAAAAAACCTGCATAGTGAACGCGGAACTCGCCAAGACCGGTATTAATCGGCGTCATTTCAGCCGCATGCGTAGGCGGTACGCGCATTCGCTCCTTGGAGGCCAAAATATAAAATTCGTCCGGATCAAGAATAAGACTTCTTGAAGGTACATTGGTGATCGGTTCAAAATAGGCGTTGGGATCAAGGCCGTTTTTCTTGTCGACATCAATCAGCGCCGAATGGCGCCGGGCGCGCCAGCCTACAGGGCCGTCGCCCTCATCTGACAGATCAATTCTCACGCCGACCCCGCCGCCGATATCAATCAGGCCGTCGATCAGGGCGGCGTTGTCATGCAGCTTGCGCGTTTCGCTGTCGGTGAGGTGCGGCCTTCCTTTTTTGAAGCGCAATTGATTAAGGCTTGAGCCTTCCCGAACGAGGATGGAAAAGGTGCGGGGGCTGATTTCCGCATAAAGCGGGCCCTCGTAACCAGCCGGCGCCTCGTCGAATGCACCGCCGCGGTCAACAACCATGCGCACGAAAACATCGATCCGCCCGGTCGAACTTTTCGGATTGGCGGATGCGGAGATTTCATCGGGTAGGGCGAGATGTTCGTTGAGGGCGACAAGGTAAACGCAGCCGCGCTCCAGAACGGCGCCGCCCGAAAGGTCGATTTCATGCATCATCAGGCTTTCGCCATTGTCATCGGTCTCGGTAAGGCGCGCGGCGACGCTCGGCGCTCGCGATGGCAGAAATGAAGCCCGCACGCGCCAGGCTTTTGCGCCCAGTGTCAGGTCGAGGCTCGCCGGCTGTATCCGGCTGGGCGTCGACTCGTTTTTAATTCGCGCCGCGCCGGACGCATTCAAACTGATCGCGCCCTGCTCAATCAGAGCCCTGATTGCGTGGTCAGGCAGCACTCCGTCGGGGGCTGAAAATCCGGCGCGGTCACTCATTGCGGGGAAAATTCCTGTGGTGTCTTATCGATCGCTCTCGTCGGCCGTTTTGAGCGGCCGACGCGCGTCACGGCGTTTTTCCCCATTCGATCTATCAAACAATTGGGGCTGGGCGGTCGCCTACCCAATGAAAATAGGGCTGTGGCGCGCCTCAATTACGCGGTATAGTCGAGCCCGAGGGCAAGGGCAATTTCAGGCCTTAAGTACTGCGTTGGCGGAGGGCGCTCATGTATGAGGAAGAAACCCGCGGCATTCGTGTCAGCGTTGAACCGAATTATCTCGAAAAACACTCTGATCCCGATGAGGGGCGTTTCGTGTGGTCTTACACGGTCCGCATCGACAATTTCTCGTCCGATATCGTCCAGCTGAGGACGCGATATTGGCGCATTGTGGATGCCGAGGGGCTGACCGAGGAAGTGGAAGGCGAGGGGGTGGTCGGCGAGCAACCGGTTATCCGACCCGGCGAAGGATTTGAATATACGTCCGGAGCGCCGCTGCCGACCCCGTCGGGCCTAATGATGGGCGCTTATTCGATGGAAACCGCGGGCGGTGAGCGCTTCGATGTCGCGATCCCCGCCTTCTCGCTCGACAGCCCGCACGAAACCCGGCAAATGCACTAGCACCCTTTTCACACTGAGGCCGGACATTCGATGCCGGATTTTCGCCCCGTCGTACTGGTTACGGGCGCGCTTGTCGCCATCCTCGGGATGTTGATGATCGTGCCTATCATCGCCGATTTGCTCGCCAGAACAGCGGCGCATCGCGCTGACTGGACAGCGTTTGCGACGGCTGCGGTGATCTGCATCTTTGTCGGCGGCGGCGCTGTCGCCGCGAGTTGGGGAAGAATTGAAGCCATCAGTGTGCGGCAGGGTTTCCTGCTAACGGCCTCAAGCTGGATCGCGCTTGCCGCCTTCGCCGCGCTGCCGTTGGCGCTTGGCAGCTTGAATATTTCCTATACGGACGCCTTTTTTGAGGCCATGTCAGGCATCACGACGACGGGCTCGACGGTGCTCACAGGGCTTGATGACACCGCGCCGGGCGTTTTGCTGTGGCGGTCGATGCTCCAGTGGCTCGGCGGCGTCGGCATTATCATTATGGCGTTTGCGGTTCTGCCGGCGCTTCGGGTGGGCGGCATGCAGGTTTTCAAAAGCGAAGCCTGGGACACATCCGATAAATTTGTGACCAACGCAGCGCAGTATTCGATTTCCCTGACCGGAATCTACGCCTTTTTCACCGCGCTTTGTTTTTTGCTGCTTTGGGGTTTCGGCATGCCGGCGTTTGACGCCTTGAACCATGCAATGACAACGGTTGCGACAGGAGGCTATTCAACACGTGATGCGTCTCTCGGTGCATTCTTGTCGATGGGAGACGCGCCGCTCGACATGATTGTCGCCGTCTTTATGGTGATCGGGTCATTGCCGTTTGGCATTTTTCTGGCGGCTTTGTTGCGCGGACAAGTAAATCGTCTGTTTAATGACAGCCAGATTCAGTTTTTTCTGTTTGTCTTGATGATTCTGATCGGAATCATGTTTGTCCACGTTTATGTTACACTCGAAACCGATAGCTTCAACGCTTTTCGCCTCGCCGCCTTCAATGTGATTTCGATTATGACGGGCACCGGCTATGCGACGGCGGACTACAATGCATGGGGGCCGTTTGCGGTTGGATTTTTCTTTTGCATCATGTTTATCGGCGGCTGCGCCGGCTCTACTTCTTGCGGGCTGAAGATATTTCGGTTTCAGGTCGCTCTTGCGGCTTTGTCGCTTTATGCGCGCCGGCTTGCGCATCCGCGCGGCGTTTTCGTTTCGCATTATAATGGACGCTTACTGACGAATGATGTTTTTATCTCGGTTTTGAGTTTTTTCTTTGTTTATTTTGCTTCATTCGCAACCCTCGCGGCGCTTTTGTCCGGCTTTGGTCTGGAGCCCCTAACTGCGATATCGGCGGCGGGGACGGCGATTGCGAATGTCGGGCCCGGCCTAGGAGACGTCGTCGGGCCGGCTGGCAACTTCTCGACGATGCCGGAAGCCGTTAAATGGTTGATGTCCGCGGGCATGCTGTTTGGCCGCCTTGAGTTTTTCACGTTGATGGTGCTGTTTTCACCGGCATTCTGGCGCGGATAACGCCTTAAAAAATGGAGACGTTTATGAGCGAGACCCCTCGCGTTTATTTCTCGTTTCGCAGCCCCTATTCCCGGCTTGGTCTTCATATTTTGCAGCGTCATGGCATTGACGCCGAATTGATGCCATTCACCGGACCGCCCGAGGGCGTTGCGTTTCAGGATCCTGTCCAGAACAAAGCAAAGATTGCCTATTATGGCTTTGATGCGCCGCGCATGACCATGCGTATGGGATTGCCAATTGCCCGGCCGACGCCATTTGAGGTTGATCTCGACGCGGCGAACAAGGCCTTCGCGGCTGCTGCGCAGGGGGGCAAGGCGCTTGATTTCGCCATTGCCGTTTCCGACGCCCGCTGGGGGCAGGGCGCGAATGTATCAGATGCTGACGTCCTGACGGCGTGCGCTGCGACTTGCGGGCTGCCAATGGACCTCATCGCAGACGCGCAATCGAACGAAGCGATAACAGCCACCCTCCAACATCATCGGTCATTGATCGAGAAGGATCAGGTATTCGGCGTGCCGTTTGCGGTTTATGGCGACCGAAAGTATTGGGGACATGAACGCTTTGAATTGCTGGTTGAAGACATCAAAGCAGACGCAAACCAAAAGGCGCCGGCGCGTTAAAGCACGCCATTGAATGTGTCGCATTGGTTGACGTCGCCTGTGCGATATCCGCGATAAAACCATTCCTGGCGTTGTTCTGATGATCCGTGTGTAAAGCTTTCCGGCGTCACTCGTCTGCCAGCATTACGTTGCAGGGTGTCATCGCCGATCGCCGCAGCGGCGCGTAAACCTTCTTCGATGTCTCCTTCTTCCAGAATGCGTGCTTCCCGGTCCGCCTTATGCGCCCATATCCCCGCATAACAATCCGCCTGCAACTCCATTCGGACCTGAAGCGCGTTCTGTTCGGTTTTACGCGCCCGCGATTGCGCCTGGCGCACTTTTGATGATGTGCCGGTAATGGTTTGCACATGGTGACCCACTTCATGCGCAATCACATAGGCGGCGGCGAAGTCGCCCGGTGCGCCGAAGCGCTGAGAGAGCTCATTAAAAAACGTCGTATCGAGATAAACCTTCTGATCGGCGGGACAGTAAAATGGGCCTGACGCCGATGAGGCCGATCCGCACGCTGAACGCGTTGCGCCGGAAAAAAGCTCAAGCCTTGGCGGCTGATACTGCGACCCATTTGAACGGAAAATATCGTTCCATGTGTCTTCCGTCTCCGCCAGAATAACGCCCACAAATTGAAACGCCTCATCGTTGCCAGCGCTGGTCTGGGTGGTTTGGCGGGGGGCTTGCGGCTGGCCGGACAAGAGCGCCAGGGGGTTGAGCCCCATCGCAGTCAGGCCAAAAAAGGCGACCGCAAGAAACATGACGCCGCGAATGCCGAAGCGGCCGAGCACAAAGCGCGCGACCATGAGCGCTGCGCCTGCGCCCGCACCCGACCCCATCGCGGTGGGAGACTGACCGCGCCTGTCTTCAACGTTGCTGCTTTGCCGCCGACCGCGCCATTTCACCATGCCCCATCTCCTCGTCGCAGAAGCCAATGGGGCAATATCGCCAATCGGGCATGACCTGTCGAGGGTCTGTCAGCCGGCTGGCGGAGCGGTGGTTTGGGCTTGTGGTGCGCTTAGCCGGCGATACGCGCGCTCGATCTTGGCCGCATAGACGGGGAACCGGCGAAACCCGAACGTGCCGGGATGATCTTTTTCAATCCGGCGCATCACACCCGCAGCGATCAATAGCGCAATCGGAAAACCCCAGCTAACAGCATTTGGCTCGCGGCTGCCTGGCATGGCCATCGGACCAATATACATCAGCGCGATTGTCGCTTGTTCAAACGGCATCCATCCCCTCTGAACGGCGCGCTGGGCGAGCACAGCGACTGGAAAGGCAAGGATAATCATTTCATAGTAGAGCCCATAAGGCGCAACCATGAAAACGCCTGCGCACAGAGCGGCCGCCCGAAGCGGCGCATCGTCGATGCGCCGCCAAACGCGCCAGACAATGACGACTGCAAGCAGCGCAAACAGTGCATGAAGCGTCGCAGCGATAACGGTGGGCGCGCCGGCGTAGCGCGCCCATGCGAATGGCGTGATCATTTTAAAGATTGGCAAGACACCGGCGCCCAGCCGGTCCGATGTTGCGCCAGCCCCGTCAAGAAACGCCTGCCATATATCGACGCCAAATAGTCCGGTCGCCGCCGCCGCCAGCGCGACGGCGCCAAGCGCCGCCGTGAAAAAGGCTCGCCAGCAACCCGCGGCCAGAAAGGCGACAGGCAGCAATACGCCGAGTTGCGGCTTTACGGTCAATAGCGCTGCGGCAAGCCCCGCCAAAACGGGACGTTTGTCCGCATAAAGAGCAGCCACAATGATAAGGCTTGCAGTCAGGAAACCATTTTGGCCGGTGATAAACGCGTGAAATGTCGAAGGAGCGGCAAGCAATGCGAAAAGAAAAAAAGCGCTGAATCCGGCGCTTCGCATGACCGCAAAAAACAGCGCCGCCGTGCCGCATGACCAGGCGAGGTAGCCGGCGACAAAAGGCAGGAATGCGAGCGGTGCTATGATTAGGTAGTAGGTTGGAGGATATTGCCAGGTCAGCCCATAGCGGTCTCGGGGCGGCCCAACGTCCAGGAGAATTTGTTCAAACGTCTTGTGGTCGTAAATCGCCGCGGCGTCCCCTTGATGAGCGGCGATCGATGCGCCGTAAAAAGCGACATAATCGCCGCCTACGGGCGCGCCAGCGGGCAGGATATTTTCGCGCGCCTGTGAGAATTGATGGATCGCAACGCCGACCGTGATCGCGAGGAGCGCCCAACAGATCACGAAAACCCGCTGTTTCGTTAGCCGATATCGCGTCCAGTCGATTGCTGGTGCGTTCTGCGGGCCTTTTGCGGGAACGCCGCCTTGCTCCGCCGGTTCGATCTCTCGTCCATACATGATTAGGAAATTAACGATATAGGCTGAAGAAATGTTTACGCGCGTGGGCGACGCGGGCGAGCGCGCGCGAAATTCTTAACAGAGTCTGAACGGCTTATGACAGATCGTCCTGAGGCAGATGAAGCAAAAAGTTCCCAACGCGTTGTGACGCCGCGCACCGATATGCGTCCTCAGCTTTTGTCTGTTGTCTGTCCTGCCTTCAACGAAGAGAGCTGTCTTGCGGCTTTTCATCGGGCCGTCCGCCGCGCGATGTCTGAAATCGAACAGCCCTTTGAAATTGTCTTCGTCAATGATGGCTCCACCGACAGCACCTTACATTTGATGGGAGAGCTGCGGTCACGTCATCCGAATACGACGATTGTTGATCTGAGCCGCAATTTTGGAAAAGAAATCGCGCTGACGGCGGGGCTTGATGCGAGCAAGGGCGACGCTATCGTTGTCATTGACGCTGACTTACAGGACCCGCCTGAACTCATCGGTAAGCTGATTGACGGTTGGTGCGAGGGCTACGATGTCGTCTATGCGCAGCGACGCGTGCGCCATGGGGAAAGCTGGCTTAAAAAAGCGACCGCCGGCGCATTTTACAAGCTGATGCGGCGGGCGGGTCCGGTCGGTCTGCCGGAAAATGTCGGCGATTTTCGCCTCATGAGCCGCAAAGCTGTCGACGCCGTTTGCGCCTTACGTGAGCGTCATCGGTTTATGAAGGGAGTATTTGCGTGGGTCGGGTTTCCGCAAAAGGCGGTATTTTATGATCGCGCGCCTCGGGAGGCGGGCGAGACCAAGTGGAACTATTGGAAATTATGGAATTTGTCGATTGAGGGCATAACGTCATCGACTCTGGCGCCGCTCAAGATATCGACGTATCTCGGGTTTGCGACCGCAGGGCTCGCATTCCTTGCAGGGGCGTTTTTCATTTTAAAGACGGTCTTTTTCGGTGAGGCGGTGCAAGGTTTTCCGACGCTCGTCGTTCTTGTGCTTTTTCTTGGCGGCGTTCAGCTCAGCGTTCTTGGGGTGATCGGGGAGTATCTCGGCCGGGTTTTCAACGAAACGAAAGCGAGACCGCTTTATTTTGTGAATGACATTGCGCACTCCGACGCGGCGGCACAATCTGCGGTGATCCACACCGCCGACGAGAAGTTAACGGCCTGAGATACCCCATTGGAAGTAGCGCGGCGGCGCATGGGCAATGGGACAGGTTGAAAGGCCTATTGTGAGCGAAAGTCTTGATCGTCACAAAAAACAGGTTGCCGTCTTCGGTGTCGTCGGCCTTGTTTGCATGGTCACGGATCTCGGCGTCTATGCCGGCGCCCTTCATTTTGGCGCAAGCCCCGTCGGCGCCAATCTCGTGGCATTCCTCGTCGCCAATGTTCAAGGCTATTTCCTGAATGGCTGGCTAACCTTTCGCCGTGAAGAACAGCGCACACGGTTTGGTCTCAGAACATATGGCAAATATCTGACGGGCTATCTATTTGGTCTGGTCCTGTCGACCACCGTAATATGGATCTTGGCGGCGCGCATCGGGCCGCTGCCGGCTAAGTTTGTCTCAATCGTCGTCGCCGCGGTTTCGAACTATCTCGTCAGTCATTTTTTTGTATTCCAGCCCCACAAGCCGGCGCAGCGCTAGTCGCTGGCGCTATTGAGCCTTGCGTGGAAGGCAAGCGGCGCACCTGCCGAATCGCTCTAATTTTAGTCCATGACAATTGAAGCATTTGCGAATGATCTAAGCCGCGTCGGGCTTGGTCCGGACGGTCCGGGTTTCTGGCTGCTTATCGCGGCGCTATTGATGCTGACGCTGCTTTGGTTGCAAATTTCGAAACTAACCAAACGGGTCCAACGGCTGCGGGCGGCGTTACAGGACGCAAAAGTTTCTCTTGCGTCGGCTCAGGCGCGGGGCGACGAGGCGGAAAATCTGCGGAGTGCGCTGCAGGCGGCCGGCGACGAACGGACCCGTCTTGAAAGCGCAGCTGCGGCGGGTGCGGCGCGTCTTGCAGAGCGTGAAAAGGCGCTGGCGGAATTAAAAGCGCGCATGGACACGGATTTCCAGGCGGCCGCCTCCGCGATGCTTGATAATGCGCACAAAGCCTTTCTTCAGCGTGCTGATGAGACCTTTAAACGCCATCGCGACGCATCGAGCGCTGATGCGGAGTTAAGACGGAAATCCATTCATGACCTTGTTGGCCCAATGCGCGAGACTTTGTCCCGCTACGAGAAAGGCCTTTCTGAAATGCGTCTGGAGCAGCAAAAGGCGCGCGGCGAGCTGACCAGTCGTATTGGCGACCTTGCGCGGTCTGCAAATGACGTGCGTCTTGAGGCGCAAAAACTATCCACCGCACTGCGCGCCGGTCCGAAAGTGCGCGGTCGCTGGGGGGAAGAACAGCTCCGGAACGTTGTCGAGATGGCGGGGATGGCGTCTTATGTGGATTTTCGGGAACAGGCCTCGCACCATGACGGCGACCAGCGTAAACAACCCGACATGGTGGTGTCACTGCCCGGCGAGCGTGTTCTCGCAGTGGACAGCAAGGTTTCATTGGGGGCGTATCTGGACGCCTTGGAAGCGGAAGATGAAACACTGCGAACCGCCCATCTCGATAAACACGCCAATGACTTATGGATGCATGTAAAGTCGTTGTCGTCCAAGGAGTATGCGGCGTCGTTGCGCGACTCCCTTGATTTTGTCGTTATGTTCGTGCCCGGTGAAAATTACTTCACCGCTGCTGTTGAGGCGCGCCCGACGCTTTTTCAAGAAGCATTTGACCGTAAGGTTTTGATTGCGACGCCAACCACACTCGTTGCGATTTTGAAATCGGCCGCTTATGGATGGCGTCAGGAAAAATCAGTCGAGAATGCCCGCGCCGTCGCCGGCATGGCCAAAGAGCTTTACGATAGCCTCAAGCGCATGGGCGTGAACCTCGCTGGTCTTGGGAAATCGCTCGAAGGCGCCGTCAAGAAATACAATGAGCTGGTCGGCGGCATTGAAAGTCGCGTCATGCCGCGAGCGCGAAAATTTGCTGAATATGAGCTGCCGGGCGTTGAAGAGGTCATCGAAGCGGGAAAAACCGTAGAGAACCTTCCCCGCAAGCCGCGTTCTGATCGCGACCTGCTGCTTCCGCCAACAGCGGAAGATGATCAGTCTGCAGCGTAAATAGCTGATTTTGACCGCCATTGGTCGTCGGCGATGCGTTGACGGCGCCGCCATCAACCAATAAAAATCCAGCAAACATCTCGCTGCGTGATGTTTTCGTCGCTATTGAAGGCCCTCAGGCTTCATTTCATTGTACGGAAGTTCGCCAGAAAGCGCCTTGCGCAGCATCAAAGTCACAATGCGCCAAGCCATGCATCATCGCCGCCGGTTTTTATATCGCCGCCAGTTTTTATGATGCTGAAAAAGCCTTTCGCGCGTCACTTCAAGAGGTGTCGATTTTGGACGTGTTGATCGCCGCCGCACAGGAAACTGATAAGTCGCGGGTCCAGCGGATCGGAAAATGGATCAATGAAATGAGCGCAAATACGGCCGGAGCCTAGCGCAATGGAAAGCTCGGCGACTCTGTTTGCCGGAGCGCATCCTTATCCCATGCGTCCGGGTCGGTTGGGCGCGACAGCGTCGTCGGCGGCGCCGGGCGCGCCCGCTGCGCGTTTTGATCTGTGCGCGTAGCGACGGGCGCGCGGTCTGCTTGCGGCTGCCGTTGACGGGGCGCTTCGTGCCCGACAGGATTTTCGCCGTAACCAAACGAAGGCGCCGGCGCCTCCGCGGGTGGCTGTGTGCGCGGCGCTGGTGTGTAAGCCCGGGGCGTCGCCTCAGGCTGCTGGCGGATTTCGTCGCCGCGCCGCGCCGCATAGGCCTGCTCTGCAAAGCTCTCCCGCGCGCCGCCGTCATAGCGTCCTGCCGGCGTAGGCGTCACCGGGCCGCGCACCGGCGCGGCCGGCGGCTCCGGCGGCATTGTCGATTGAGCGGGAGCGGGCTCGCCCGTATGGATCGCATAGCGCCCGTCCCGATCAAATCCGCCGCCATTTGCATGCGCCGCCATGGTCTGGCCCGAGCGCGTAATTTTTTCCGCACGGCGCCACACCTGATCCGTACTCGTTAAAACGTCACGGACATTAGAGCGCGTTTGATCGAAGTTTCGTTCAAGGTCGGCGACGCGGTGGCGCAAATCATCAACTTCGCCGAGTACGTGCGTTGCTTCCTCATGGATATCCGCCGCCGCTGTGCGCATATCAGCATCACGCAAAATGGCTCTTATAGTATGCAGCGTCGCCATCAACGTTGTCGGCGAGACAATCCAGACGCGCGCGCGGTAACCGTCCTGAACAACGTCAGGGAAGCGCGCCTGAATATCAGCATAGACTTGTTCCGAAGGGATGAACATCAACGCCGACTCGGCGGTCTGGTCCGGGATTATCAAGCGCTCTGCGATATCGACAATGTGGCGCAGCGCAGTGCGACGGAATTCGTTTTCCGCCGTTTCATTGTTCTCGCGATCTTCAAAGGCGCGTTGGAGGCTCGACCATGCCTCCAATGGAAAGCTCGCATCGACGGCAACCGGTCCGGGCGGTTGCGGTAACAAAATCAAACAGTCGGCTTTGCGATTATTCGAAAGCAGCGCATTGAACTGATATGCATCCGGCGGCAATGCGTTGCGCAGAATGTCGCCGAGTTGGACGATTGGCGATGAGAAATTCGCAGCCGCCGGGCGTGCGCTGGTCGAAGTCTGCGCGAGCGTCAACGTGTTACGCAAATCTGCAATATCCGCGCGGAGCGCCTCCAGTTCTGCCGGTTCAGCAATTTGATTGAGCCGTTCATTCATCGCCATGAGGGCGGTGTCGACTGACTCGCGATGATCCTTGAGGCGCTGCGAGATTAGGTCGGCGCCCGCCATCATTGCGGCGTCGGAATTCGCGTTGGCGGCCAATGCGGGCGCGCCCGCCCCAATTTTGTTTTCAAGGGCCGCAAATTTTTCCTCAAGCGCCCGCGATACGGCGGTCTCAATGACGGCTTCGCTTGAATGCGCCTGTTGTTGTGCGAGTGCCGCTTCGCGTTTGCGCGCCTCGAAGTCCGCCTCTCGTTGCGCCAGCCTCTGGCGCTCGAACTCGGCGTCCCGCTCTGCAGCAATCCGCGCTTGTTCATCTTCGCGCCGGCGCGCCTCGTATTCCGCTTGCCGACGAATTTCCGCCGCATCTGCTTCGGCCTGCTGCTTGATGGACGCAGCATCATCATTCGCAAAGGCATTATTTTCTTCGTATAGCGATGATTTTAGATCAGTGCGTCTGGACTGAAAGAACGCGCCGGGTCGAACGTCGTTATCCCCTATTTGCGCGTCGTCACGGGGCGCGAAGCCTGTGTCAGGCGGCGCAAGCGTCGTATCGGCGATGTCCCCGTTAAGGGTTTCGTCTGCCGTCTCGCTTTTCTTTTTGCGCGAAAAAAGACCGCCAAATTTTTTCTTTTTCTTTTTTTCGGACTTTATGGCCTCGGCCGGGGCGTCGAAGCGATCGTCCGCCTGCGCGTCAGCCTCGTAATACCCGTTCGGTTGATCTCGGTCGGTGAGCGCCAGTGCTTCGTTGCGCGCCTCCGCCGGGCGCTCAATCACGACCTCGGCAAGATCGTCATCGGAATAGTCTGCGTCGGTCGATCTATCCTGGTGATGCGTCGCAAGATCGCCGTTCTGGTTCGCAGGGCTTTGCTCATCATCAAAGGTGATTTCCGCATCCGCGCCCGCAGGCTGAAAATACTTGGCCTTGGCCGCTTTCTCCGCTCGCGCATCCCGCAAAACGCGCGAGCGCATCATCAAATATATGATTGAGAAGAAAATCAGAAAACAAGAAACGACGACAATCCACAGGATGTTCGCCGGGCCGTCAAAAAATGGCGTGGTTGAGCTGTTCGCTGTTGCAGCGACTGCATTGCTCAATTCATCCGGAACCGTTTCCTGGACGAAGATGCCGAACGAAACCATCGGAAGCTGGACCCCACACTCAAACTTCTGTGATTTGTAAATGAAAAGTTAATGGTTTGCGAGGGTTATGCGTCGCCGGGCTCGCCGGCGGGCGGCTTGACCGTGCTCCACAGGGCACTTACCTCAGCGAGCATGACAATCCGACCGATCCTGACCGCGCCAAATCCAATTTTGCGCCAGAAATCACGGCCTGTAGAGGTTGTGGACGACGCGGTGCGCACGCTCATGGACGATATGCTGGAGACCATGTACGCGGCGCCGGGCATTGGGCTCGCTGCAATTCAGATCGGCGAGCCGCTCCGGGTCATCGTTATGGATCTCGCCGGTTCAGACGAAGAGCCGGAACCGCGCTATTTTGTAAATCCGGTGATCGTCAATCCTTCAGGAGAAACAAAGCCTTACGAGGAGGGCTGTCTGTCAGTGCCGGATTTCTCCGACGAGGTCGAGAGACCGGCGCGATGTACAGTCGAGTATCTGGATTATAGTGGCGCGCCGCAGACGCTTGAGGCGGACGGGCTGTTGGCGGTCTGTATTCAACACGAGATGGATCATCTTGAGGGTGTTCTGTTCATCGATCGTTTGTCGCGACTGAAACGCGACCGGGTCCTCAAACGCCTGAAAAAAGAACAGCGTCTCGCCGCCGCCGAATAAATTCGACTGTTGGTTGTATCCGACCCCATTACACTTCTGTAATTTTCCTCATAGTGCGGCGCCGAAAACACGCCCTTAACGGAGAAACATGGCCATGCGGCTCGCCTTTATGGGAACCCCCGAGTTTTCCGTGCCTGCAATGGCGGAGCTCGCCGCCGCGGGGCACGAGATTGTTGCTGTCTACACCAAGGCTCCGCAACCGGCCGGCCGGGGCCAAAAGCTGAAAAAGTCGCCCGTTCATCGGTTCGCAGAAAAAAACGGGTTTGAGGTTCGTTGCCCGGCGAGTTTCAAGTCCCAAGAGGCGCGCGCTGCGTTTCGGGCGCTCGATCTCGATGCGGCTTTTGTCGTTGCCTACGGTCTGATCCTGCCGCAAGCCGTTCTGGATGCGCCGCGCCTCGGTTGTTTTAATCTTCACGCGTCGTTGTTGCCTCGCTGGCGCGGCGCAGCGCCGATCCATCGCGCGATTATGGCGGGAGACGCAGAAACAGGCGTTCAGGTGATGCGGATGGAAGCGGGCCTTGATACCGGACCGATCCTCCTTTCAGAGACAACGCCAATTCGTCCGGACGATACGACCGGCAGTCTCCATGAGCGTCTTGCGGCGCTGGGCGCTGATCTCGCGCCCCGCGCATTGGCGGCGCTGGCGCGCGGCGGCGCACAGGAAACACCTCAGTCAGAGGCCGGTATTACGTATGCTGACAAAATTACGGCTGACGAGGCGCGCATTGACTGGCACCGCCCGGCGCGTGAAGTCGATTGGCATATTCGGGGTCTCTCGCCATTTCCGGGCGCGTGGTTTTATGCCGACGTCAACGGCAAGGAGACCCGCATCAAGGCGCTAATGTCAAAACGATCCGACGACCAGATATCGCAAGAACCCGGTACTGTCATGGACTCAACGAAAGGTCTGACGATCGCGTGTGGAGACGGCGCTGTCGTGATTACTGTTCTTCAGCGCGAGGGAAAATCAGCGCAAAGCGCACTCGATTTTACCAACGGCGCCAGCGTCAAACCCGGTTTTCAAGTTTCCTAAGGGCGCCTAAAGCGCTGAAAACCACTTTGTCTGGCGGCATTGGACGCCGGGCTCGCGCCGGCAGCGATGGGTGGAAAACGGGATCGCCACCGCCTTTCCGATTAAATGATCAGCCGGGACAAATCCGACGCCGCGTTTCAGGAAGCGGCTGTCAACGGAGTTGTCCCGATTATCGCCCATGACAAAATAATGCCGCTCGGGAACGATTACCGGGGCCATCGCGTCCCCGAAGCCGAAATCCGATCGCTCAAAGATTGTGTGCTTTGTATCGACGGTCCCCGGTAGTATTTCAGTATAGGTGTCGACGGCGACCACGCCGCCGCGATATTCGCGATATACATATCGCCCTGTCGGCTCGCGGGAGATGCGCGTCCCATTGACGTATAGCCGGCCTTCTTTCAAAGCCACACTGTCGCCCGGTAAAGCGACAATGCGCTTGATCATGACGTCTTTCGTGCGCGGGTGTTTGAAGACGGCTATATCGCCGCGCTCAGCAGGTCTTGAGAAGATGCGTCCATCCGGCGTCATGAAATCAGGCAACGCCGAAAAAGGCGCAGAGTGACGGCTGTAGCCATAGGCGAATTTCGAGACAGCGACGCGATCGCCGACCTGAAGTGTCGGCATCATGCTCTCACTTGGAATATGATACATGCCAAAAGCAGTAGTGCGGAATACCGCCATGCACGCTATGACGAGCGCGACAAACTTGATTTCAGAGATAAAAACTGCGGCCCGGCTGCGCATGGTCACAATGGAACTCCTGTGAGAGACTTCTTGTAAAATGCCATTTCGTTATAAACTAATTCTTGAGTTTGACGGCGGCCCCTTTGTCGGTTGGCAGCGCCAGACGAACGGTTTGTCGATTCAGGAGGCCCTCGAAGAGGCTGTTTTTCGTTTTTGCAGCGAGCGAGTATCAGCGACCGGAGCAGGACGGACTGACGCTGGCGTGCACGCGCTCGCAATGCCGGCGCATATTGATTTGTTAAAAGAGCAATCTTGTGATGTCGTCCGAGATGCTATCAATTTTCATTTGAAGCCATATCCCATCGCTGTGACGTCCGTATACGCGGTAAACCAGCACTTTCATGCACGTTTTAGCGCTGCGGCGCGTCACTACCTATACCGATTTGCAACACGTCGCGCGCCGCTCGCGCTTGATGCGGGTCGCGCCTGGCGCATTCCCGCGACGCTTAACGTCGAGGCGATGCATGAGGCTGCGCAATCGCTGACGGGAAAGCATGATTTTACAACATTTCGCGCCGCGCAGTGTCAGGCAAAATCGCCTGTGAGGACGCTCAGTGAAATAAGCGTGACCGAAACCGGCGAGGGGGCGGCGCTGCGCGTTTGCGCACCGTCATTTCTCCACCATCAGGTGCGTTCAATTGCCGGGAGCCTTGCGCAGGTTGGGCTCGGCAAATGGGGTAAAGCGGAGATCGCCGCTGCGCTCAAAGCTGCTGACCGTAAAGCTTGCGGGCCGGTCGCCCCAGCCGAAGGTCTTTATTTCGTCAAGGCGGATTATCCGGCGGATGGGTAAAGCGCTTGAAGCGCCCACGTAGCGGCGCCGGCGACCACGGCGTTTGACGCCAGCGTGATTGCGATCAACAGTATAAGGATTGCAACTGTTGTCGAAACGCTTGCCCCGAGCGCTTTGCGGAATATCGCCCACAAAATAAATATGCTGACAGCCAGCGCCGGCAAGCTCAATAAACCTAAAGCTGCGCCAAAAAAACCGATTAACATCGTTGGGACCGCCTGGATTGCAGTCGTCAGGACCTGCGCCCAGTTGTAACAAATGATAGCGCTGGCGATCTTGCCGCTGACATCGCTCGCGCGCGCAATGGCGGCGATGCCGACAATGCTTAGTGCCCAGTCGATGACAAAGCCAACCACGTTCACCGCAAGATAGAAAACCGGGTGTGCGGCCGCGAGCGGTGCGGCTTCGGCCAGTGCGGGCGTCGCGAGGATTGTCCTGCGGGCCGCTAGAACACCAATCGCAAAGAACGGCAGTGCAAAGACAATCGCCCAGAATGATGCAAAAAAATCATCCACCGACTGCCGTACGCCCGATTGAGCCGCAGGGTCGCCATCGGCCAACTCACCCGCAGGCGTGAACGCTAACCGCAACACGCCGGAAATCTGATCGGCCGCCAGTTGAAGAGATATCAAGACATTGTCCCGAATTTAGCGAAATAGGAATTCAGGATGGTCTCATAAATCCTGGTCAGAGTCTCAATATCGCTCACGGCGATGCGTTCATCAACTTTGTGCATCGTAGCCCCGACAAGGCCGAACTCGACGACAGGCGCGTGGTCTTTGATAAAACGGGCGTCTGAGGTGCCGCCCGACGTTGACAGTTCCGGTGCGCGCTTTGTGACCTGCGAAACGGATTGTGCGACAAGGTCGATGAATTCATCGTCCGTTGTCAGGAAGGCTTCGCCCGAGACGATTGTTTTCAGTTCGTAGGCGAATTGATGGTCAGCCGCGGTCTTATCTAGTTGATCGCGCAACCATGCCTCAACCTTGGCGCCGGTCCAGTTCGGGTTGAAACGCACATTAAACCGGGCGCCGGCCCTTGCCGGGATGACATTATGGGCGGGGTTTCCTGAATGAATATCCGTTATCTGCAAACTTGAGGGTTGAAACCGATCATAGCCGTTATCGAGAGGTGTGGCGCAAAGCCGGGTTAGGCATTGGGCGAGATCAGGGATCGGATTTTTCGCCCGATGCGGATAGGCGACGTGCCCCTGTGCGCCAAGAACCGTGAGCCAGCAATTAATGCTGCCGCGCCTTCCAACTTTTACCATGTCGCCCATGGCTTCGGGATTGGTCGGTTCGCCAACCAGACAGTGGTCAATGCGCTCACCCCGTTTTTGCAGCCATTCAAGAACCTTGCGCGTGCCGTTAACGGCGCTGCCTTCTTCGTCGCCGGTAATCAACAGGCTAATCGATCCCTGCGCAGCGTGATCGAGAGAAGCTGCGGCGGCCACAAAGGCGGCGATTGCACTTTTCATATCCGAGGCGCCGCGCCCCCAGAGGACGCCGTCTTCGACAGCGGCTTCGAAAGGCGGGCGCGTCCACGCCGTTACGTCGCCTGGCGGGACGACGTCGGTGTGGCCCGCAAAGCAAAAATTCGGCCCCCTGTCGCCCCGGCGCGCATATAGATTGTCAACGCGCGCCGCATGTTCTTCTTCGAACGGCAGGCGCGTACAGGCAAAGCCGAGGCGCTCGAGGGCGGCCTGTAAAACGTCGAGCGCGCCTGCGTCCTCCGGCGTAACCGAAGGGCGGCGAATGAGCGCTTGCGCAAGCTCTAATGCGGATATTCCGGGCGATGTCATCAGACGTTGGTAGCCGCGCCCAGCGCGCTGCGCCAGTCATGCTATAGTCCGCGCGACGCTGTTACGCGGGAGGCCCAAATGCCAAAGATTGATATTAACGCACTTCCAGCACTCTCGGGAACGAGCTATCCGAGCCCGTACGACCGTGTTGTCAAAGGTCGATCGAAGAAAATTCTTGGCGACGCGGCCGGGCTTGATCAGTTTGGCGTCAACCTGACGCGTCTGGCGCCGGGTGCGGCTTCAGCCCACCGGCATTGGCACCAGAACGAAGACGAATTTGTGTTCATCGTCGAAGGCGAGGGCGTGCTCGTCGAAGATGATGGCGAAACCACCTTGCGCGCCGGGGCGGCGGCCGCCTTTAAAGCCGGCGTCGCGAACGGGCATCAGATTGTCAACCGGAGCGAGCGCGACGTGGTCTTCCTCGAGATCGGAACCCGGTCCAGAGACGATGTGTCAACATATTCCGATCCGGGCGTTGATCTGCAAATGCGCAAGATCGACGGCGCCTGGAAGCCCCACAGGAAAAATGGCGACCCCTTCCCACAGAAAGACAAAGGCGACTAGCACAAAACCGCTTTCCGACGCGATTAAAGAACTGAGCCGCGCGCTGGCTTGGTCTTTACTCGCATCCGACCAAAGCCGGTTTTTTGTCATTGCCTTCGGCGTTTTGCTTTGGGCGCCTTAGCTTGGCTGCCTCGCGGAGCCGCGGGTTTGACCTTGGCCGCCATTTCCGGGCAGTGTCTGCCGCGATTTTACGAATTTGGAGGGGTCCGATGACCAATATCAAAAGCGCTGCCCTGACGGCGTGTTGCTTGCTTTCATTAGCCGCCTGCAGCGGCGGCGAGGAAAAATCCAAATCTGACACCCCTTCTTCGTCGCAGACGCCGAACGAGGCGGCGCTTGGCGACGACGCGATGGTTCCTGCGGCGACTCTAGACGAAGCCATTCTGCGCGAGCGTATCGCGACATTGTCTTCAGACGATTTTGCAGGGCGAGCGCCGGCGACCGAGGGCGGCGCAAAGACCCGCGCATTCCTCATTGATGAGATGAAAAAGATTGGACTTGAACCCGCCAATGGCGACAGCTTCGAACAGCCGGTTCCGCTCGTAGAAGTCACGCTGGACCCAGGTCAGTCATCGTTTTCGATTGGCGGCGCGCGCCTTGAATATGGCCCCGAGACTGTCTTCTGGACGAAGCGCGTTGTCGAGAATGTCAGCTTTGAGGACAGCGATCTTGTCTTTGTCGGCTACGGCGTGGTCGCGCCTGAGTATGGCTGGAATGATTATGAGGGCGTCGACGTCGAGGGCAAAACCGTCGTGATGCTGGTGAACGATCCAGGATTTGCGACGGGGAATGACGAACTCTTCAATGGTCGCGCAATGACCTATTACGGCCGCTGGACTTATAAATATGAAGAAGCAGCCCGTCAGGGGGCTGCTGCCGCGATCGTTATTCATCAAACAGAACCCGCCGCATACGGATGGGGCGTCGTCGAAGGCAGCTGGACCGGGCCGCAACTCGACCTTGAACGCCCGGACGGAGGCGCCGGCCGGGTCGCTCTTGAGGGGTGGATCCATGAAGACGCCGCCAAGGCGGTGTTCGCCAACGCGGGCATGGATTTCGGCGAGATGCTAGAGGCGGCAAAGTCGGCCGACTTTAAGGCTCAACCGATGGGCGATCTGAAGGCGTCGGGCGCGATCACAAATACGATCCGGCGCAGTGCGTCGGCGAATGTTGCGGGCGTCCTGCGGGGCGCAGAGCGCCCAGACGAGTACGTTCTTTACATGGCGCACTGGGACCATCTTGGCGTCAATGAAAACGCCGAGGGCGACGGCATTGCAAACGGCGCAGTCGATAACGCGACAGGCACCGCCGGCATTCTGTCCGTTGCGGAAGCCTTTGCCTCAAACGAAAAGCGGCCCGAACGCTCGGTCCTGTTTGTAGGTGTGACAGCTGAGGAATCAGGACTTCTGGGGTCCGCCTACTTCGCGGAAGACCCGATTGTGCCGCTCAAGAATATTGTCGGCGGTATCAATATCGATGCGATCCTGCCGACGCCGCCCGCGAAGGATCTGATTGTGATCGGTTTCGGATCGTCAGAGCTTGAAGATGTTCTCCAAAAAGCCGCCCTGAAGCGCGGGCTTTATTTGCGCCCTGACGCTCAGCCTGAGAATGGCTATTTTTATCGCTCCGATCATATCTCGCTGGCGAAAAAAGGCGTCCCGATGCTCTACTCGGATTCGGGCATCGATCTTATCGAGGGGGGTGAGGCGGCCGGAACTGCGTTTACAGATGACTACACGAAGAATCGATATCATGGGCCTGCGGATGAATATACTGAAGACTGGGACATGCGTGCAATGGTTCAGGCCTTGGAAGTCTTCTATGAAACCGGCGCGGCGCTCGCCTATAGCGATGATTGGCCGAACTGGTATGACGGAAACGAGTTCAGAGCGATTCGGGACGAACAACGCGCTGGCGAGTAGGCTAAGCCTCCGGCGTCTTGGATTTCTAAGATTTTAGTATCTGTGCGTATGATTAAGCCTGTACTTGTTGCGTTGGCAGCCTCGTTCGTCAGTGGGGCTGGTGAGGCGCAAACGAGCGTGACGTCAGGCGAGCAATCCGCCGACTGCGCCTCTGCGAACCTTCTGCGCAGCGCTGCTGCGCCGTGTCTGAGCGATGTGATTATCGTCACGGCAAGCGGGCGTGAGGCGGCGCTTGCGGATACTGCCGCCTCTGTCGAAGTCATTGACGGCGCGGAAGTCGAATCGATCAGAGCGATCCGCATTGGCGAGGTGCTCGCCGCGGCCCCCGGTGTTTTCTTTTCTGGTTTGAACGGCCCGCGTGAGATCGCGCAGATACGCCAGCCCCTCGCTTTTGATAATCGGACGTTGTTTCTGGAAGACGGCGTTCCGTTGCAATCTTCGATTTTTTTCGATCAGTCCGCGCTCGGCTACTCCGTGGCGCTCGCTTCGCCGGGGGGTATTGAGGTATTGCGCGGCCCCGGTACAGCGCTTTACGGATCCGATGCGTTTTCCGGCGTTGTCCATGTGCGCTCCAAGGCCGCGCCGGAAGCATTTGAGGCGGGGCTGAGGGCGCGCGCCGGCGAATTTGGCCTCTATGATCTGCAGGCGGAAGTTGGCGGGCCCATCAGTCCGTCGCAGCGCCTGCGCTTCACCGCAGCGTTTAGCGGCGAAGAAGGGTTTCGCGACGAGACCTCATTTAACCGCGGACAGGCGATAGCGCGCCATGCTTATGTCGGCGATGTTTTTGAAGCGGATTCCAGTTTCGTCTTTACGCGTTACGAAACCGAGTCGGCGACAGCAATCTCCTTCGATGATTTTCTCGCGGGATCGCGGGCCTCGGGTTTGTCGCCGCTTGTCGATCCTGACGAGGCGGTTGAGCGCGGCGTTTATGCGCGCGCCCAGTCGCGTCTTGCGTGGAATACGAGCGAAAACATACGCATTGAGGCGACGCCGTATTATCGCCGGCAGGATATCGAGGCGACGGCCACCTTCCGGCCAGCGACCGTTCCTCGGACGTCGGCGCTTGTCGAAACGGCCGGCCTTCTGCCGCGCCTATATTGGGACCACTCACCGACGGCCAGCACGATAGCCGGCCTTGACGTCGAACTGACATGGTTTGACCGCCTGACGGTGCAGGATGCGCCCGATACGGTCGTCTTTGGCAATCTGTTTCGACAGGGCGTTCAATATGATTACGCTGTCAGCTATCGCGGCCTGTCGCCCTATGTGCAGCATCAGCGAAAAGCTGGACCGATCACCCTGACGTTCGGCGTGCGTTACGACAATCTCCGCTATGATTTCACCAACGCCCTGACTGAGGAGCCGGGCGATGCGCTTTTTCAGGTCGCTGACCGCGTTGATCGGTTTGACGCCTTAAGCCCCAAGGCGGGCGTTGTCTGGACGCTTGACGAACAGCATAGCGTCTTTGCGCGCTACGCGAGAGGTTTTCGTATTCCGCGTGAGAGTGACCTTTATGAGCTGGAAGCGGGGCAGGCTGAGTTTGTGCTGGAGCCCGAACGCCTTGATTCTGGCGAAATCGGCTGGCGGGCTGATCTTGGTCGTGCGGCCTTTGAGTTAATCGGCTATTGGTCGGTATCGCGGGACGGCGTCATCACTGATGTGCAAACCGCCGCCGGTAATATCTCAATCAACGCAGGATCGTCACGCTTTGCCGGGGTTGAACTCTCGGCGCGCGCCGACCTTGGGGCCGGCATTTTTCTCGACGCCGCGTTCGCCTTTCAGGACTTTCGCTTTCGGCGCCGTGCGGCGGACGGGCCCGATCCGTTTGACGGCAATCTCATTTCCGAAGCGCCGCGCACGCTTGGTCATCTGGCGCTCACCTGGCGGCCGACATTCTATGATAATTTGAGCGCCACAGCGCGATTGCGCCATATTGGCCCGTGGGCGCTTAATGACGCGAATACAGTGTTTACGGATAATGAGTTTATCTTGACGCTTCTCGCCGATTGGCAGGTAACGGATCGTATCGCCCTTGATCTGCGTCTCGAAAACGTGACCGATACACTCTATCCGGTGTTCGCGGATGCGCCGGCCTTCAGGCCGAACGGGCGCGCGAGGCCGGGTCAACCCCGAACTCTGTCCGGCGGCGTACGCATTACTTTTTGATCCGTGTATGAATGGCGGCGGCGGAGCCGTTGATTACCGCTGGCGCAACAGAAAACTGGTGCGATGTCGAAGGTCTTTCACTCAAGCGGGTCCCCGCCGGCAGTCGTCTTCGCCACGTGCAACGAATGCCCCGACCTGCAATTAAGCGACGCGCTGGTCGCGGACGCGCTGGAAGCCGCGGGCGTGCGGGTGTGGGCGGCGCCATGGAATGGATCAACGAAGGCCTTTACTGAGGCTGACCTTATTGTTGTTCGGTCGACATGGGACTACCCGTCGGCGATCGAGCCCTTTCGAGCCTGGCTTGGCGGGTTTGTCAAAGGCGACAGGGTTGTGAATTCCCCATCTTTGATGCGCTGGAATTTCACCAAACGTTATTTGATGCGGCTCGCCGCCGACGGCGCCCCTCTGCCGCCGACGCGCTTTGCAGCGCCGACAGTGCGCGACATCGCCGCGGCGATGGATGATCTGAAAATAAACGAGGGTGTGGTGAAGCCGATCATTGGCGCAACGGCCAGCGGGCTTTCCCGGGTCCGGCGCGACGATCAGATCAGTTTGCAGGCGGCCGCCGAGCGCCTTGGCCACGCATGTCCGGGCCAGACCTGTCTTGTTCAGCCCTTGATCGCCGCTATTGCAACGCTCGGCGAGACCTCGATGGTCTACATCAACGGCGAATTCACGCACGCCGTCCTAAAGCGGCCTCAGCCGGGCGATATTCGTGTGCAGGAAGAACATGGCGGCGCGACCAAGCGCACCGAGCCGACCGCCGCCGCCATCAGGCGCGGCGCTGAAATTTTGAAATTATTACCGGAAATGCCGCTTTATGCGCGGGTGGATGCTGTCATCCTTGACGAAACGCTCCAGCTTATGGAAGTCGAGTTGATTGAGCCGGAACTTTTTTACACACATGCGCCAGAAGCGGCGGACCGGTTCACCGCCGCTCTATTGGAAAAGTTGAGATAATCATGGTCGCCATCACATTGCCTGACGGGTCTGTGCGCAAGTACGACAGCGCCGTAACCGGCGTGATGATTGCTGAGGACATTTCTAAGTCGCTGGCCAAGAAAGCTGTCGCCATGAAGGTCGACGGCGAGCTGACAGACATTTTTGCTGAAATCGACCGCGACGCCGCCGTTGCGATTGTCACCCGCGACGATCCCGAAGGGCTCGAGTTAATACGCCACGACGCGGCCCACCTCCTCGCTCAGGCGGTGCAGGATGTTTTTCCCGGTACGCAGGTGACAATCGGGCCTGTCATCGACGACGGCTTCTACTACGATTTTGCCCGCGAGGAGCCGTTTTCTTCGGAAGACTTCGCCAAAATAGAAAAGCGCATGGCCCAGCTGGTCGACGCCGATCTGCCGACGCGCAAGGAATTCATGGACCGTGACGACGCCGTGGCGCATTTCGAGGCGATGGGTGAGAAGTATAAGGCTGAACTTATCCGCGATTTGCCGTCGACAGAGGAAATCCGGATCTATCATCACGGTGACTGGCATGATCTGTGTCGGGGGCCGCATCTTCCGTCTACAAAACATATTGGCAAGGCGTTCAAACTCATGAAGCTCGCCGGCGCCTATTGGCGCGGCGACAGTCGCAATGAAATGTTGCAGCGGATTTACGGCACTGCATGGGCCAACGACAAAGACCTCAAATCCTATTTGCGCCGGCTTGAAGAAGCGGAAAAACGCGATCACCGAAAACTCGGCCGGGAAATGGATCTGTTCCATTTTCAATCGGAAGCGCAAGGCTCGGTTTTCTGGCACCCCAAAGGCTATCTCGTTTGGCGGGCGCTCGAGGCTTATATTCGCCGCCGTCTCGACGATGACGGCTACGTTGAAGTGAAAACCCCGCAATTACTCGATGCAAAATTCTGGGAACAGTCCGGGCACTGGGCGAAATTCCGTGAAAACATGTTTGTTGTTCCCGATGAGATTCCCTCAACGGACGAAGAGGGGCCAATCCTTTCAGGCGATAGCGCTCTTATGGCGCTAAAGCCCATGAACTGTCCGGCGCATGTCCAGATATTCAAACAGGGCATCAAATCCTATCGCGATCTGCCAATCCGCATGGCAGAGTTTGGTTGCTGTCATCGGAATGAAGCCCATGGCGCCCTGCACGGATTGATGCGCGTGCGTCAGATGACGCAGGACGATGCGCATATTTTCTGCCGTGAGGATCAAATCACGTCAGAGACGGAACGGTTTTTGAAACTGTTCAGCCGCGTCTATGGCGATATGGGAATGACCGACATCGCCTATAAGCTTGCAACGCGCCCCGAAACGCGCGCGGGCGACGACGCCACGTGGGATCGCGCCGAAAAAGCGTTGGCCGACGCGTTGACCGCCGCCGGCCTTGATTTTGAATATGCAGAGGGCGAGGGGGCCTTTTACGGCCCGAAGCTTGAGTTTCATTTGACGGACGCTATTGGCCGTACGTGGCAAGCCGGAACGTTTCAGCTTGATTATGTTCTGCCGGAACGCCTTGACGCCACTTATGTGGCCGAGACCGGTGCGCGCGAACGGCCCGTGATGTTGCATCGGGCGGTATTTGGAACATTTGAACGTTTTATTGGCCTGCTGATCGAAAATTACGCTGGGCGCATGCCGCTCTGGATGGCGCCGGTTCAGGTGGTTGTTGCGACAATCACTTCAGAAGCTGACGATTATGCGAAAACCGTGGCTGGATGTTTTAAGAACGCCGGTTTGCGCGTTGACCTCGATCTGCGGAACGAGAAGATCAACTACAAAGTACGCGAGCATTCTGTGGCCAAGACCCCGGTGATCGCTGTCGTCGGCGCGAAAGAGGCTGAGGAGCAGGCTGTTTCCCTGCGCAGACTGGGCGAAAAGCATCAAAAGGTATTGCCGCTTGGCGATGCGCTCAACGCGTTACGCGACGAAGCGAACCCGCCCGACATGCGCGCGCCATTGCATTCCGCGGCCAATAGCGAGCAACGGGGCCCGGTCGATATCCAAGGTGCTGACGCAAACGCATGATCCCGTTACGCGAAACGCCGCGCGAACGCGCTATCATGCGCGTTTACCTTGCGGCCATCGCCATATTGCCAATGGTGGCGGTCTTTGCCCATCGCGGCGCGGCGGTGCTCATTTTGCTTATGGGCGCTGCGGCGGCGCTGCAGGGATTAGTTTGGCGCAAAGGCTTGTCCGCATTCGTCTTCCGAACCGACTATTCAAAGCCGCTCACTCTTGGCGTTGTGTCGTTTATTTTTTTCTGCCTCTGGATTTTGCTCTCGGCGTCGTGGTCGCCGCAGGGCGATAGCGCACGCCTCGCGGCGAACGTGTTCTTTCCTACGCTTGCGAGCGGCGCGGTCGTCTGGGACATTATTCGCCGACCGGTTGAGCGTACGCACCGTCTTTCAATTTTTTACTCGGTGTGCGTCATTATAAGTCTTGCACTTCTCGTTGAAGAAATTCTGACCGGCGCCCCTTTGAGAGATTTTGTACCGCCCCAGGGTGATCGCTATAAAGACTTTATCGCTCTTGGGCGCGGCCAAACGTTGGTTATCTTCGCGGCGTTTCCCGCCTGGCTGATCCTTGTGCGGTGGCTTGAACATGCGGCCAAACGGATCGGTGAGCGCCCGTCGAAGATATTGCGATTTACAGCGCCGCTGATTCTGAGCGGGGCTGTGATCTGGGTGGCGCTCGAACTTGGCATTGCGGCGAACGCCGTCGCTATGGGATTTGGTTGTATTGCAGCCTTTGCGGCGTTGCGGGCGCCGCGCACGACGCTGCTGTCGCTTTTGTGGATCGTGCTGGCGACGCTGCTGTTGGCGCCATTGGCCGCTTACGCACCAATAGAGACCTGGATTGCAAAATATGAAAATCTGATCCCGATCTCATGGGCGCAAAGGCTTCACACGTGGCGCGCGACCGCCGGTTACGCACTCGACTGTTTGCCTTTTGGATGCGGCGCAGACTTCGCACGCACTGTGCAGGCGCAGGGCGCTGTTGTGACACTGCCGCAAACCCCGGTAGCATTGCCGATAATGCCGACACACCCGCACAATATTTTTCTTCAGGTCTGGATGGAGCTTGGCGCCGCCGGGGCAATGTTGTTCGGGTTGGCGATCTTCGGCGCCGGCCTAGCGCTTGTGCGCGCGTCACTGCCGGCGCCGGTCGCAGCCGGTGCGGCCGGCGCTATCGCGGCGATCTTTGTTTCTGCGATGGTGGAGGCGAGCCTCTGGCAAGTCTGGCGCCTGAGCGCCATGGGGCTGGCGGCGCTCGGCGTCGCCCTATCTTACGCCTTCAACCTGAAAGAAGTTGAGTGGGTCCATCGCGGCGTCGGATTGCGATCAGGCGCCCAGGCTGCTGGATAAGACCTCGTGAGTGCTGATTTGTCCAACACACAAGCGGCCCCGGTCTCGGCGGTGATTGTCAGTTATTTCACTGGCCCGGTGCTCGCGCGCTCGATCTCATCGCTGCGTGAACAGCCGGAAATCGGCGAGATTTTCCTCGTCGATAACGGCAATTGGGAAGGCGCGGTCGAGGCCGCCATTGCCGCGGCGGAAACCGAAGAGGGCTCTGGCGCGCCGGTAACCGTCATTTCCGGCCACGGTAATGTTGGCTTTGCGACGGCCTGCAATCTTGGCGCTCGGTGTGCGACGCGTGACTATCTTTTATTCCTCAATCCCGATGCGATTATGGAGCCGGGCGGCGTCGCGCAATTGCTCCGCGATGGGCGCACGCTGTCGCGCCCATGGATGATCGGACCAAAGCTTATCGACCCGGACGGCGGCGAACAACAAGGCGGGCGGCGCGCAACGCTGACGCCGTGGCGCGCCTTTGTTGAAGCCACAGGGCTCTATCGGCTTGCGCCGCAGCACCCTTATTTTCGACGCTTCAACCTGCACAATGATCCGTGTCCGGGCGAACTCTGCCCGACGCCGACGATATCAGGCGCCTGTTTTTTGTTATCGCGCGAGGACTACTTCTCGATTGACGGCATGGATGAGCGCTATTTTTTACATGTGGAGGACGTCGATTTTTGTTTGCGTTTCGGCAACGCTGGCGGCGCGATCTACTACAATCCGAAAGTTGTCGTGCTTCACTTCAAAAGCTCAAGCCGTGTCAACGCCATGCGCGTCGAGCGGCGAAAGACCATGAGCATGCTGCTATATTTCCGAACGCATTTCTCCGGCGCCTATCCGCCTCCTTTTATGTGGCTTGTTTGGCTTGCCTTGTGGACCGCATTCGGATTGAAACTCGCGCGGCGCGCCGTCATGCGCGCGATTGCGCTTGTCGGGATCGGTCCTTTATCGCGCGCGCGCCGCCGCCGTGCACGCGATCTCGCGACCCGCATCCGCGCGCGTTGAGCAAATCCATAACCACATTAATGATGAGCTAGGGTACGGTAAAAAGCGGCTCGGCGATTTCAAACAGATACAGCGTGCGGATTTCGCCATCAGCCAGCACAGCGCGTGCGGCGCCGATACTTCTGACGGACCTGTACTTCGATTTGGCGCCAAGTCCGTCAACGCGCGTCGTTACGTAGAGGAGCGGGCCTTTCGCCTCAGAGGGCGCGGGATAAAACGCCTCAAAGTGATGATCGATCCTGTTGTTTGAATTGAGAGCGAAAACGGTCTTTTGCGCCGACCGCGCGTAATAAACGAGTGCGCCAATCACTTCGCGGTCGTCGGCCACCATTGCATCATATGCGTCCGCCCGCGCCGCAATTTCTGCGCCTTGCGCCTCCCAACCGCGAACGCGCTTGATGAGATCGCCAGCGCCGCTCTGGTCAATCAGGGCGAAGTTCGTCGAGGCGATCATGCCGACCACGCCGATCGCAAGATTTATCGCCACGCCGGCGGCAAGCCAGCGCTGACGCTGGGTGCGGACAGCCCACAGTGCGACCAACACAGCGGCGGCAGGAAAAGCCGCCGCCGCCCAGTTTGCGTGTGCGCGTGATATAAAAGACTGTAGGCTGATTATAATGATTGGCGGCGCAATGAAGGCGAGAAGAGCGCGTCCAACCCAGGGGCGCACTGATGAATGCGGCGGTGTTTTTCCAAACTGGACCGCCGCAATGGTCAAAAGCGCCAATGTAATGGGACCGAAGACGGCGAGTTGGCCAACCAGAAACACGGCAAGCGCAACCGGGTTTAGAAGCTCGCCTGACCAATTGGCGTTTGCGGCGGTGTGAGAGACGGTCTGGAAGCCGTTGCCGGCGTTCCAAAGGAGATTTGGCGCGATCAACGCAAGCGCTGCGCCTACAGCAATCGCCGCGTCGATTGGGCGGATGCGGGCGCGAGTTGTGATCACCGCTAAACCAGCGCCGATTACGAAATAAATTGCAGCGTATTTTGCCAGCATGCCAGCGCCAATGGCGGCGCCGAGGAGAATGGCGAGCCGCCAAGCGTGTTCCGGCGGCGCATCGGGGTCTGCCAGTTTGAAAAAGCATAAAAGCCCGACCGCCCAGAAAAACAGCAATGGCGTATCGGTCGAAATAATCAGCGAGGCAAGCATGACGCCGGGCGCCGTTAACCAGATCGAGCCGGCCCAGAAGCCAACCCAGGATTTCTCAATCGGGCGTTCGCTGTCGATAATCGCCCCGAGCGCATAGAGCACGCCGGCTGTTCCGGCGTGAAGGAAGGGCGCAGCAATGCGCACCGCCCACGGCGCGTCGCCAAAAACCGACGTTGTCGCCGCAATAATCCAAGCGATCAGGGGCGGTTTGGAAAAATAGCCCCATTCGGGGTGTTGCGCCCAGAACCAGTACTGTGTTTCGTCAGGACCCAGATCGACATCACTTAAGACAAGCGCCAAAACCCGCGCAAGCGTCAAAGCGAACGCCATCGCGAGGAAAAGCAAACCCGGCTTTTCCACGCGAAGACCGCCGAGGCGGTTATTGGTGGTCACGCTTTGAACTCGCATTTCGATAGACCGTCAGTGTTGTTTGGCGCCCGTTGGAATAGTTGACGCCGTCGATCGTGGCGACGGCGATCAACGCGCCATCCATATCGCGCGTCGCTTTTAAAAAATCCTGACCGAACCGCGCCTCAACAACGCTTATCGCATTTTCGTTGTCGATGAGGTGACGCGCAGCGCCCGCGCCATCCGTGGTCATGACGTCGCCGCCCAAAAGAAATATGGCTGATGGCTCGTAATAGCCGGCGAGCGCGATGTCGCTGGCTGTTTGAAATTGTGACTGTGTTTTGCGCGTCTCATTTTCGATGGCCGCGGCGAGGCGCGGCGATAAGGCCAACCTGTCGAGGTTCGGTAAGACGCCTTCCAAAAGCGTAAAAGCAAGGAATGCTGATGCAGCGCACGCAGCGAGGGCGCCGGCGATGCTTTCCCCGCGCCAGAATAATACCGCTGCAATTGTCGTCATCGCCGTTAAAATCAAGGCTGTCGATGCGCTCCAAAACGCAAGCGTGCGGTCGCCGTAGACCGCGGCGGCGGCCACAACGGCGATTGCGGCTGCGACGCCGATGCCGGCGTAGATCGTAATGCCGGCGCGGTGGAAGAGGCTTCGCCAGTCCGCTGTTTCAATCGCTGCATGCGCCGACAGTAAAGCGAGCGCAGGAAATAGCGGCAGCGTATAGTGTGGCAGTTTGGTGGCTGTCAGCTCAAAAACCAGCCAGCTCGGCGCCGCCCACGCAATCAGAAAGAAGAGCCGCCAATCATTCAGTCCCCGAACGGCTTTGACGAGGCCCGGTCCCAGAAGAGCGGCCGCGGGCCACAACAAGAGCCAGACCAGCGCAAGATGATAGCCGGGCGGCCCGCCGTGGCGCTCCTGCGCATCGCCAATTTTGCCGGCCATATCGCCGCCGACGGCTTCAATAAAAAACCGGCCCTCGGTGGCGACGCCGATCATCACGGCCCATGGCGCAACAATAACCGTAACGATCG
>JBCBBT010000011.1:0-64919 GCA_038531315.1 Pseudomonadota bacterium
CGTTATTGATCCGCATGCGCATGACGAAGATGAAATGTTCATTGGCTGGCGAGGTCCGCCGATGGTCGACCGGCGATGCGAAGCGATCTCCGCTTCAGAAGGCGTTTCCTTGAGGACCGGCAAATAGAACTGACTGAGGCGCATGGGAACAAGCCATATTTAAAGAAAACCGACGATAACGCCTATCGGCATTGGCCGGCCAATTCAATTGGCTTTCGGCGCGCCCTCATCAGAACAGGGTTCCGGCGCCAGAACCGTGCCGGGCTGGCCCGCATAGACCACCGGCCCTTCCGACGGCTTTAAGACAAAGCGCGCGAACAAGCGCCGGCTCGCCCAGCCGTCAAAGCGACTGTCATAAATAACCAGCACATCGTCCGCCGCCAGCCGGCCGGGATTGAGATCGACCGCGATGACGTCGCTGCCCGATATCACCAGCGGCGGCAGGTCAGCCGGCGCCGCGCAGGGGCTCGATGCGGCCCGAAACGTGCGCGCGTCGCCGTTCGCGCCGAGTACGGCGACGGCTGCAAGCGCACCGATGGGAACCGTCTTCCACATGGCGATCGCCTTGCAGAAATTAAGCCTTTGTTAAGGATCATTTTGGGCCGGCGGCCGCTAGCCCCGCGGCTGGGCGCGCCGCAAGACGCCGAGATCGCCGCAAATGCTGTGCGCGGTTGGCACAGCGCCGGCGCCGCGCCCCTTGACGAAGATTTCGCGGCCGCTCGCCGTCACAATGCGCGCGCCGTTCCGCTCGCCCGCAAAATCCGCAAAAAAGTCGCCTTCCTCAACGCGGGCAAACGCAACCTGGGCCCGCGATGCGCCGTCGCGCCGTTCGATCGTGGTGATCTGTCGCCAGACGCCGGGCCGCCGCGCGATTTCAGCACGTCTGTTGTCGTCTAGCGCATCGCAGGGGATGTCCGAGGCGATTTCATCGCCAAACGCATTCCATCCAAGAATGCGCGCTTTCGCGACCGCGTCCGCGCCGGACAAATCCGCCGATGGATCGGCTTCGGCAAAGCCCGCAATTTGCGCGGCCTCAACGCCGGCCTTGAAATCAGCGCCCGCGGCAAGCTCTGACAGGATGAAATTGACCGTGCCATTCACGATGGCGTCGATACGGACGATTTCTTCCTGAGCCGCGATGCGTTGCACGGTTTCGATCATCGGCGCGCCGCCGCCGACGGATGCGCTATACAAAAGCGCAGCGCCGGAGGATTGCGCGGATTTTTCCAGAGCCTCAAGGCGCCCGGCGAGCGCCTGTTTGTTGGCTGAGACGAGATCGACGCCCTGCGCCATCGCGCGTTCCGTCAGCTCAAGCCCGATATGGCCGGACGAAAGAACATCCACAATAATGTCCGGCTGTTCGTCAAAAAATGCATCAAGGTTTGTGACGATATGGGCGCCGCGCACGCTGACGGGTCGCTTTTTGCGTAAATCACGCACAAGCACCGTACAAAGATCAAAGTCCTCGCCTTCGCGGGATAAAATATCGGCGACGCCAGCGCCGACAATCCCGCAGCCGGCTAGCCCGACCCGCAGACGCGGTTTCGCGGCCCGTCGCTGCGGCTTTTGCGTTTCGGGGCCAACGACCGTCGCCGCCCCAGCGCTTGGCTTCGCCACTTCGATTTCAATACCGTCCGCGCTCGCCCGCTCAACCGCTTGCGGCTGGACGAGCGCGCCGGCGACTTCAAGCGCATCGGCGTAGCTGACAACGTCGTAGCGGGCCGCGACGCTGGCGTAGACCGCGGGGTCCTTGTCGTAGACGCCGTCGACATCCTTGATCAGGCGTGTGCGCGGCAGGCCAAGAGCGCTGGCGAAGAACACCGCCGTCAGGTCGGACCCGCCGCGACCGAGCAACACCGGATCGCCGCGCGGCCCAACCGCGGCGAACCCTTGCGCGATAACAACCTCGCAGCGCTCGACAGCCCGCAGAAAAACTTCCCGGTCAAGATGAACCGGCGAGGCCTGCGACGGCGGGCCTTCGGCTCTCAGGTCTAACTGTTCAGGCGTCAGGACCGTGGCGTTCAATCCGGCCTGATCGCAGGCGACGCCGAGAAGCGCCGCCGCAGCCGCATCGCCAAGCGCCACATAACGCGGCGCGTAGAGATTTTGCGGGCCGGCGCCGAAGAGCGCCGCATCGCCCACCAGCGCATCGGTCTCGCCTTCAAAGGCGGAGACGACCGCAATGACGCTGTGACCATCGCGGACATAGCGATAGATCTCGCCCACCGCACGGGGAAGATCTTCGCGGTCGCGCAGGACCGACGAGCCGAACTTCAAAATCTCCACGGATTTCTTTTCAAACGCAGACACAACCGCCCCGCCCTATTTCTTGCTCAACCAACCGCTCTTAATGGCGGGACCGCACCCGCCGCCGACGCGCCTGACACCGCATCAAGCGCCGAACGCAGATCGCCAATCAGATCGTTTGCATGTTCCAATCCAATTGAAAAGCGCACGAGGGTTTCGCTGACGCCCGCAGCCGCGCGCGCCTCGGGCGGCATCGACGCATGGGTCATCAGCGCTGGCACGCAGACAAGGCTTTCAAAGCCGCCAAGCGATTCAGCAATCGTAAAGACGCGCAGAGCCCTCAATAGAGCCGCAACGTCAATATCCTTGTGGAATTCAACGCTCGCCATCGCGCCGAAACCGCGCTGCTGGCGAGCGGCGATGTCGTGGCCCGGATGGTCCTCAAGACCCGGATAGTAGATCCTTGCGACCCGCGGGTCCGATGTGAACGCCTCCACAAATTGCTCAGTACGCGTCTGCTGCGCCTCAATGCGCGCAAACAGGGTCCGCAGGCCGCGCAAGGTCTGGTAGCTGTCAAACGGCGCCCCGGTGACGCCCGTACAATTCGCCCACCAGCCAAGCTCTTCACCAAGCGCCGCGTCGCGAGCAAGGACCGCGCCGCCAACCACATCGCTGTGGCCATTGATATATTTCGTTGTCGAATGCAGCACGATATCGCAACCAAGCGTCAGAGGTTTTTGCAAAGCTGGCGACAGGAATGTGTTGTCGGCGACGACGATCGCGCCGGCCGCGTGCGCGCGCGACGCAACGCCGGCGACGTCGGTGATACGCAAAAGCGGGTTGCTCGGTGTTTCGATCAGAACGAGTTTCGGCTTCGCCGAAAGGGCGGCTTCGAGCGCGGCGTCATCCGTCTGATCGATAAAGTCGACGTCAAAATGCCCCTTGCGCGCGCGGGCGGACAGAAGCCTGTGCGTGCCGCCGTAACAATCATGCGGGGCGACGATCCGCTCGCCCGGCGACAGCAAACACAAAATGAGATCGATCGCCGCCATGCCGCTTGAGGTGACGACGCAATGCGCCGCCTCTTCGAGCGCACATAATGCTTTTTCCAACTCACGCCGTGTCGGGTTGCCGGACCGTGAATAATCAAATCCCGGCTTTTCCGCGGGATCGCTCCAGGCATAGTTCGCCGTCAGATGAAGCGGCGGCGCGACCGCACGGTGGCTCTGATCAGCGCCGACGCCGGCGGCGGCGACAGCGGTTTCAGGATGACGGACAGTGTTCACAAACTTACTCCTTCAACAGAAAATTATGCAGCAAGGGACCGATGGCGGCGGTTTCTTTCAAAAACGCATCATGGCCGTAGACAGATGAAAGCGAGACACGCTCGACAGGACCGGCGAGCCGGGCCGCCAGATCATCGATGTCGTCGGGGGGCGCGATCAGATCGCTGTCGCATCCGATTAGAAGCGCCGGCGTTGCGATCGCTTCAGGGCGTTCGAAATGGCGATCGATGGCGCCGGAGAGGTTGAGATAACGCGCGGCGCTGGTCCTGGCCGCATACGCCTCGCCGCGCGCGCGCAAATATGCGGCGACGCCGCCGTCCGGGCCGTCAACGCAGGAAAAACGCCCGTTCAATTCGGCGGCGCTGCGATAGGAAATCATCGCAATTTCGCGCGCCAGTTTGACGCCTTCTTGCGGCGCGCCGCGGCTGGCGGCGAGGTCAAGAACGCGCCGCTGTGTCGCGCGCAGCGCCTGCGCCATCGGGGACGGACGATGGGCGGCGCAAACGATCGCAATCCTGGAGACAAGATCGGGGCGTTGGCGGGCGAGCGACAGCGCGACCATGCCGCCGAATGAGGCGCCGATCAGCGCATCGAGATGGCGGACGCCGGCAGCGTCCAGCGCCATCGCAAAAAGGCCCGCCTGATCGGCGGTCGTGATCGGGATATGGCGGTCGTCGTCGGCGACGAAATCAATCGAAGCGACCCTGTAGCGGTTGAGATCGACCGCCCGCCCGGCGCCGACGATCGCGCGCCACCAGCCGGCCTCACGGCGCCCCGAGGCGGATTCATGATCGGCGACGATCCGGCTGGCGGAAATCCCGCCCAGAACGCCGATGACCGGACCGCCCGGCGCACCGGCAATCCTGAGGCGGATATGCGCATGGTCGCCAAGGACCGCGCCGGCGCCCCCTGTCCAGCTGCGCGGGACCGGCACATGAATGTCGTCACACTGATCAGTGTTTTTGGCGGCGTCCCGCGCCAATCGGCCCGCCCCATGAGGCCGCGCACCGAATTCCGTTTTCAAACAATCGCCAACAAGCATGCCAAGCGCCTTTCCGTTCAGCGCCGGTACAGTGGTCAACTTGCGGGGAATAAATCAGAAGCGTGAAAAACTTGGCCGTCGTTCACCCTCCGCTTTAGCGAGATTTATTTCGCGCCCGCAAGCTGAAGGTGTCAAATCGGCGCGTGCCCCGCATATGGCGGAGGCTCAAAGCAGAGTCAACTAAATTTGCAAATTATTTGACCGATCACGCTACCGTGTGACGGCGCATCTTGGAATCGGACATCATGTGAAGGGGCATCGCGAGACGGAAAATCGTGAAACAGGAAATCGCGAGACGGGAATGTTGAGACGGGAAGTCGTGCGACAGGAGACCGCGCGAAGCGGCCAAAAAAAACGGCCCCACCGGGGCCGCTTTTTCAACAAAGTCTGATAATTCGTCTACAAATCGTCATCATCGTCTTCGACGGCGATCACAGGGCCGGAATCCTGACCCTTCGCGCTTTCGTCGCGATCAACGAACTCAATCACCGCCATGGGCGCGTTATCGCCGTAGCGAAAGCCAGCCTTCATGATCCGCAAATAGCCGCCGTCGCGGTCGGCGTAGCGCGGGCCCAGCGTTTCAAACAGCTTTTTAGCCATCGTCTCATCGCGCAAACGCGAAATCGCAAGCCGGCGCAGATGAAGCACGCGGGCTTCGTCCGCGTTGCCTTTTTTCGCAAGCGTCACAAGCTTTTCGACGACGGGACGAAGCGCTTTCGCCTTCGGCAATGTTGTCGTGATCTGTTCGTGCTTGATCAGCGCGCAGGACATATTCGCAAACATCGCTTTGCGATGTTCGTGGGTCCGGTTCAATTTGCGATGCGCCATTCCGTGCCGCATGGGTCTTCTCCATCAGCGCCCTGACTTTTTAAGGGCGCAGCGTTAGGGGCTACTCTTCAAACTTCTTAGCAAGGTCTTCGATATTGTCCGGCGGCCAGTCCGGCACGTCCATGCCGAGATGCAAACCGAGACCAGCCAGAACTTCCTTGATCTCGTTCAATGACTTCCGGCCGAAATTTGGCGTACGGAGCATTTCCGCTTCCGTTTTCTGAATCAGATCGCCAATATAGACGATGTTATCATTCTTCAGACAATTGGCGGAGCGCACCGAGAGCTCAAGCTCGTCCACTTTACGCAGCAGCGCAGGATTGAACGGCAGCTCTTCGCGCTCTTGCGTTGCGCCTTCGGCCTTCGGCTCATCGAAATTGACGAAAATCTGAAGCTGATCCTGAAGGATGCGCGCCGCATACGCCGCAGCATCTTCCGGGTTCACCGATCCATCGGTTTCGATCTCAAGGATCAGGCGATCATAATCGAGAACCTGTCCTTCGCGGGTGTTTTCAACGCGATAAGCAACGCGGCGCACCGGCGAATAAAGACTGTCAATCGGGATCAGTCCGATGGGCGCATCTTCCGGCCGATTGCCGTCCGCCGACACATAGCCCTTGCCCGACTGCACGACGAGCTCCATGCGCAGGCTCGCGCCTTCATCGAGATGACAGATGATGTGATCTTTATCGAGAACGTCGACAGAAGCATTTTCTTCAATGTCGGCGGCCGTAACAGGGCCCGGGTTCGACTTGCGCAGAACGAGCCGCTTGGGGCCGTCTGCGTGGCTCTTTAAGGAGAGCTGTTTGACGTTCAGGACAATATCCGTGACGTCTTCGCGCACGCCCGGGATTGACGAAAACTCATGGACGACGCCGTCGATCTGGATCGACGTTACCGCCGAGCCTTGCAGCGACGACAACAAAATACGGCGCAGCGAATTACCAAGCGTCAGGCCGAAACCGCGCTCGAGCGGTTGGGCGACAATCGTCGCGCGCCGCTGTGGGTCGGTGCCCGGCGTCACTTCAAGCTTGTTCGGACGAATTAATTCCTGCCAGTTTTTTTCAACCACGTTCACATTTGCTCCTTGCGGGTGGCGATGCGGGGCGCCGGATCAACGGCGCTCAAATGAAGATTTTGCCGGACCGGAACCAAGCGGCCCGACGCTCAATCAGACGCGGCGGCGTTTGCGCGGCCGGCAACCATTGTGCGGGATCGGCGTCACGTCGCGAATGACTGAGACGGTCAGGCCCGCGGCCTGCAGCGCGCGCAAAGCGCTCTCGCGTCCCGACCCCGGTCCGCGTACTTCGACATTGACCGTCTGAAGACCGTGTTCCATCGCCTTTTTGGCGGCGTCTTCGGCGGCGAGCTGCGCCGCGTATGGCGTCGATTTCCGCGACCCCTTAAAGCCCATGCCGCCGGCCGACTGCCAGGAAATCGCGTTGCCCTGTTCGTCGGTGATGGTCACCATGGTGTTGTTGAAAGACGCGTTCACATGCACGACGCCTGAGGAGATATTCTTGCGGGCGCGGCGTTTGACGCGGGTCTGAGCGGGTGATTTCGCCATCGGACGGGATCCTTACTTCTTCTTGCCGGCGATCGGTTTCGCAGGGCCTTTGCGCGTGCGCGCATTTGTGTGCGTGCGCTGACCGCGCACCGGCAGGCCGCGACGGTGCCGCAAGCCGCGATAGCAGCCCTGGTCCATCAGGCGTTTAATGTTGACGGCGACTTCGCGGCGCAGGTCGCCTTCGACGAGATAATCACGGTCGATCGTTTCGCGAATCTGCAGCACTTCCGCATCGGAAAGCTCGCTGACGCGGCGCTCACGCGGGATACCCACTGTCGAGCAGATTTCGGTGGCTTTCGACGGACCAATGCCGTGAATATAGCGCAACGCGATTTCCACGCGCTTGTTGGTCGGAATATTGACGCCTGCAATACGGGCCACGGAATTACCTCTTGATGATCTCTGCGCTGTGCGGCGCAATACAGTTCTTGGTTAATGCAACAAAGCCCGCGCCGATCCTGTCTTCTCCGGTCGGAAGCCAAGGGTCGGGCGAGCGAAACACCATCGCAGCGGAACGCGTAGATATAGCCATGGGCTTTCCGCCGTCAACTCTTTCCAAGCCCCAGGAAGCTCATAAATCGCCCCCAAAAGCCTTTTTTTTTGACGCCTCGCCGAGAAGGCCGTCGATTGCGCGCGCAACCTCGTCAATGGCCCCCATGCCGTCGACTTTACGCAGTTTTCCCTGCGCCTCGTAATAGGGAATAAGCGGCGCGGTCTGGTCGCGATAGACCTGCTGGCGCTTGCGGAAGGTCTCTTCATTGTCGTCGTCGCGCAGGGCCCCGCCGGCGGCTTTGGTCTCTTCGATCCGCGTGCGCAGGCGCTCAACGAGAACCTCCTCATCGACAAGAAGCTCGATCACGACATCCAGCGTGCGGCCCAGCTTGCCGAGAACGCGGTCGATCATCTCCGCCTGCCCGACCGTGCGCACAGCGCCGTCGAGAATGAAGCCGTTGGCGCAGTCGGCTTCCTGAATGCGGGCGGTGATGATGTCTTCGATGATTTCGTCCGACACCAGGTCGCCGCTCGCGAGGACATCTTTGACTTTCTGGCCGAGCGCGGAACCCGAAGCGATGGCGGCGCGCAACATGTCGCCGGTCGAAAGCTGGGGCACGCCGTAGTCTTCGACGATGCGCTTGGCCTGCGTGCCTTTGCCGGCGCCGGGCGGCCCGAGAAGAATGAGGATCATCGCCGACCTCCGCGCAGTTTCGATTTCTTGATCAGGCTTTCATATTGCTGCGCCACGAGATGGCCCTGAATCTGCGCCACCGTATCGAGCGTCACCGACACGACAATCAGAAGCGACGTGCCGCCGAGATAAACCGGGATATTGGGGTAATTCGCCCTCAGAAATTCCGGCAGGATACACACGAAAGTCAGATAGACCGCGCCGATCACCGTCAGACGCGTCATCACAAAATCAAGGTACTCCGCCGTGCGCGCGCCGGGGCGATAGCCCTGAATGAAGCCGCCATATTTCTTCAGGTTATCCGCCACATCTTCGACGTTGAACACGACGGATGCGTAGACAAACGTGAAAAGGATAATGCCAAGCGCATAAAGGCCGATATAGGCGGGCCGGCCCGGTTGGAACCAGATTTGAAGCGTTTGCAGAAGTTCCGGCGCGTTGTCGCCAATGGCGCTGCCCGCCGTCGCCGGCAGCAGCAACAAAGACGACGCAAAAATCGGCGGAATAACGCCTGACGGATTGAGTTTCAGCGGCAGGTGCGATTTCTCGCCCTCGGTCATCCGGTTGCCGACCTGGCGGCGTGGATACTGGACCAGAAGCCGGCGCTGCGAACGCTCGATGAACACCACAAAAGCGATCAGAGCGAGCGACATCAAAATCACGAGAACGACAATGCCGCCGGGCAAGGTCTGGCCGCCGCCGGCCGTGCCGCTGCCGAGGGCCAACAGACCCGCCGCCGCGCGCGGCAGTTCGGCGACGATGCCGGCGAAAATGATCAGCGACACGCCGTTGCCGACGCCGCGTGCGGTGATCTGCTCGCCGAGCCACAACAGGAACATCACCCCGCCGACAAGCGTCACCACGGTCGTCGCAATGAAGAATAGTCCCGGCGTTGAGACAACCTGAAGCCCGCCCGTCGCCTGGCCCGCGCCCTGCAGGCTGACAGCGATGAAATAGCCTTGCAGCGTCGCCAGGAACACCGTCAAGTAGCGGGTGTACTGATTGATTTGACGGCGGCCCTGTTCGCCCTCTTTTTTGATGGCTTCGAGCGATGGGATCACGGCGGTCATCAAGGTCATGATGATCGACGCCGAGATATACGGCATGATGTTGAGCGCGAAAATCGCCATGCGCTCGACCGCGCCGCCGGCGAAAATGTTCAACGTGCCGAGGAGACCGCCCTGTTGCGACTGAAAAGTCTGCGCGTAGGCGACCGGGTTAATCCCGGGGATCGGAATATATGTGCCGAGCCGATAAACGATCAGCGCGCCCAGCGTGAACAACAGACGCTTTTTCAGCTCTTCTGCTTTCGCGAAGGAGGCGAGATTAATGTTCGACGCAAACTGTTCAGCGGCTGAAGTCATAGTCGTTTCATTCGCTCTTGTAATTGGCCGGCGCCGTCAGCGGACGCTTGCGCTTTGAAATACAGCGGGCGCTGGCGGCGCTATTCCGCAGATTGGCTTGTCGGCGACGCATGTCCGCCGCCGCCCGCCCCCATGTGGGGCCCGCCCGCGGCGATACAAGCCGGGACCCTTATGCTTCAGCTTTTGCAGCCTTCTTCGCCGCCGGCCCTTCGATGGTCACCGAGCCGCCGGCTTTTTCAACGGCCGCTTTCGCGCCCTCAGAGGCGTGAGCGACAACAAGATCGAGTTTCGCCGACAAATCCCCGACGCCAAGCAGGCGCACGCCGTCAAGCGCGCGGCGCACGACGCCTGAGGCGACGAGCGCCGCGGCGTCAACTTTCGCGCCGGCGTCCAGCTTGCCGGCGTCGACCGCCTGTTGCAGCCGGCCGACGTTCACTTCGGCGAATTTCAGACGGTTCGGTTTGTTAAAGCCGCGCTTCGGCAAGCGCATATAAAGCGGCATCTGGCCGCCTTCATAGGCGCTGATCGCAACGCCGGAGCGTGATTTCTGGCCTTTAACGCCGCGTCCGCCGGTTTTGCCTTTGCCGGAGCCAATGCCGCGGCCAACGCGGGTGCGGGTCTTGCGCGCTCCCTGATTGTCTTTCAGTTCGTTCAGTTTCATCGGTTTTTCCTCGACTTGCGGCGGCGCCCGCTATCGGAGCAAACCGCCTCGCCTTCATGAATAAGCGCCGCACCGACCCGAGCGGCGCGGCGGAGCACTTAGTCTTCAACCACCTCGACCATGTGGCTGACTTTGCGGATCATGCCGCGCACGGCGGGCGTGTCTTCCAGCTCGCGCACGCGGCCGATTTTGCCGAGGCCAAGCCCGGTCAGCGTCGCGCGCTGATCTTGCGGGCGACGGATCGGGCTGCCGGTCTGGCGCACTTTCAATGTCTTTTTCTCAGCCATGGGCCTTGTCCTTTATAATCCTGCGCAAATCGGGACGCGTTACGCGTCCGCGCCGGCGCCCTCGCCGACCTCGCGCGCTTCGCCGCCGCCGGTGCGGCGCGCAATGATGTCAGCGACTTTCTTGCCGCGCTTGTTGGCGATTGAGCGCGGCGAGGTCTGCGATTTCAACGCATCAACCGTGGCGCGCACCATGTTATAAGGATTTGATGTGCCGATCGACTTCGCAACAACGTCCTGAACGCCAAGCGTTTCAAATACCGCGCGCATCGGACCGCCGGCGATGATGCCGGTTCCGGGCGGCGCGGCGCGCATGACGACCTTGCCGGCGCCGTGGCGGCCCGCCACGTCATGGTGCAGCGTGCGACCTTCGCGCAGCGGCACACGGATCAAATTGCGTTTGGCTTCCTGGCTCGCCTTGCGGATCGCCTCCGGCACCTCACGCGCCTTACCCTTGCCGAAGCCGACGCGGCCTTTCTGGTCGCCGACAACGACGAGCGCGGCGAAACCGAAGTTCTTGCCGCCTTTAACAACTTTTGCGACGCGGTTGATCGCCACGAGCTTGTCGACAAACTCGTCGCGATCTTCACGGTCTTCACGGCGGCCCCGTCCGCGGCCTCTGCCTTCTTCGCGCGCCATAATCGTCTCCTTAAAAATTGAGGCCGGCTTCGCGCGCGGCGTCGGCCAGCGCTTTCACGCGGCCATGATAAATGTATCCGCCGCGGTCAAAGACAACGTCTTTAACGCCGGCTTCCCTGGCTCTTTCCGCGACCGCCTTGCCGACCTGGCTCGCCGCTTGTTGATCGGAGCCTTTTGCAAGGCCCTCACGCAGCGACGCATCGAGCGTTGACGCGGCGGCGAGGGTTTTGCCCGTCGCATCGTCGATCACTTGCGCGGCGATGTTTTTTCCAGAGCGAAACACCGAAAGACGCGGGCGCCCGTTAGCGACTTTCGCGATCTTTGCGCGAGTGCGGCCGGCGCGCGCGCCATTTTTCGTTTTCGATTTCGTGGCCATTATTCCGGTCCTTAACCTCGAAGAAGGCTTACTTCTTCTTGCCTTCCTTGCGGAAGATATATTCGTCTTTGTACTTCACGCCTTTGCCTTTGTAGGGCTCTGGCGGACGGAAGGCGCGGATTTCAGCCGCAACCTGTCCGACTTTTTGTTTATCGATGCCGCTGACAATAACCTCGGTCGGCTTTGGCGCGACAATCTTGATGCCATCCGGCGCCGGGTAATCGATATCGTGCGAATAACCGAGCGCCAGGTTCAGGGAATTCCCTTTCATCTGTGCGCGGTAACCGACGCCAACGAGCTCAAGTTCTTTGGTGAACTCTTTTTCAACGCCCTCGATAAGATTTGAAATCCGTGTACGGCTCATGCCCCACATTGACCGGGCCGGTTTCGACTTATCGACCGGCGTGATCGTGACTTCATTATCCGTAAGAGCAACGGTGCAAAGCTCGTTCACAACGAACTCAAGCTCGCCCTTCGGCCCTTTCGCCTTCACCGTCTGGCCGTCGACAGTCACCGTCACGCCCGACGGAACGGCAATCGGTTTTTTACCAATACGGGACATGGTTCGCGATCCTCTAGTAAACTTCAAACAGGACTTCGCCGCCGACATGCGCGTCGCGCGCCGCCGCATCCGACATCACGCCTTTCGGCGTTGACACCACCGAAATGCCGAGACCGTTACGGACCGACGGCAAATCGCTGACGGACGAATAGACCCGGCGACCGGGCTTTGAAATCCGCTTGATATTTGAAATGACGGGGCTGCCGTCAAAATACTTCAGTTCCACTTCGAAAGTCGGCTTTTTGCCGTCTTCCTCAACGCGCGCATAACCGCGGATGTAACCTTCGTCCTGAAGGACATCGAGCACCCAGCCACGCAGCTTTGAGGCGGGCACAGCGGTTTTCGAATGACGGCGCATTTGAGCGTTACGAATACGCGTAATCAAATCGCCGATGGGATCATTGATAGACATATCTCAGCGCGCTCCTTACCAGCTCGATTTCACAAGGCCCGGAATCTTTCCTTCCGACCCGAGTTGACGCAGCGCGATGCGCGACATTTTCAGTTTGCGATAGACGCCCCGCGGACGGCCCGTCACTTCGCACCGGTTGCGCTGGCGCGTGGGCGACGAGTTACGCGGCAGTTCCGCCAGCTTCAGCGCTGCTTCGAACTTCGCTTCCGCTTCGGTGTTTTCGTCAGCGATGATCGCTTTCAGCCGCGCCCGCTTGTCGGCGAATTTTTCCGCCAGACGCCGGCGCTTCAGATCGCGCTCAACCATTCCTTTTTTAGCCATCTTAGTCCTCCAGTAAGCCGGTTTCCGATCGTCGGACCTTGCTCAGTACCGATACTTGTTCGTTTCCCGGGCCGCGTTCTTAGTTCTTGCGGAACGGAAAATTGAATTCCTGTAAAAGCGCGCGCGCTTCTTCGTCTGTCGTCGCCGTGGTGCACACCACGATGTCCATGCCGCGAATTTTATCGACCTTGTCGTAGTCGATTTCCGGGAAGACGATATGTTCTTTCAGGCCCATCGCGTAATTGCCGCGCCCATCAAAGCTCTTGGGGCTAAGGCCGCGAAAGTCGCGCACGCGCGGCAGCGCAATGGTCACCAGACGGTCGACAAATTCAAACATCTGATTTTTGCGCAGCGTCACCTTGCAGCCGATATCCATACCTTCCCGGATCTTAAAACCGGCAATGGATTTCTTCGCTTTTGTGACGACCGGCTTTTGACCGGCGATCAACATCAGATCGTGCGCCGCCGCTTCGACGGCCTTGCGATCATTGACGGCGTCGCCGACGCCAATATTGATCACGACTTTTTCAAGCTTCGGCGTCATCATTTTGTTGGCGTAGTTGAACTGCTCGTTCATCTTCGCCGCGATAACGTCGTAATATTGCTGCTTGAGCCGCGGAATATACGTTTCAGTCTCAGCCATCGATAACCTCGCCGGAGCGTTTTGCGACGCGCACTTTCGTCCCGTCATCATTGATCTTGAAGCCGATGCGCGTCGGCTTGCCGCTTTCCTTGTCGAGAAAAGCGACGTTTGAAATGTGGATCGGCGCTTCCCTGGTGATGATGCCGCCTTGTTCGGTCTGCGTCTGGCGCTGATGCTTTTTGATCAGATTCACGCCCTGTACGAGAACGCGGTCTTCCTTCGGCATCACCTTCAAAACCTCGCCCTGCGCGCCCTTATTCTTGCCCGCGAGGATGACGACCTGATCGCCCTTTTTAATTTTCTGCGCCATGATTAGAGCACCTCCGGAGCGAGCGAGACGATCTTCATGTGCTTGGCGGCGCGCAATTCGCGCGTCACCGGGCCGAAGATCCGTGTGCCGATCGGCTCCTGGTTATTGTTGATCAGAACCGCCGCATTGCGGTCAAACCGGATAACAGACCCGTCTCGACGTTTGATATCCTTTGCGGTGCGCACGACGACGGCCTTCATGACCTGACCTTTTTTCACGCGCCCGCGCGGCATCGCTTCTTTCACGGAAACGACGATGATATCGCCGACCGACGCATATTTGCGCTTCGCGCCGCCCAGCACCTTAATGCACTGGACTTGCTTGGCGCCGGAATTGTCGGCCACATCGAGTTTTGTCTGCATCTGGATCATGACGACCCTCTTTAATTTTCAAAGGACGAGACCATTCGTCCTGTTTCACCACTAGCTTTGAAAGCCGTTACCCTTTGGAGCCGAGACCGATCACTTCCCAGGTTTTGGTCTTCGACTTCGGCGCACATTCCTGGATTCTGACGAGATCGCCCGTCTTGAATTCATTCTTTTCGTCGTGCGCGCTGTAACGCTTTGAGCGCCGGACCGTCTTTTTGAAAAGCGGGTGCGTAAAAATCCGTTCGATTTTTACGACCACCGTCTTGTCGCCTTTGTCGCTGACGACCGGTCCTTGCAAAATTCGTTTTGGCATCTGTTCGTCCTCTACCGATAGCCGGCTTTTCCGCTTACTGGCCGGCGGCGGCTGATTGTTTCTGTGTCAGGATCGTTTTGATCCGCGCAATATCCTTGCGGACAACACGGACGCGATCGGTTTTCTCAAGCTGGCCAGACGCCGTCTGAAACCGCAGATTGAATTGTTCTTTTTTCAGCTTCAGGAGTTCATCCTTCAGCTCGTCTTCGCTCATATCGCGCACGGCGGACGCCTTCATCGCTTTCATGGCCCTCGCCTCCTACTGCTCGGCGCTGATGCGCGTTACGACGCGCGTTTTGATCGGCAACTTCGCAGCGCCAAGCGCCAGCGCCTCACGCGCAACGTCATCCGGCACGCCGTCAATCTCGAACATGATCCGGCCCGGCTTTACCTTCGCCGCCCAGTATTCGACCGAACCCTTGCCCTTACCCATGCGGACTTCGGTCGGCTTTTTCGACACTGGCACGTCCGGAAAGACCCGGATCCAGACCCGGCCCGCCCGCGTCATGGCGCGCGTGATCGCCCGGCGCGTCGCCTCGATCTGGCGCGACGTAATCCGCTCGGGCTCCATCGCTTTCAGCCCGTGAGAGCCGAAATTCAGGTCCGTTCCGCCTTTGGCGACGCCCTTGATGCGCCCTTTGTGCATCTTGCGGTATTTTGTTCGTTTCGGTTGCAGCATTTCTGCTCTCCAAACTTGTCCCTTTAGCGCCCCGCCGCCGGAGCGTTATTTGTCACCAGGCGATCCGTTACGACGCTGTCGGACGTCCGCCTTGCCTTTGCTGGCCGACGCTGCCGGTTTGCGCATCGATCAGGCGTTTTTCCTGCGCCAGCGGATCATGTTCCATGATCTCGCCTTTAAAGATCCAGACTTTGACGCCGATGGCGCCGTAAGTCGTGCGCGCCGTTGCAACGCCGTAATCAATGTCCGCCCGCAGCGTGTGAAGCGGCACGCGGCCCTCGCGATACCATTCCATCCGCGCAATCTCAGCGCCGCCGAGGCGGCCTGAAACGTTGACGCGGATGCCCAGCGCGCCCATGCGCATCGCGGTTTGCATCGCGCGCTTCATGGCGCGGCGAAAAGCAACCCGGCGCTCCAGCTGTTGCGCGATATTTTCCGCGACCAGCGTCGCATCGATCTCTGGCTTGCGGATCTCGACAATGTTCAGGACCGTTTCCGACGATGTCATTTTCTGAAGCTCGGAGCGCAACTTTTCGATGTCTGCGCCCTTCTTGCCGATGACGACGCCGGGACGAGCCGTGTAGATCGTGACGCGGCACTTTTTGTGCGGGCGCTCGATGATGATGCGCGAAACGCCGGCTGCCGACAATTTCTTATGCAGGAACTCACGGATCGCCAGGTCTTCATGAAGAAGATCAGCGTACTGGCCTTTATTGGCGAACCAGCGCGAGTCCCACGTGCGATTGATGCCGAGGCGCAGTCCAATTGGATTGACTTTCTGACCCATGGTTAAGCTGCCTCTACTTCTTTGACGACAATCGTAATTTCAGAAAACGGCTTCTGGATGCGGCCAACGCGGCCGCGCGCACGCGCGCGCCAGCGCTTCATGACGAGGTTTTTGCCGACAAAGGCCTGATCGACGACGAGACTATCGATGTCGAGGTCATGGTTGTTTTCCGCGTTCGCGATCGCGCTTTCCAAAACTTTCTTGACGTTTTGGGCGACGCGCTTGCGCGAGAAGGTCAACTCGGCGAGCGCCTTTTCGACTTTCTTGCCGCGGATCGCCTGCGCCACCAGATTCAGCTTCTGGGGAGAGGTCTTGATCATCCGCCCCTTCGCCATCGCCTGATTGTCAGCGTAACGCCGTTCGTTTTTCTTCTGTCCCATGACTATTTTCTCTTCGCTTTTTTATCAGCGCCATGCCCATAATAAGTCCGGGTCGGCGAGAATTCGCCAAGTTTGTGACCGACCATGTCTTCGGTGACGTGGACAGGCACGAATTTCTGGCCGTTGTAGACATTGAACGTCAGGCCGACGAATTGCGGCAGGATCGTCGAACGGCGCGACCAGGTTTTGACGCCGCCTTTGTGTTTGCCGTCCTGTGATTCTTCCGCCTTCTTCAGAAGGTAGCGATCGACGAACGGGCCTTTCCATACGGAACGGGGCATAATGAATATCTCCTCAGCCGCGCCTAGCGCTTTTTCTTGCGCGCGTGACGCGAGCGCAGAATGAGTTTGTCAGAAGGTTTCTTGCGGGAGCGCGTTTTCGCGCCTTTGGTCGGCTTGCCCCAGGGCGTCACCGGATGACGACCGCCCGATGTGCGGCCCTCGCCGCCGCCATGCGGGTGATCGACCGGGTTCATGACGACGCCGCGCACGGACGGGCGCTTGCCCTTGTGGCGGTTGCGGCCAGCCTTGCCGATATTTTGGTTCATGTGATCGGCGTTGGAAACCGCGCCGATGGTCGCCATGCACGCGCCCGGCACGAGGCGAACTTCGCCCGATTGCAACCGCACCTGCGCATAGGCGCCGTCGCGGCCGACAAGCTGGGCGTATGCGCCCGCTGAGCGCGCAATCTGGCCGCCTTTTTCCGGCTTCATTTCGACATTGTGAATGATCGTGCCGACGGGGATTGAACGCAGCGGCATGGCGTTGCCGGGTTTCACGTCAACTTTTTCGCCCGCGATGATCTTGTCGCCTGCTTTCAGGCGCTGCGGCGCGATGATGTAGGAAAGCTCGCCATCGAGATATTTGATCAGGGCAATGAACGCCGTCCGGTTCGGATCGTATTCGAGGCGTTCGACCTTCGCCTCAATGTCCCATTTGCGCCGCTTGAAGTCGACCTTACGGTAGAGCTTCTTCACGCCGCCGCCGCGGCGGCGCACGGTGATCCGGCCCGTATTATTGCGACCGGCCTTCGACGAAAGCCCTTCGGTCAGCGCCTTTTCAGGGCGGCCTTTATACAGCTCGCTGCGATCCACCAGCACGAGCTGGCGGCGCGACGGCGATGTCGGTTTGAATTTTCTGAGCGCCATGTCGCTATCCCGTCCCTTAAAGGCCTGTCGTGACGTCGATCGAATGCCCGTCCGCGAGCGTCACAATCGCTTTCTTCACCGTGGAGCGCGTATAAGGCCGTCCACGGAATTGCTTGCTTTTGCCTTTGACGCGCAACGTGTTCACCGCCTTCACCTTGACCTTGAACAGGCCTTCGACCGCCTCGGCGATCTGCGGTTTGGTTGCGTCAAGCGGCACTTTGAAAGACACCTGATTGTTCTCAGACGCCAGCGTCGACTTTTCAGTGATCACCGGCGACAGCAGCGTGTTATAGAAACGCTCGGTCTGGCTTGTGTTGCTCTCGGCCATTAGTTTGTCCCTCCGGCGCCGGCATTGCCCGCAACGCGCGCTTCGAGGCCCTCGACAGCCGCCTTGGTCAGGACCAGCTTGTCGCGGCGCAAAATGTCATAGACGTTGGCGCCGATCACCGGCAGCACGTCGACATTTGGAATGTTACGCGACGCGAGACCGAAATTTTCATCGACCGACACATCGACGATCAGCGCATTTTCAGCGCCAAGTTTGGCGAGCGCCCCGATCAATTCCTTCGTCTTCGGCGTGTCGAATTTCGCTTCGTCGATGATGATCAGCTCATCAGCCGCCTTCTTCGCCGAAAGCGCATGACGCAACGCAAGCGCGCGCACTTTTTTCGGCAGCTTCGTTGCGTGACTGCGCACGCGCGGCCCATGGGCCTTGCCGCCGCCGCGGAAAAGCGGCGCCTTGCGGTTGCCGTGACGCGCCCCGCCGCTGCCTTTCTGGCGACCGAACTTTTTGGTCGTACCGGAAACTTCGCCGCGTTCCTTGGTTTTATGTGTGCCCTGCTGACGCTTGGCGAGCTGGTAGGTCACCATGCGATGCAGAATGTCTTTGCGCGGCTCGAGACCGAAAACGTCGTCGGAGACGTCAATCGATCCAGCTTTCGCGCTGTCGAGTTTGAGGACGTCGAGTTTCATTATTCCGTATCCTCAGCTTTTTCTTGCGCCGCGCGGATCTTCGCAACGGCGTCCTGATCGACCTTGGCGCGCGGCGGTTGACCGTTGATCATTTCCTGCGCCTGGACGACCCATTCCTGCTTCTCGGCCTGATCGACAACATCAAGTTTCTCAAACAGCGCCGCGCGGTCTTCATCGGACAGCGCCACCAGCTGCGTCAGCTTTTCAACGCCTTCCGCCGTCAACTGCTCGGCGGTTTTGTCGCCAATACCGTCGATCAAGACGATCAGATCGACCGCATCGTCAAAGCCGCCGGCGCTTTGCGGCGCCGCGTCGCCCGCAGGCGCCTCTGACTTCTTCTCGGCGAGCGCAGCCGGCTTCGGCGCGTCATCCGGGATCGGCTTTTTCATGGCGTCTTTAATCAGCACCCAACCCTGTTTCGGGCCCGGCACAGCACCTTTCACAAGAATAAGCCCGCGGTCGGCGTCGGTTCTGACGACTTCAAGGTTCTGCGTCGTCACCCGCGTCGCGCCCATCTGGCCGGCCATCTTTTTGCCTTTAAAGACTTTTCCGGGGTCCTGACACTGACCGGTCGAACCGTGGCTCCGGTGTGAGATCGAAACGCCGTGGGTCGCGCGCAGGCCGCCGAAATTGTGACGCTTCATCGCGCCGGCAAAACCCTTACCGATCGAGGTGCCTGTCACATCGACAAACTGGCCCTCAAGGTAGTGGCCCGCGCTCAATTCAGCGCCGACATCGACAAGGTTTTCCTGATCGACGCGAAATTCAACCAGCTTTTCTTTCGGCGCAACGTTCACCGCCGCGAAATAGCCGCGCTCAGCCTTGTTGACGCGCTTGGCCTTCTTCTCGCCGGCGCCCAGCTGCAGCGCTGAATAGCCGTGCTTTTCAACGGTGCGCTGACCGACAACCTGACAATTGTCGAGTTGCAATACGGTCACCGGGATATGCTCGCCCGTATCGCGATAGATACGGGTCATCCCCATCTTTTTTGCGATGAGACCCGTGCGGGTTCCTGTTCGCATGTTTCTTCTCCTTTGCCCGTTTGCCTGAGAGTTAGGCGCCGAGGCGAATTTCGACGTCGACACCAGCCGAGAGGTCGAGTTTCATCAAAGCGTCGACCGTCTGCGGGGTCGGATCGACGATATCCAGAAGGCGCTTATGGGTGCGCATTTCGAATTGCTCGCGTGACTTTTTGTTGACGTGCGGCGAGCGATTCACCGTAAACTTTTCAATACGGGTCGGCAGAGGGATCGGCCCGCGAACATTGGCGCCCGTCCGCTTCGCCGTCGCAACGATTTCCTGTGTTGAGGAATCGAGAACCCGGTGGTCGAACGCTTTTAGCCTGATGCGAATATTTTGTTGCATGGGGTCGGGACCGTTTTATCTGCGTGTCATAGTAAAAGAGACAAAAAACACGGAGGCGCGTTGGACGCCTCCGTGCTTTCAATGAGCGTTTTTATTCGACGATTTTCGAGACGATGCCCGCGCCAACCGTGCGGCCGCCTTCGCGGATAGCAAAGCGAAGCTTTTCTTCCATGGCGATCGGCACGATCAGTTCAACGTCAACCTCAACATTGTCGCCCGGCATGACCATTTCCGTGCCTTCCTTGAGCGTGACAACACCGGTCACGTCGGTTGTGCGGAAATAGAACTGCGGACGATAGTTGGTGAAGAACGGCGTGTGGCGGCCGCCTTCTTCTTTGGTCAGGATGTAGGCTTCAGCAACGAATTTCGTGTGCGGATTAACCGAACCCGGCTTGCAGAGAACCTGACCGCGTTCAACCGCTGTGCGTTCGATGCCGCGCAGAAGAACGCCGACATTGTCGCCCGCTTCGCCGCGATCGAGCAGCTTGCGGAACATTTCAACACCCGTGCAGGTCGTTTTCTGCGTGTCTTTGATGCCGACGATTTCAAGCTCGTCGCCGACATTGACAACACCGCGCTCAACACGGCCCGTGACAACCGTACCGCGACCGGAAATCGAGAAGACGTCTTCGATCGGCAACAGGAAGTCCTGATCGACCGGACGCTCCGGCGTCGGAATGTAGCTGTCGACAGCTTCCATCAGTTCCTTGATCGCGTTCTCGCCGATTTCAGGATTATTGCCTTCCATCGCGGCCAGCGCCGAGCCTTTGATGATCGGAATGTCATCGCCCGGGAAGTCGTAGGACGACAGAAGTTCGCGCACTTCCATTTCAACAAGCTCAAGAAGCTCTTCGTCGTCGACCTGGTCGACTTTGTTGAGGAAGACAACGATCGCAGGAACGCCAACCTGACGCGCCAGCAGAATGTGCTCGCGGGTCTGCGGCATCGGGCCGTCAGCGGCGTTCACCACGAGAATAGCGCCGTCCATCTGCGCCGCGCCGGTGATCATGTTCTTCACATAGTCGGCGTGGCCGGGGCAGTCGACGTGTGCGTAGTGGCGGCCTTCGGTTTCATATTCAACGTGCGCTGTTGAAATCGTAATGCCGCGCGCTTTTTCTTCCGGCGCGCCGTCAATTTCATCATACGCCTTGAAGTCACCGAAGTACTTCGTGATCGCAGCCGTCAGTGTCGTCTTGCCATGGTCGACGTGACCAATGGTGCCGATGTTGGCATGCGGTTTTGTGCGTTCAAACTTTTCCTTCGACATTTCACTTTCTCCGTCTTTGGAACCTACTTGACTTCTATCTAACTGCCTTGATCCTTTCACGGAGCAAGGCGCCTTTGTTCAAAGCGGCTAACCCGCCAGTTTCGCCCGGACCTCCTCCTCCACATTCTTCGGGACTTGCTCATAATGGTCGAACTGCATGGTGTAGTTCGCCCGTCCCTGTGTGGCGGAGCGGAGGTTATTGACGTAACCGAACATGTTCGCCAGCGGCACCATGGCGTTGACCACGGTGGCGTTGCCGCGCATTTCCTGATCCTGTATCTGGCCGCGACGCGAGTTGAGATCGCCGATCACGGTGCCGGTGTATTCATCGGGCGTCACCACCTCGACCTTCATGACCGGCTCCAGCAGCGCCAGACCAAGCTCGGCTTTATGTTCGCGCAATGCGCCGCGGGCGGCGATTTCAAACGCGAGAACAGACGAGTCCACATCGTGGAAGGCGCCGTCATAAAGCTCGACCTTGAAGTCGAGGATCGGGAAGCCGACGAGCAGACCCGTATCGCGTATAGAGTTGATGCCCTTTTCGACGCCCGGGATATATTCCTTCGGAATAGAACCGCCGACGATCTTGCTCTCAAACTCATAACCAAGGCCCGGCTCTTGCGGCATGACACGCATCTTGATGCGCGCAAACTGCCCGGAGCCGCCGGACTGTTTCTTGTGCGTGTAGTCGATGTCGGCCTCACGCGTGATGGTCTCGCGGTAGGCGACCTGCGGCGCGCCGATATTGGCTTCCACCTTGAACTCGCGCTTCATGCGGTCGACGAGAATATCGAGGTGCAACTCGCCCATCCCGGCGATGATTGTCTGGCCGCTTTCCTCATCGGAAGAAACCCGGAAAGACGGGTCTTCGGCGGCGAGACGCTGCAGCGCGATGCCCATTTTTTCCTGGTCCGCCTTGGTTTTTGGCTCCACCGCAAGCTCGATAACAGGCTCGGGGAATTCCATCCGCTCAAGGATGACCGGGTTCATGGCGTCACACAGCGTGTCGCCCGTCGTCGTGTCTTTCAGACCGACGATCGCAATGATGTCGCCCGCATAGGCCTCTTTGATTTCTTCGCGGCTATTGGAATGCATCTGCAGCATCCGGCCGGCGCGCTCTTTCTTGCCTTTGACCGTGTTCAACAGCTGTGTGCCGGCTTCCAGCTTGCCCGAATAGATCCGGCAGAAAGTCAGTGAGCCGACAAACGGATCGTTCATGACCTTGAACGCAAGCATCGACAGCGGCTCGTCATCAGATGAAACGCGCGTCACTTCTTCGTCGCTGTCTGGTAGGACGCCCTTGATGGCCGGCACTTCAACCGGCGACGGCAGATAGTCGACGACAGCGTCGAGCATGGGCTGCACGCCCTTGTTCTTGAACGCGGAACCGCAGAGCACCGGATGGAATTCAACCGTACATGTCCCTTTACGGACCAATTCCTTGATCTTCGCCTGGTCGGGCTCATTGCCTTCAAGATAGGCTTCCATCGCCTCTTCGTCGATTTCGACGACGGCTTCGATCATCTTTTCGCGATATTCCGCCGCCTTGTCGGCGAGATCAGCGGGGATTTCGGCCTCGTGGAACTTCGCGCCGAGGGATTCTTCTTCCCAGATGATAGCTTTCATCGTGATCAGATCGACGACGCCTTTGAAGTCGCTCTCAGCGCCGATCGGCAGCTGAAGAATAACGGTCTTCGCCGCGAGCCGGTCGTGGATCGTGTCGACGGAGTTGTAGAAGTCCGCACCGATCTTATCCATCTTGTTGATGAAGAACATCCGCGGGACATTGTATTTGTCGCCCTGACGCCAGACCGTTTCGGTCTGCGGCTCAACGCCGGCGTTGGCGTCAAGCAACGCAACAGCGCCGTCAAGCACGCGCAACGACCGTTCGACCTCAATGGTGAAATCGACGTGTCCGGGCGTGTCAATAATGTTGAGGCGCTTGTCGTTCCAGAAACAGGTCGTGGCGGCGGACGTAATCGTAATGCCGCGCTCTTGCTCCTGCTCCATCCAGTCCATGGTCGCAGCGCCGTCGTGGACTTCGCCGATCTTGTGGCTTTTGCCTGTGTAATAGAGAACGCGTTCGGTCGTCGTCGTCTTGCCCGCATCGATGTGGGCCATGATGCCGAAGTTTCGATAATCCTCAATTTTATGCGTGCGGGCCATCGGACCGGTTCCTTAACTTAAACTCTTGCTACCAGCGATAATGCGAGAAGGCGCGGTTGGCTTCCGCCATGCGGTGCGTGTCTTCGCGTTTCTTCACGGACGCGCCGCGGTTCTGCGCAGCATCCATCAGTTCATTCGACAAACGGTCGACCATCGTGGTCTCGTTGCGTGCGCGCGCCGCCGCAATGATCCAGCGCATGGCGAGCGCGAGTTTGCGGTCCGGACGGACTTCGACAGGGACCTGATAGGTCGCGCCGCCGACGCGCCGAGAGCGCACTTCGATGGCCGGGGTCACATTGTCGAGGGCTTCTTTAAACAGCTCGACGGGCGGGCGCTTCATGCGCTCTTCGATCTTGTCGAGCGCCCCGTAAACGATTTTTTCAGCCGCCGGCTTTTTGCCGTCGAGCATGACGTAATTCATGAATTTCGAAATTGTCAGATCACCGAATTTCGGATCCGGGTGAACGACGCGTTTTTCTGCGCGGTGACGACGTGACATCTTCTAAAATCCTTACTTCGGCCGCTTGGCGCCGTATTTCGAGCGACGTTGTTTGCGGTCTTTAACGCCTTGCGTGTCGAGCACGCCGCGCAGGATGTGGTAACGAACGCCGGGAAGGTCTTTGACGCGTCCGCCGCGGATCAGAACAACCGAGTGCTCCTGCAAATTGTGACCCTCGCCCGGGATGTACCCGATCACTTCGTAGCCGTTCGTCAGGCGAATTTTCGCGACCTTCCGCAAAGCCGAGTTCGGCTTTTTCGGCGTCGTCGTGTAGACGCGCGTGCACACGCCGCGTTTTTGCGGACACGCTTCCATCGCCGGCACTTTGTTGATCTTGCGCTTCGGCTTACGGGGCTTACGGATCAATTGCTGGATCGTCGGCATTGGCGCTCCAAATCTTCTCTTTACGTTCGCGGCGCACCGAGTTTCCGGCGCGCCTTTCAGCAGGGCATGCGAATGGCGCCGCCAAACAGGCAAAGCGCTGCGACGATGTTCCGGCCCTCCCAGAACGCCGTCTCGCACAAAAATCGTACTCTTCAGCTAGCTTCGGTTGCGTATCAAAATGCGGTCGAAAAAGCCCGCGGTGACGGCCAACCATCCAGCAGGGGCGCTACTTATAGGCGCACGCCCCAACGGTCAATACGTTCGTAAAGATTTTGGCGACATTCTTTTACTTTTTAAATCGCTGGCGATCAGCCCTGAAATCACGCCGGTTTTTGCGGGTTCGGGGCCGGCCCGTCCACCCCGCTTTTCAGGCGCGCGCGATCGGCTTAAGAGCCGCTGCAGGGGCGCCGAAACCACGGCGTTTGACACGCTTCATCAGACAGGTCGCACCATGCGCATTGGCATACTTCAACATGGCGATTTCGCCGAAGCTTTTGAGCGCTTCGCCGAAGGCGGCGCCGAGACCTATTATGCGCAGCGCTATTCTGTCGATCTCGTCGCAAATTTAGCACAAACGGCTGATTTCGTCGGCGTCTGTTCGACACTGGCCGAGAGCGGACCGGAAAAGGAGCTCGCGCCGGGCCTGGTCGCCGCACCGGTTCCCTACCGCAATGGCGGGCTTGATGCGCGCGCGATCTGCGCGCTGTTCGACAAATGGGCGATTGACCGCCTGATCCTGCGCTCGCCGTCGCCTGGCGTCCTCTCCTGGGCCTTGCGGCGCGGCGTTTTGACCCTGCCGATCTTCGCCGACAGCTGGGAGACGGCAGGCTGGCGCAAGGCCCTGAAGGCGCGCTGGCTGGCGCGCCTTTTGAACCGCGAGGCGATCTCGCTGGTCGCAAACCACAATATTCCGGCGTGTCTGTCCCTTGAGCGCATCGGCGTAAAGCCGGAAAAGATCTTTCCCTGGGACTGGCCGCATGAACACACCCCGCAAGCCTATCGCGCCAAGACCCTCAGTGACGGCCCGCCTCTGATTGTCTCGGTTGGCGTCATTTCCGAACCGAAGGGCTCAGGCGACTGCATCGAAGCGGCGGCGGCGCTGAAGCAGCGCGGCGTCGCGTTTGAGTGGATCATGATCGGCGCGGGGCCCTTTGAAGACGCGGCAAAAGCGCAGATCGCGGCGCTGGGGCTTGGCGACCGGGTAAAAATGCTGGGCCGGCAGCCGCATGACGCCGTCCTTTCCTATCTGGAAAAGGCGACGATTTCAGTGGTCGCGAGCCGTCACGCCTATCCGGAAGGTCTGCCGATGACGATCTACGAGACCCTCGCGACGCGCACACCGCTTATTCTGACCGACCATCCGATGTTTCAGCTGTTTTTCCGCGATCAACCCGCCATTGCCATGACGCCGGAGCGATCGCCGCCGGCCATGAGCGCGGCGATTACAGCGCTCCTGACCGACAGCGCGCGCTACGCCGAGGCGTCGGCGGCGACGGGCGCGCTGTGGTCGACCATCAAATGCGACCTGCTATGGGGCGATATTGTCAAAACCTGGCTTGGCGATCCCGGGGCTGCGCGCGCAACGCTCAAGGACGGCGCCCTGCCCGCCGTCCTGGGCCGGCCCGGCTAAAAGGCGAATTTCCAGAAATCCGCTGGCTTACCGGTCCGCGCGAGGAAAGCGCGCGCATCTTGTTTCAGATCGCGGCGGATATCGTCCGGCAGATCGAGTTTTTCCATCAATTCCTTTGTCGAAGGGGTCGGACGACGCAATTTGGATTTCACCGCCTCTTTGAGGCCCGTCGGCGCAATCTTCGCCAGCGCCCTGACGCCGGGCACGGCGCGCAAGGCGCTGTATTTTTCACTGGCGATCCGGCGGCCTTCGGTCTTGTTCTTCCAGGCGTCGCTTTGCAGCGCGGCTTCATTCATCGCAACGCCGCAGTGATCGCAAAGCGCGCCATAAAAAGAGGCGGCATCCGCTTTGAGATCCTCCATATAGCCAACCCAGATCTGATCCGCCGCAAACTGCGCCTCATAGGCGTCGAGAAGCCGATTGAAATAACTCGGATAGGCGAGCATCGCCGGGTTCTCCCGCACCGCGCGATTGATATCGTAGGAAATGAGATCGGGGGATTGAAACCGCAACTGACCCCAGACCGAGACCATCCGTTCAACCGGGTGGCGCACCGAATAGATCAGCCGCGCGTGCGGGATCACGTCCTTGATCCGCGCCGGTGCGTCCGGGTACTGATCAACCATCGAATAGGAATTGCTGCCTTCGCCGACGCGCGCGCCTTCCGGCGCATCGCGAAACAAGGCGCGGTAGGCGTCCACGCCGCCGGACCAGCGCTCATCTTTTGAAAAGAACTCCGGTTCCGCGCCGGGCAGGAAAAACACATCCGGATGGCGTTCCAGAAAATTACAGATCGACGAGGTCGCGCATTTCATCGACCCGATGACAATGATGTCGGGCAGCGGCCCGGCGTTTGAACCCGCGCTGCTTTCCGGTGTCTGTGTTGTTTCTGTCATGGGCGGCCTCTAGTCCCCAGCGCATCCAAAGGCGGTTGATGCAAAACGGCCGCGCAGGAAACCCAGCGCGGCCGTTTGAATGTTTAAATGCGCGCCGCTATTCAGCGGCGGGCGCTTGTTCCTCGCCGGCGGCGTCGGCGTCAACCGGCGCCGCATCCGCTTCGGGCGCTGCATCCGCTTCGGGCGTCGCTGCGCCTTCTTCCGGGGCCGGCAACGCTTCGGCCAGACGCTTGGCGCGCTCTTCGAGCAAGACCTGATCGCGCCGGTCGGCTTCGACCTGGTGACGCGCCATTTGCCCGCCCGTACCGGCCGGGATCAACCGGCCGACAATGACGTTTTCCTTCAAGCCTTCCAGAACATCGACCTTGCCGTTGACCGCGGCCTCGGTGAGGACGCGCGTCGTCTCCTGGAAAGACGCCGCCGAAATAAACGAACGCGTCTGCAGCGAAGCTTTGGTGATGCCGAGCAGAACCGGCGCGCCCTTGGCCGGCGCCTTGCCCTCATTCTCAAGGCGCTCATTGACCTCTTCGAATTCAAGCTTGTCGACTTGCTCATCCTTCAGGAAGAGCGAGTCGCCCGGATCGCTGATTTCGACTTTTTGCAGCATCTGGCGAACGATCACTTCAATATGTTTGTCGTTAATCGGAACGCCCTGCAGCCGGTAAACCTCCTGAATTTCGTCGATCAGGAAGTCGGCGAGCGCTTCAATGCCGAGGATTTGAAGAATATCGTGCGGCGCCGGATTGCCGTCCATCAGATATTCGCCCTTGGCGATGAAGTCGCCTTCCTGAACGGTGATGTGCTTGCCTTTCGGCACCAGATAGTCGGACGGCTCCAGGCTCTCATCGGTTGGAATAATCCTGATACGACGTTTGTTCTTATAGTCGCGTCCGAACTCCACCTTGCCGTCGACATCGGCGATGATCGCATGATCTTTTGGACGGCGGGCCTCAAAGAGTTCCGCAACCCGCGGCAGACCGCCGGTGATGTCCTTGGTTTTGGCGCCCTCGGTCGGGATCCGCGCCAGCGTATCGCCGACGCGCATCTTGTCGCCGTCTTCCACCGAGAGAATGGCGTCGACAGGGAGCGTGTAGCGCGCCTCGCCGCCGCCTTCGAGTTTCAAAGGCTCGCCTTCGTCGTCGACAAGAACGATCGCCGGCTTCATGTCCGCGGCGCGCGGATTGGCCCGCCAGTCGGTGACAACGCGGCTCGCAATACCGGTCGCTTCGTCGGCGACAACCTGCATTGAGAAGCCTTCCTGAAGGTCCTCGTATTTCACCTTACCGGCAAGCTCGGTCAGGATCGGGATCGTATAGGGATCCCAGTCTGCAAGACGCTGCCCGCGGGTGACCGCATCGCCGTCATCGACCCGCAGTTTGGCGCCATAGCTCAGCTTATAAGATGCATGCGTTTTGCCCTCGTCGTCGACAATGGTGACGAGCGTGTTGCGGCCCATGACCATCAGATCGCCGTCGGAGTTCTTCACGACGTTGCGATTTTCAAGAACGATCTTGCCTTCGTGGCTGGCCTCGATGAACGAGGTGTCGCCAACCTGCGCCGTGCCGCCGACGTGGAACGTGCGCATCGTCAGCTGCGTGCCCGGCTCGCCGATCGATTGCGCGGCAATAACGCCGACGGCTTCGCCGATATTCACGTGGCTGCCGCGCGCCAGATCGCGCCCGTAGCATTTTGCGCAGACGCCCGACTTTGACTCACAGGTCAGAGCCGACCGCACACGGATTTTCTGAATGCCGGTCGCTTCAATTTCTTCCGCCTGCGCCTCATCGACCTCGTCGCCGATACGCGCGACAGTCTCGCCGGTCTCAGGATGCGTGACATCTTCCAGCAAGGTGCGGCCCAGAATGCGCTGCGAAAGAGGCACGATCGTCTCACCGCCCTGCACCACCGCTTCGTGCGTAATGCCGTTTTCGGTGCCGCAATCGTCTTCGCGGATGATGCAGTCCTGCGCGACGTCAACGAGACGGCGCGTCAGGTAACCGGAGTTCGCGGTCTTCAAAGCCGTATCCGCAAGGCCTTTTCGGGCGCCGTGGGTCGAGTTGAAGTACTCAAGAACGGTCAGGCCTTCCTTGAAGTTCGAAATGATCGGCGTCTCGATGATCTCGCCCGACGGCTTGGCCATCAGGCCGCGCATGCCGGCGAGCTGTTTCATCTGGGCGGGCGAGCCCCGCGCGCCCGAATGGGACATCATATAGACAGAGTTCACCGGCTTTTCGCGGCCAGTCTCATCATCGACGCGCACCGCCGAAATCTCCGCCATCATCGCATCGGCGATCTTGTCGGTGCACTTGGCCCAGGCGTCGACGACCTTGTTGTATTTCTCGCCGCGCGTAATGAAACCATCCGCATACTGCTGCTCAAAGTCCCGCGCCAGCGCACGCGTCTCCTCAACCAGTTGATGCTTGGCTTCGGGGATCACCATGTCGTCCTTGCCGAATGAAATACCGGCCTTGCACGCTTCCTTGAAGCCGAGATCCATAATGTGGTCGGCGAAGATCACCGTCTTTTTCTGACCGCAATGGCGATAGACGATATCGATTAGCGACTGAATGCTCTTCTTTGTGAGGAGCTGGTTAACGACTGCAAATGGCACATTGCCGTCTTTCGGCAGCACCTGCGCAATTTTCATCCGGCCCGGCGTCGTCTCGACGACTTCGCGGATCGGCTGGCCGTCCTTGTCGACCGACTCCCAGCGCGCCTTGATTTTGGAGTGCAGCGTCACTGCGCCGGCGTTTAGCGCATGCTCAATTTCGTCGATCGAGCCGAAGACCATGCCCTCGCCGGGCTCTTTTTCTTTTTCAATCGACAGGTAGTAGAGCCCCAGAACAATGTCCTGAGACGGAACAATAATCGGCTTGCCGTTCGCCGGCGACAGGATGTTGTTCGTCGACATCATCAGAACGCGCGCTTCGAGCTGCGCCTCCAGCGACAATGGCACGTGCACGGCCATCTGGTCGCCGTCGAAGTCGGCGTTGAACGCCGTGCAGACAAGCGGGTGCAGCTGGATCGCTTTACCCTCGATGAGTTTCGGCTCAAACGCCTGGATGCCGAGACGGTGCAGCGTCGGCGCGCGGTTCAGCATGACCGGGTGTTCGCGGATCACCTCATCGAGAATGTCCCAAACCTCGGGACGCTCTTTTTCAACCAGCTTTTTGGCTTGCTTGACGGTGGCCGACAGACCCTTGGCGTCAAGGCGCGAATAGATGAACGGCTTGAACAATTCGAGCGCCATCTTTTTCGGCAGCCCGCATTCATGCAGCTTCAATTCCGGACCGACAACGATCACCGAACGGCCGGAATAGTCGACGCGTTTGCCGAGCAGGTTCTGGCGGAAACGACCTTGCTTGCCTTTCAGCATATCGGACAGCGATTTCAGCGGACGCTTGTTGGTGCCCGTGATCACGCGGCCGCGGCGGCCATTGTCAAACAGCGCGTCGACAGATTCCTGCAACATCCGCTTTTCGTTCCGGACGATAATGTCCGGCGCGCGCAGCTCAATCAGCCGCTTCAGGCGGTTGTTGCGGTTGATGACGCGGCGGTAGAGATCGTTGAGGTCAGACGTCGCAAAGCGGCCGCCGTCGAGCGGCACCAGCGGGCGCAATTCCGGCGGGATCACCGGGATCACCGTCATGATCATCCATTCCGGCCGGTTGCCGCTTTCAATGAAGGCGTTAATGATCTTCAGACGCTTGGCGAGTTTTTTCGGCTTCAGCTCCGTCGTCGCCTCGGCGATTTCGACCTTCAACTGCTCGGCGATTTGCTCAAGGTCGAGGCTTTGCAAGATTTCGCGGATCGCTTCCGCGCCGATGCCGGCGGTGAAGGAGTCCTCGCCATACTCTTCCTGCGCCGTCAGATATTCTTCTTCCGACAGCAACTGGTTCGGCTCGAGCGGCGTCAGGCCAGGCTCAATAACAATGTAGTTTTCAAAATAAAGAACCCGCTCGACATCTTTCAGCGTCATGTCGAGGATCAGCGAAATCCGGGACGGGAGCGATTTCAGAAACCAGATATGCGCGACCGGCGCCGCAAGCTCGATGTGGCCCATGCGGTCGCGGCGAACTTTCGTCAACGTCACCTCAACGCCGCACTTCTCGCAGGTGATGCCTTTGTACTTCATGCGCTTATATTTGCCGCACAAGCACTCGTAGTCCTTAACCGGACCAAAAATACGCGCACAGAACAATCCGTCCCGCTCCGGCTTGAACGTGCGGTAGTTGATCGTTTCCGGCTTTTTGATTTCGCCGAACGACCAGGAAAGAATTTTCTCCGGGCTCGCCAGCGAAATGCGGATCTGATTGAACGTCGCCACCGGCGCTACCGGATTAAAAATGTTCATCATTTCCTGGGACATGAAAGACCTCGTTTTATGCGGTGTGCGGCTTTCGCCGCCAAACAGTTCAAAGGCGTGAGGGCGAAACGCCCCCGCGCAATATTTTGATCAGCCGGTCTGCAACTCGACATTCAGGCCGAGCGAACGCATCTCTTTGACAAGCACGTTGAAGCTTTCCGGAATGCCGGCCTCGAAGCTGTCGTCGCCGCGCACAATCGCCTCGTAGACTTTCGTGCGGCCGGCGACGTCGTCCGATTTCACGGTCAACATTTCCTGCAGCGTGTAGGCCGCGCCATAGGCTTCGAGGGCCCAGACTTCCATTTCGCCGAAACGTTGCCCGCCGAACTGCGCCTTGCCGCCGAGCGGCTGTTGCGTGACCAGCGAGTACGGACCGATTGAGCGCGCGTGGATCTTGTCGTCGACAAGGTGGTGCAGCTTCAAAAGATATTTGTAGCCCACCGTCACTTGCCGGGCGAACTGGTCGCCGGTGCGCCCGTCAAACAGCGTCACCTGCCCTGAATCTTCAAGACCCGCCTTGCCGAGCATCTCGACGATGTCGGCTTCGTCGGCGCCGTCAAAGACCGGCGTCGCAATCGGCACGCCGCGTACGAGATTGCCGGCGAGCTCCTTGATCTCTTCATTGGAGCGCGGCAACGCCTGTTCATCGCCGTAGACCTCCTTGAGCTTGGCGACCATGTCGTCGCGGCTCGCAAGCTCCGCATTCCAGCGTTCCAGAACATCCCTGATCTGCTGGCCGAGACCGCGACAGGCCCAGCCGAGATGGGTTTCCAAAATCTGTCCGACATTCATCCGCGAGGGAACGCCAAGCGGGTTCAGCACGATGTCGACCGCCGTGCCGTCGCCGAGGAACGGCATGTCTTCAATCGGCGCAATCCGCGAGATGACACCCTTGTTGCCGTGACGGCCGGCCATTTTGTCGCCCGGCTGAAGCTTGCGCTTCACGGCGACAAAGACCTTGACCATTTTCATGACGCCGGGCGGCAATTCATCGCCGCGACGCAGCTTGTCGACCTTGTCGTCAAAGCGCGCCTCAAGCCGTGAGCGGCTCTCGTCATATTGTTTTTTGAGCGCTTCGACCTCGCCCATGGCGGCTTCGTCCTCGAGGCCGATTTTCCACCACTGGCCGCGCGTCAACGCGCCGAGTTTGTCTTCCGTCACCTGGCCTTTATCGAATTCCTTGGGCCCGGAAACGGCCGTCTTGCCAAGCAACAGCTCTTTCAGACGCGAGAAGATGTTCCGCTCAAGGATCGCCAGTTCGTCGTCGCGGTCTTTGGCGAGACGATCGATCTCTTCGCGCTCGATCGCCACCGCGCGTTCGTCCTTATCGACGCCATGACGATTGAAGACGCGCACCTCAACAACGGTGCCCGAGGCGCCCGGCGGCAACTTCAAGGACGTGTCGCGCACGTCGGAGGCTTTCTCGCCGAAGATCGCCCGCAGGAGTTTTTCCTCCGGCGTCATCGGCGACTCGCCCTTCGGCGTAATCTTGCCGACAAGAATATCGCCCGGGTGAATTTCCGCGCCGATGGCGACGATGCCCGCCTCATCGAGGTTGCGCAGCGCCTCTTCGGAAACGTTCGGAATATCGCGGGTGATCTCTTCAGGGCCCAACTTGGTGTCGCGCGCCATCACCTCGAATTCCTCAATATGCACTGACGTAAAGACGTCGTCGCGCACGATCCGTTCCGAGATCAGGATTGAATCTTCGAAGTTATAGCCGTTCCACGGCATGAACGCGACGAGCACGTTTTTGCCGAGCGCCAACTCGCCAAGATCCGTAGACGGACCGTCAGCGATAATGTCGCCCTCGCGCACCTGGTCGCCGATTTTCACCAGCGGACGCTGATTGATGCAGGTCGACTGGTTCGAGCGCTGGAATTTGCGCAGGTTGTAGATATCAACGCCGGGCTTGGTCGGGTCGGTCTCTTCGGTTGCGCGCACAACGATCCGCTGAGCGTCCACTTGTTCGATAATGCCGGTGCGCTTGGCGGCGATCGCGGCGCCGGAATCGCGCGCCACAATCGATTCCATGCCCGTGCCGACATAGGGCGCTTCAGCCTGCAACAGCGGCACGGCCTGACGCTGCATGTTCGAGCCCATCAGAGCGCGGTTGGCGTCGTCATTTTCCAGAAACGGGATCAGCGCAGCGGCGACCGAGACGAGCTGTTTCGGCGAGACGTCGATATAATCAACTTCCTCGCGCGGCATCAGCGTCGCGTCGCGGAAGGCGCCGGCGCGGCAGTTCACAAATTCGTTTTCGAGCTTTTTGTGGTCGTCGATGCCGGCGTTAGCCTGCGCAATCGAAAAGCGCGCCTCTTCCATCGCCGACAGATAAACGACATCGTCTGTCAGCTTGCCTTCATTGACCTTGCGATACGGGCTTTCGATGAAGCCGTATTTGTTGATTTGCGCATGGGTCGCGAGCGAGTTGATCAGACCGATATTCGGGCCTTCCGGCGTTTCAATCGGACAGATCCGGCCGTAATGCGTCGGGTGAACGTCGCGCACCTCAAAGCCAGCGCGCTCACGCGTCAGACCGCCCGGTCCGAGAGCGGAAAGCCGGCGCTTGTGGGTGATTTCCGACAGCGGGTTCGTCTGATCCATGAATTGCGACAGCTGCGAGGAGCCAAAAAATTCGCGCACCGCAGCCGCAACCGGCTTTGCGTTGATCAGATCGTGCGGCATCAACGTTTCAAGCTCGGCAGAAGACATCCGCTCTTTGATGGCGCGTTCCATGCGCAACAGGCCAATGCGATACTGGTTTTCCATCAGTTCGCCGACCGAGCGCACCCGGCGGTTGCCGAGATTGTCGATGTCGTCGATTTCGCCGCGACCGTCGCGCAGATCGACCAGCGTCTTCAGGACCGAGAGGATATCTTCCTTGCGCAAGGTGCGCAGCGTGTCTTCGGTCTCGAAACCAAGACGGATGTTCATCTTGACGCGCCCGACGGACGACAGGTCATAGCGTTCGTCGTCGAAGAAAAGGCCGTAGAAAAGACCTTCCGCCGTCTCAAGGGTCGGCGGCTCGCCAGGGCGCATGACGCGATAAATATCGATCAGCGCCATGTCACGGTTCGAGTTTTTGTCCGCAGACAGAGAATTACGGATATAGGCGCCGATATTGACGTGATCGACATCAATGGTGTCGAAAGCGTCAATGCCGATTTCGGCGAAAGTCTCGAGGTGCTTTTCAGTGACCTCTTCGCCCGCCTCGCCGTAAATCTCGCCGGTTTCAAAATTAACAAGGTCCGAGGCGAAATAACGCCCGACCATTTCCGCGTCGGAAATAAAGAGCTTCTTGACGCCGTCTTCGGCCAGCTTCTTGACCGCGCGCGCCGTCATTTTCTTGCCGGCTTCCGCAACCGCGTCGCCGGTCTTGGCGTCGATCAAATCGCGCTCAAGTTTGACGCCTTTATAACGGTCGGGATTGTAAGGCATCGACCAGCCGGCCCCGAGTTCTTTCAGCTCGGCGCGCTCGTGCGACACCCGGTCATAGAACTGATCGAGGATTTCTTCCTGATCCATCCCGAGCGCATAAAGCAGCGTCGTCGCCGGCAATTTGCGGCGCCGGTCGATGCGGACATTGACGATGTCTTTCGGATCGAACTCAAAGTCGAGCCATGAGCCGCGATAGGGAATAATACGCGCGGCGAACAACAACTTGCCCGAGGAATGCGTCTTGCCGCGATCGTGGTCAAAAAATACGCCCGGCGAGCGGTGCATCTGGGAGACGATGACCCGCTCCGTGCCGTTGACGATGAACGTGCCGTTGTCCGTCATGAGCGGCATGTCGCCCATGTAGACTTCCTGTTCCTTGACGTCGCGGATCGACTTCGCGCCGGTCTCCTCGTCGACCTCGAAAACGGCGAGGCGCAACGTCACTTTGAGCGGCGCCGCATAGGTCATGTCACGCTGTTGACATTCCTCGACATCGTATTTCGGGTTTTCGAATTCGTAGGAGACATATTCCAGGACCGCCGTTTCGGTGAAATCGGTGATCGGAAAGACGGACCGGAATACGGCTTCAATGCCTTCGTTCAAACGCTCGTCGGCAGGCACATGGCGCTGCAGGAACTGTTCATAAGAATCCTTTTGAACCTGGATCAGATTCGGCATCGGGGCCGCATCGCCGATGCGCCCGAAGCTTTTACGAATGCGTTTTTTTTCAACGAAAGATTGCGCCATCTTCAGTCCTCATAAATGCTCAATTCCCGCGGGCGCTTGACGGAGCGCTGCAGAAACCGGCGCGACGGCGTCGCCATGACCGCCGCGCGCCATCACGCTGGCATAACGCGAAAACGCCCGAACAAGGCGCGCACTGCGCCCCGGGCGTCTCAAACAGTCATGGTTTCAGGTCTTGATGTGACCAGTTTTCAAGAATAATGCTCGCCGCAAAGCCGTTGCCACGGCCGAACATTCAACCGTAGCGAACGCGGTTAATAAGCGTCTCCCCCGCATTCCGCAACCCTTGTCAAGAAAAACCGACCGGTTTTTTTCCCAAAATTTCTTCAACCCGCCGTGAAATGCAAAATCGCCGCAGGCCCTGGCCTCATCCCCTTTGGCGGCCGCATAAAAACAGCCGGACGCTCGTTTCAGCGCCCGGCCGCAATTACGCACGAAAGAGCCGTCAGGGCTACTTGAGCTCGACTTTCGCGCCGGCGTCTTCCAGCTTTTTCTTGATCTCTTCGGCTTCGGCTTTCGGCGCGCCTTCCTTGACCGCCTTGCCGCCGGCTTCGACGAGCTCTTTGGCTTCTTTCAGGCCAAGACCCGTAATCGCGCGGACTTCCTTGATCACGTTGATTTTCTTGTCGCCGGCTTCGACGAGAATGATGTCGAACTCGTCTTTTTCTTCAGCCGCTTCGCCGCCGCCTGCGCCGCCCGGCGCCGCCGCAACCGCAACCGCGCCCGCTGCCGGCTCGATGCCGTATTCTTCTTTAAGGAGGTTTTTCAGCTCAGCCGCTTCCAACAGCGTCAAGCCGACAAGTTCTTCAGCCAGTTTCTTGATATCAGCCATTTTTTTGTCCTTCAGGTCAAATTTTTACAGAAGATCGCCCGCGCGCCGTCAGGCCGCTTCGCGTTCTTCGAGGGTTTTCAGGATGCCGGCGAGTTCAGTGGCCGGAGCCGTCACTGCGCCAACGATTTCAGAGGCAGGCGACATGATCGCCTGAACGATGGATGCGAGAATATCTTCGCGCGACGGCATTGACGCGAGCGCCTTGACGGCTTTCTCGTCGAGCATCTCCTCGCCCATCGCGCCGCCGAGAATTTCAAGCTTTTCATTCTTTTTGGCATACGCGTGGACGGCCTTGGCCGCCGCGACAGGATCTTCAGAAAATGCAATCGCCGTCGGGCCTTCAAAAAGCCCGGAGATTTCCTGCGCCGCCTTGCCGCTGATCGCGATCTTGGCGAGCCGGTTTTTGACAACTTTCATGGAAGCGCCGGCCTCGCGCAGCTCGCCGCGAAGCTCGGACATCTCGGCGACGCTGAGCCCGCCGTTTTTCACGACCACGACAGCGTTGTTGTCAAAAACGCCGCCGATCCAGTCGACCATTTCCGCTTTTTGCGTTCTGTCCATAAGGACATCCTTCGGTTCGTCGCCGTCGGCCAGCCGGCCGGCGTCAGATTTCAGTTGCAAGTGAACGGAGAACCAAAAAAGGCTCCCGCGCGCCTGCGCCAGGAACCTGCCCTCAAACGTAAAACGCCTGACGCGCCGCCCGGAAGGCATGGTCAGGATCGTTTTGCATCTGTCTGACTTGGCGACATTAAGCGTCACGAAAAAATCGATCAGCGCCAAGCGTCTTGGACAGGCAAAGCCGGCAAGGCCGACTTCGAGCGCCGGCTTATGACCGACGAATGACGCTTTGTCACCCCCCTTTTTGCCGATTTGTCACGGGATTGGCTCCAAACCGCTGTACACACGCTGCGCAAACGGCCGGCGCCGGGACCAACGCCATCCCCGCCATCGCGCACGCGCCGATATGACTGCGCGCTTTGCTGGCGCGGTGCGACGATCGCGACTATGGTCTATGCGGGCTAAATGACAGTCGGGGACCCGATGACCTTGTTCCGCTACAAGGCGTTCATCAGCTATTCGCACGCCGACGAAAAGTGGGGCGACTGGCTTCATCGTGCGCTGGAAACCTATTCAGTGCCGGCAAAGCTGGTGGGGCGCGAAACCGGCGCCGGGCCGATCCCCAAACGCCTGACGCCGATATTCCGTGATCGCGAAGACCTGCCCGCCGCGGGCAATCTCAACGCCACCATTCTCGCCGCCCTGAAAGACAGCCAGTTTCTGGTGGTGATCTCCTCGCCGAACTCGGCGCAGTCGAAATGGGTCGGTGAGGAAATCCGGAACTTTAAAGCATTCCACGGCAGCGACCGCATTCTCACGGTGATCGTCGACGGCGAGCCGTTTTCCGGCGACCCGGCGACCGAGGCCTTTCCCGAACGTTTGCGTTTTGATGAAGACGAAACCGGCGCGCGGCTGCCCGTCGAGCCCCTCGCCGCCGATGCGCGCGATGAAAAAGACGGCAAGCAGGCCGCGATCTCCAAACTGGTCGCCGGCCTCATCGGCGTGCCCCTCGACGACCTCGTGCAGCGCGAAGCCCAGCGCCGCGCCCGGCGCACCCGCGTCATCGTCGGAACATCGTTAAGTCTCGCCGCAATTATGGGCATGCTTTCCGTCTACGCGTTCGACCAACGCGGCCGCGCCCTCGAAGCGCAAACCGAAGCAGAGCTGCAACGCGCCGAGGCCGAGGGCTTAATCGATTTCATGATCACAGATGTGCGCGAGGAAGCCGAACAGGTTGTCGGAAAACTCGGCACACTCGAAATTCTCGGCGACCGCGCTCTTGAATATTACGCCGGTCAGGATTTGTCGAAGCTGGACGCTGACGCGCTTGGCCGCCGCGCACGCGCGTTGCAATTTTCCGGCGCCGTCGATCAAAACAGAAATGATCTGACGGCGGCCTTGTCCGCTTATGAAGAGGCCTCTGCAACAACCGCAGAATTGCTCCGTCGTTTCCCAGATGATGCGCAACGCATCTATGACCATGCGCAGAGCGTCTTCTATGTTGGCGATATCGCTTACAGGCGATCAGCGTTAGCGACGGCGGAAGAAAATTGGACACGCTATCGAGAGCTGGCCGATCAACTCATTGAAATCGAGCCAGAGAATTCCGACTACCAATTAGAAGTCGCCTATTCGAACAGCAATCTCGGCGCATTGGCGATGGCGGCCAGAAACTACGAAAGGGCGGGCGATTTCTATACGCGCTCAATGAAAGCTCGCAAAAAATTATACGACCAAAACCCGAACGATGCGCGCATCACGAGGAATTACGCGCGTGCGCTGTCGAATATTGCGCGCATGGAATTAGCCCGTGGGGATTTCCGCAGAGCGCAGGAAGTTTCTCAGACCCAAATCGACTTATATAATCAGTTGTCGATTGGCGACGCTGAAAACTTCCGGTTACTTTACGACACCTCAATTGCGCTGCGAAGATTTGCGGACGCATCGCTATTTCTTGGCGAGACTGATCGCGCCTTTCAATATATCGAGAACGCGGCGCTTGCTTCCGGGCGTCTTGTTACGCGCGACCCCCAAAACACTCAATGGCGCAAAAACTCAGCCTACATCGATATTCTGCGCTCGCAGATTGCGCACTTTCGCGCAGATCACGCTCAGGAGCTGGCGTTCGCAAATTTCGCCGCCGAACATGCTTTGACAGCCTTGACCGCCGATGGTTCTGACGGATTTGCGCGGATCGCCTATATCGCCTCCCTCGCCAGAAAAGCAGAGACAGAAAAATCCAGCGCGAACGTATGCGAACTATTATCATCGCAAATCGAAGCCCTTTCTGAGCAAGACATTTCCGTCAGGGAAGAAATCATCGCCACCGCCGCCACCGCCGTTATAAAAAATTGCAGCCAGACCAGAACCGACGCGCAACTGAACTTTATCAAACAGCAAGCCTTCGAGGTCGCCGATCGCGCTGACGGACCAATGCCTGTGTCAGCGCTGCTGTCGCTTTACGAACTTTACGCCACCCTTCGTCGGAACGAAGAAGCCGAAGCATTGCGATTGCGACTGCAAAAAATTGGCGTTCAACATCCTCGTTTCGCCAGCCAGCAAAGCTCCCCTTGAACGCTCGTTACATGAAGGAAAAGTCATCTTTCGGTTGAAGCCGGTTTTTCTTGTTTTATGACCGCATTTGGTTAATCTTCGCGTGAGGCAAGAAAAAAGGGGAGCATCATGAAACTTACTTCTTTCTCGAAAAGTATTACGCTAGCCATTATTGCTTCGGTCTTCGCCGGCTGCGCTTACCACAGCGACGCACCGTATAGTCCGCCAAAAAGAACACCGGTTCCGCAAAAACCGATCAGCGAGGCCGTGGCCGTCCCGATCGACGTCACTGTGAAACGGGATTCGAGCGAGCCGGGCGGGTTCTCATTCCGGTATTTTGGACCTTATACGAACAGTAATGGCGACATTGATCTTACCGGCAACACCCCTCCATTCCGCAAAACCGCCGATGAAAAAACAAATAGCGACGTGACGCCGCCGACGCTTGGCGAGTTTGTTGATCGTCAGCGAGCTGATGAAGTTCGCGCGCTAAGCCTGTTGGATATCCGGGAAGAGATCGTCAAACTTCAGTTTCGGTTGGCCGTCGAGGAGTCAGTTGCCGGCATCCGGTTCCTTGATCAGCGTGAGGCGATGTACATCGACCTTGCGAGAAACCTCAAACCGAATGAGAGCCCGACAAAACCTTACGAGGGACGCGTTTTTCTCGATTTCAATACGAGCCGTAACGCTGAAATGTTTGAGGTGATAGATCTGAATAATGACGGTCAGGTTTATCGTTATAGCCTTCGGTTCAAGCTTGGATCAGATATCGTCGTAGACGATCCGGAAACCGACAATGGCGATCATCCGCACTGATTACGTCCGGACTGACCAGAGCCTGCACCGGCGGTCGGCAATACCGATCAGCTGATCGATATCCGCAGACCGCTCTCTTGTCTCGAAGGCGCGATTCTGGGTTGATCGCGCCTTCTGTCTTTTGATGTGGGGGGAATTCACCGTAGCGGTCAGGCTCCGGCTCAGGTTCAGGGCGCCGTTATTTTCGCGACGTCGTAAGCTTTCAGCTTTTCAAATACCGGGCCTGAAACATTGGCGGGCGGGTCTTCCCGGCCCGTCGCCCAGTTGTAGAGATCGTGGTCGGACAGCTTCAACAGCTCTTCAAATTCTAAGAGCTCGGCCTCATCCATTCCGGCAAGATGCTCGGCGGCGAAATTCCCGATCAAAAGATCGGCTTCCTTAAAGCCGCGGTGCATGGCCCGGTAGAGCATTTGCTTGCGGCGCGGATCGGTTAACGGTGTCATGAGGTGAGTGTAGCGGCGTTGTGCGGCGGTGAACACCGCTGACGCCTAGCGGCGGATCGTCCTGCGGATCGTTCGGCGGATCGTCTCCTGCGAATCGTCCGGCGCGCCGCCCCAAGGGCGTCCAGCCGTCGCCCCTCGCCTGAACAAAGCTTGAACACAGGCGGCGAAATCATCGATATAGCGGCATGCGGCCTGCTATCCTCAACCCGCTTTTTGCCGAGACCCGTACGCTTGCCGGCGTCGGCCCGCGCCTTGCCGCGCTGATCGAAAAGGTCGCGGGGCCCCTCGTCGTCGATCTCGTGATGACGCCGCCGATTTCAGTGATCGACCGCAGCGCCCGGCCGCGCCTTGCCGATGCGCCGCTCGGCGCCCTTGTGACGCTCGACGTGACGGTCGATCGCCATGAACCCGGCCCGACTCGCGCCCGCGGCCGCAGCAAGGCCCCCTATCGCGTCATCGTGTCCGACGAGACGAGCTTTTTGACCCTCGCCTTTTTCCACGCCCGCGAAGACTATCTCGCCAAGGCGCTGCCCGAGGGCGCGCGGCGCCTGATCAGCGGACGCATCGAAGATTATAATGGCGGCCGACAAATGACGCATCCGGACTATATTGCCGATCCGGACAAACCCGAAGACATGCCGCTGATTGAGCCCGTCTATCCGTTGACGGCTGGCCTGACCGCCAACGTCATGCGCAAGGCGGCCGCCAACGCCGTTGCGCGCGCGCCGGCGCTGCCCGAATGGCAGGACCCGGCATGGCTCGACAAGCAAGGCTGGCGCAGCTGGAATGAAGCGATCAAAGCCGTCCACGCGCCTGAAAGCGCCGCAGAATTATCGCCGGCGGCGGTCGATCGTCAGCGCCTCGCTTATGATGAACTCCTCGCGAACCAGTTGGCGCTCAGCCTCATCCGCGCTGCGCGAGCGAAATCCGGCGGGCGGGCCCTCAAAGGCGACGGCGTGCTCAGAGCAAAAGCCAAGGCCGCCCTGCCCTACAATCTGACGGATGGGCAAAAAAAGGCGCTCACCGTGATCTTCGACGATATGGCGTCTACGGATCGTATGGTGCGTCTGTTACAGGCCGATGTTGGCGCCGGCAAAACGATCGTTGCGTTCTTCGCGATGCTGAACGCCGTCGAAGCCGGCGCGCAGGCGGCGATTATGGCGCCCACCGAAATTCTCGCGCGCCAACATCTTGAAGGGCTCGCCGGGCTCGCCGACGCGGCTGGCGTCACGCTCGAAATCCTGACCGGACGTGATAAAGGCCGCGAACGCGAGGCCAAGCTCACCGGTCTTGAAAAAGGCTATATCGATATCCTGATCGGTACCCATGCGATCTTTCAGGAAAGCGTCGCCTTTCACGATCTCGGTCTTGTCGTCATCGACGAACAGCATCGCTTCGGCGTGCACCAGCGCATGGCGCTCGCCGGCAAGGGCGCCAAACCCGATCTCCTCGTGATGACCGCAACGCCGATCCCGCGCACACTCGCGCTCACCGCCTATGGCGACATGGAGGTCAGCGCGATCAGGGAAAAACCGCCCGGCCGCAAGCCGGTGTCGACCCGGACCGTGCCGCTTGAACGCCTCGACGACGTGATCGCGGGCGTCCGGCGCGCCGCCGAGAAAGGCGAACAGGCCTATTGGGTCTGTCCGCTTGTCGAGGAATCCGACGCGATGGCGCTTACCGCCGCCGAAGCGCGCTTTCGCGACCTTCAGGCGGTTTTCGGCGCGCGGGTCGGTCTTGTCCACGGCCGCATGAAGGGGCCGGAAAAAGACGCGGTCATGTCGGCGTTCCATGAAGGCGCGCTTTCAGTGCTGATCGCCACGACAGTTATCGAAGTCGGCGTCAATGCGCCGAATGCGACGATCATGGTGATTGAGCACGCCGAGCGCTTCGGTCTTGCGCAACTTCATCAGCTCAGGGGCCGCGTTGGGCGGGGCGAGAAACCGTCCGCCTGCGTCCTTCTTTATAAGGGCCCGCTTGGCGAGACCGCAAAAGCGCGCCTGAAGATGATGCGCGCCTCCGACAATGGTTTTGAGATCGCCGAAGAAGATTTGCGTCTGCGCGGCGCCGGCGACTTTCTCGGGGCCGCACAATCGGGCTTTCCGCAATTCAGGATCGCTGACGCCGCGGCCCATGGCGATCTTCTGGCTGCCGCGCGCGACGATGCGGCGCTGATCATGGAACGCGACGCCGGCCTTTCCGGCCCGCGGGGCGAGGCCCTGCGCGCACTTCTTTATCTTTATCGCCGCGACGACGCCGTCAAATTACTGCAAGCCGGCTAGCCGAGATGCTGCTCGAATATCGGTGCGAGATGGTCTTCATAGCGCCGCCATGCGCCGAGACCTTTCCGGTTTAAAGGCTCGCGCACCTGTCCCAGGCTGTTGGTCGCCACCGGATTGGTGTTTTCGTGGAACGCCGTCCAGCCGGCCGGCGCCGTCTTGCCCAGATGGGCGAATAATGACGACACCGTTTGCTCAGGGCTCTCGATCAGGTCCTCATAGGATATCTTGAACAGGCGATCGCCGAACAGGTCGGCCCAGTAGCGCGATATTTCATCATACGCCTTCACAAACTCACAGGTTGATTGCAGATTTTCAGACCACGGAGCGCCGTTTAGCCGCGAGCGAAAACACGACCAAGCGACATCTTTTGGATCGCGAACGAGCCAAACGAGGCGGGCTTCGGGATAAAGGATCCTGATCAGACCTGCGTAAAAATAAAGGATCAGCGTCTTGTCCGTATACCGCTTGCTCGCCCCGAAACGCCGCCTCAGCCCGTCAACGTAGCCAAGACCGATGCGTCGCCAATCGCTCTGTTTGAATGCGTCCGAATCGCGCATGGTCTGCGGATCGAGGGTTTTCAGCGCCAGCGCGGCGTTTCGCAAGATCGCATGTTCGCCCGTTGGCTTGATCTCGTCATCAGTTGAAAAAATCTGTTCAAGGAGCGTCGATCCCGAACGCGGCAGGCTCAAAATGAAAGTCAGCCCCTCGCCCGCGCCGGCGTTTTCGTGGCGGGCGACATAGGCGTCGGTAAACGTCGCTTTTAGCCCTGCGAGATAATGCGACACCGGCGCAATATCGAACGGCGCGGCCTCGTTTTGTATCGTTGCGGCCTTTGAATAATAGCGAAAAGCGGCATCGTAATCGCCGGCGGCGTCATAGGCGCGGGCCAGCGCATAAAAAAGCGCGATCGCGTCGCTCTCGGTGCGGAGATTTTTTTCCACCCGCCGCATCGCATCAATATCGGCGGAAAGGTCTTCAAAGCCGTTCAGGACGGCAAGCTGCTCCCACGCATGCGCATGGTTGTTATTGAGCGCGATCGCCTGTCTGCAGAGGTCGATCGCTTTGTCACGCTTGCCAAAACGGGCGAGATAAAAAGCTTCAAGCGAGTAACCGTTCGCCGCCGCGGCCGAGTGATCTTTTAGCGCGCGCGCCAGCAGCGCTGCTTCCTTGTGGCGTGAGACTGTGCCGAGCGCCGTGATCTCGGCGACAATCCGTTGCGGATCGGCGGGCGCTTCGGCGCGCCAGTTCTGGGCGGCGGCAAGCGCCGCATCGTGGTTGGCGAGTTGACCGGCGACGTCCATCGCGGACCGCCAGTCGACGCCGGAATTTGGTTTTTTCTTCACCAGCTTGCGAAGGCCGGCGTCTGCGCGCGCCGGGTCGCCTTCGCGCAGATGAGTGACGATTTGATTGAGCGATGTCATGCGGCGGGCGGCTTTCAGGACGGTGGTGTCGCAATAAGGGTGTTTGACGCGGGCGGCGACAGTGAAGGCGTCAAGTAAACCGGTTAGTCAGCGCGAAACAGCCTCTTTTTCGGCTTTTCCTCAAGCGCCGTGTCAACAAGCTTTTCAAGCTGTTCGACGGCGTCGCGCGGGTCGGAAAAATCCGGCGCAACGAGCCCCAGCGAAAAGACGACTTTGGCGGCGTCCTCAACTGACATATCGAGTTTTCTGAGATCCTTGCTCGGCACGAACAACAAAAATCCTGACGTCGGGTTCGGCACCGTCGGGATGAAGATCGACGTCAGTTCCTCACCCTGATCGTTGAGCTGATAGGGAATTTCTCCCTTCGCCTTACCGACGACAAACGCCATGACCCAGGCCCCCTCCCGGGGATATTCGACCAGAGCGACTTCCTTGAATGAACGGTCCGATTGCTGGAGCGCGGTTTCGAAGACGTTTTTGAAAAACCGGTAAAGGTTGCGCACCACCGGCATCGAATCGAGAATTTCCTCGCCCGCCTTGATGAAGGCGCGTCCGACGAAATTTTTCGCAAGCGCCCCCAGAATGACCAGCGCGATGATCGCGATCAGGACGCCAACCCCGGGGATGACCTGGAGAACGCGATCGACATTGTCGCCGCCAATATCAGGCAGCCATTTTTTGACGAACGTGTCGAGCTTCGCCATGGGGCCGGTGACGAACCAGTAAACAATGGCGACCGTGATGCCGATCGGCGCGGCGACCACAATGCCGGCCAGAAAACTGGAGCGGATCGACGCGGCGAAGCTCTCGCGCGGCGGCTTGATGAGCCCGCCGTCCCCGCTCACGGTCTTGTCGCCGCGCGCACCGTCGTCAGCTCCCGTCGGCTGATCCTTGCCCGATGCGCTGGTTTTCTTTTTCTTCGTCATTCACTCTTTCCGCCAGCTTTCGCCCGCCCGAAACCGGTCGCTCGCCCGGGCGCGCCATCCCGATAACGCTTTCGGGCATCATCATCAGCGCTATTTGTCACGAAATTCCCACCAGCCGCCATTTTATAATATAGTCAATCGCTTCGGCGCCTTACAAAACCTATAACCACTCAAGGGCTGATCAAATATGACCGTTCCGACAGTTTTAAGGCCAATCGGCGCCCTTCGGGCGTTTAAGCGCCGATAGCGCGGCGGCCCAGGATGGCGATAAATTCCACAAAACCCGGCGCACGTCGCCTGCGGCCTGGCGTCATCGCGCTTTCAGGCGTTCTGGCCGCGCTGGCGCTCGCAGCGGCGATCGGCGCGGTTGCGGTAATATTTCAGGACAATCTCTCCCGCTTCGCGCTCAATCCGCGCAAACCCTTTGACACGCTGACCCCGCCGCCGCGTCCTTCCTATGGCGAGGACGCGGCATGGGCGCTGCGGCCCGCCTCGCCGGCGGACGATAATGACGGGACGGCGACGGCGACGGCTTTCGCCGACGGGTTTGACGTTTTTCTGGTCCATGGCACCACCTATTTCGGGCGCGAGTATTGGAACGCGCCAATCGACGAGCCCGGCGCCGAGGCGCGACTGCAATCGGTGGCGCTGCCCAATCAGGCGGGGCCTTTTGTTCGGACCGGCCGCGTTTACGCGCCGCGTTATCGGCAAGCGACGCAGTTTGCGTTTTTTACGCAAAAATATGACGGCGTCGCGGCCCGATCAGCGGCCTTTGCTGATATCGACGCCGCCTTCCAGACGTTTCTCGCCGATGTCGCTGACACGCCCGAGCGGCCTTACATTCTGGCGGGCTACGGTCAGGGCGGCTTGCATGTGCTCGGCTTGCTGCAAAAACACTTTTCAGACGGCGCGGGCCCGGCGAACGACAATGCAAGCGACAAGGCAAGCGAACAGGCGGGCGGGCGGGCGCGCAATCGCCTCGCCGCCGCCTATGTGATCGGCTATCCGGTCGCCCCCGAATTCTTCGATGACGACGCGGCCGTTTCAGCCTGCACCGATGCGGAGGATTTCCGATGTGTCGTCTCCTACGTGGCTTACGAGCCGCGCTTTGAAAAGGAAGCCCAACGCGCCCGCAAACGATCGATGACATGGACCCCGTCGGGAGTGCTGACGCCGTCCGAAGGCGCGGCCCCGCTTTGCATCAATCCTTTGTCATGGCGTGAAAGCACGCTTTCTATTGGTCCCGACCGTCACGTCGGCGCCGCTTCGGCGACAGGCCTTCGATTGACCGATACGCCGCCGCCGCTGCCCAACGCCGTCGGCGCGCAGTGCATTGACGGCGTCCTCATTGTCGACCCGCCGGAACAGGATTATTTGCGCCGGCCCGGATGGTTCGCCGAAAAGTGGAAGCCGCTGACCTTCAATCTGTTTTACTATGATCTTGCGCAAAACGCGGCCCTGCGCGCCCGCCGGACAGCCGCGCAACTGAACGAGGAAGCCTCAATCCTGGCGCCGATCGACGACGCGGTTGAAATCGGCGACAGTCCTGTCAATAAGGTCCCCGATTGAGAAAGCCGCGCCGCAGCGCGCCTCGCGAGGGACCCCAGCCCATGAAGCCGATCCGTAAAGTTGTGATCCCCGTCGCCGGTCTCGGCACGCGCGTGTTGCCGGCGACGAAGTCCATCCCCAAAGAACTTCTCACCGTCGTTGATCGTCCGCTTATTGATTATGTAGTCGCCGAAGCGCGCGAGGCGGGTATCGAACACATCATTCTGGTGACCGGACGCGGCAAAGGCGCCATTGAGGATTTTTTCGATCACGCTTTTGAGCTTGAAGCGACGTTGCAGTCAAAAAACAAAAAGGAAATGCTCGACATGATTGTCGATGCGTTGCCGCAGGCGGGCGAGGTTTCCTACACGCGCCAGCAAGCGCCGCTCGGCCTCGGGCATGCGGTGTGGTGCGCGCGCGATCTCGTCGGGGATGAACCGTTCGCGGTCTCCCTGCCCGACGAAATCGTTCCCTCCCGCCCGGGCTTTCTGAAACAGATGGTCGACGCCTATCGGAACACTGGCGGCAATATTGTCGCCGTCGAAGAAGTGCCGCGCAACGAAGTTTCGAAATATGGGGTGATCGACCCGAAGGGCGACAGCGCGGGCCCGCTGATTGAAATGTCCGGAATGGTTGAAAAACCGCCAGCCGAGAGCGCGCCCTCAAACTTCAGGATTATCGGGCGCTACGTTCTGCAGCCTGAAATATTCAATCTGCTGGAAACTCAGGAGCGCGGCGCTGGCGGCGAAATACAGCTGACGGACTCGATGAATACGCTGAACACACAACAATCGTTTTACGCCTGCGTGTGCAGCGGCGTGATCCACGATTGCGGATCAAAGCTCGGATGGCTGCAAGCCAATCTCGACCTCGGTCTTCAGGACCCCGCTTTTGGCGACGACTTCGCCGCGTTCGCGAAGGCCCGGCTCAACAAGGCTTAAATTCAGACGAGACCGCGACTAGGCGATCTGGCGCGGACGGTGGACAGCCAGATATTCGCGCGCCTGACGCTGAGCTTCGGCGATCTCTTCCTGCGTCATTTCAAGCGCAAGTTCGGTCCTGTATGCGCGGGCCTCAAGATTGCCCTGCATGGCCGCGAGATTAAACCATTTGTGAGCCGTAATCAGATCAAGCCCCTCGCCGTCGTCGACTGACGCTTCTAATCCAAGTCGATACATTTCTTCCCCCGAAATAATTGGCTCGGCCCCCACCAGGTCCGACACGTTTACTGACACAGACATTTCGCACACTCTCCGTTGACATCACTTCCCCGTTCTGATGACGGGCGTTGTTAACCATGGAGGAGATTTAAGGTTAGACCCTAAAATCCCGTAAACTCTGCCTTAAGCATTCGTTTACGGATTAATTAGAATTTGATAACCATTTTATCGGTCGAATTTTCGACAAAATTCATCTGTTTGACGCGGCTCCAGGCGGGCGGGTCTATCCACAAAGCCTTTGAGCGAGACCGCTCTGCGGAGAAATCAGCGCAGATTTCCAGATTGTGCGCCGCCAACCGGTCGGTTTGAATGGATGGCGCCATGGGGCCGGATGGGATTGGATCGCGCCGGCGCTGAGGTCGTCGCTGACCCAGGACGGCAATGGCGGGCCCAAATCATCCGACCACACCAGAATACAGGATCGCCCCAAATCTCGGCCCGCATCTCGGCCCATATCTCGAAAAGCTGGCGGCGTGTAATAAGGCATATCCAGCGAGGCAATACGCGCCGCGGGGAAAAGCCTGCGCAAATTGCCCGAAATAATATCATTGGCGCCGACAAGTGTTCCGTATGGGACATTATCAATCTTCTGAACCACCGCCTTCGCGCCGTCATGGGGAATCCATTGCCGGCAGGAGGAACAAAAAGGCGCGCCCGGCGTCGCCGCCTGGACGATGCGCAACACAGCAAACAAGACAATGAGCCCGGCGAGCAATCGCCCAAAGAGGCGGCGCGACGGCATCGACGGCGACGTTAACGCAATAAAAGCGAACAGCCAGAAAAAAGCAGGCGTCAGAAATGCGATCGCATAGCGCTCCTGAAAGCCGCCGATCCCGGACAAAGCGACCGCCGCGGTGAGCCCGGCGATGCTGATCAGCGACGCATCGCGCACCAACAGCGCCGGCGATCCGTCGCCTGGCGCCATGAGATTGCGCAGCGCTGCGCGGATTGATGGCCGGAAGACGACCGCAGCGATGAGGAAAATCGGCAAAAAGAATGAGGCGATAGCCCATAGCGCCGCCGCAAAGCCCGAGAAAACGCGCACGAGATAACCGCTTTGCGCGGCGCCGTCGCTCTGGAGCTTTGCGCCCGCTTGCGCGGCGAGCGCGCTGTTTTCTGAAAGCACCCACAGCGCGTGCGGCGCAAGAACAAAAAGCGCCGCTGCGATCGCACCGAGCGTCGGCGGCGCGAGCAAGACCCGGCGCGTCGGCGCGCGTAACGCCATCGCGCAGACGACCGCCGCTGCGAGCCCGACAAAAGCGTATTTTGACAAGACCCCAAGCGCGAGCGCGCCGCCAAACAGAACATAATCGCCAAAGCGCCGGCGCCGTATCAGACGCAAGACGCTCCAGAGGAACAAAAGGCTCGCCGTGATCAGGACAATCGTATGCGTGAAGGCCTGATGATAGTTCCAACCGATCTGGTAAAGCCCAAGCAATGACAGCGCCGCCAGGGCGGCCCACTCTGCGCGCCCGCGACGATCCTGCCCTTGCGTGCGCCCCCGCATCAATTCATCCATCGTCAAATAGGCGAAGGCGCCCGAGACGGTCATCAATCCGTATTTGACGACCAGAAAGCTTTCGAGCGTCGGGCCCGTCAGTTGCTGAACGCTCCACAAGAGCCACTCATAAAGCGGCGGATTGGCCGGCAGGTAACCGCCGCGAAGCGACTGGGCGACAACGTTCAGCTTTGCATCATCAAGCGCCAGCGCGTCGCCGTACAACTTCGAGATCGCAAAATGAACAAGTCCGTAAACGGCGTAAAAGCCGATGACGCCCCGAAGGGACGTCGGCCGCCGTCGGACGCCGCGCAAGCTCTGCGCAGCGCCGTAACTTTCATCTGTCGCGTTTAGCGCCGCGGCGCCAAAGGTCTGATCTTCAGGACCGACGCTTTTGCTCACGGCGGGGCTCGCCTCATCGCTTTGGATTGTCGGACACTGAGCGCCGATAAGTTGCAAGAAAGTCTCGACGAAACGACCCTGGCGACACGCTGATGCGCCGTGCGTTTAGCTCTCGTCAACGTCCTCATCAGGCTTTTCAACCAGACGCTCAAAATCGCCGATGCCGCAGGAGCCAAGCGTTTGCCCTGTCGTGTTATCGACGACCCGAACGATTTCGTTCCGGCAAAGCTGCGGCGCGCCATTGATGCGATACTGTAGCCGGGACGTGATCCGTCCGGCGCCGCCGCACCTGCCGTTGGTTTCATTGAGGTAATAGTCATTAAGGCCGACACGGACGAGGAAAACGCGTTCGCTCAAAGGCTTGATCTGATCGATTTGCGTCAGGCTCAGGCAGTTGCGCCGATCGCCCGTTTTCTCAAACTCGGCAAGACGCGCTTTGGCTTCATCCGACAATTCGCCGCGATCGACCCGTGTCGTCTCGCAAGCGCCCGCGGCGGCGAAAGCGACTGTCAAAAAGCCAGCAGCTATCATCTTGTTCATGATACTTCTCCGTTCGCGCCCCAACGCCCGCCCCGATGGTACATCCGTCTGGAATTAGACGCCAAGTTTTTTCTTGAGGATTTCGTTCACAGCTTGGGGATTAGCCTTGCCGCCGGTCTTTTGCATGACCTGGCCGACGAACCAGCCCAGTGTTTTGGGCTTTTCTTTGACCTGCTCGACCTGTTTCGGGTTCGCGGCGATGATTTCGTCGACGACAGCCTCGATCGCGCCGGTGTCCGTCACCTGTTTCAGGCCTTTCTCCTCAACAATCTTGTCAGGGTCGTCGCCGGTCTCGAACATGATTTCAAAGACCTGCTTGGCGATTCGCCCTGAGATTGTTTTATCCGCGATAAGATCAATCAACGCGCCGAGCTGGCGCGCGCTGACCGGCGACGCGTCGATCTCAACGCCCGCCTTGTTGAGCGCCCCAAAGAGTTCCGTCGTGACCCAGTTGGAGGCGAGCTTGCCGTCGCGGCCACGCGCGACGTCCTCAAAAAAGGCGGCCTTTTCCTTGTCCATCGCCAAAACGGAAGCGTCATAAGGCGACAGGCCGTAATCGGCGATGAAGCGGGCCTTTTTGGCGTCGGGCAGTTCCGGAAGGCTTGCCCTGATCGCGTCGACAAACGCCTGTTCCAGCTCCAGCGGCAAAAGGTCAGGATCGGGGAAGTAGCGGTAATCATGCGCATCTTCCTTTGACCGCATGGTGCGCGTCTCGCCGGTTGCCGGATTAAAGAGCCGCGTTTCCTGATCGATGACGCCGCCGCCTTCGATGACTTCAATCTGGCGGCGGGCTTCATAGTCGATAACTTGCCTGACAAAGCGGATCGAGTTGACGTTTTTGGTTTCCGTCCGTGTGCCAAATTCTTCGCCCGGCCGGCGCACCGAGACATTGACGTCCGCGCGCATTGAGCCTTCTTCCATATTGCCGTCGCAGGTGCCGAGATAGCGGACAATCGTGCGCAGCTTGTTGAAATAGGCCGCACCCTCCTCGGCGGAGCGCATGTCGGGCTTTGAAACGATTTCCATCAGCGCCACGCCGGAGCGATTGAGATCCACATAGGATTCTTTGGGCGCAAGATCATGGATCGATTTGCCGGCGTCCTGTTCAAGGTGCAGGCGCTCAACGCCGATGGTGCGCGTCTCACCGCCGTCGAGTTCAATTTCGATTTCGCCTTCGCCAACGATTGGATCTTTATACTGAGAAATCTGATAGCCTTGCGGCAGATCAGGATAAAAATAGTTCTTCCGGTCAAACCGCGACCACAGATTGATTTTGGCGTTGAGACCGAGCCCCGTCCGCACCGCCTGCTCGACGCAATATTTGTTGATCACGGGCAGCATGCCCGGCATCGCGGCGTCGACAAGCGAGACATTCTCATTCGGCCCCGCGCCATAGGCCGCGCTGGCGCCGGAAAACAGCTTGGCCTGCGATGAAACCTGTGCGTGGACTTCGAGGCCGATAACGACTTCCCAGTCGCCCGTCTCGCCCTTCAGGAGATTGCGGTGTTCGCTCATCTGCGGTGTCTTTCGTCTGCGCCGGCCCGGCGTCCGGTCTGTTTCGGCGATAAAGCGCGAAGCGGGGCGCGGAATCAAGGGCCGCGCCGGCGCACTCTCAGCGCCGCCGCCCGGCGCGAGGCGCCCAGCGCGATTGCGGCGCACGACAAAGGTCCATAGACAAAGGTCTACAAACACCGGGTCACAGACAAAGAGCGCTCAGCCCAACCCAAAAGGTCAGCCCATGTCCGAAACCAAGTCCCTGCCGCTCGTCAGCAGCGCCGCACAGGAGGACGGCCCGCCGGGCGCGCCGGCATTCCCCCGGACTTATGACATTGCCCCGCCCGCGCCGCTTGCAGACCTTGAGTTGTTCACGAAGGGGCATCCCTTTGACGCCTACCGGACCTTGCGGGAAATCGCGCCGGTCTGTTGGACGCCGGAGACCTACGCGCACACGCCCGACGGACCCGGTTTCTGGGCGGTGACGCGCTATGAGGATGTGAGAACCGTCGAGCTCGACACCAAGACGTTCTCCTCCCAGAAGGGCGGCATCAATATGGGTTACGGCCCGCCCGAGACCCGCCATCCGCTGTTGCACCCGGCGACGCTCAACACGATGATCTGCCTCGACGCGCCGTATCATCTGCCCCTGCGGCGCGAGCACATGCCCTTTTTCACGCCGGACTACGTCGCGCGCCTTGAAACGCGGGTGCACGACAAGATCGACGCTCTCCTCGACGCCATGGCCGAGCGGGGCCCGCATGTGGACATGGTGCAGAATTTCTCCGCCGAGCTGCCGCTGTTTACGCTTTGCGAGATGCTAGGCGTGCCCGAGGCCGACAGACCGAAGCTTGTCGGCTGGATGCACCATCTGGAAGTCGCCGCGGACACAATTGCCCGCCAGTCGCTCGCTGATACCGATCCGGCGCTGATTATGACCTTTATGGCCAGCATTCAGGAAATGTTCGACTACGGACGAGCGATCCTGACCGAACGGCGCGCGAACCCCCGCGAGGACCTCCTGAGCGCAATCGCTTCTGCGACGGTCGACGGCGCCGCCCTCGGCGATGAGTATCTTGACGGCTCATGGTTGTTGATCGTTTTCGCCGGCAATGACACGACGCGCAACTCGCTGTCGGGGACCATGCGGCTATTGACGGAATTTCCCGATCAGAAAGCCAAACTGATCGATAACCCGGACCTGACGCCGGGCATGGTCGATGAGGCGATCCGGATGATTTCTCCGGTCATTCACATGCGCCGCACCGCGACCCGCGACACGGAACTCGCCGGCCAGAAGATCGCCGAGGGCGAGAAAGTCATCATGTGGTATGGCGCGGCCAATCGCGACGAAGCGATCTTCGCCGCGCCCGACGTCATGGATGTCGAGCGCGTCAATGCGAGCGATCACCTGGCTTTCGGACTCGGCCCTCATGTCTGTCTCGGCAAGCGCATCGCCAATATGCAGCTTGAAGCGGCGTATCAAAAAATTCTGGCGCGGTTTCCGAAAATCGAATGGACGGGCGCCATTGAGATGGCGCCGAACAACTTCGTTCACGCGATTTCAAAACTTGAGGTCAACCTGAACGGGAACGGCTAAGGCGCGACGTCAGCCGCCCGCATGCTCGATGGCGTGTTCTCGGATGGCGTGCTCTCGGTGGCGCGTTCTTTTGCGCGCTGAACCGCCGCGTGGAGCCGGCGGGGATATTGCAGTTCCAGATAATGCGTGCCGCCCGGAATAATCTCGCACCGGGCGTTGTCGCCCAGCCGCGTCATCAATGTCTCGGCGTTAGACTTCGGCACAATCGCATCGAAATCTCCGTGCACGACCTCGACCGGCGCCCTGAGGTTTGCGACCGCATCGAGCAAGGGGCCGATCTGGTCGCGCCGTCCCGCCACTTCATCGCGGACTTTCTTCCACCGGTTCGGCACATAGTCTTCGATGCGTTCATCGCGCCCGAGCCTTTCAAGGGTCAGCGCATAATCGTGCGGCTCGTCGATCAGCGCCGCCACCGTGACGACGCCGCGCACCGCTTCGGGGAAATCAAGGGCGGCCTTCAGCGCCAGCTCGCCGCCATAAGAAACGCCCAGCGTGATGATCTTCTTGTCGCCATAGGCGCCGCCGCCGCATGAGGCCGGCAGGAACGGTCTGATCGCCGCCACCTGTTCATCGAAATCGGTGACCGCTTCGGGGTGCCCGCGCCCAAACCCCGGCCGCGCGGGCAGGACGACATCAATGCCCGCCGGCGCGGTCTGGATAAACCGTCTGTATAAATACCGATTAGCCGGCGTCCCGTGAAAAATGATCAACCGCCAGTCGCCCGGGTCTTCGGCGATCAGCGCCTGCGTCTCCAGCGGCGAGCGCAGCGGAGCCGTATAGGTGATATCGCGGTAGCGACGGGTCACGCCCACCAGTCGTCAGGGCGGGCGGTAAAGCCTGCGGCCTGTTCCAGCGCATGCATGCCCTTGAACATGGTTTCTTCATCAAAAGGCCGCGCCAGAAGTTGCAACCCGAGCGGCAGACCCTGCGCATCAAGTCCGGCGGGCACCGAGGCGCCGGGCAGCCCCGCAAGATTGCCGGTTACCGTGAAGACGTCGTTCAGATACATCGCCACCGGATCGTCCAGTTTCTCGCCGAGGCCGAACGCGGCCGAGGGCGCCGACGGCGTCAGGATCAAATCCACCTCATTGAACGCCGTCGTGAACTCGTCGAAAATCCGCTTACGCACTTTCTGGGCGCGCAGATAATAGGCGTCATAGTAGCCGGCTGACAAAACATACGTACCGATCAAAACGCGGCGCTTGACCTCGTCGCCAAACCCCTCTGCGCGTGTATTTTCATACATTTGCGTGATGTCGCCGAATTCGGCGGCGCGATGGCCGTATTTGACGCCGTCATAACGCGCAAGGTTCGATGAAGCCTCCGCTGGAGCGACAATATAATAGACCGGCAATGCGTATTTTGTGAGCGGCAGGGAGATATCGACGATTTCACAGCCCGCGTCTTTCAGCCAGGCGGCCCCGTCGGACCAGAGCTTTTCGATTTCAGGCGCCATGCCGTCGAGCCGGTATTCCTTCGGAATGCCGATCTTGAGGCCTTTGACCGACTGGCCGAGCGCGGCTTCATAATCAGGAACCGGACGATCAATCGATGTTGAGTCCTTCGGGTCATGCCCCGCCATGGTTTTCAACATCACGGCGGCGTCGCGCACGTCGCGCGCAATCGGTCCCGCTTGATCCAGCGACGAGGCGAAAGCGACAATTCCCCAGCGCGAACACCGCCCATAGGTCGGCTTGACGCCGACGGTCCCGGTGAGCGCCGCGGGCTGGCGGATCGAGCCGCCCGTATCGGTGCCGGTCGCCGCCGCACAAAGCCGCGCCGCAACCGACGCCGACGATCCGCCGGATGACCCGCCAGGCGTCAGCTTGGCGTCAGACCCCGCGCGTCGCCACGGATTGACGACGGGCCCGTAAAAACTGGTCTCATTCGACGAACCCATCGCGAATTCATCAAGATTGAGCTTGCCCAACATGACCGCGCCGTCGCGCCAGAGATTGGCGGTGACGGACGCCTCATAGCGCGGTTCGAACCCGTTCAGAATATGCGAGCCCGCCGTCGTGAGCGTTCCTTCCGTACAGAACAGGTCCTTGATCCCGAGCGGCACGCCCTCAAGAGCGCCGCCCTCGCCTTTTGCGAGCCGCGCATCGGACGCATCCGCCATCGCGCGCGCCTTGTCGGCGGTGACGGTGACAAAGGCGTTCAGGTCGCCGGCGCGGTCAATACGATCGAGATAAGCGTCCGTTGCTTCGCGCGCGGAGAGTTTTCTGTCCTTCAACGCATCCCTGAGCGATGCGAGGGAGAGGTCTGCAGCATTCGACATTGGCGCGTTCTACTCCACCACTTTGGGGACAACAAAAAAGTGATCTTCCGTCTTCGGCGCATTGGCGACGATGTTGTCGGGCTGGCCGCCGCCGGTGGGCCCCTCGGCCGTCACGTCATCGCGCATGGGCAGCGACACATCGACCGTTGAGGCCATCGCCTCCACCCCCTCGATATCGACCTCGTTCAGCTGTTCGATCCAGCCGAGGATGCCGGATATCTCCCGAGCCAGCGGCTCGAGGCGCTCTTCCGGTTCTGCGATGCGGGCAAGGCGCGCAACCTTGCGAACGGTTTCCTTGTCGACGGCCATGGGCGCGCCCTTCCCCTTCAAACGTGGTTCAAGCGCGAAGGCCTATCAACGCTCTGCGGCGCCGGCAAGGGGCGCGCGCGCGCGATCGCGCTGCGCAGACTGGCCGGCGGCGATGAGCGCGGTAATTTCCTGATCGGCGCGGGCGAATTCGGTGCGCGCAAACCGGCGCATGGCGCGCGCCAGCGCCTCGCCGCCGGTCTCGGCGACGAGCGCATAAAAAAGCCCGGCGTCATAGCCGCCCTCGGCCTCGGCCCGCCGCGCCAGCGCACGCCAGAAGCCGGCGGCGGATCCCGCGCCTGGCGCGGCGCCGTCGCGCGCATCCGCCGCCGTCTGCACCATGATGCGCCCGCACGCATAAAGCGCCCCGATGGCCCCACGCGCTTCGGCGCTGTTGAGCGTGCCGGTTCGAAGGCCTTCAGCGCAGTTCTTGCGCGCCCGCGCCAGATCGCGGCGCGCATCGGCGGCGCTGAACCAGCCGAGCGCGACCAGCGCCTCGGCGGCGATGGCCTCCGCCGCACCCTCATGGATCCAGCCCGGCTGTTCGCCTTTTGGCCGCACTTCCGTCTGCCACAAATGGGCGCTTTCATGGGCGAGCGCGCGCCGGACGAGTTCCACGCCAAGCGCCGTCCTGCGCGCCCAGGCCCCGCCATAAAGCGACAACTGGAACTGTCCGGGCAGCGCGTCGCCGCTGTAACGCAACAGGCCCGCCGGGCCGCCCTCTTCGAAGGCGAGAAAGACATTCGCCTTTTCATCGGGAAAAGGCCCCAGCAAACCCTCCAGCGCTTGGAGCACCGGCGTGATTGATTGCGCCGTTTCGCGGCGGAGCCAGGCCGGCGCGCGCGGATCGGCGACCAGCAGCGCGCGGTCGTTTTCTTGGGCGCGCAACGGCCCCACATAAACAAATGCGGGATGGCGAAACGGGCTCATCCAGCGCTCAAGGCTCGCCGATGTGCGGCCAAAAACCGAAACCAGTGCGCCGGCGCGCGGCGAGACAGAAAACACCGCATCAAGACGGCGACCATTGCGCCAGGGCCAGAAATGACCGGTGTAGACGAGCGCCCCCTGGGCGCCCAGTTCGCGGATCGGCTGATAATGTTTCTTCAAGCCGAGGGGACGCGCTTTCACGCTGATGACCGCCCGGTCAAAGGCTTGGCGTCCGCTCTCGCCGGTCAGAAAATCGCGCGCGCCGTCGCTTTTCAGCGCCAGGCCCGGCGTCACAATCCGCCAATCGCTCGTCCGGAACCCGTTCAGCGACGGCCCCAGATCAAGCGCGCGGACCGGTTGCGCGAGCCGGAATTCAAGGCGCCAGTCGCCGCCGCCGAGATCAGCGATCTTGATGTGAATATCATGCGGCCAGACGCGCCCGTCGCCTTGCGCCGTCGCCGCCCTGACCCTGTTATCGGGGGGAAAACCCGTAACGTTAAAGAGCGCGGCGGCGAAAGCCGCCAGCCCCAAAGCGGCCGTCAAACGCCGGAATCGCGCGCAAGACGAAAACCGATCCGACGCGCGCGATGGTTTCATGTCTTGTGGCCTCCCTTCTCGCCCGGCTATAGCGGCGGCGAGACGCTGTCAGCATCCCGCGAGCGCAGGCAAGGATCAAGTCATCAGCGAGGGTTTTGAAGAGATGGCCGCCGCCTTCGGGGCGCGCGGCGCGTTGTTTGGCCTCGACCTCGGCGAAAAGACCATCGGCGTCGCGGTCTGCGATCCCGACCGCAGGGTTGCGACGCCGGTCGAGACGATCCGGCGGCGGAAATTCACCCTTGATGCTGAACGGCTGAAAGAGCTTGGAGATGCGCGCGGCGTTGTCGGCGTTATCCTTGGCCTGCCCCTCAACATGGACGGCAGCGAGGGACCGCGCGCCCAGTCAACGCGCGCATTTGCGCGCAATTTACCGCGCGTCGTCGACTTGCCGGTCGCCTTCTGGGACGAGCGCCTGTCGACGGCGGCGGTGACGCGCGACATGATCGGTCTTGACGAAAGCCGAGCCAAACGCGCCGCCCGCGTTGACGAAAGCGCCGCGGCTTTCATTTTGCAAGGCGCTATCGATCGTATAAGGACTTTAAGCCGTGAACCGTGATCAAATCAGATTTGCCATCCAGTCATTGCTGATTATCACAACGGTCCTGCATTTTGCAGAGGCCTTTGTAAAACAGACGAGCCCGACGGCGGGCGGCTTGATGATTTACGGGATCATCTATGGCGCGCTCGCCATCTGGTTCATCCGTACGCCATCGGACAAGCCCGGCCCCGTGATGGGCGCGGTGATCGCTTGTGCGACGGGGCTGGTTCTCGGCGGCGCGGGCGCGTTTATCACCGGCGGCTCATCGGCCTTGTGGGCGATGCTGGCGATCGACGTCGTCATTATTCTGATCGGACTTTGGTGGTTACGGCTGCGCCGGCGCGCCCTCGGGATCGGCGTCCGGCGATAGCCGCCCTGAAACGACCCCGGCGTTGCGCGTCCGCCCCAAACCATTTATCAGGCGCTTTTAATGAATTCGCCATCGCCCCCCGCCGCGCCGCAATCCATGTGGCGCGCTCAAAACCTCCTCAGCGTCGACGACCTGTCGCGCGACGAGATTGATTACCTGCTCGATCTTTCAGCGCATTACGCGCGTTTTATCAGCGCGGGTGAAAAACCGCCTGAGGCCCTCGCCGGCAAAACGCAGGTCAATCTGTTCTTTGAGGACTCAACCCGCACCAATTTGTCTTTCGAACTCGCCGGCAAAAAGCTCGGCGCCGACGTCCTTAACGTTCCGGTGTCGGCGTCCTCGGTCAACAAGGGCGAAGACCTTATCGACACAACCCAGACGCTCGCTGCGATGGGCGCGCACGCCATGATCGTCCGCCACAAGCAGGAAGGCGTCCACCGCACGCTCGCCGAACGCATCGACTGTCCGATCATTAATGGCGGCGACGGCGCGGGCGAACATCCAACGCAGGCGCTCCTGGACGCGGCCGCAATCCGGCGCGCCTTCGGCCGAGTTGAGGGCCTCACGATCGCTATATGCGGCGATATTCGCCACAGCCGGGTCGCGGGCTCCGGGGCCCGTCTTCTACAAAGGCTCGGCGCCGAAGTCCGCTTTGTCGGGCCCTCGGATCTAATGCCGGCGGATGATTTCCTCCCCGCGGCGCCGCGCGTTCCCTCCCTCAGGGAAGGCCTCGACGGCGCCGATATCGCAATGGGGCTGCGCATTCAGTTCGAGCGCATGACGCCGAGCGACGCGAAAGGCGCCGGCGACGATTTTTTCCATACCTACGGGCTCACTCATGAGACCATGAAATTCGCCAAACCCGGCGCCAGAGTGATGCATCCGGGGCCGATGAACCGCGGCGTTGAAATTGACGGGGCGCTTGCCGACGACCCGGACCGCTCGCTCATCCTGTCGCAGGTTTTTCACGGCGTGCCGACGCGCATGGCTGTGCTCCACGCGTTCATCACCCACGCCCATGGACGATCCGGGTAATGATCATCGTGTTGTCGGCAATTATCGGCTATCTGCTCGGATCGATCCCGTTCGGCCTCGTGATCACGAAGGCGGCGGGCCTCGGCGACATTCGCGCCATTGGCTCGGGCAATATCGGCGCAACGAATGTGTTGCGGACCGGGCGCAAGGATCTGGCTTTTGCAACGCTTGTTCTCGACAGCGGCAAAGGCGCAATCGCCGTTGCGATCGCCTATGGCGCGGGCTGGCGTCCGGAAATCGCCGGCGCGGCGGCGTTTCTCGGCCATTGCTATCCGGTCTGGCTCGGCTTTAAAGGCGGCAAAGGCGTTGCGACTTTTTTGGGCACGCTCCTCGCACTGTGGTTTCCCGCCGGCGTGATGGCCTGCATGACCTGGCTCGCAAGCGCCTTGGCAACGCGCCTATCCTCGCTCTCGGCGCTGGTCGCGGCGGCGGCGACGCCGCTCATTCTTTTTTCCATGGGTCTTCGGAGCTTTGCGCTCGCCGGCGCGTTCATGGCGCTTTTGATCTTTGTGCGTCATCGCGCCAATATCGAACGGCTGCTCAACGGGAGCGAGCCGCGCATCGGCGACGGCAAAAAAGCCGCCGGCGAAAGCTGAGGCAATTTGGGGGAAAAGCGCGTGCGCGTCTTGTCCGATGAGGAACGCCTCGACTATCTGCAATTAATCCGCACCAATACAATTGGTCCGATTACTTTTCACCGGTTGATCGCCAAATTCGGCTCGGCGGGCGAGGCGCTGCGGGCGCTGCCGGCGCTGGCGCGCAAGGCCGGACGCAAAAGCGCGCTGCGGCCATACGACCGGGCGCGCGCGCAGGAAGAACTCGCCCTCGCCGACGCCGTCAATGCGCGCCTGATCGCTTATGGCGAGCCGGATTACCCGGCGGCGCTCGCCGCTATTCCCGACCCGCCGCCGGTATTTTACTGCTGCGGCCATCCGGCGCTCTTTGAAAAGCCCGCCGTCGCCATCGTCGGCGCCCGGAACGCTTCTGCAGTCGGACGCAAGATCGCACGGACGCTGGCCGCTGATCTTGGCGAGGAAGACATCGCTGTCGTCTCGGGGCTTGCGCGCGGCATTGACGGCGCCGCGCATGAGGCGGCGCTTGAATACGGCACGATCGCCGTCGTCGCAGGCGGCGTCGACGTCATCTATCCGCCCGAACATGAAGAGCTGACCCGCAATATCGCGGCGCGCGGCGTCCTGATGTCGGAGCGGCCCATCGCCTATCAGCCGACTGCGCGCGACTTTCCGCGCCGCAATCGCTTGATTTCGGGCCTGTCGCGCGGCGTCGTCATTGTCGAGGCCGCCGTCAAATCCGGCACGCTGATCACTGCGCGGTATGCGCTGGAACAGGGCCGCGAGGTTTTCGCCGTCCCGGGCTCGCCCCTTGATCCGCGCTGTCAGGGGGCGAACAAACTGATCGGCGACGGCGCGACGCTCGTCCAGGACGCGCAGGACATTATTGACGTCATCAGGGCGCAGACCGACGGCCTGGAAGCGCGCGGCGCGCCAGACCTGTTTTCGTTGCGCGAGGACGGCGAGCCCGCGGGCGCGGCCTCGCAAGGCCTCAGACACGCGGTGCGCGAAGCGCTCAGCTTCACGCCGCTCCACCGCGACGACATCCTGCGTGATCTGAACGAGCCGCCCGGCCTCATCGCCGACGCCCTCCTCGACCTTGTTCTGGCGGGCGAAGCCGAAGAACACCCCGGCGGTCGATATAGTTTGATTACAGATTAATTGTCGAAAAAACCCGGCGGTCATTGGCGCAATCAATCGAAAGAGATCTTCATACCCGATCTCCCGAGCTTGACCGGGAATTGCGCGCATAAAGAAGGCAGTAGATATTATTTCCGCGCGCATTGCCGTACACAGCGCTGCGCACAGTACGTCTTTTAACCTAGGGCCCGGGCCCCACGTTCGCGAGGAATGCGGGTTGCGGTGTTCCGCAAATACTTACCGGATTTTCTGCGCGACGCCCCAAAGACGGCCGAGGGCGCGCAGACGCCTAGGCGCGCTGGAGCACCAGCATATCCTGCGTGTAGGCGACGCCGGGCGGGTGGGACCAGCCGCCTTTGACGATTGGTTGCGCGAGTGTGAGCCCCGCGTCGGCGATCATCGTGAGGAAGGCGTCTTCGTCATAGCCCGTGGCGGCCTCTGGCGTGGCCATGTCGCCGGCCCAGACCGGGCCTTCGTAGCGCTGCATGATCAACATGGCTTCGCCGTTTTCCATTCGTTTACGGATTTCTTCGTCGACGAGGTAGGCGGAGATATCGGCGCGGCCGCCCGGCTTCAGACAGCGCGCGATTTCCTTCAGGAAATGAGCCGCGTCGGCTTCCAGGAGGTGGGTGAATACCGACGATGCAACGATCACGTCGGCCCAGCCGTCCTGGCAAGGGAACTCGTAATCGCACGCGCGCACCGCACCGCGCGGGTTGTATTCCGCACTGAAGAGATCGGCGTGGTGAAAAACAAAGTCGGGCCGGCGCGCCGTCGTCAGCTTGCGGGCGAAACCGAGCGCGGGCTTGGAAACATCAAAGCCGATATAACCGCCCTCGCTTGCAAGAAACGTCGTTAGCGGCCACGCAAAGCGCCCGGACCCGCAGCCGATATCAAGAATAGTCGACGTCGGCGTCAGACCGGCGCGCCCGACCAGCGCGTCGACCATCGGCGCGCCGCTTTCATAAAAATCGATATCGCCATAATTGTGCAGCGTCAGCCACGGCAACGGACCCGGCTTTTCGCCGGACAGGCGCACAGGGATCGATTTCAGATCAAGCCAGACGTTCCGCGCCGTCAGATATGCTTTGCGCGGGAGCAGCTCATAAAGCGGGCCAAGGCGGCCGTATCGTGCGACGCGTTTCGCCATTGCGGGCTGCGACTTCCTTTTCATCGTTTGGCCCCGACCAAATTCTGACCATCGGCCCTGTATCTGGGACCTTGGGTCCGGGATTTTGGGATTGCGCTTCATGCCCCGCTTTGCCGCAAACGGAAAGCCGCGGGCGTGCTCGCGACGCCGACCCCCACAGCGCGCCGCGGCGGTGCGTGAAATTGTCCAGCAAATACAACAGGCCTCGCCAGCGTTGCGGGCGCCGCCCCCGACCGCACACGCTGGCCGCGCGGTTGACAGGACGGGCGGGACTGACCACTTTCGCGCGCCAATGAGGCCGGAAAAAGCCTTTGGTACCGGCCGGCGCCGGTCAAGCGGGAGTATCGCTGCAGATGCAGGTCGTGATTGTCGAGTCGCCTTCCAAAGCGAAAACCATCAACAAATATCTGGGCCCGGGCTTTGAGGTTTACGCCTCTTACGGCCATATCCGGGACCTTCCCTCAAAAGACGGCTCGGTTCTGCCCGACAGCGACTTCGCCATGACCTGGGAGATCGACACCGCGTCGAAAAAGCGGGTCAACGACATCGCCAAAGCCGTCAAGGGGGCCGACCGGCTGGTGCTCGCGACCGACCCCGACCGCGAAGGCGAAGCGATTTCATGGCATATCCTTGAGGTGTTGGCGGCGAAGAAAGCGCTTAAAGACACACGCATCGACCGCGTCGCCTTCAACGCGATTACAAAATCGGCCGTACAGGAAGCAATGGCCAACCCGCGTGAGATCGATCAGGATCTGGTCGACGCCTATCTGGCGCGCCGGGCGCTCGATTATCTTGTCGGCTTTACGCTGTCGCCGGTCTTGTGGCGGAAATTGCCGGGCTCGCGCTCGGCGGGCCGGGTCCAGTCGGTGGCGCTACGGCTAATCTGCGAGCGCGAACTGGAAATCGAAAAATTCGTCCCGGAAGAATACTGGACCGTCGCCGCGAAGGCGACCTCCGGCGGATCGGCGCCTTTCGATGCGCGGCTCGTCATCCACGAAGGCGAAAAGCTCAAAAAGTTCACCCTGAACAACGAGGCCGCCGCCATGGCGGCGAAGGCCGCCGTTGAGAACGCCGCCTTCACCGTCGATGCGGTCGAGGCCAAACCCGCCAAGCGCAATCCGCCGCCGCCCTTTACGACGTCAACGCTGCAACAGGAAGCCGCGCGCAAGCTCGGCTTTAACGCCCAGCGGACAATGCGCGTGGCGCAAAGTCTTTACGAGGGCATCGACATCGGCGGCGAGACGACGGGTCTTATCACGTATATGCGGACGGACGGTCTCGACATGGCGGGCGAAGCGATCGCCGACGCCCGGCGCACGATTGAGCGCGAATTCGCCGGCGATTACGTGCCCGGGAGCCCGCGTGTTTACAAAAGCAAAGCAAAAAACGCCCAGGAAGCCCATGAATGTATCCGCCCGACAGCCTTTTCACGCACGCCGAAAAAACTGCGCGGACTGAACGATGACGAATTCCGGCTTTACGATCTGATCTGGAAACGGGCGATGGCCTGTCAAATGGAAGCCGCGCGTCTTGAGAACACGACGATCGATCTTCTGTCAGCGGACAAAAAGACGGGGCTGCGCGCAACCGGCTCGGTGATCCTGTTTGACGGATTTTTGAAGCTTTATGAAGAAGGTCGCGACGACAGCGATGATGAGGATGGCGCTGGCGTCCTGCCGAAAGTGACCGCGGGCGCCGGCGCGGATGTGAGCGGCGCAGCGGCGGATCAGCATTTTACCCAGCCCCCGCCCCGCTTCACCGAAGCGAGCCTCGTCAAACGCATGGAAGAGTTGGGGATCGGGCGACCATCGACCTACGCCTCAACGCTCGCCACCTTGCGCGACCGCGGCTATGTCGAAATGGACCGCAATCGGTTCGTGCCCGACTCCAAAGGCCGCATCGTGACGGCTTTTCTGGAAAATTACTTTCGCAAATATGTCGAATACGACTTTACGGCGGACCTTGAAGAAACGCTGGACGAGATCTCCAACGGCGACGCCGACTGGAAAGCCTTCCTGCGCAATTTCTGGAAAGAGTTTTTTGCGACCGTCGAAGATATTGGCGAGCTGCGCATCACCGATGTCCTGAATGCGCTCAATGAAAGCCTCGGCCCGCATATTTTCCCGGAGAAAGAAGACGGCTCGCCGCCGCGCGCCTGTCCTGCTTGCGATGACGGTGAGCTTTCCCTGAAAGTGGGCCGCTACGGCGCTTTTATTGGCTGTTCAAACTATCCCGATTGCAAGCACACACGCCAGCTTGGCGGCAATCAGGACGGCGCCGAACAGGGCGACAAGTCTCTCGGGATTGATCCAGACAGCGGGCTTGACGTCCTTTTGCGCGTCGGCCGGTTCGGCCCCTACATTCAACTGGGCGAGGAAGACAAGGAAAGTAAGGAAAAACCAAAGCGCGCCGGCATCCCGAAAGGATGGAACGTCGCAGACGTCGATCTCGAAAAAGCGTTAATGCTGTTATCGCTTCCGCGCGATGTTGGTCCGCATCCTGACGATGGCGAGATGATCGTTGCAGGGCTTGGTCGGTTTGGCCCGTTCGTCAAACATGGCAAGATTTACGCAAACCTGCCCTCGCCAGACGAAGTCTTCGAGGTCGGGCTCAATCGAGCCGTCGCGCTGATCGCGGAGAAAAAAGCCAACCCGCGTGCGGGGCGCGGCCAGGCCGCCAAACCGCTGAAGGAACTTGGCGCGCATCCCGAGACCGGCGATCCCGTCAATGTCATGGAC
>JBCBBT010000012.1:0-62164 GCA_038531315.1 Pseudomonadota bacterium
GCCGCCGGCCTCCCCGGTCAGCCTCCACATTTCAGGCGATACGGTCTTCGCCGGCGCGCCCGAACGCGCATTCAAGGCAATCGCCGGTTACGGTCCGCACCTGAGGGCCCGCTATGAGGCGGCGGCCGCCGGCGCTGAGGATGCGGTCATGTTGAACGAACGCGGCCATGTGGTTTCTGCGAGCGCGGCGACGCTTTTTGCGCTTACCGGCTTGCGCCAGCTAATCACGCCGCCGCTTGAAGACGGGGCGCTCCCTGGCGTCACGCGGGGCAAGCTTCTGGCGCTCGCAAGCCGCGCCGGATTGTCGGCAATCGAGCGCACGCTCTTTCCAGCAGACCTTGAAAGGTTTGACCTCTTTCTCGCGAACAGTATCCTCCGCATTCAGCCGGCGCGGCTATCGGGCTGCGCTTGCACGCGGCGGAAAGGGGCGCAGAACGCGGCCATCGGACGGCTCGCTGCGCTGTTGTCTGCGGAGATCGAAAACGACATGAAGAAATCGCGATCCTGAGATGCATTCATTCACGCTTTCCAGACCGCAGATTGTTGGGATTATCAGCGCCCTGTTCGCCGAGGAGTTAAGCCGGAATGTGCGCCGCCACGTTGATGCAGCGACAGCGGCGGCATGGGGCGAAGAAAAAGAATTTGGTCCCCCGGGCATCGGCCTTTCCGAAGAAGAGCTTTCCCTGTGCGCTGAACGCGTCGCCGCATTTTTCGGGATCGCCGATCAGCGTCCGCAACTTAGTTTGTCGGATACGATTGGCGGTCTCGCGTCATTGATCACCAACGCCTTGCACACAAAGCTCGAGGCGTTCGCCTTTACGCCCGCCGGCGACGAGCGCAACTGCGTTCACAGAGCCGATCAAATCTTTGCCGATGCAGCGGCGGCTGCAAACCTGTTTCACGGGCGACGGCGATTTCTCTCACTCGTTGCGCCCCACAGCCTGTTGGGCTTTGCTCTGACAATTTTGACGCCGAACCTCCAGCGGCTTGAATGTCTCGATACGCGCGCGCTGACGCCTCAATTGTTGGGCGACACACTTGCTTTTGGCGATGTGCTGATCGCAACGCCGACGTCGTGGCGCTACATCCTACAGCAGGGCGTCGCGGCGCCCGACAATGTTATGGGGGCGTTCTTCGGCGAACCGATGAGCGCAGAACTTTCGAACGAAATGCGCCAGGCCGGCTTCGGAGCCCAGCGCGAAATCTATGGGTCAACAGAAACGGGTCTGATCGGGTGGCGCGACTCGCCGACCGACCCTTTCGTTTTGTTCGATCACTGGCGCCGCGATGATCGAGGCCTTCGGCGCCAGTCGCTAAGCGATGATTGTGAGGCTGTAACGCCGATGGATCAGTTGGAGTGGGAAAGTGATCGACGCTTTCATCTTGGCGGTCGTCGAGACGGCGCCGTTCAGATCGGCGCAATCAATGTTTTTCCGGAGCGTATTGCAGAAATTTTGTCGGGCCATGATCTTGTTGATCAAAGCGTCATCAAAGTCGGCCGGCATAGCGGCGGCGTCAATCGGCTGATCGCGCATATAAAGCTTATCGATCCTGCGCCCCCGAGCGAGGCGACCGTCAGGGCTATTGATCGCTGGTGCCGGAAAAGTCTACGGCCGCAGGAGCGGCCGTGTATTTTTCATTTTGAAGAAACGCTGGACGGACTTTGAGCGGTCAAAGCGCGCCGTCGCTGGGTCTTCAACTGGCTATTGCGTGCCGTTTTCAATCGCCTGGTCAAATTTCAGGCGCGTTTGCTGAACGGCTTCTGTAAACACAGTTGTGTCATCGCCGACAGTAATGGCGATTTCGCATTGGGTGGTGCAATTATATGTCGTGCGCTGGGCTCCGCGGTTGACGGTCAACATCTGATCAGACGCCGTGCGTACACGCACCTTGAGATGCTCGATTTCATTAAAGTTCTCGTCGAGGAAGACGACGTTGGTGAGCCCTGGCGTTTTTCCGTTGAGAAGAATCTTTGTCGAGTCAACGACAGTGATATCGGCGATCCCGGGATTGCCGACAAGGATCTGGGTCGCCGGCTTTTCAAGCTTGTAAGGGCGAATTTGATCCATCGTCACCCAGACCTGCTCAGCAGAGGCGGCCGAGGCCGTAAAAATCGATGCAATCAAAGTTGCAAAAAAGCGCATAACCTTCTTCCCAATAAACTCCCGTTTTTCTATCAAGCCACCATAAAAAAAGCCTTAATGTCAAAAGTCCGCCGTGTAGATACAATTGTCTCTTTTACCCCCTTTTAAGCCGTTCCCGTTAAAAGTAGCGGTGAAATACGAGGATGGCATGCCTGCACCGCAATCAATTATTGCTTCCGAAACATCAGAGGGTCCGGCAAGCGAGCGCCCGCCCATCGCCTCAATATTATCACGCGTAGCCCCGTTTGCGGATCTGCCGGATGCTGTACTTGAGGCGCTTGCCGAAATCAGTGATCTGCGAGATTACAGCGCCGGTGAGACATTGTTTTCCCTTGGTCAATTCGACGGCGGCGAGTTCTTTGTTATTTCTAAAGGCTCGTTGAAAATTACGCTCGCCGATGACGAAACCGGCGCCATGATGATCGATACCGTCAGCGAGGGAGACCTTTTTGGGCTGGCAAGCGCCGTCGCGGGCGATCAGGGCGCCGATCCGGAAAAGATGACGCTGGCTGTGGAAGAGGACGCCGAAATCGTTGCGCTCGACGCCGAGGCGTTTCGGGTCGTCGTTGCGCAGCGGCCATCGCTCACGCGCAATCTGATGCATTACTTTGCAAAGTCGCTCGCCGGCGCGCGTTATGAAATCGCCGTCGCCGACGAGGGATCGCCCGAACGGCGCATCTATGCGGCGCTCATGGAGTATATCGAACGGGATGCGGTTAGCGCCGCATGGCGTATCGACCGCATGCCGAAACATCGCGAACTGGCGGAGAAGGCCGACGCCGAAGAGTCGATTGTGGCGGCCGCTGTCGCGCAGTTAATCCAGGACGGCATCGCAAAACGTGATTACCCAGGCCTTGTGATTACCGACATGAATGGTCTTAACAGGTTGGCCTCCTAGCCTTGATTTATATGGTAAATTTATGATTTACCATAATAATCCGTAAGCAAATAAAAATCATCTAAAAGGGATTATTTTCAGATTTTGTTTACCGGCTCGAGCTATCAATGCGTAGTCCGGAAAGAAAAATTCGGGCGGTGCAAGTGAAGAGTTACGTAACAGGAGTACACCAATGAAAGCTCTTTTTGATAAATTCGTGAAAGACGAAGACGGCGCGACGGCTATTGAATACGGCCTGATTGCTGCTCTGATCGCCGTTGCTGTTATCGCCGCTGTTAGCGCGGTTGGCACGAGCGTTTCCACGACGTTCTCGGAAATCGACTCAGCTCTCTAAGAGATCTGGTACGGGTTTCACGAAAAAGGAGGCTTCGGCCTCCTTTTTTATTTTTTAATTTTTGAAAGCGAAATATTCGCCGAAAACAATATCGTTACTAACTGTTCCTTAAAGCGCGCGCCCTAGACCGGATTATGGTAAACGAACAGGTGTCGCGTGATCTCCTTGATTTTTTTGTCCGCATTTCCAGCCGCTCTCATTATTGCGGCCTTGAACGATCTTTACGAATTTAAAATCCCGAACTGGATAAGCATCCTTTTGATCGTCGCCTATTTTGCGGCGGGGATTGCGATCCGGGCGCCGGCTGGCGCGATGATTGAGGGGACGGTCATTGCGGCTCTTGCGCTGGTTATCGGCTTTGCGCTTTTTGCCGGAAAAATCATCGGCGGCGGCGACGCCAAGCTTTTCGCAGCGTCTGCGTTATGGATTGGTCTGCCGGGGCTTGCGCCATTTTTGTTAAATATGGCGCTCTCCGGAGCCGCCTTCGCGATTGCGCTAATCGTTTTCAGAAGGTTCCCCGCGCTGCCGATTTATTCCCAAATGCCCTGGCTTTTGCGGCTTCATCAATCACACAAAAGCATTCCTTACGCGGTGGCGATTTGCGCCGGGGGACTCATGAGTTTTCAGCATACATTGTATTTCAAAATTGCGTTTGAAGCTTAAGAAGTTGAGTTAACGTAGTTTTGAGGAGTTTCCGCAAAGATCATCGCGAGAATGACACTCCAAGTGGGTTTAAGAGTAAGGCGGTAAAGTCATGAGCGTTCCAGTACGCATTGCGTTAGTTGTTTTCATCGGCATCTGTTTTACCGCAGGGATTTATCTCTTCCTGACGGGTGGCCAGAGCGAAGATCTTGCGATTCCGGTGATTGAACCTGTCCAGTCGAAGACCGTGCGGGTGCTGGTCGCCGACCGTGATTTTGGCCGCGGTGAGCGCTTCGGTCTGGAGGCTGTGCGCTGGGAAGAATGGCCCGAAAAAACGGTTGTTCAGTCTGAAGCCTATATAACCGAAGACCAAGGGATCACGCCGGAAGATCTTCAGGCGGCGATCGCGCGCACGCCAATTGTCATCGGCGAGCCGATTTTGGAATCAAAGATTGTCCGCGCGGGCTCGTCGGGCATGTTGGCGGCTGTGCTGACGCCGGGTATGCGCGCTGTAACAATGAGGATTTCGCCGGAAACTGGCGCAGGCGGTTTTATTCTGCCTGGCGATCGCGTTGATGTTTACCATACGGAAACAAACGAAGACAACAACACCGAAGTGGTCAAGCTCTTTGACAACGTTAAAATTCTGGCCATCGACGGCTTGTTTGCGGAAGATCCGACGTTGTCAAATCTTCCGGGCACGACAGCGACGTTGGAGCTTGCGCCCAATGACGCCGAATACATGATCCAGACGCGCGACTCGAACGGCAAAGTGTCGTTAGCGCTGCGCAGCGTCTTTAAGCCTGAAGAAGGCGAGTCCGCCGAACGCCAGCCAACAGACACCTCAGTTCGCATTTATCGGTACGGCCGTAGCTAAGAATGCGCCTTGTAAAGGGGAATAAAATGACCGTCCGTAGAAAAATCGCGCACCTGCAAAAGGGCCTCGTCATGGCTCTAACGGCGATCGCCGCTGGCGCATTGATTACCGACGACGCCGCGGCGCAGCGCGGCGCCACAAAAGTGCGTATCGACGCTGGCGGCGCCAGCGAAGTCTCGCAAAGCATTGTTTTACCGCTCGACAAGGCTGCAATCGTGGAGTTGCCGCGCCCTGCCATCGACGTCCTTGTGTCACAGCCGACCGTTGTGGACGCGGTGGTGCGGTCGCCGCGCCGCGTTTATTTGCTGGGCCGTCAAATCGGGCAAACAAACGCCTTCTTTTTCGATAGCGCAGGCCGCCAGATTCTCAATCTTGAAATTCAGGTTGAGCGCGATCTTGATGCGTTGACGGATCTTCTGTCCCGCCTGATGCCCGACTCGCGCCTATCGGCGGAAGCAATCAGCGATACTATTATTCTCAGGGGCGCTGTTAAGAACGCGACAGAGGCCGCTAACGCAAAGCGCATTGCACAGCGGTTTGTCGACGACGACAACAAAGTCGTATCGATGATTTCAATCCTTGACCGTGAGCAGGTCATGTTGAAAGTGCGCATCGTCGAGATGCAGCGCACGGTCGTCAAACAGCTGGGCGTCGATACAGACGGCGTTGCCACGTTGTCAAACGCCACGCTCAACCTCGCCGCAAATACGTTGATCAATGGTCAGGCTGGCGGCGGCCTTGAAGGTGTCGCCTCTCGCGCTTTCGGCGCAAACGGCGATGCGGCGTTGAATTTCTCGTTTCAGGCGCTTGAGCAAACCGGCCTGATCAAGACGCTGGCTGAGCCCAATCTGACGGCGCTGTCCGGCGAATCGGCGAGCTTCCTCGCCGGCGGTGAGTTTCCAATTCCTGTTGGACAAGACGACGATACGATCAGTATTGAATTCAAGGAATTTGGTGTCGGTCTCGGCTTTACCCCTGTTGTCTTGAACAAGGGCCGGATCAATATGAAAATCAGTACGGAAGTCAGTGAACTGACATTCGATAACGGCTTTACGCTGGGTAGTGCGTCAAACGTCGTAAGTCAGGGAGAGGGCGATGAATTCCTTCTAATTGATCAGGACGGCGACGGCGACCTTGAACTGGTGCCGAACCCGAACTTTACGCCGCCCCAGGTCGTCCAGACGCCGGGCCTTGTTATTCCCGGCCTGACGGTCAGGCGCGCTGAAACAACGGTCGAGTTGAGCTCTGGCGCAAGTCTTGTGATGGCGGGCCTCCTTCAGGAAGATCTCAACAACTCGATCAATGGCGTTCCGTATCTGAAAGATACGCCAATCCTTGGACAGCTTTTCCGCAGCCAGGATTTCCAACGCGCTGAGTCAGAGCTTGTCATCATCATCACTCCGTATCTGGTGGACCCGACGCATAAGAGCAAGCTGACCGATCCGGCTCAGGGTTTCGTGCCGGCAAGCGATGTTCAATCCATCTTCCTTGGGAAAATGGTTGCAGCTTACGGCCTGCAGGGCAGCGGCGTTCAGGACAAAACGCTCCAAGGCCCGCTCGGTTTCATTCTTGATTAGGAAGCAAAGATCATGGCTCAAAAAATTGTAAACATTCTCGCCATGAGCGCGGCCGCAGGATTGCTGAGCGCTTGCGCAGGAAGCATCAATGGCGCGGACGATGCTTTTTCGGTTGAAGAAAAACATCCCATCAGCGTCGACACGCAAGTTGTTACGCTGACGCTCAATGTCGATCCGACAACAAGCGATTTGTCGAAACTTGACGAAGCGCGATTGAGAGCGTTCGCCGGCGCCTATGTGCGTTCCGGACACGGGCCGGTCACGGTAACCGCGCCTTCCGGCGCCACTGACAGCCCGGAAGGCCAGGAGCTCGCCTCCGACGTCCGCCGGATGCTTCATAGTTTCGGCCTGCCGTGGTCATCGATTTCCGGCGCATCCTACCGGACGGGTGATGACGGTGCGCGCCAAGTCATCGTTTCCTATACGCACTACGTTGCGACCGCGAGCGAATGCGGCATCTGGAAAGAGATCCGCAAAAATGACCGGAACAATGTTCAGTCGCCGAACTTTGGTTGTGCGACCCAGAACAATCTTGCGGCGTTAGTCGCCGATCCGCGCGATCTGATTGCGCCGTCCGACGAAGGGCCGGTTGATTCCGAAGCGCGCATTCGCGCTATCGAATTGTTCCGTGACGGCGAGGTCTCAAGTGTAGAAACGGATGAGATCATCCGTACGCAGGTCACAAACTAGAATTGGAGGGCGCGTCAACACGCGCTTAAGGAGTACAACATGACGAAGGCCATAGGACCCGCGTTCGACTACGACGATAACGAGGAGGGCGCTGCGAACGAAGCCGCTCAACTCGGCCCCGACGGCGGCCCGAAACGCAAAGCCGTTGTCAGGTACAATGACGATGCTGATCCGTTTTCCGAAGACGATGACGCGTGGCTCGACGAGGATTTGTCAGATGAAGAGCTTGCGGCGCTCGCCGAAGAAGAGTTTGGCGCTGATGACTTGAGCGATGAGGAGCTGCAATTATTGGCCGATGAGCCGGAGGAGTTCGACCCCTTCGGCGATGATGAATTCGAAGTCGACGAGGAGGCTTCCGCCGCGCCGTCGACGGGCGGCGCTGACACTGTTGAAGACACCGCCGATGATTTTGACTTGTCGGATGACTTCCTTGGCGAAGACGATGCGGCGCCAATGGAATTTCAGACCGATGATGATGCGTTTTTAGAAGAGATTGTCGATGAGGAGCCCGCCGCGCCAGCACCGGAAGCAGCGCCGGTTGTGGCCGCAGCTGCAACGGCGACGGCTCTCGTGGAGGACGAAGAATACGATTCCGACGTTGTCGAAATTGGCGATGACGATGTCGACCACCGTCCCGTGCCGCGCATCTCGATCCACGCTTTTTGTGAAACTCCGGGCACGACTGCGCTTTTGGAAAAGGCGGCAATCGACAGGCGGCTTTCAAAAGCGCATTTGACAATGCATATGGGCGGCATTGCGAAAGCGGTTGACCACTTTCAGACTGTCGCGACGCCAAACCTCATTCTGATCGAGACCACTGACGACAGCAGGGCGCTCTTCGCACAGCTCGGCGAGCTCGCTGAGGTATGCGATCCCTCGACCAAAGTGATCATCATTGGCCGCGTCAATGATATTGGTCTTTTCCGTGGTCTGATGGAGCAGGGGATCAGCGACTATATCGTTCGTCCAAAATCACCGTTGCAAATCATCAAATCCATCTCCAGTCTTTATGTAGACCCATCCGCACCGCCGATCGGCCGCACAATCGCTTTCGTTGGCGCGCGCGGCGGCGTCGGATCATCGACGATCGCACATAACGTCGCGTGGTCGACCGCTGAAGACTATGAAAGCGATACGGTCATTCTGGACCTCGACTTGCCGTTCGGCACGGTCAGCCTCGATTTTGAACAGGACCCGACATCGGGTCTTGTCGAAGCGCTTTCCTCGCCGGAACGCCTGGATGACGTTCTCCTCGACCGGTTGCTGCAGAAATATACCGAGCGGCTCAGCCTCTTTACGGCGCCGAACCTGTTGGACCGCGACTACGACATGGACGACCAGGCATTTGAAACAGTGATTGACGTGGTGCGCGGCGCCGCGCCGACAATCATCATTGACGTCCCGCATGTTTGGACGGGCTGGTCGAAGAAACTTCTGCAAACAGCTGATGAGATTGTCATCACTGCTGCGCCCGATCTTGCATCCTTCCGGAACGCGAAAAATCTGGTTGATATTATTTCCGGCGCGCGCCCGAACGACGCGGCGCCAATCTTGGTGCTGAACCAAGTCGATCCAAAAGCATCTTCCGTTCAAGAAGAACAGTACATCGAACATGTCGGCATCAAGCCGTCCCTGATCATTGGGTGGGAACCGCAATTGTTCCATGCTGCTGCAACGAATGCTGCGCCGATCATGGAGGTCGGCGCCAAGACAAAAACGGCGCAAGGCTTGCGCGAACTTGCCGCTCAGCTTCTTGGCCGGGACGGCGAGCTCACGAAGAAGTCGAAGTTCAGCCTGACAGGTCTTTTCAAAAAATAGCGAGGGGCCATGTTTGGAAAACGATCGGCGCAAGCGCAGGAAGCGGCTCCAAAACCCGCTCCCAAGCCAGCGACAGAAAAAAAGTCAGAAGCGAGCGCGCCGCCGAAAGCGGTGAAAAAAGCTGAACCGGCGAAACCGGCGTCAGCCCCGCCGCCAGTGCAGCAGCAACCGTCTCAGTCGGCGCAGCCGGTGGAGGTCGGCGGGCGTTCTGATGAGTATTTCCAGACGAAGACAACGATCTTCAATGCGCTGATCGACACCATCGATCTGTCGCAGTTATCGCAGCTGGACACCGAGGCGGCCGCGGAAGAAATTCGCGATATCGTTAACGAGATTATCTCGATCAAGAATGTCCAGATGTCGATTGCAGAGCAGGAAGCGCTGCTGCAGGATATCTGTAACGATGTTCTAGGCTACGGGCCGCTTGAGCCGCTGCTGGCTCGCGACGATATCGCCGACATCATGGTCAACGGCGCGAACCGGACCTTTATCGAAGTCGGCGGCAAAATTCAGCTGACCAATGTGCGTTTCCGCGACAACGCCCAGTTGATGAACATCTGTCAACGGATCGTGAGCCAGGTCGGCCGCCGCGTCGACGAAGCAAGTCCGATATGCGACGCGCGTTTGCCTGACGGTTCGCGCGTCAACGTGATTGCGCCGCCTTTGTCGATCGACGGCGCCGCGCTCACCATTCGTAAATTTAAAAAGGACAAGCTTCGGATTTCCGATCTTGTCAATTTCGGGTCTATCTCGCCGGAAGGCGCAAAAGTGCTGGAAATTGTCGGCGCTTGCCGGATCAACACGCTGATTTCCGGCGGTACGGGTTCTGGTAAGACGACGCTTCTCAACTGTATGACCGGTTTCATCGAACATGATGAACGTGTGATCACGTGCGAGGACGCCGCGGAACTTCAACTCCAGCAGCCGCACGTTGTTCGTCTCGAAACGCGTCCGCCAAACCTTGAAGGGCAAGGCGAGGTGACAATGCGCGATCTCGTCAAGAACTGTCTGCGGATGCGTCCGGAACGGATCATCGTCGGCGAGGTGCGCGGACCGGAAGCCTTCGATTTGCTTCAGGCCATGAACACCGGTCACGACGGCTCAATGGGCACGCTTCACGCCAACTCGCCGCGCGAGGCGTTGCAGCGGGTTGAATCGATGATCACCATGGGCGGCTATAACCTGCCGTCGAAAACCATCCGGGAAATGATCGTCGGATCAATTGACGTGATTATTCAGGCGGCGCGTCTGAGAGACGGCTCGCGCCGCATCACCCACGTCACGGAAGTGCTGGGGACGGAAGGCGACACCATCATTACGCAAGATCTCTTCGTCTACGACATGGACGGTGAAGATGCCGACGGCAAACTTGTCGGTCGTCACAAGTCGACGGGCATCGCGCGTCCCGCGTTTTGGGATCGCGCGCGCTATTATGGGCGCGAAGCCGATCTGGCGGCGGCGCTTGACGCGGCTGCGGAGTAAGCGCCGACCATGGATATGCAACTCATCATCGTTATTGTTCTGGCGCTCCTCGGCTTCGGCGTTGTCGCCTTCGCCGTGCTTGCGCCTACCAATAAGGACAAGGCGAACAAGCGTATTTCCTCAATCGAGGGGGGGAAAGCCTCAAGTCTGCGCGGCGCGTCAGCGGCGAACGCCGAGGCGGCGACCAAGGACCGCCGGCGTAAACTCAACCAGGCGCTGTCGAATATTGAAGATCAGCAAAAGCAGATCAAAAAGAAAAAGCGCCTGACGCTGGAGCAACGCATTGAACGCTCTGGTCTCACCATCGAACAAAAACATTTCTACATGGGCGCCGCGATCGCGGGCGTCGCGCTTGCGTTTATTGGCTTCATTGGCGGTCTCGCCCTCTGGCAGGTCGGATTGATGGGCCTTATCGGCGCGTTCGGTCTGCCAAACTGGTTTATCGGATTTCAAACAAGCCGGCGCCAGAAGAAGTTTGAAAACGAGTTTTCCAACGCCATCGACGTGATTGTCCGCGGTGTGAAATCCGGCCTCCCGGTCAATGAGTGCTTGAAGATCATTGCAACGGAAGCACCCGCGCCCGTGAACGAAGAATTCCATATGCTGACGGAAGGCATTCGGATTGGTCTTAGCCTGGAGCAATGTCTTGACCGCATGTATGAGCGCATGCCGCTTCAAGAGGTCAGCTTTTTCGGAATTGTATTGATGATCCAACAGAAAACCGGCGGTAACCTCGGTGAAGCGCTTGGAAACCTCTCAAGCGTTCTGCGCGGCCGCAAATTGATGGCCGGCAAGATCAAGGCGCTGTCTTCTGAAGCCAAGGCGTCCGCCATGATTATCGGCGCCTTGCCATTCCTTGTGATGGGCGCCGTTCATATTTCCTCGCCGCAATATCTGACGCCCTTGTGGACGACGAGCACCGGCAATTTCATCATTCTCGGCGCCGGCATCTGGATGAGCCTTGGCGTCTTTGTGATGAAACAGATGATGCAGATTAAGGTGTAAACGGACGATGGGAGATTTCATCCTCTTGGTCACGGACCGCAACTTTCAGATCGCCGCGCTCATTGGCATGGCGACAGTTGCGACGATGTACACCGTGCTTGCGCCGTTTCTTGTGCGCGACCGCTTCAAGGAGCGGATGAAATCTGTCGCCGACTATAAAAGCCGTCTGCGCGAACAGCACCGGGAGTCGCTGAACAAGCGTTCGGCGACATTACGGACGTCGACCGCTCAGGGCGCGCTCAAAGATGTTGTTGAGAGCCTGAAGCTGTTTGAGATTTTCGACGCAGACGAAGCGGCGAAAAAGCTGATGATGGCGGGATTTCGAGGCAAGCGGCCGGTATTTATCTTTATGGCGGCGCGCCTCGGCTTACCCATCGTGAGCGCCATCGGCATGGGCGTTTACGTCTACGCGTTTGACGGCTTTGAACTCGATTCGACCGGCCGCATGATGGCGACGTTCGGCGGGTTATTCGCCGGCTTCTATGCGCCGAATGTCTGGGTCAATAACAACATCATCAAACGCCAGGAAAAAATCAAACTGGGCTGGCCTGACGCGCTTGACCTGCTCCTGATTTGTGTCGAATCCGGTATGTCCATTGAGGCCGCGTTGACAAAGGTTGGCGAGGAAGTCGGGACCAGCGCGCCGGAACTTGCCGAAGAGCTTGGGCTCACGGTTGCGGAATTGTCTTACCTTCAGGAGCGCAAGAGCGCCTATCTCAATCTGTCGGAACGGACTGGCGTCGAGGCGGTCAAAGGTGTGACGACAGCGCTCATTCAGTCGGAAAAATACGGGACGCCGCTTGGCCAGTCGCTGCGCGTTATGGCTAATGAGAGCCGTGAAATGCGTATGCAGGAAGCTGAAAAGAAGGCGGCCGCATTGCCGCCAAAACTTACCGTTCCGATGATCGGGTTTTTCATGCCCGTCCTGTTTGCCGTTATTCTCGGCCCGGCGATCATCAATATCATGTCGTAAGCGACGCCGTGTCGCCGGCGGGTTTGACGCCAAAAGGCACAACCCGGTTCTCTGTATCATGACCAATATTTGCGCGTCCCAGAAAAGCGACGCCGGCGCGGCTGCACCAGTCGCGTACAATTTCTTCCTCGTTGCCGCCGAAAGCGATGTCGTTTTCGGGGATCTCCGAGCATCGGCCGAGCCTGACGCCGGCCGCCGCACTGAACGAGGGATTTTGTGTGATTGCAAACATCGCCCGGTCAATCCGGTAGTGGTATTCGCCGACATCTTCCAGAAGAAGAACATGGCCTGCGAGATCGGGAAGCCATGGCGTCCCGGCAAGGTGCGCGAGCATGGTGATGTTGAACGCAGCAAAAGGCGTATCTTTGCGGCCCGCGCGGACGTTTTCTTCGATAGCGCCCGCGTCACGCTCAACGATATAGCGCAAAGCGCGCTCGACCGCTTTTTCGCCGTCATCGCGTAAAATATCGGCCGGCATCGGGCCATGCGCAACGGCGCCGACGCCAGCGCCGTAGAGCCGTGCGAGCATTGCGCCGGCGTCGCTATAGCCGAGATAGAGTTTGTTTCGCGCAGGTTCGGTGAGGCCGGTGAACGCGTCGTCATGAAGCCTGCAAGCGCCGTAGCCGCCGCGCGCAAACCAGATCGCGTCAATATCGGGATCATTGGCGAATTCGCGGAAAGCCGCGCCCCGCGCTTTGTCATCCCCGGCAAAGTGTCCAGCGTTCAAAAAACACTGATCATGGAACACGATCCGAACCGCGTCGCCGTAAAGAGCGTGACAGAGCGCCTCGACCTTCGCCGCAGTGTCGCGCGTCACGGCGCGACCCGGGGCGACAACGCCAATCGATTGAGCGATTAAAACCATGAGCGCTATGCTATGCTCTGTCGCCCGAATCCGGCAAACCTAAATTCGGTGCAACGCTGACGCGATTTCAACAAATTCGGCTTATAGCAAAGACCTTATGGCGAATCGGGCTCGATATTTCTTTTGCGGTGTCGGCGGCAGCGGCATGCTGCCGCTTGCAGCAATCGTCAAGGCGCGCGGCGGCGATGTATCCGGGTCAGACCGCGCCCTTGATCAGGGACGATCGGGCGACAAGTTCGACTATCTTCGCGCTCTGGGCGTGAGGCTCTTTCCACAGGATGGGTCCGGCGTCGACAATGCTGATCAGATCATTGTCGCATCCGCGGCGATTGAAGAAACCGTGCCCGACATCGCTGCGGCGAACCGCGTCGGCGCCAAACGGATGACGCGTGCGGCGCTTCTGGCTTCTCTTTTGAACGCGTCTCCTCGTTCAATCGCCATTGGCGGCACCAGCGGCAAGTCGACTACAACCGCGATGATCGGCTGGATCCTGCACGCAACGGGCGCCGCGCCAACGGTGATGAACGGCGCTGTGATGAAAAATTTTCTCATCGACGGTCCCTATGCGAGCGCCGTCATCGGCGCCGGCGATACGTTTGTAAGCGAAGTTGATGAGAGCGATGGCTCGATCGCGCTTTTTGACCCCACAATCGCCGTTCTCAACAACATCTCCCTTGATCACAAACCGATGGACGAACTAAGGGCGCTGTTTGGCGATTTCATCAAAAAAGCCAACCACGCTGTTGTTAATCTTGATAATGATGAAACAAAACTCCTGTTGTCTTCTTTGCAGAAAATTGATGGCGACGCCGGACGTTTCGTAACCTTCAGTCTCAATGACGAGAGCGCCGATATTGCCGCATCGTGCGTGTCGGCCCTGCCGGCGGGCGTTCGCTTCGAGGCGACTTACAAGAACGCAACCGCGACCATAACGCTCGCGATGCCTGGTCTTCATAATGTGTCAAACGCTCTCGCCGCGCTCGGGGCCGCCATTGCCTGCGGTGTTGAGTTTTCCGACGCCGCCGCGGCGCTTTCAACTTTCAGGGGCGTCAAACGACGGTTTGATGTGGTGGGAGAGGCGCACGGCGTAACCGTCATAGACGATTTTGGTCATAACCCTGATAAAATCGCCGCAACGCTCAAAACGTTAAACACCTTTCCGGGGCGTCTGCTGGTCATGTTCCAGCCGCATGGGTTTGGGCCGCTCCGTAAGATGCGACAGGAGCTGATCGACGCATTCATAGAAAATCTTTCACCTGACGATCATCTACTGATGCCGGCGCCTGTCTATTTTGGCGGCACAGCGGACAAGAGCGTCACGAACACAGATATTGTCGACGGGGTTGCGGCGGCTGACAGAAACGCCCATGCGTTCGACCACCGCGATCAATGCGCTGAATGGCTGGCGCGCGAGGCGCGCCCCGGCGACAGGATCGTCGTCATGGGCGCCCGCGACGATACGTTATCGGAATTTGCGGCGTCGGTCTTGGCCGCGATCGCTGCGCGTTGACGCTTGAGCAGCAATTGAGCGCGTGATGGCGCTCCATCGCTCAATGGCGCGCCCGGGTAAGATTTACAGAGATCGATCTTCCGGCAATAGCGGGGCCGCGGGCTCAAGAACGATTTCAATGCGGCGGTTGGCGGCCGCGAAAGGGTCTTCCGGGTAAAGCGGTGCGGCGACGCCGCGCCCTGAGATGGCGGCGACGCGTTCAGCCGGCAGGCCCGAGGCTTCCAGTACTGCGCGCGCCGCGTTTGCGCGTTCCGCCGTTAACTCAAAAGGCGAATACCGCCCAGCGCCGGTCGCGTCCGCGTGGCCCTCGATGATGACCCGGTTTGCAAGCGGGATGATAGCGTTTGCGGTCTGCTCAAGAAGCGCGCGCGCACGCGGCGTGAGCGTCGATGAGCCAGAGGCGAACATCGGGGCGCCGTCGGTATCCACAAGTATGATTTGCAGGCCGTCGTCGACCAGGTTGATTGTGATGGTCTCGCTCGCATCCTTTAACAGGGGGTGAGCCTCAACCGCGGCTTTCAGCTTTTCGCGCGTTTCTTCAAACCGCCGCCGGTCTGCTTTGGAATATTCAAATCCGCCATTGGCGCCGTGGGCGCCAGCCGCCGGGCGCGCGGTCAGTGTTTCGGTGATCCCGTTGGCTGTCGGTACGGGGGAGGGGCGGATGTTGCCAGGTTGGCGTTGTTCCGGCGTACCGTCGAGTTTGAAATCACCAGCGTATCGCCGCTCTTCTGCGACGCCAAACGCATCGCGCATGGACCCCGCGATGACTTCGAGTTTGACCTGATCCTGAATGGAATAGGATACGATCAATACAAAAAAACAGACCAGAATGGTCATGAGGTCCGCATACGTAATAAGCCACGCCGCCCCGCGCCGTGTATCACGCCCGCCTTTCGGGGCGGCGCTTGTGCGTCGGCGCGGCGTCAGAAGGCTTATGTGTGAGTGAGCGCCCATCAAGCGCCGATCGCGCCGGGTGCGCCTGCCGCAAACGCACTGCGTGATTTTTCCGGAAGGTAGACGATCAGCATGTCAGTGATCGCATCGGGTGAACGGCGCTCGGAAACCTGGCATAACCCGTCGATGATCAGGGATAGATTTGTTTCCTGCGCTTCCAGCTTCATCGCGAGTTTGTCGGCGATCGGCAGCGCGACGACATAGGCGACCAACGCGCCATAAAGTGTCGTTAAAAGGGCAATGGCCATCGCCGGGCCAATCGTGGACGGATCATCCATCGTCCATAGCATTTTCACAAGTCCGACAATGGTCCCGATCATGCCAAAGGCCGGCGCCGCTTCGCCCATGGCGCGAAAAATCTTCTCGCCGTCAACAAGGCGCTGGATTTCAAGTTCGCGTTCCCGGACGAGCTGTTCGCGTAAATGATCCGTTGGAAGACCGTCCGCAATCATCTGCTTGCCGCGCGCAAGAAATGGGTCAGAGACAGCGGCGCGTTCAAGTCCCATCGGCCCGGAGCGCCTCGTGATATTGGCGAGCCCGCGGACTTCTTCAAGCAATTCGCGCGGCTCTCGGCGATGATCCAGAAAAGCCGTGCGGGCGCCGGAGACCAGCGCCGTCAGAACCTGGTCTATTGGAAACCGCAAAATCGTTGCGGAAACCGCGCCGCCGATCACGATCAGAAAGCTTGGCAAATTGAAGAATACGCCAACCGCACCGCCCATCGCGATCGCGAGTCCGACGACAAATATCCCAGCGGCGATACCGCCGACAGTGGCGAGATCCATACGCATGAAAACGGCCTTCCGGTGAGTAACCGGTGGATCGTAGCGCGCTTGCGTAAAGGGCCGGCTTCTTTGGCAGTTAAAATGCTTCGCGCTTTGGCGAGGGCTGGTTAGCCGCAATCGTCAGCAAGGGCACAACCAGTCTTAACAACAGATTAACGCTGTGCGGCGGGGATTAGAGATTAGCCCCAGGGACCTTGATGGGCGCCGGTGCTGGGAACGCTCGCGGCCCCTATGCCGCCCGCCATGCCGCCCGTCATGTCCATCAACCGGTCAATTCTGTTTTGCGTATCCGGGTGGGTCGAAAACAGATTGTCCCTGCCGCCGCCGGCGAGCGGATTGATAATCATCAACTGACCCGTTTCCGGGTGGCGCTCAGCAACGTCGTTCGGAATGCGGGCTGCGCCTTGCGAAATTTTTGCGAGCGCGGAGGCGAGCCAATCCGGCCGGCCGCAGATCTCCGCGCCGACGCGATCGGCCTCGTACTCGCGCGCGCGGCTTATGGCCATCTGGACAAGGCCAGCCGCCATCGGCGCGAGGATCATGATCGCAAGCGCGCCAATGAGCCCGCCATTGTTGCGATTGCCGCCAAAAAACATGGCGAAATTTGCAAGGGTGGTGATGGCGCCGGCAATGGTCGCCGTGACCGTCATGGTCAGGGTGTCGCGGTTTTTGACGTGCGCCAGTTCATGCGCCATGACGCCGGCGACTTCGTTTTCATTCAGCATACGCAAGAGACCGGTGGTCGCGGCCACGGCGGCGTTTTCCGGATTTCGGCCTGTCGCGAATGCATTCGGCTGATCGGAATGAATGATATAAATCTTCGGCTCGGGTATACCCGCATTGCGCGCAAGCGCACGGGTCGTCTCCGCATAGCGCCGCACGGCCCCTGATCCATGGCCATGCGTGACTTCTTCGGCGTCATACATGCGCAATACAATTTTGTCGGCGTTCCAATAGGCGTAAACGTTGGTCGCAACCGCAAAGGCGAGCGCCAGCATCATGCCGGTTGCGCCGCCGAGCATCAGGCCGATGACGCCAAAAAGCGCGGTCAGCGCCGCCAACAAAATTCCGGTGCGAAACATGTTCATCTGGTGGATTGCTCCTGACGTAAACCGGGTGAAATCCCGTCAACGCGACCCTATATGTGTACGGAAATCAAAGGCTTCAATATGAGCGACGACACCGAAGAAAATCGTAACAAAAAACATGACGCCTTACCGCCCGCCGCGAAACGCGCGCTTGCGGAGGCGGAGGAACGTCGTCAGGCGCGCCAGTCAGAAGACAAAAAGGCGCGTGAAAAAGGGGGGCCGGCGGGTCCTGAGCCGACCCGATATGGCGATTGGGAGCGCAAGGGGCGCGCCGTCGACTTCTGATCCATAAAACTCGCTTTTAATGATTGTAATTCTCACTAAACGAGGATATTTTCTATCGGGCTATGTTGGTCCCAGTTGCGTTGATCTCTCTCCTAATCTCCGGCGCCGCCCCTCCCAAAACACCCTATGCGGCGCCGGAGCCCTTGCTGTCGGCCGCTGACGCGCCAACTGCTCATGGCGGATCGGCGCCGAATGCGCCGTCGATTGTCGGCCCGGTTTTTGCGCGCGTCGCTGAAGTTGTGGATGGCGATACGGTCAAGGTTATCGCAGATGTCTGGATTGGTCAGCAGGTGACCGTATCGGTGCGCCTGGCCGGCGTTGATGCGCCTGAACTTTTCAGACCCAAATGTGAGGCCGAAAAAGCCCGCGCCCGGGCCGCGAAAAACTTTGTCAAAGATTTTGTCGGGGAGAACGCGGCGCCGGGCGCAGCGGTCGTCAAGCTCCACGACGTGCGCCGCGGGAAATATGCAGGCAGGGTCGTCGCTCGGATTACGGATCGGCGCGGCCGCGATCTTGCTGCTGCGATGACGGCCAAGGGGTTTGCCGTATACGGCGCGCGCGGCGAGTGGTGCATCGACGGCGCATAAAACGCCGCGCATCGTCGGTTGCAGTTGCGCGGCGTTTCGGTCACCTTCTTCTTTTCAAAAATCAATGCACGGTGTGAAAATTCGCACCAAATCGTTTCACCGGAAAGTCGAGACGTTTCCGGCTAACGCGCGCGCTAGAGACCGAAGGATCGCCGCACCAGATCGCCGACGCCGTCAGGTTTCGAGCCGCCGCTGATCTCGGCGCCTTTTGCGAGGACTTCCGTTGTGAGCGTTGCGTGAAATTTGTCAAACTCGTCCGCGAGATTGGTCGTTAACGCAATCAGCGTCGACAGGCCTTCGCTGGCGGTCCCGGTTTGTGCAAACTCATCAATCTTTGGCGCCAGCTCTGCGAGCGCAGACGCTTTCTTTGCAAAGATTCTGAGCGCAATTTCTGTCGATTGCAGCGCCGCCTGTTCATCAATGAGATTTGTCAATCTGACCTCCATTAAAGTGCTGACCAAAATGATATCTTTGCAGATGGACGTAATAATTCAAACCTTTCCTAAAATACGAAAGAAAGTACTGGAATCATTATACGATTGCTCCATTACGTGACTGCTTTGTGGCGGCCTACGCGCCGGTATCGTGATACTTTGACCGACGGCCGGCTACCCGAAAATCTCGCGTGCGACGCGATAAGTGTTGGCGTAAGCTTCAACGCTCGCCTCAATTGGGTCGGCGTATCCGCCGCCAATCGCCATCGAAACCGGGATCGCGCGCGCCTTTGCAGCCCTTAAGACCATCTCATCGCGCGCCATTAGCCCCTTATGCGTGAGAGCCATACGGCCCAGCTTATCCTCTGTAAGCGGATCAACTCCTGCCTGATAAAGCACAATGTCCGGCGCAAAGGCCCAGACCGCGGGAAGCGCCTCGCCGAGCGCCGTCAGGTATTCATCGTCCCCGACGCCGTCAGGCAATCCGACGTCGAGGTCCGATGCGACTTTTCGAAACGGGAAATTCTTGGCCCCGTGCACGGATAAAATAAATATATCCTCGCGCGGGCCCAGTATCGCTGCGTTCCCGTCTCCCTGATGCACATCGAGGTCGATGATCGCGACGCGGGCGGCGCGCCCTTCGTCAATGAGCGCAAGCGCTGCGCAGGCGAAGTCATTGAAAACGCAATAGCCGGAGCCAAAGTCATAATGCGCATGATGGGTGCCGCCGGCAAGCTGGCCGCTAACGCCTTCGCGCAACGCTCGGCGCGCGGCGGCGACGGCGCCGCCGCACGTGGCTCTTGCGCGCCGAGCGATATGCGGTCCCCACGGGAAGCCGATCCGGCGCATCGCAGCGGGATCAATTGTTCCGTTTTCAATTGCGGCGACATAGGCCGGATCGTGCGCGCGCAATAAAGTTGCATCGTCCGCCACCGGCGATGCAATCAGATGATCCTCGTCAAGGATGCGATCTTTAATGAGCGCTTCGCGAAGCATGCCGTATTTCGATCCCGGAAAGCGATGGCCTTCCGGTAATCTGAGATCGAAACGGTCTGAATAATAGGCTTTCAAGCCAGCGTCTTGGCGGGCTGACGGTCGGCGGGGTCGCCTGCGCCGTGTGATGCTGTTCCCCGGCCAGACGATTGTTCGTGCGTTGGCGTTGAGGCGCCGTGGGCTGCGCTATCGACCATAGAAACAGGATTGCTCGAGATTGGACAGGTGCCGCCGGCGCTTTGGGTTTTTGGCGCAGCAATTTTGTTTTTCGCAGTGACGATATCTGTCCAGCCGGAAATCTCCGTGCGCGTGATAGCTTCGAGTAGGTCGACCATTTCGGGGGCATCGTTGAGACACGGAATTGTTTCAAACGCCTCGCCGCCTGCTTCCTCAAATTGCTCGCGCGCCGCGATGTCGATTTCTTCAAGCGTCTCGATGCAATCGGCGACGAACGCCGGGGTAATCACCGCAAGGCGCTTGACGCCGTCGGCGGCGAGCTGGTCTACGACGTCCGTGGTCGCCGGCTCAAGCCATTTCGCCGGCCCGAACTTCGATTGGAATGCGAGCGGCGCGTATGTGGCCGTCCACCCCATTGCGTCGCGCAATAGCCGCGCCGTTTTCTGGCAGTGACAATGATAAGGATCGCCCGCGTCGAAGTAGCGTTGCGGAATGCCGTGAAAAGAAATGATGACGCGCTCCGGCGTCCAGTCGAGAGCATCAAGCCGCGTGCGTGTCACCGACGCCAGGGCGTCGATATAAGCGGGGTGATCGTGAAACGCCGGCGCGATTCGCAACGCCGGCTGATGCGCCAAGCCAGCGACAGCTTTGAAGACGGCGTCATGAACGCTGCCGGTCGTCGTTGCGGAATATTGCGGGTAAAGCGGCAACACGAACAGGCGTGTACAGCCGGCGTCTTTGAGGGCGGTAATGCGATCGGCAATCGCCGGCGAGCCGTAACGCATGGCAAAATCGACGACGATCTCCGCCTCATCGGCGAAACTGTTTGCAAGGCCGGTCGCTTGCGCACGTGTGTAATACAAAAGCGGCGACTCGGCCGGCTTATCGCGCCAGATAGCGGCGTACGCTTTGGCGGTCTTGGCCGGCCGGGTATTCAAAATAATACCGTGTAGGACCGGCAGCCAAAGCGGGCGCGGTAAATCGACAATGCGTTCATCGGAGAGAAATTCGCGCAGATAGCGTCTCACCGCCGGCGCCGTCGGCGCGTCAGGCGTACCCAGATTGACGAGCAATACGCCGATTTTGTCGGATGGTACGGACGGGTGATCAGCGGGAAGCGGATCAAGCGCGCCTGCGCCCTGATTTTGTGCGGCTTTCTCAGTCATCCCAAAAGTCCTGCCTTATTGGCGATTAGTACGCAAGAAGGCCGCGGCGAGGATCAATTCCATCGCCGGATCGCGCCCGCACAGCGCCTACACGGCGCACCCGCACAGCACTCACGTGATGCGGGTGCATTTTGCGCCCAACACCAGTGTTCGCGGGCGCTTTAAGGGCCTACTCGGCGGCCTTTTTCAGGGCTTCGGGATCATCCCTTTGCGGCCCGGGATTGGCGCTCGATACCGGCTGGTCGCCGGCGTCGGGCGCTGTCATGCGGGGCGCATGGCTGTCCGATGTGGTCTCGTCGCCCGATGGCGCGGGGTCCGCCTCCGGACTGGCGGCGGCTTCTGCGCGCTCTGATGTCTCCGCCTGGTCTGCTGTTTTGGCGTCTTTTGCGCGCTGCTTTGCCTCTTTCGCGAGGCGCTTGGCTTCGGCGCGCCGTTCGCTGTCCTGTTTTTTCTTTTTTTCTTTGAGCGCTTTTTTGTCTTTTTTCCCGCCCTCGGCTGCTGCGCCTTGGTCGCGGGCCGCGGCGCGTTCTTCAAGCGCTTCCTTTGCGCGCTTTGTGACGCTCACATAGTCGAGCTTGCCTGTGCCAAGCACCGGCAGTTCCTCGGTAAAGACGATTTTTTTGGGGACTGCGATCTCCGGGACGCCATGGGTCTGCGCCCACGTCAGCAAGGCGCTGCGATCGGCGTTTTCTCGGTCGGTGACAAGAACGACCTGCTCGCCTTTGTGCTTGTCGGGGAGGATCGCCGCCGCATGATTGTTGTCCGGCCACACCGCAGAGGCGCAGTTTTCAACAACCGTTAGCGACACCATTTCGCCGCCAATTTTGGCGAACCGTTTCATCCGCCCCCGGATTGTAATATATCCTTCCTTGTCGATTGAAACGACATCGCCGGTGTCGTGCCAGCCGTCGGCGAGCGGTTTTAAGACGCCGGGCGCATCCTCCGAGATATAGCCGCGCATGACGTTGGGACCGCGCACGACCAGTCTCCCGGCGCCTTCCAATCCTTCAACCGGGTCAACCCGGTACTCGATCGCCGGCAGCATTTTGCCGATCGTGCCGGCGCGAATATCGCCAGGTTGATTGGCTGCGAGCACCGGCGAGCACTCCGTGACGCCGTAGCCTTCCAGCACCTCAAAGGAAAACCTTCGCTCTGCGGCCTGCCGCGTCTCATCGCGCACCCGCTCTGCGCCGCACACCGCAATCCGCAACGAGCTCATGCCGCCGTCGGCGCTGGCGCGCATATATTGCTGCAGGAATGTATCCGTCGCGAACAGAACGGTTGAGGAGGTCTCAAATATTCGTTGGGCAACGATTTTAGTCTGCAAAGGCGAGGGGTGAAAAACGACGGGATATCCGCGCATCAGGGGCCAAAGCGAGCCGGCTGTCAGGCCGTAGCAATGAAAAACCGGCAGCGGATTGAAGAAGATATCCGTCGGCGCCAGATGAACGTGCAGCGTTATCTGTTCAATGTTGGCGAGGATGTTGGCGTGGCTTAGGACAACGCCTTTCGGGGCGCCTTCCGTCCCCGAGGTAAACAGGATGACGCCGGCGTCATCCGGATTTGGTTTTGCGGCGAATACGGACGGAACCATCGGTCCGAGAATCGCGCGCACCTTGTCGAGCGGCTTGATCTGCTCGCGCAAATCTTCAAGGTAAATGAACTGAACGCTGTCGCTTAGCGCATCGACAACGTCGGATAAATTAGCGATCTCGATGAATTTATGCGCCGTCAGGACTTTTGTGACCTGCGCCGCCTTGCAGGCGGATTTCAAATTTTTGACGCCGGCGGTGAAGTTCAACATGGCCGGTACGCGGCCGGCGGCATGCAAAGCGAAAATCGAAATCACGGCCCCGGCGCCGGTTGGCAACAGGACGGCGAGCGTTTCGCCTTTTGCGGTCATGCGCGCGATCGGTCCGCTGAGGCCGAAGGCGGCCCGCGTAATATCTTTGTAAGCGAGCTTGCGCCCGTCGCCATCGGTGATCGCCTGCTTGTCGCCGCCGGCCTTGCGCGCGGCTTCAAGATAGGCGTGGAATATCGAGCGCCGGGAGCGCCGTTCTACACGCTTTGCGGGATCGGCCATGGGCGCTTTCCTTTGTTAACTCGGCGCAACATATTGATTTTATGGGTCTATTTCTGTCTGGCGTCTTGTTTTCTCATCGCTGGCCGTCGCGTTTATCGACAACGCAGGCCGTGCGAACGCGCACAGCGCCGACCGGCGCGCTCACGGCGTATTGCATTGAATTACAACATCACGCTGCGCATGGCAAAATATGATGACATTCCGTCCATGTATGCAGTAACGGCGAATACCCCCCTTATTGCGCCGGCCCGATGTCGCTGGAAAAATCGGCTCTTGTTCGGCCAATCGAGCCCTCAGAGGGCGCTGTCGATTTCGTTGCGAATGGCCGCCGCCGCCGCCGCGGGGTTGTCAGCATTGACGATTGGACGGCCCACAACGAGGTGATCGGCGCCGGCCCTGATCGCGTTTGCGGGCGTCACGATCCGCGCTTGATCGTCAGCGCTTGCGCCTGCCGGCCTGACGCCGGGCGTCACAATTTTCAGGGCATCGCCAAATCGAGCGCGGATCGCTGAGGCTTCCTGAGCGGACGCGACGACGCCGTCGGCGCCCGCCTCGGCTGCGAACTCGGCGCGCTGCAGGACAAGATCGGCGAGCGGGGTTTTTATGCCGCTTTTGGCGAGGCTCTCTTGCGTCAGGCTGGTCAGCACCGTTACGGCAAGGATTTTAAGACGCGTGTCGTCGCCGCGCCCCGCGATAGCGCCCTTTAAAACATCGGGCTCGGCATGCACTGTCAGAAAATCGCCGCCAAGTTTCGTCACGCTTTTGACGCCGCGCTCTACTGTCGCGCCAATGTCGTGGAATTTGAAATCGAGGAAGACTTTCTTGCCCGCGTCGCTAAGCCTGCCTGCGAGGGCCAGGCCGCCAATTGGCATCAGCTGATAGCCTATTTTGTAGAAGGCGCCATACGCGCCGATGGCGTCGATCGCGGATTGTGCAATCTCGGTGGACGTAGTGTCGAGTGCGATGATCAAACGGTCGGAGGCGACAGCCATTGAGCAATTCCCGGGCGGCCGGTTTGCCGCTATCCTCCTGCGTATAGAGGGGCGTTCAAAACGTCAAAAGGAACTCTGAATGGGAACGGTGCGTATGAACAACGTTATAATGCCCATTGCTGGCTGGTGCGGCGCCGCGGCGGCAATCTTAGTCGTTGCCGGATGCGCTTCCAGCGGCGCGTTAACGGCTTCGCAGAAAGCCATTGACCGGTGTTCCGGCGGCGCTGATCGCTGCGTGACGCGATGTCTTCAGTCTGGCGACGGATTTACGCGCGCTGCTTGCGAAGCCCAATGTCTGGCGCGCCGCGCCGCCTGCGAAGAAAAGTTCCGCGACGATAGCGAGCGCCGTGATGATTTCGACCCGGAATAAATCGCGCGCGCTTGCTGGCCGTCAATTAGCGCCAACAAAAAAACCGCAGCCGTCGCCGGCTGCGGTTTTCTGAAGAGCGTGCTTTACCTCAGGCGGTTTTGCGCCGTCTTGCAACGCCAAGTCCGGCAAGCCCCGCAAGGAAGAGCGGGAATGCCGCCGGCAATGGAATGACATTCGCCGAACCGTCAAGCAGCGTAATCACGGCATTGAAGTTCAGACTTTCGATTGTGTTCGTGAATGTGCCGACATCACCAGCCGCAAAGGCGCTTGTCACCAGAAAATAGACAACGCCCGCCGTTAAACTGACGGCGTCGAGGTCGGACGTTCCAATGCCGCCGTCGCCGTCATCATCGCCGTCGATAAGGTTGGCAAGCTGATCAGTCGGATCAAAGCTGCCCGCATAGAGGTGGATCTACCCGTCGTAATCCTGCGCGCTCGACAAGTCATAAATATCGGTCGTGTCAGTGGTAAAGGCCTGAACCGAAAATTGCACCGGACCGAGGCCGCTGATATTCGGCCCGCCGGCGATCGGACGGTCCCAGGATCCGTCGCCCGGATCATTTGTGCCGTCATACGAAACAGAAGTCTGCGCTAACGCTGCGCCGGCGATCATCGCATTGACGATGATGGCTGCGCCTAATCTTTTCAAAAACATGAAGTGAACCCCAACATTACTGCAATGTTAGGTTGGAACCCGTTGTGAGCCAAGTCAATGTCCAATTACCCTTCGCTGCACGGTTCTTCGTAGCAGAAAGCACCAAAATACGCCGATCCCGGTCCTTCGATAGCGGGATTGAGGCGTCTTCAACTGAGAGGCGAAATTCGGCGCGACAGGTAGCACGTTGATTGATCAGGCGCGTTATGGGCGCTTTGGCTGCGGCGCTCTCGCGTTTTTCGTCGCCGGCGCTTTTGCTGTTTTGCCTTTGGCCGCCTTGCTCTTTGCTTCCTTACTTTTTGTTTCCTTACTCTTTGTGTCCTTGTCCTTCGTTTTCTTCGTATAAAGACAGATATCGGCGACTTGGCAGCGATAGCATTCTGGCGTGCGCGCCTTGCATACATAGCGACCATGCAAAATCAGCCAGTGATGCGCGTCATGGATAAATGTCGCCGGCGTGATGCGCTCAAGGCCTTTTTCAACATCAAGCGGCGTCTTTCCGGGCGCAAGGCGCGTGCGGTTTGACACGCGGAAGATATGCGTATCAACGGCGACGGTCGGTTGACCGAAGGCGACATTGCAGACGACGTTGGCGGTTTTTCGCCCAACGCCCGGCAGCTTTTCAAGCTCATCGCGGCTTTCCGGCACGGCGCCGCCATAATCGTCGATCAACATCTTGGATAGCGCGATCACGTTCTTGGCCTTGTTGCGCCACAAACCGATGGTTTTGATATGCGCCCCGAGCTTATTCTCGCCCAAGGCGATCATCTTTTCCGGCGTATCGGCGACCTGAAAGAGCTTTTCGGTCGCCTTGTTGACGCTGACGTCGGTCGCTTGCGCGGATAATGCAACCGCCACGACGAGCGTATAGGGATCTTTGTACTGAAGTTCTGTTTGCGGGGCGGGCGCGTCTGCGGCAAGGCGTTCATAAAGCGCCGCGGCGGCCGCGCGCGTCAATTTTCTCGGCACCCGGGGCCTCCTCTGGCGGCGGCGTTCGTCTCGCCGCTCTGAGCGGTCATCCCCGGTGCGCCCTGCGCCGCCTCGGCGAGATCGGCGACACTATCGCACGCGCCCTGATCATCGCCCATATGCGCCTTGTCATCGTGATCCGCAACGCCAGCGCTAAGGTCCGCACGCCGCGCCGTCATCCAGAAAACGCCTGCACTCGCAAGGATCAGTCCCGCCGATGCGATAAAGGGCGCGCCCGGAAAATACGGCATCTTCGATCCGGTAAAAAGCGCGAAGAGGTTGGTCATGATCACGGGGCCGACTACGATCGTCAACGCGACTGTCGAGGTAATCGACCCTTGCAATTCGCCCTGCGTATCGTCGGGCACCGCCCGCGTCATGAGCGCCTGCATGGATGGGGTGACAAGTCCCGTCAGGGCGCCGACCAATATGCCGAGATACATATGCCAGCCGGTATTGGCGAAGGCGAGGATGAGATAAGCAACCAGCGCCGCCGTCAAACCAATAAGCGCAGCGCGTACTTCGCCGACCCGGCGTACGACGCGCCCGGTAAGGCCGGCCTGCACCGCGATTAGCGTCACTGCGTAGAAAGTCACCGACACGCCGATGTCGAGCGATGACCACGCGAGAAGCTCGGTCGTGAAATAAGTCCATATATGAACCAGCGCCTGGGTCGCGGTCTGCATCATGAAAAGCGCACACAAGATGCCCGCGACCGCAGGAAATCGCGTTACTTGCCCGATACCAGCGACCGGGTTCGCCCTGCGCCAGTCGAAGCGTCGCTTTTTGTCTTCGCTCAGCGATTCCGGCAGGACGAAAAATCCGTATAAAAAATTCATCGCCGTGAGTGCGGCCGCCGCATAAAAAGGCGCGCGCACATGGATGTCGCCGAGAAGCCCGCCCGCCGCCGGCGCAAGCACGAGCCCCGCCGCAGCGCCCGCCGAGACGACGCCGAAATTTTTGGCGCGGTCTGCTTTCGTTGAAATGTCAGCCACATACGCGTTGGCCACTGACCAGCTGGAGCCGGCGATCCCGGCGACGATCCGTCCAATGAATAATAACCAAAGTGTCGGGGCCAGCGCCATGATCAGATAGTCAACCGCAAGCCCGCCGAGCGCCGCCAGCAAAACCACCCTGCGCCCATAGCGGTCGCCAAGATTGCCGGCGATCGGCGCAAAGAAGAACTGCATGGCCGCGTAGGCAAAGACCAGCCAGCCGCCGATCGCCGCCGCTTCGCCGACGCTCGCCGTCGTCAGACTCCTGATCAGGTCGGGCATGACGGGGATAATCAACCCCACGCCCGCCATATCGATGCCGAGCGTCAGCGCAATGAATGCAAGGGCGTGATTGCGCCGGAGCCGCTTGCCGCCGACGAAAATATCGCCGGGATCCGGCTTGTCGGCGTCAACAGCGCTCATAACGCCGGGCCGATAGCCGCCAGCGTCGCCTGACGTTTGGTATTGCGATGCGGCCTGACCACGTTCGCCCGTCTCCCTCTGGCTTTTCAAAGGCCTGATTGTGAGGTGCGTCGGCATACACTGTGTGACGCAGCGAGCGCAATGTCGAAGCCGCTATGGCGCAGCGCGCCGCGCCCATCGCTATGCGACAATGTGGGCGTGCTCGGCGCTGGTTTTTCACCGCAGCGCGGCTAGATTTCACCAATGCCGCGCGCCGTTGTCATCGAAGATCTCGCCCCCGTCGCCAAAGGCCGCGCCAGCGAGCTCGGTCCGCTGGCGCCGTCAGCCAAAAGCGCCGCACTTTTTGACGCCGTCCTCTTCCCGAACCGTTCCCTGCCGAATGTCGGTTTCATCATGGTGATGAGCGTCGTGATCGTCGCAAACATCCTTTTCGGCGCGTATTTCTATCTGATCGGGGCGTGGCCTGTGATCGGGTTTTGCGGGCTTGATGTCTTCCTTGTCTGGCTCGCGTTCAAAATCAGCTATCGCCAGGGGCGGTTGCATGAGCGCGTGCGCGTCGATGAAGACGAGATTTTGATTGCGCGTGTTCTGCCGTCGGGCCACGAGACGCGCTGGCGGCTGCAGACCTTCTGGACGCGGGTCGCCATCGACCGTCCGGTCGAACATGAAAGCCAGCTCCAACTCGTTTATAAGGGGCGCAAACTGGTGCTGGGGTCATTTTTGTCGCCGGGCGAGCGCGGCGATCTTGGCGAAGCGCTGGCGGCGGCGTTAGAAAAGGCGCGCGGCGCCAATGCTGGCGAGGCCGCTTCTTGAGGAACCTCCTGGATGATCGGCTTTTTCCTCGCCGCAACGCTTATTTGTCTGGCGCTTGGCGGTCTTTACTGGCTCTGGGCGCGCCGCATTGACGCTGAAGTCCGCGAGGGCGCCGATATTGAATGGTCGCATTTGCAGGAAGCCGAACCGTCGCTCCTTGAGGGCTACGACAAAGAGCGCTTTCTGCAGATTTATCGTCGGGTTCACTTCCCCCGGTTTCCCGGTCACGCTCTCGCCGCGGTTTGTGCGTTTGTCGTTTCGTTGCCCGTCACGTTTGCGGCGATCGGCGCCTCGATCTGGCTCGGTGAAAGGCTGGGCTGGATACCCGAACCGGCGCGGCTGTCGCGCTATATTCCCCTCGGCGATACGTCATCGGCGGAGGAAGGATATTGCGATGCGGAATGCCGCCTTTATCTTGTAGAGGCCTATGCCGGGTTTTATTTCTTCTTTGCGATCCTTGCGATCTGGCTTGTGATCGTTGCGGTGGTGATGCGCCGCTACCATGCGCGGCGGCCGGGCTATCTGCGCGAAGAACTCATCCGAAATCGGCCCTGAATGCCCTGATGGCTCAATAGTCCCCCACAGCCCCAGCGGTCTTTGCGAAACACGGAAGAAATTGGCGATGGAATATCTTCACACCATGGTGCGGGTCAGCGATCTGGAAGCCTCGCTCGACTTTTATTGTAACAAACTGGGGCTCGTTGAAGTCAGCCGCAGCGATTACGAAAAAGGACGGTTCACGCTGGTTTTTCTGGCGGCGCCGGGCGACGAAGCCGCCGTCCGCGATCGCAAGGGACCCATGGTTGAGCTGACCTACAACTGGGACCCCGAGACCTATGAGGGTGGGCGCAATTTTGGTCATCTCGCCTATCGCGTCGACGACATCTACGCGACCTGTCAGCGGCTGATGGACGCCGGCGTGACGATTAACCGACCGCCGCGCGACGGGCGCATGGCGTTTGTGCGGTCCCCGGACGGCATTTCAATCGAGCTGTTGCAGCGCGGCGAAAGCCTGGCGAGCGCCGAGCCCTGGGCCTCTATGGCGAATGCCGGAGAGTGGTGACGCCAAGCGAAAACAAGATTTCGAGAGGCCTGCGCCCGCCGGCGTCAATAACAGTGAAATGACCATTAAGGTCTTCAACATGCTTATTGTTTTCTTAAACGCTGGTCCCCATAACAAGACCAGTTAGCGGGGTTGCGTGCATGCCTGATGCAGTGTTGACGCTTGAAAATGTCGTCAAGCGTTTTGGTGGTTTCAAGGCCGTCGACGATGTCTCGTTCAGCGTCGAGCAGGGCGAGATTTTCGGCTTTCTCGGGCCCAACGGCGCCGGGAAGACCACGACCCTTCGCATGATCCTCGACATTATCCAGCCGACGGACGGGACCATCGAAATTCTGGGATCGCCATCCGCGATCCCCGTACGCCACCGGATCGGCTATCTGCCTGAGGAACGCGGCCTTTACCGGAAAATGCGCGCGGCTGAGACCATTGCGTATTTTGCGCGGCTGCGCGGCGTGCCGGGCGGCGAGGCGAAGAAACGCGCCTTTGATCTGCTGGAACGCTTCGGGCTGAAAAAATTCGCCCGCTCCAAAAACGAGGCGCTCTCAAAAGGCATGGCGCAAAAGGTTCAGCTTCTTGCCACAATCGCTCACGACCCGGAGTTTCTCATTCTTGATGAACCCTTTTCGGGGCTCGATCCGATCAATCAGGCGACCCTCGAAGAGTTGATCGCCGATCTCAAGGCCGAGGGCCGCACCATCATTTTTTCTACCCATGTTATGGAGCATGCGGAACGGTTATGTGACCGCTTTTTGATCCTGTCGAACGCCCGCAAGAAATTTGAAGGCACGCTTGAAGAAGCGCGCGCGTCCTTGCCGCCGCGCATCCTGATTAAAACTGCAGATCCGATTGACGCGCTTCGGGCCGCCCCCGGCGTTATCCATATCTCAGAGCGTAAAAAGCGCAGCGGGCAGGGCGTCGAAGACAGCGCTACGGCGCCGTCTGGCGCGCAAAAAGAATTCATCATCGAGCTGGCGCAGGGCGCCGACCCGCAACGCGTTCTCCAGACAGCGCTGGCGAACGGCGTTACACTGACGAAATTCGAGCAGGGCGGCGCGAGCCTCCATGACATCTTTGTGGCGATCGCCGGCGAAGACCCTGAGACCGCAAGCCTGGCGCCGGGAGAGGCCGCATGAGCCAGATCCTCCAAATCGCCTGGCGGGAATACAAGCAATACGTCTTTTCGCGCGGGTTCTTGTTGTTTCTGATTATGTTTCCGGCGGGGATCTTGCTGGGCGGCTTTGCGGCGGGTTTCAGCGCACAGGGCAGTCCCGCCCGGCACTACGTGGTGTTCGATCAGGTCGGCGGCTACGCTGAGGCGATCGACCGCGAAATCGAAGATCGCTATCGGCGCAATATTATTTCGACGTGGGACACGTTTGTGCGCCTGACTGTCGATGACGCCCTTCTGGACGCTGAGGCGTTGCCGGAGCCGTTTGCGCCCGGGCCGATCACAAGCGCCCGCGTCGAAGCGTTCTTTGAGGCTGGCGGCGCGGATGCGGGCGCCAAGGCGCTTGCGCCTTATCTGAATGAAAGCGCTTCGGCGTTTACGCTCCCTGAGCGCAAGCTCTTGCGCATCTCCTTGCCGGGCGATGTTGCGCGTGCGCGCGACACCGAAGAAGCAATTGACCTTCTAAGGCCCTATCTTCTCGGCGAGCGCGCCATCGCCGATCAGAACGGGGAACCGGTGACGTTGTTCGCTGCGCTCCTGATCCCGGAAAATTACGGCTCCGTGTCGCCGGCGCCAGCCTCTGAAGGCGGCGAGCAGGCGGACGGCGAGACCGTCAAAGCGGAATACTGGAGCCGCAATCTGACCGATGAATCGCTGTCGATCGCGATCGAACGCGCCTTGCGCAACACGTTGAAACGAAAAAAGATTGAGCAATACGGTTTGAGCGAAGCGGTCTTTGACGACATTGAAGATACGCGGGCGGAAGTCTCCTCATTTCGTCCTGACCGGGACGAAGAAGACGCCGAGCTTGGCCTGCGCGACAGTGTTGAGGTGTTGTTGCCCGGCGCGCTGACTTACATGCTTGTCGTTGTGATCTTCGGCATCGGAAATCTGCTTCTCACCAATACGATTGAGGAGCGTTCGAACAAAATCGTCGAAGTTCTTTTGTCGTCGGTCACCGCAGAACAGCTAATGCTGGGCAAGCTGATCGGCATCGGCGCCGTCGGCCTTACCCTGCCGTCGGTATTCGTGGTCGGCGGCGTCCTGACCGCTGTCCTGTTGCCGGCGTCAAGTGATTTGATGGGCGGCGTCGTCGAGACGCTTTTCGCGACCCCGCTTTTCATCGCCTATCTGTTTTATTTCTTCTGCGCGTATTCAATTTTTTCGATGATCTTCCTGGCCATTGGGGCGATTTCGAACTCGCTGCAGGACGCGCAGAGTTATATGGGGCCGGTCACGCTATTGATCTTCGCGCCGCTCCCTTTCGTGCCGATGATGTATCAAAATCCAAACGGGGCGATCGCTTCGATCCTGACCTGGATTCCGATTTATACGCCCTACGCCGTATTGTTGCGCGCCGCATCGGACCCGCCGCTGTGGGAGATTGTCGGCGCAACCGCTCTCATGCTGGCTTTTGCATGGTTTCTGGCGCGCATTATGGGCCGCATATTCCGCAACGCCATTCTGCAGGCCTCGCCGCCGAAAATGCGCGATATTTTCCGCCTTGCCGGTCGGTCATAATTTGCTCAGCCCGTAGCCGCTCGGCGCGGTTTTCCCCCACCCTGCGCCGGCTTGCCCCCGCTGGCCGAACGGTTGCAGTGTCGTAACGATCGCCGCCTGTCATGCGTGTTCTCGCGCTCGGGTCGGCGACGGAGCGAAGAAGGCTGACGACAAGCGATGGCTGCGAGTGATGTACTGCCGACATGGCGTGATGTGATCGCGGATGCGGTGCGCAATGACGGGCCGGACCTGTCGATGCGCCAATGGGCGATTTTGCTTTGCGTTTATCTCAACCCCGGGCGGCATACGGTGCGCGCGCTGGCCCGCGACCTGAATGTGCCCAAGCCGGCCATCTCGCGGGCGCTGGACGCATTGTCTATCCTCGGCTTCATCAAACGCGTGCGCGATCCTGAAGACAAGCGTATCGTTCTCGTCCAGAAAACGCCGGAGGGCGCGATATACCTCGATGAATTCGCCCGGATCGTCGAAGAACGCTCGGAAGGCCCGGCGCTGTCGGCGATGTATGGTTGACGCAAAGCCGCTAAACCGCTAGCGAACACGCCAATTTTCGGGAACTGATAGTTTTCCCGCGTCTACCGGCACGACCCTGCGCTCCTTACATGCAGACGAGGCCGGAGATGCACCGCCGTCGGGATAATCTCCTCACGGCGGCTAAAGGCGTTTGGACGCGGCGGAAACGATGAGGTGAGGCATGTTTGAATCGCTGAGCGATCGGCTGGGTACGGTTTTTGAGCGCCTTCGCGGTAAAGGCGCTCTCGACGAAAAAGACGTCAACGAGGCGCTGCGCGAGGTTCGCGTGGCGTTGCTTGAAGCTGACGTCGCACTGCCGGTCGCCAAGGATTTTATCGCCAAGGTTCGCGAACGCGCCGTCGGACAGGAAGTCCTGCGGTCGGTCACGCCCGGCCAGCAAGTCATCAAAATCGTCCATGACGCGCTCGTCGACATGCTCGGCGGCCCGTCGGGCGAGGCCGGCGAAACAACGCTCAACCTCGCCATGGCGCCGCCCGCGCCTGTCCTGATGGTCGGCCTTCAGGGATCGGGCAAGACCACAACAACGGCCAAGGTCGCCTCGCGCCTTGAAAAGCGCGAGAAGAAGAAGGTCCTGATGGCCTCGCTCGATACGCGCCGTCCGGCGGCCATGGAGCAGTTGAAAATCCTGGGCGAGCAAACCGGCGTTGCAACCTTGCCGATTATCGCGGGCCAGACCCCTGTTCAGATCGCTGAGCGCGCCATGGAAGCCGGTAAGCTCGGCGGCTTCGATGTCGTGATGCTCGACACGGCGGGGCGCACATCGATTGACGAGCAATTGATGGCGGAAGTCGTCGATATTCACAAAACCGCCAATCCGATTGAAACGCTCCTCGTTCTCGACGCGCTGACCGGGCAGGACGCCGTCCAGACGGCGGAGAAATTCAAAGAACGGGTGCCGGTTTCCGGCGTCGTCTTGACACGGATTGACGGCGATGCGCGCGGCGGCGCGGCTCTTTCCATGCGCGCGGTAACTGGCGCGCCGATTAAATTTGTCGGCGTCGGCGAAAAGCTGGATGCGCTTGATACGTTTGAGCCGGAACGCATGGCCGGCCGCATTCTTGGTATGGGCGATATCGTATCGCTCGTCGAAAAAGCCGCCGAAGACATAGATATCGAAAAGGCGAAACGCCAGGCCGAAAATGGCCAAAGGCGATTTTGACCTTGACGATCTTGCCGATCAGTTTCGCCAGATGAAAAAAATGGGCGGCCTCGGCTCTATCATGGGACTGATGCCCGGCATGGGCAAAATGAAGAAGATGGTCGATCAGGCCGGCGGCTTTGACGATAAAGAAATTTCCCGTCAGGAAGCGATCATCAGCTCCATGACGAAAAAGGAGCGCAAAAACCCGAAACTGATGAACGCCTCACGCAAGAAGCGTGTTGCGGCCGGCTCGGGGACCAGCGTTCAGGAAATCAACAAGCTTCTCAAAGGCCACCGTCAAATGGCCGATATGATGAAAAAGCTCGGCAAGGGCGGCATGAAGGGACTGGCCGCACAGATGATGGGCATGGGCGGCATGCCGGGCGGCGGGGCCATGCCCGCCATGCCCGGCGGCGGCGCGCCTGACCCTGCGATGCTCGAAGGCCTCGGCGGCAAATCCGGAAAAGACGGCGGCGAAGAAATCGATTTCGACGCCATTAACAAAGCCATCTCAGGCCAGGGCGTTTTGCCGCCCGGGCTTGGCGGCTCAGGCCCAATGGGCGGATTACCGGGACTTGGGGGTAAGAAAAAGTAACCCCATGAAACGCGACATGGATCTCATTCGGCAAATTCTCCTCGAAATAGAGGCGCATGACGATGGGCGGGGCGACGCTTTCGCCCTGCACATCGCCGGGCTTGCCGATGCGACGGTCTTTGGACATCTGATGCTTTTGTCCGATGCAGGGCTGATCGACGGAGAACGGCGTCAAAAGCCGGAGGGCGCTTGCTTCATGCCACAACGTTTGACCTGGACAGGGCAGGAATTTTTATCGTCGATCCGCGATCCGTCGATCTGGATCGAGACTAAAAAGAAAATTGGCGATCTCATAGACGGGGTCACGTTCGACGTGGTGCGCGATACGGCATCCGCGCTCGCCCGACAGTCAATTGCAACGCTGGAAAAAATTTCCAGACAGAAATCAACCAGACTCTGATTGAATTGAAAGGAAAACCATCATGGGACTGAAGATCAGACTTGCCCGGGGCGGCGCCAAGAAGCGGCCCTATTACAATATCGTTATTGCTGACGTGCGGGCGCCGCGCGACGGCCGCTTTATCGAAAAAGTCGGCAGCTACAATCCCTTGCTCGCCAAGGACGACGAAAAGCGCGTGCAGTACGATGTTGATCGCGTTAAGCGTTGGCTTGAAAAAGGTGCAAAACCAACCGACCGCGTCGCGCGGTTTCTCGCCGCCAACAACCTTGTGAAGTGGGAACACGGCAACAACCCCAATAAAGCCAAGCCCGGCCAAAAAGCCCAAGAGCGCCTCGAAGAAAAACGCCAGAAAGAAGAAGACGCGAAAGCGGCTGCTGCGGAAGCCGCGAACGCGCCTGCAGAAGAAGCGACGGCTGATGAAGCCGGCGGCGAGGAAGCCGCGGCCGAATAGCCGCCGCCTTCCGGCAAGCGCCATGATCGAGCGCCCGATTGCCCCACAAAAGGCTTTCGGGCGTCTTCTTAAGTCACCCTACGGAGCTTTAAATCCGTTTCTTTCCCATACAGTGGATCAGGCCGGCGGTTTTCTGGCCGCCGGCCATCATTCTCCTCGGCGCACTCGCCGCCAGCCTGATCAATTTTGACGGCTTTCTCGGCGCTGCGACAGCGCTGAATTCGGCCATGCTCGCGCGGTTTGGCTGGCTTTTCAGTCTTTCAAGTTTTGCCGCCGTCGCCCTGATGACGATCGTCTTTGTCTCACCGCTTGGCGGCGTTCGCATCGGCGGCGCCGACGCCAGGCCAATCTTGTCGCGCTGGAACTGGTTCGCGATTACGCTGTGTACGACAATCGCAACCGGTATTTTATTCTGGGGCGCCGCTGAGCCGATGTTTCATATCGCGAGCCCGCCGGATTTCGCTGGCGTCGCCAATGACCGCGAAGCGGCGCGGTTTGCTTTGTCGACACTGTTTCTGCATTGGTCGATCACGCCCTATGCGATTTACGCCACCCCGGCTCTTGCCTTCGCACTCGCCTATTACAACTGCGGCGGCGCTTATTCGCTGAGCGGGCCCTTGCGGCTGATTGTGAAAAATGACGCCAAGGGTGCGGTCCCGGCGCTCCTCGATGCGATGGCGCTCTTTGCGCTTGTTGCGGGCGTCGCCGCCTCGCTTGGCGCCGGCGTGATGACGCTTGCGGGCGGCCTCGGCGCAGTGGCCGGTCTGCCCGACGGCGCCATAACGCGCCTCGGCATTACGGTCGTCATTGTTCTGACTTATGTCGTTTCGTCCCTCTCGGGCCTGCAACGGGGCATCAAAGTTCTTTCTGATATCAACATCCGGTTCTTTTTTCTGTTATGCCTTTTCGTGCTTGCGGCGGGGCCGACATTATCGATCCTGAAGCTGGGGCTCGAAAGCGCCGTCGCCTACGTTGCGGATTTTTTCCCCCGCAGTCTTGGGATCGGCGGCGAAAGCGGCAGTCTGTGGAATGACCAGTGGACGCTCGACTGGACTGTTTTCTTTTTTGCAAACTGGCTCGCGTGGGCGCCTATCACGGCGCTTTTTTTAGGTCGGATCGCTGTCGGTTACACGGTGCGCGAATTCCTGATTTTTAACCTCGCGCTCCCGGCGTTTTACGGCATGATCTGGATGACGATTTTCGGGGGTGGGGCCATCCTGATTAATCAGTCAACAGACGGCGCTCTTGTTTCAGCGCTCAACAGCGAGGGGCCGGAGGCCGTGATCTACGCCTTGATCGAGACCCTGCCGTTAGCGGGGCTCGTCGCCGTCGGGTTCGTTTTTGCGACCTTCATTTCTTTTGTCACTGCAATGGACTCCAACACTCATTCGATTGCGGGCGTCAGTCTGAAACCGTCGTCGCCAGCGGGTCTTGCGGGAAAGCCCGCCATAGCCGTGAAGATATTCTGGGGCGTTTTGATCGGCGCCGTTTCCTGGGTGATGACGGCGACGAACGGCATCGACGGCATCCGTATGCTGTCAAATCTTGGCGGCGGCCCGGGGTTGTTGATTTTGATCGGTTGCGGCGCGGCGATCGTGAAGCTGTTGTTTTCCGATACTGCGGCGCTAAATGCGCCTCCGGGGGCGGCGCTCAAAAATGTATCGGAGGCGCGTGCGCGCGACGGTCAGATAAACCGAGCAACGACGCCGTAAAGCGCTCTTGCGCCAAGCAATGCGGTCAAGACAAGCACGCCCGCGCCGATGACATTCGCCGAGAGATTATTGGTTTTTTCTGCGAGAAGCGCGCGCCGGTTCACCGCGTAGAGTAGGAAGACGCCGATCACCGGCAACAAAATCCCGTTGGCGACCTGCGCAAAAACAATAATGCTAATTGGCGCGGCGCCGGAAAGCGCGGCGAGCGCCCCCGCCATCAGCACGACCAGCATCGTTATTTTCCGGATCGTGTCGCGTCGGCTGGCGCCCCTGGCGAGAAGTTCGCTTACCGCGTAGCCGGTGGCCAGCGGCGCGGTGATTGCCGAAGACAGCCCGGCGGCGAAAAGTCCTGCGGCCATTAAATAGCGCGATGCGGGCCCGAAAACCGGCTCCAGCTGGCGCGCCATATCGCCGGCGTTTGTTATCGCCGTCTCGCTTCCGAAAAAACTCGCCGCCGCCGTCGACAGGATCAGGATTGAGACGAGGCCGCCGACGCCGATGGACAGCGTCGCATCGAAGCGTGCATTGGCGAGGGCTTCGTCGGGCGGCGTTTGCGCCCAGCGCTCTTTGGCGGCGGCGGCGTGGAGAAACAAGTTATACGGAACAATTGTTGTGCCAATCAGCCCGATCACCACAAGCACGCCGCCCGCTGGTATGGCGGGGACAAGCCCGGCGGCGAGTGCGCCCAGGTCAGGGCGTACGGCGACAAACGTTGCCAGGAAACAAACGCTCATCAAGATGACAATCGCAACGAGGCACCGCTCAATAAGCTTGTAGCCGCCCAGAAAAAGGATCGCGGCGGCAAGAGCGATAATCGCGGCGACGCTGACAGTCCTGTTGATACTCGCAAATGCAGCTTCGACGCCGAGCGCCGCGCCGGCGATATTGCCGCCTTCATATGCAGCATTGCCGATCAAAAGCGCAGCGAAGATAAGGCCCGCAATCGTTCTTCTTGCGATCCGCGCGCTTGCCGTCGCCTCGATGATCGCTTCGCCAAGGCCGCGCTTTGAATAGGCGCCGAGCCGCACCGCCATTTCGTGAAGGGTCATCGCGGCGAGCGTCGCAAACACTAAAGCCCAGACCAGTGAGAACCCGTAGCGCGCGCCGGCGATGGTCGCGGTTGTGACGGTGCCGGGGCCGATAAAGGCGGCGGCGGCAAGCGCGCCGGGGCCGACCGCGCGCAAACGTCGAAGCATCAAAAGCGCCTTGTTCGCCGTTAAGAAGCGGGCGTCAGCCGCAGCAATTTACCCGTGGGCTCGCCGCTGCGGCTTTCCGTTGTCACCCAGATGGCGCCGTCAGGCCCGACCCTGACATCGCGGATGCGCGCGCCAAGATCGACGAGATAACGCTCTTCCTTGACTTCAACGCCGTCTTCCAGATCGACCCGATGCAGCGCCTTGCCGGCGAGCGCGCCGACCAGAAGATCGCCTTGCCAGTCTGCCGGAAAGGCGCCGCCGCGATAGACCGCAAGTCCTGAGGGCGCGATGGACGGCGTCCAGTATTTGAAGGGAAGCTTGGTGCCGTCAAACTCCGTAAACGGAGAAATTCGCGCGCCATTATAGTCGATCCCGTAAGTCGCCACGGGCCAACCATAATTGGCGCCGGCGACGATCTCATTGATTTCGTCGCCGCCGCGTGCGCCGTGTTCATGCGCCCACATGGTGTCGGTGACCGGATCGTAGGCCAGACCTTGCGGATTGCGATGGCCTTTTGTGAAGAGCTCGGGCAGCGCGCCGTCCTTGAAAGCGGGGTTGTCGGTAGGGATTGAACCGTCCTGATTGATACGGATAATCGCGCCAAAGCTCGACGTCAGATCCTGAGATTTCTCCTTGTAGCGCGAGCCCTCGCCCGAGGAGATATATAACTTCTCATCAGGGCCGATGACGAGCTTGCCGCCATAATGGTGGCCGGTATCTTTCAGCGGTTTGACATCATAAATCACCCTGATGTCGCTGAGCGCATCATCGCGAAGCGTGGCGCTGATCACGCGCAGCGCGTTTCCATCTTTGTCGCCATGAGCGAATGAGAAGAATACTGTTCGATTCTCGATAAAATCCGGATGCGGCAGTATATCGAAATAGCCGCTTTGGTTCCACACGAGCGGTTCGGGCGCGTTCGCGACCGGTTCATCAAGCAGGGCGCCGTTTCGGATAATCCGGATTCGGCCTTCGCGTTCCGTCACCAGAATGTCGCCATCCGGCAAGAAAGAAATGTCCCATGGATTAACAAGGCCGTCGGCGACTGTCTCAACGTTCAGCGACAGCGATCCGGCGGGGGCAGGGTCGGCGAGGCTTTTCTGGAGCGACTTGTCGCCGCCGCCTTTGGCGCCGTCGGGCAGGGCGCTCAGTGTGCCGCCGCTGGCGGCGGTCGCCGCTGTAGCGCTGCTGACGTCTTCGGAGCACGCCGCAAGGCTTAAGCCTGCGAGCGACAGTGATAATAAGCGAAGCGAAAAGGTCATGGCGCATCTCCGGTGACTGGCTCAGTATCTTCTCCAATTGCCTACGCGGCGCGGGCCCGCTCCGTCAACGGTTCGGCGCGCGCCGCCGCGAGGCTTCACCGGGGGCGAGGTGGTCTCGGGGCTCGACGCCCGCGCGCCGCTATGAGACAAGAACGGGCTTTTGAGGATGGGATCGGCAATGACGATTTTGGCGAAAATCGGTAGGACCGCTATTGCTTTCGCATGTGCGCTGGCGGTCACGTATGTGTTGTCCACGGTCTTTTACACCCGGCAGGTGCTTGCCGGTTACGCTGCCATCGGCGCGTCATTTTCGTTGTCGGACATGTGGGTGACGTTCCTCGAAAACTTCTCCGGACTGAATTTACTGGCGATTGTTTACGGGATCGGCTTCCTGATCGCCTTTAGCGTCGCCTGGGTGTTGCGCCGGGTGATCACGCCGCTTGCGCCCCTTGGCTATCCGCTGGCCGGCGCTGCGGCGGTGTTAGCGGCGATCTATCTTATCGAAAACCAGCTCGGCGGCGGCGCCGGCGTCATCGGCGGCGCACGCACGGCGGTTGGTCAGGCTCTTCAGGGACTGGCCGGCGGGCTTGGCGGGCTTGTGTTTTCGGTTTTGAGACCGGTAAGCGACAGCTAGAGCCATTTTAAAATTACGACCACGACCTGCGAGGGCTACCATGATCACCAGATCTTTCTTTGTTTTCCTGAGCGCTGCGATGACCCTCACGGGCGCCGCCCGCGTTGTCGCGCAAGATGAGAGCGCCGCCGGCGACACGCTGCAAACAATTATCGACGATCATTGGGACTGGCGTCTGAAAGAGCAGCCGGTTTTTGCAACCACTTTGGGCGTGCGCGATTATGACGACCGCCTCGGGTCGGTCTCGCTCGAAAGCTATGATGCCGCGACGGAAAAAGCGCGCGCATTTATGGAGCGGCTCGAAGCGCTCAGCGTCGATAGTCTGAGCCCGGAAGAAAAAATTAACTTTCAGCTATTGTCGCTGAACTTAAAAAACCGGATAGACGGCGCCGCCTATGGCGGAAAATATCTGTTGTTGACCAATCGCTATGGTCCGCACACGACGCTGACCCGGTTGCCGACGCGGCTGCCGTTTTTCACGAAAGCCGATTTCGACAGCTATGTAACGCGGCTCGCGGACGCGCCCCGATACCTTGCAGAAGCGACTGACGTTCTCAAGGCAGGCGTCGAAGCCGGATGGACGCAAAGCTGCGAGCCGATGGCCCGCGTTGAACAGGCGATCCGGTTTCATCTCGTTGATGACGTCGCCGATAGTGTGTTCATGAAGCCGTTCGAGGCGCGGCCCAACACCGTATCGCCGCGGGACTGGCGGCGCCTCAAATCGAAAGCGGAAAAGACAATCAAGAAAGCTGTCTTACCGGCATTCGGCGCGTATGCGGATTTCTACGCAGACAGCTATGCCCCGGCCTGCCGGGAAACGGTTGGGGCGCTGAACTTCCCAGGCGGCGACGCTTATTATGCGCACCGCGCCGGCGTTTTTACGACCACTGGGATGTCACCCGATGACATTCATGCATTGGGTTTGTCGGAAGTTGCGCGCATTCGCGCCGAGATGGACACCATTATAAGACAGGTTGATTTCGACGGCGACTTTAAAGCCTTCCAAACCTATCTTCGCACCAATCCGGAATTTTACGCCAAGACTGAAGAAGAGTTGATTTCGTTTACCTCGCGGATCGCAAAGATCGCCGATGGCGAACTGCCCAAGCTTTTCACCCGGATGCCGCGGATGCCCTATACGGTAAAGCCCGTACCCGCCGACATCGCGAAGGGCGCCACCACGGCCTTTTATGAGCGCCCCGCGGGCGACGGCACGCGCGCCGGCGTTTATCGCATCAATACATCCTTGCTTGACCAGCGTCCGCTCTTTGAACTTGAAGCGCTGACGTTGCATGAAGCCGTGCCCGGCCACCATTTTCAGATCGCACTCGCGCAGGAACTGACCTTGCCAAGCTTCAGACGCTACGGCGGCTTTACTGCGTTTACGGAAGGGTGGGGTCTTTACGCGGAAAGCCTCGGCCTCGATATCGGGTTTTACACGGATCCTTATCAGAACTTTGGGCGGCTTTCCTACGAGATGTGGCGCGCTTGCCGGCTCGTTGTCGACACCGGCATGCACGCCAAAGGTTGGAGCCGCCAGCAGGCGATTGACTTCATGCTCGAGAATACGGCGCTGTCAGCGCACAATGTTGAAGCGGAAGTCGACCGATACATTACCTGGCCCGGACAGGCCCTCGCCTACAAAATCGGACAGCTGAAAATCAAGGCGTTGCGCGCAAAATCTGAAAAAGCGCTCGGCGCGGATTTTGACCTGCGCCGGTTCCACGACGCCGTTCTGGAAAATGGCGCGGTGCCGCTCTCGGTGCTGGAGCAACAGATTAATGCGTGGATTGCTGAAGAGAAAAAGCGCCGGTGACGCGACTTCAAGCCTGCTTTGAGTGCGATAGGGACTGTTTGAGCGACCCTGAGCGGTCAGCGACCTGTGAAAGGAATTGAGTGCAAGACGATCTGGCGACATTGATCCGGCAGACCGCGCGACGGGTGCGCGCGCGTGATTTTGTATGGACTGTCGCCATCAGCACCGGCATCGCCGCGGCGACAGTGATCTTTTCACTGACGATCATGCGGATCGCGCCGCTCTGGCTGCCGCTGGTGACGCTCGCGGCGTTTTCGGCTGCGCTAGGCATCCGCTATCTTTTTTCCTCCGGCCGCGACTGGGCCCAGCCTGTTCAGCGGGCGGTCGACACGGAGTTAAGCGCTAGCGAATCTGAACTATCGAAGCTGAGATTACTGCAAGGCGTCGCCAACGCCCTGCCGGAGCCGCTTTTCATCCTTAATCGCAGCGGCGTGATCGAGGGCGCCAATCCGGCGGCAGAAAATTTTACTGGCCTGGAAGATCTTGAGGGGCGCCATCTGGCTGCTGCGTTGCGGGCGCCGGATGTGTACGAGGAAGCTGAAAAAATTATTGGCGGCGCGCCGGCGCACGCGGTGGATTTTGAAACCCACGGCGACGTCGCGCGCTCATGCCGGGCGTTCGTCGCGCCTCTTGACGGCGTTGACGACAAGAAACGGGTGCTTGTCTTCATCAGAGATTTAACAAGCGAACGGCGCGTCGATCAGATGCGTGCTGATTTTATTGCATCCGCCAGTCATGAATTGCGCACGCCGCTCGCCTCGCTCATCGGCTTTATTGAGACCCTGCGGGGCCATGCCAAAGACGATGTTAACGCGCGCGAGAAGTTTCTCAAAATCATGCATAGCCAGGCGCAACGCATGCAGCGCCTTGTCGCCGACCTAATGTCGCTCTCGCGCATCGAGCTTAACGAACATGTGCCGCCAAGCGGCCGCGTTGACTTGCGTGAGGTCGCCGAGGACGTGATCGAAGGCGTCGCCCCGCTGCTTGATCAATCAGAGGCCATTGTCGATTTTGAAAATATAACCGATACGATGGCCTGCATCGGCGGCGATCGCGACGAAATCGTGCAAGCGGTTCAGAACCTCATCGACAACGCGCTGAAATATGGCGGCGAGCCGGCGATGGTCAAAGTCAGGGTCGGGCGGGGCAACGCCCCTAGTCTGTCCACCGACGACGGCCTTGCTCATCGCGCCGGCGACGGTCCGGCGCAGATCGCGGCGCGCCAGTCGCTTGAGGCCGACAACCTTGTTTATGTTCAAATCCAGGACTTTGGACCGGGCATTGAGCGTGCAAATCTGCCGCGACTGACTGAGCGTTTTTATCGCGTCAATATTGAGCGCAGCCGCAAACGCGGCGGCACGGGCCTTGGCCTTGCAATCGTCAAGCACATCGTCAACCGACATCGCGGCGGGCTTTACATAGAAAGTCGTCTCGCCGCAGGCTCCGCATTCACCTGTTATTTTCCGAGTATCGACTGCGACAGCGGCGTCGGCTGCGCGCCTGGTTGCAGCGACGAGGACAGCCCCCGGCCGCCCGCTTGACCCAAGCGCCCCGCGCAGCGCACCCTATGGTGCCGCTTTTCGAAAAGGCCGACAAGAATGTGTCATAAAATGTCGGCATTAGAGCGCTTTCGAAACAATGCAAAAGTAGAAAAGCGCCCTTATGGCCAAACCCGTCATGCAGCCTGACAGTCAGGACGCGCGCCCCCTTGATATTGAACTGTCGCAAATGGCTGCGCTCGTTGAAAAGCAATTGGCGGCCGCAATCGAAGCGTTTGAACGCCGGGATGTTGCGAGTGCTGAAACCATCGTAGATGCCGACAAGCGGATCGACGATGCGCACGCCGTGATCGAACAGAAAGTGATGAACGCGCTCGCCAGCGTTGGCGATCACCCGCGCGAGTTGCGCGAGATTATCATGACCATGAAAGTCTCCGGCGAGCTGGAGCGGGTCGGCGATCTCGCCAAGAACGTCGCCAAGCGCACGCTTGTCGTCAGCCGCGAAGCCTATGCGCGCCCGTCGATGGGCGTGACGCGAATGGGCAGGGCGGCGCTGCGTCAGTTCTCCGACATGTTGAACGCGTTTCACGGCAAGAATCTTGAAGCTGCTGTCGTCGTCTGGGGCGGCGACGATGAAATCGACGAACTCTACAATTCTGTCTTTCAGGAAATCATCCTCGACATGATGGAAGACGCAGCGCGCATCAACGCTTGCACCCACCTTGTTTTTATCGCGAAGAACTTTGAACGCGTCGGCGACCATGCGACGAACATCGCCGAGGCGCTTCATTTTTGTCTAACCGGCACGCCCCTGGCCCTCGATCGCCCGAAAGGCGATGAAACATCGACGACTGCCGTGACGCCGCGCGATCGCACGGGCAGCGGTCTTGACGCTGACGAGGGTGAGGATTAGGCGTTCGCTCAACCTCAGGCGACGACCGCACAAGGGTGACGGATAGTGGCGAAAACGCGTGTTTTGATTGTTGAAGACGAAGAGGCGCTGGCGACGCTCCTTGAGTACAATCTGTCGAAAGAAGGCTTCAGCGCCGCGGTCGCCCATGACGGCGATGAGGCCCTTCTTAAAATCGAAGATTCGCCGCCTGATCTTGTGATCCTCGACTGGATGCTGCCGAATATCTCAGGCATTGAAATCTGCCGCCGGCTGCGCTCAAAGCCGGAAACCCGCAACATCCCCGTTATTATGCTAACCGCGCGCTCGGAAGAAGCCGACCGCATCCGGGGACTTGAGACGGGTGCGGATGATTATCTCACCAAGCCGTTTTCAACCGATGAACTAATCGCGCGCATTCGCGCCGTGTTGCGCCGAATTCGTCCGGGTCTAGTGACAGATGTCGCAAGCCATGGCGATATTCGTATTGACCGCACGGCCCATCGCGTTTGGCGTGACGAAAAAGAAATTCATCTGGGGCCGACCGAATTCAGACTTCTCGATCATCTGATCGAGCATCCGGGACGGGTGTTTTCACGTGAGCAATTGCTGAATGCGGTTTGGGGTTCGGATGTTTTTGTCGAGGTTCGAACCGTCGATGTTCATATTGGCCGTTTGCGCAAGGCGCTCAACAAATTCAATCAGGGCGATCCTATTCGCACGGTGCGCTCGGCCGGCTATTCTCTTGATGCATGACAAAAGCCCCGGCCGATTGACCGGGGCTTTGTGGCAAATGCGCTTCTTCGAACCAAAGGCGGTAAATGCTGGCCTTTGGCTTAACCGGCGGCGCGTTTTTTCGGTTGCGACATCACGCCAATGCGCGGCGCTTCCGGGCGACGTTCTGGCTTGCGATGGGACGGTTGAAACGCGAGGCGAGCGTGATACGCGCAGTAGGATTTTCCCGTTGAGGTGGATTGTCCGCAAAAATGAAAATCATCCGTGGCAGGATCGCCCACCGGCCATTTGCACATATTGTTTTTCAGCGTGGCGACAGTCGTTAGGTCGCCATTCGCGGACACCAGGGGCGCAGAGAAGGCGGGTTCGGTAATAATCGGTTTCGCGTCCACCGGATCAACTTCGACAGGCGGCTTTTCCGGCGCGCCGGTTTCCTGAAAGCTGCGCCCGCGCTGCGGCTTGGCCGGCGTTGCTCGTCCCGAAAGGCCGAGGCGATGCACCTTGCCGATAACGGCGTTACGGGTCACGCCGCCCATTTTCCCGGCGATCTGGCTCGCCGACAGACCTTCGGCCCAGAGTTTTTTCAGGAGTTCAACTCTTTCATCATCCCACGCCATGACCGCCTCTCCTTGTTGAAATCTTTTTGCCCCGCAGCGCCGCCCCGGTCGCTTTTTTCGGGAATGGTGTATTGACAATATATAGCGGGTCAGTCTTTGGCCCACCTAAATATAGTACATTGGCGAACTAAAAATACAACATGGCGCCGCGTTAAAGTTTTGCACACTAGATTTAGTAGCTGCGCGTCCTGGAATTTCGATTGTTTTGCCGCAGTGCAGCACAGCGCAATCCGCCCTACCGTTCAGGTCTGCCGACTTGACGGCCTGCGGCCTCGCCGGCACACGGGGCGCGCAGAAAGGATTTCGCGATGGACGGCTCGCCCGACACCCAAATAAGCGCGCCGACAGCGGCGATCAGGGGAAAAGCCGCCGCCGGCTTTGGAGAGCGCCGGTTTGGCGCTGTGAACTGGCTCGGTCTGCGCACTCTTTACGTCAAGGAAGTGCGCCGGTTCATGAAGGTCGTCTTCCAAACCGTTTTGGCGCCGGTCATCTCGACCTTACTCTTTCTCATCGTCTTCATGCAGGCTTTTGGGCGCGCCGGCACGTTCGTCAATGGTGTTCCGTATATTGAGTTTCTGGCGCCGGGGCTTGTCATGCTGGCGATTTTGACAAATTCGTTTGCGAATTCTTCCTCATCGCTGATTATCGGCAAGGTGCAAGGCTCGATTGTCGATATGCTGATGCCGCCGCTTTCCGCATCCGAACTAACCGTCGCGCTCGTCGGCGGGGCGGCGACGCGCGGATTGCTGGTGGGTTTTGTAACCGCGGTCACGAGCGCCGTGTTCATGGCGTTCTCGCAGACGCCCATGGGGCTCGCGCAACCACTCGCTGCATTTTATTTCGGGCTTTCAGCGGCGTTGATGTTGTCAATGCTCGGCGTGCTCGGAGGCATGTGGGCCGAAAAGTTTGACGAACTCGCCATGATCACCAATTTTGTGATCACGCCGCTGACTTTTTTGTCGGGAACGTTTTACGCGATTAATGGCCTGCCGGAGCCTTTTTTGACAATTTCGAAATTCAACCCTGTCTTTTATCTGATCGACGGATTTCGCTTCGGCTTTACCGGTGTTGCAGAAGCCTCCATCGCGGTGGGCGTCATCATTACGCTTGTTCTCAATAGCCTCCTTGCGGTCACCTGCCTTCGTCTGATGAGGGCCGGATATAAACTGAAGAGTTGAGCCATGACGACGTCTGCGACGCCGGCCGCATCACCCGCGGCCACGCAATCCGACAATTTCCTGTTGCCGTTTCAGGTCGGCGAGACGGCGATCAGGGGACGGATCGTCAAACTCGGCGCCGCGATCGATCAGATTTTGGCGCGCCACCCGTTTGAAGATCCCATCAAGGTTCTGGTGGGCGAAGCGGCTGCGCTTGTCGCCATGATGGGATCGTCGTTGAAATTTGATGGCCGGCTAATCTTTCAGGCGCGCGGCGACGGCCCTGTCTCCATGCTGGTGTCTGACTATTCGGCGGGCGGCGCGCTGCGGGCGACTGCGAGCATCGGCGCCGATAAAGACTTTGATGGACAAGCGTCTTTCAGCGGCTTGATGGGCAAGGGCCATGTGGCGATCACCGTCGATCAGGGACCCGATATGGAGCGCTATCAGGGCGTGACCCCGATTGAGGGCGACACACTGGGCGGCGCCGCAATTTCCTATTTCCAACAATCGGAACAAATCCCGACGGCGTTGAAGCTTTTCGTCGGCAAGCTCGCCGCGCCCGGTCATGGGGAGATGTGGCGCGCCGGCGGCATAATCGCTCAGTTTGTGCCCGGCGCGGGCGGCGACCGCGAGCGCGGCGAAGCCGCGTTGAGAGACCTCGATGATCGTGACGCGTGGGACCGGGCCGCGGCGCTCCTTGAAACGACGCAAGCCGATGAGTTACTGGACCCCGGCCTTGCGGCTGAGGACGTTCTCTATCGTCTTTACCATGAAGACGGCGTGCGTGTGTTTGACCGCTCCCCGGTCGCGGCGCAGTGCTCATGTACGCCGGACCGGATCACGGCGGTCCTGAAGCAATATTCGAAAGATGACCTTCGCGATATGGTTGAAGACGGGACGATTTCCGTCTCCTGTGAGTTTTGCCGCACCGACTACCGGTTTCAGCCTGACGGCGCGCCGCTGACGGTGTAATCTGCCGGCTGCGATGCGCGCTGCGACACGCGGGGAAAACATGAAAAAGAAAACATACGAAGCCGAGTTGGCGGAGCTGGAGCTGGAACTTGCGAAACTCCAGGAAACCGTACAACGCACCGGCATGAAGGTGGCGATCCTTTTCGAAGGCCGCGATGCGGCGGGCAAAGGCGGCCTGATAAAAACCATCCTGCGTCGGATGAACGCGCGCGTCTGGCGCGTGGTTGCGTTACCCAAGCCATCCGACCGGGAACGGTCGCAATGGTATTTTCAGCGCTATGTCGCGCATCTGCCGGCGGCGGGGGAAATCGTTCTCTTCGATCGCTCCTGGTATAACCGCGCCGTTGTTGAGCCGGTGATGGGGTTTTGTACGAATGAAGAACATGAGGCCTTCATGCGGGAAGTCCCTGAATTTGAGCGCACGCTCGTCGACTCCGGCGTCATCCTTTTGAAGTATTGGATCCATGTGACGCCTGAAGAACAGGAAGAAAGATTTCAGGACCGCGCCAACGATCCCCGTAAGCGCTGGAAGTTGTCGCCGGTCGATCTTGAGGGGCGCAGCCGCTGGGTCGAATTCGCCCGCGCGCGCGACCGCATGTTCGATAAGACAAGCACGGCGTACGCGCCCTGGCTGGTGGTCGAAGGCACCGACAAACGCAAGGGCCGCCTCAACTGCATTCACTCAATCCTTGAGCATGTGCCGTATGAATTTAAAAAATCCGCTTTCGAACCGATTAAGCTGCCGCCCAGGCAAACAGCGAAACAGGCGGGCTATAAAGAACGGCCCCTGAGCGCGCTCAATCTTGTCGATGACCACTACGACTAGGGGCCTCGCGCAAATACCGCATTCTTGTCGTTGTTAAACACCGCCCCGTAGCCGGCGTCCTTAAAAAGCGCCGCAATCGCGCCGGCCTTACTCTCGTGGCTGGTCTCAACAATGGCGAGCAGCGGCGCCATCGCTGCCGGGGCCGCATCAAAGAAAGCGCGCAGCACGGCCTCTTCGGCGCCTTCAATATCGATTTTCATGGCGTCGATGCGCGGGAAATTCGTTTCCTGGCGGATCATATCGATGAGCGGCGCACCCTGGACGGTGTGGGCCCCGTCGGCGTCGAGCCGGCTCATCCCCCGATTTGAACGGTGCACCGAAAAGCTCAAGCGCGCGCGGGTCGCCGCCGCGGCGTAGGGCAGAATGACAAAGTCGTTTTCCGCGCCCGATGCTGCGACGTTAAACCCAAGACGGCGGCGCATTTCCGGATCAGCTTCGACGCAGGCCGCATGGAATTTCAGGCCCGTCCGGGCTGCGACGGCGCGCGCAAACAAACTGTAAAGCCCGACATTGGCGCCAACATCCAGAAAGAAGAAGTCGGCCCCGCTCGAACGCTCGATTCGACTTTCGAGAATTGCCCTTTCTTCAGGGTCCCAATGGTCAGGGGTGATGTAAACGCGCTTCTCACAGATATTGTCTTTCGGGTGGAGCCGTGCGGCCTGAGAGGAAAAGACCGGCACGTCAAAACACGCGCCGGCGCGTCCGCCGGCGAGCCCCAGCAATAAAGAGGCGAGCTTGCGTCCCGCGTAATTGTAAGGGAGGCGGTGCGTCAACCGCCGTATCGCTTCTTGTTGCGGGGTCGGGCGAAAGGCGCCGAACACGGCGTCTTCGCCGTCATCATCAGCAATGAGAGTTTCTGACTTGGCGCCGTCGGGGTCGATCATACGGAGCGTGCTTTTTCTTTTTCCGACAGAACGAGAATTTCATAGCGCTTCACATCGACCAGCCAACGGCGAAACGACGTCATCAGGGCGTAGGAAAAACCGTAAACGCCGCCTCTGAAAAATCCCTCGAGAAAATACCGCTGCAGAAAATAGACCGGCAGGCCAAAGAAGATTCTGAGAATAACGACAGATTTAGGACGCGGTTTGGCGGTTTTGGCGCGATCTGTACTATACTTATTCAGCTTACGCATCAGTTGATCGGCGTCCTCAACGGCGTAGTGAATGATCGGTTCTCTGACGCGGCCGACCGGCAGTCCGGGTGGAATTTTGAACTGATCCCAGAAGAGATCGGCCGGCATCCGAATGGCGCGTCTGTCGTAGAGCTTGGTGCGTTTTTGAAGTCCAAAACCGCGCCAGACGCCGCCGACGGGCGAGGCCACCGCCATCGGTGTTTCGAAGACCTTCTCAGACGGCGCGCCGTCCTTGAAAAGCGCAGCGATTTCTGCAGCGAGCGCCGGCGTGACGATTTCATCAGCATCAAGATCGAGGAGCCAGTCATGCGCGCAGGCGTCTTCAGCGATCCGTTTTTGAAATCCGTAGCCCGCCCACTCGTGTTCAATGATCCGGGCGCCGGCCGCGCGCGCTTTGTCGAGCGTGTCGTCGCTTGACCCTGAATCAATCACGACGACCTCCCTTGCGATTTGCAGGGCGGCTTCGACTGTCTCGCCGATCAGGCGCGACTCGTTTCGCGTTCTGATATAGGCGGAAACAGGCGGTCTCGAGGGCGGCGTTTTCATCCCTTCGGCTTGTAGGGATGTCGTCAGCGGCGCGCAATCCGGCGGCTCATGGCAAAAAGAAAAGCGCCGCTCCGAGGAGCGGCGCTTTGTCTAAATCAGTTTTTGACCGCTTAGGCGGCTTTGCGCTTTTTGCGGGATGCGAGGCGAAGCCCGGCGATCCCCGAGATCAAAAGCGGAATGGCGCCAGGCACCGGAATTTCAGCCGTCTGGAACACGATGTTGTCGATCGCGCCAGAGTTGGTGCCGAAGTCAAAGACTGCTGTCACAACGCCGGCGATCCCGCCGCCTGCTGCGATGAATGACGCGAAGAAGTTTTGCGTCAGCGGATCGCCGTCCGTGCCGACATTGTCGTTCTGATCGAGATCAAGGTCAGCGACGATCGAGCCCAGTTCCATGCCGTCAGCGCCGAGCAGCGTGACCGTCAAGGCGTCTTCGCCGGTGTCGATCGCGTCAAAGCCGATGAAGGTGACTGCCTCGTTGAACGTCAGTGTGATCACGCCGCCATTGCGGTTATCATCCGGCGCCGGCGAGCTGGCCGCGCCTTCCGAAATGATCAGAACGTTGCCGAGATCGACATTGTTTTCGCCGAGGATCAGGTCCCCTGAGCCGTCGACGCCCGTAACGCGCGTGAAGAGACCGCGAAGGTCGCCATCGCCGTTGGTGTCGTCGTTGGTGTCGAAGATGATGGCCTGATCTTCACCGGGCGCATTTGCGACAGTCGATACGGTTCCGAAAGAAAACGTGTTAACAGCGTCGCCTTCGCCCAGCCCGAGAGCATCGAACGTCTCGACGACCGTGGTTGCAGATGCCGCGCCTGACATGACGGCGGCGGCTGCGACGAAAGAAAAAATAGATTTACGCATAGAGTTCCCCAAATTGGCGTTTGCAGTGCGGTATTAACAAATCGTAAAGCAATTGTCTTCAGCGAAATTGCTGTTTTTTTGCGCGTTAAGCGCGAAAATGAACAAATTTTTCCAAATATTGCGGCGATGCGGCAACAGTGTGCGAGCCTATTTGCGCAACCGCGCGCCGCTTTCGCCCGTTCGGGGAAATTGAGCGCGGGATATGGCGCACGACGCTTCCCAACAAGTGAGCCAATGAGCCGGGAAAAGCCGCCGCGCGCGGCGACGGATTCGCGCCCATGCCCCGTTTCAGGAGCAGCTGGGGAAACAATGCATCCCCGCAGCGGTGGGCCGGCGTCATTTATGACGGTCTCCGCCGCCGCGGATTTGCCCTCAAAACGGGAGAAAACGAATGAATTCAATGACCTTAACGCTTGCGGCGGGGCTTGTGTCGCTCACCGCCGCGGCCTGCGTCTCAACCCCTGCGACCGCCGGCCAGTGGCGTTTCGATCCGGCCCGATGTCCCGATCTCGCCGAGGACCGCCGCGATCGAATCGAGAGCCGGCGCGATGAGCGAATCGACCACGGCCCCCTGGACAGAATCGAAGACCGTGCTGACCGGCGTGAAAGCCGCCGGGACGAGCGCGTGACGGTCTGCCCGCGATCGGCGTGGGTCTGGGCCGGCGCCGGCGCGCGCCCAGCCTATCCTGCGCGCGCGGTCGTTTATTTCGACAGGGTCGACGGCGTCTATGTCCGCAAGACCGCGGCCGGCCGCGTTCGGGTCCGCGTTTATTAAGCGCGCCCTTCTTTTTCTGAGCGCACGCGTCCAGGCGTGCGACGGGGCGGCTTTGCCCGCTCATTTCCGATCGCCGCGTCGCTGAGGTCCGCCCAACCCCGGCGCGGCGCGCCCAGGCTCCCGCATGGAAGGCGACTTTCCGTGCGGGAGTTTTTTTAAGGCGCGGCTATTGCGCTCGCCCTCCGGGGTCGCCCTCGACGGGGGGCGAATGCTGCGCGCATTGTTGGGCTGAGCATTGTTGGGCTGTGCGTTGGTGGGCTGTGCATTGGCGCTTGACCGGTTGTCCGGACAAGCGGTGTCGCAAAACCTTCAGTTCCGTGAAGATTTCCTGTAGCAACGCCGGATGTGTGACAACTCCGCATTGGAGGCCGGCCGCGCGCCGACAAAATCGCGGCCGGCGTCGATTATCGCGCGCGCCCTAATCGCGCTCATCGCCCTTTATCGCATTACGCTCAGTCCGCTTTTTTATTTTCTGGGCGCGCGGTGTCGTCATCTGCCGACATGCTCTGACTATGCGGCGGCCGCCTTGCGCCGCCACGGCGCGTGGGCCGGCCTCTGGCTGACGCTATCGCGCGTTTCGCGTTGTCACCCATTCGGCAGCAAAGGTTTTGACCCCGTCCCGCAAACAACGGCAGACGCCGGTTGGCGATTTTGGCGCCTCGGAGATTGGGCGTGGACGGATCGTTCTGAAAAAGACCCGGAGAAAAGGTCGTCATAAATTCGTCTGAGCGGTTTTCGGTGGGCGCGTTTTAGATCAGCATACAGATGAATGAATTCAGTAAGCCGTACGTCGCGCGCTTGAAGTCGGTTAGACGTTGTAACCGTCGGTTAGGAAAAGTGGTGGGCGCACGTGGTTTCGAACCACGGACCTCTACCATGTCAAGGTAGCGCTCTACCCCTGAGCTATGCGCCCGCTGCGATCCGGCATCTCGCGGAAGCGCGGTAATAGCGATCAAATCAGCGCCACGCAAGCGTTGCAGGGGAAAATTTAAGCGCCGGCGCCAGCCATGCCCAATGTCGCCGTCCGGCTGGCGACCCAGCTGTCGAAGGCGTCATAAACGTTTGAGATTGCGGCGCGTTCGGCCGCGGTCAGATCGGGATGGTGCACTTCAAAAATCAGCACCACACGCTCTTCGCCCGACTTGTTCCACGCTTCGTGTTCAAAGCTGTCGTCAAATGCGACGAGCGCGCGCTCGCGCCATTCATGGATCGCGTCGCCGACCCGTATCGAACAGCCGTCCGGCGCTACAATCGGCAAGTGAACCGTGAGGCGGGTATTGGTCAGGCCGCAATGGGGCGGGATGTGCGCGCCGGGCTTCAGCCGGGAGAAAAATACCTCGATCGGCCCGCCGTCTTTTTGGAGCAGGAGCGCGTTTTCGAGCGCGGCGATTGTTTCGGGAAACTTTTCGACGTTTTCTGTCTTCTGGGCGTTGTAAAACAAATACATCGCCGACCAGTCGGCGGCGCCGGCGAGCTTTCGCCATTGCGCGCCGGGCGTTCCCGCATGCACGTAAGGCTCGCTCGGCGCGCCGTCGGCGAGCGCGGCCCGGTATTCGCCTGCGATGGCATCGAACGCAGCCATAATCGCCCGCGCGCCTTGAACGCTGTCAGCCGGATGGATCGGCGTCGCCGGCAGATCGGGCACATAATAAATTTCAGGTCTCTGCAAGCGATGGCGATAAACGGGCGGGCCCTGATGATAATAGAGCCAGACGCCGTCGCGCAGACGGGCCATGGCGCCGTCCCCGGCTGCGGCCGTCTCTGCGCGATCGAGCGTTGTCTGATAAAGCGTGTTGAAGTGTCGGCAGATTTCATCATCTGCAAGCGTCGACAGGGCGCGCATCTCTTGATTGGCCTGCGGATGATGGCGAACCGACCGCAAGGCGGGATTGGCGTCGTCGCCAAGCGTCCAGACGGCGAGCGCTTCGTCGATCCGCCCCGCCTCGTGCAGCGCCGCGCCTGCGTAAAGCGCCAGGGGCGCATTCGTCGGATCAGCCTTGAAGTCGGCGAGGTAGGATTGCGCCGATCGTTTGCCGTTTGACGTCATCGAAACTGGAGAGCCCTTGCTACAAAGCGCGCACCGTAGCGACGGCGCCCCATGCGGGCAACAAATCCAGCGCCGTCAGGCGGCGATCACGCGATCGATTTCGTTGACGAGGTCTTTCAGGTGAAACGGCTTTGAGAGGACTTTCGCCTCTTCCGGCGCGCGGTTCGCAGGGTTGAGCGCGACCGCGGCAAAACCGGTGATGAACATGATCTTCATTTCCGGATCGATATCGGCCGCTTTGCGGGCGAGTTCGATGCCGTCCATCACGGGCATGACAATGTCGGTCAACAGAAGATCGAATTCGCGCAGCTGTAATTCTGTCAGCGCTTCGTCGCCCTGTGCGGCGTCGATGACGGAATGGCCGGCCTTCTCAAGCGCTTTTTTTAGAAAACGCCGCATCGAATCATCGTCTTCCGCCAATAAGATCGCCGCCATGGATTAATCCTTAATTTCGTCTTGCTTGCCGACAGGCCTTGCGGTCCGCCATTTTTACGCTGTTTTGCGCGTCTCGTTTCAAGCCAGTCGCTTTATAAAGTGTTTTCGTCGATGAACACCAAGCAAGTCTTAAACCAGCGATGAAAATTTCAGCGTCGCGCGCGCCGGCCTCCGCGCGCTCCGGGGGGCGCCGCCGGAGGCGCCGGCGCGCTGCGGCTTTTGAGCCCGTTCGGAAAAAATCCGCAACTGACGCCGGGGACCGGTTTTCGAATGGCCTCGGTTCACGCTACGATACTGCTTCATCGGACCGTTGAGTGATGCCTAAAAGAACGTTTTCCAAAAAACGCAGTAAATCTGGCGATGCGTCCGGCGCAGAGACGCCGCGCGTCATTGAGGTCGTCGAGCCGGCGCGGCTTGCGACCCCGCTGATCGTTGCGTCGCCGCATTCCGGGCGGCATTATCCGGCTGAATTCCTGCGCATAAGCCGCCTTGATCGCCATGCGCTGCGCCAGTCTGAAGACGGTTATGTCGATCTCATTTTCGACGCCGCGCCGCGCTACGGCGCGCCGTTTTTGCGGGCGCTTTTTCCGCGCGCATATGTTGACGTGAACCGCAGCGCTGACGAACTCGACCAGCGCATGTTCGCGGACGCCTTGCCGGGCGACGCGGATGTGCGCTCCAGCCGGGTGCTCGCCGGCCTCGGCGTCATTCCCCGCATTGTCGCCGACGGGCACGATATCTACGCGCGCAAACTGAAATTCGCCGACGCAAAGCGTCGTTTGTCGACCTGTTACGAGCCTTATCACAAGGCTCTCAACCGGCTGATTGAACGCTCGCGCGCGCAATTTGGGTGCGCGATCCTGATCGACTGCCATTCAATGCCGTCCGCCGGCGGCGCGCCGTTAACGCCCGATGACAGGGCGATAGATTTTGTTCTGGGCGACCGGTTCGGCGCGGCCTGCGCGCCGGCGCTGGTCGCGCTTGTTGAACAAAATCTCTCAAAACTCGGCTTCTCGGTTTCCAGAAATGCGCCCTATGCCGGAGGCTATGTGGCGGCGAGCTATGGCGATCCGGCCAATGGCGTTCACGTTCTGCAAATTGAGATCAACCGCAGTCTTTACCTCGACGAACGCCGGCTCACCCGAACCGCCGCTTTCGATGCGTTGCGCGGGAAAATGCAGACTTTGCTGAGCGCGCTCAGTCAGGTCGAACCAGCGGCGCTGACGCCGGCGATAGCGGCGGAGTAAGCGTAAATTGCGCCCTGCGCATTGCCGGCGCGCCGCTTTAGGCCTACATCGCGGGGCGCTTACGTCAAAGAAACAACAATGCCAGAAAACCAAGCCAGCAGCGCGGCAAAGGCCGCATCGGTCGGAAAAGAGAAACCGCAACGCAAAAGCACGATCCGCAAGATCGGGTCCGGCGTCGGCAGGCTGACGCGCCCAAAGCAGCGCTTCCAAATGCCGACAGGCCGCTCAGGCCTCAAGATCGTCGTCGCGACCGACGCCTGGAAACCGCAAATCAATGGCGTTGTCAGAACGCTGGAAACGCTCGGCGACATCCTCACACGCTTCGGCAATGAAATCGTCTACATCACGCCAAACGATTTTCATTCGGTGCCGATGCCTTCTTATTCGGAAATCAGGCTTTCGATTTTGCCCAATCGCAAGGTCGCCAAAATCATCAACGATTTTAAGCCGGACGCGATCCACATCGCGACCGAGGGACCGATCGGGCGCGCCGCCCGCCGTTTTTGCAAGCGGCGCCAATATCCGTTCACGACGAGTTTCCATACCCGGTTCGCCGAATACGCCCATGAGCGCTGGAAGGTGCCGATCGGCTGGGGCTATTCAGTTCTGAAAGACTTTCATAAAGACGGCGAGACCATGATGGTGGCGACGCCGGGTCTGGTGGATGAATTATCAGAGCGCGGATTTTCCAATATGAAACTCTGGGCGCGCGGCGTTGATCTCGACGATTTCAAGCCCGGCGACCGTGCGTTTCTCGACATGCATGAGCGTCCCGTTTTCTTGTATGTCGGGCGGATCGCGGTTGAGAAGAGCATTGAAGATTTTCTGGCGCTCGACCTGCCTGGCTCCAAGGTGGTTGTCGGCGACGGACCGCAGCGGGCCGAACTGGAGCAGAAATATCCCGATGCGCATTTCGTCGGCGCGAAGTTCGGCCACGACCTTGCGCAATATTATCAGGCAGCGGACGTTTTTGTCTTTCCCTCACGAACCGATACGTTTGGTCTTGTGAATGTCGAGGCGCTGGCCTGCGGTGTGCCGGTCGCCGGCTATCCGGTGCGCGGCCCCCTGGAAATTCTTGACGGCGCGCCCAAAGGATGCGGCGCGCTCAATGAAGATCTCAAACAGGCCTGCCTTGATGCGCTGGACCATCGTGACCCGGAAGCCTGCCGGGAGCATGCGCAAAACTTCTCCTGGGAAGCGGCGACCAAACAGTTCGTCGCCAACCTGGAATTGCCGGGCTTCAGCGAGGATTTCTGGTTGCGGTCGGCGCGGATGATCGATTGACGCTGATTAGGCCCCGTATTGGGGTTGGTATCGGGCTTGGTATCGGGTGTTGGCGCGCCTTTGTTGTCTCGTATTGGGTCAGTTGCGGGGAAAAACGGAGCGGCGCTGTCCCGCGTTGCGTGTTTTTCAAGCTCGTTTGCGACGCCCGCCGCCGCACCGAAAACGCGCGCAAGTCGCGCCGGAGTCGCGCCATTGGGGCCAAAAATGGCCTTTTTCGCCAAAGCGGCACGGCGTTTGCCTAGCCACTACCGTTATGGGTGCGCGCACCGCGCGTCATATTGGTGGAAGGAGATGGCGATGGCCCATCCAGTAGATTTACATGTCGGAAAGCGTCTTCGCCAACGTCGCAGACTTGTCGGCCTGACGCAGCAAAAACTCGCCGAAGCGGTCGATATCCGTTTTCAGCAAATCCAGAAATATGAAAGCGGCGCGAACCGCATTTCCGCATCCCGGCTCTGGGCTCTCGCCCAGGCGCTTGATGTGCCGGTCTCGTATTTCTTTGAAGGCATCGAAACACGCGGCGCCCATGACGGAATCGCGCCTTCGCATTCATCGGGTCTTAACGGAAACCATCAAGCCGCGCCGGCTGACGCTTTTCAGAACAAAGACACGATCGATCTCGTCAGAGCGTTTTACAATCTCAACGATGAACCGCGTCGCAAGCTTCTCGATCTTGCAAAAGCGCTCTCCGGCGACACATGAAAAGCCGCTTAGCGCCGCGAACGATATAACGTAATTCTCGTTCACACTGCACCAGCGCCGGCCCAGGGTATCGACCTTGCGGCCGGCGCATTTTGTTGAGCGCGCCGTTGCGAAAAAACGATGCGCCCGCCATGATTGCGCCATGGCCTTTTCAGAAAATGATTTGTCGGAATTTCGCGTATTCGCCGAGAAGCTTGCGGACATCGCGCGCGTTGAAACGTTAAAGCGTTTTCGGTCGGGTACTGAGGTTCATAACAAGGCGGGTATCTGGTACGACCCGGTCACCGATGCGGACCGGGAAGCGGAGCGCGCGCTTCGCCGCGCAATCAAGGCCGTTTATCCATCGCACGGCATTCTGGGTGAAGAATTCGGATCGGAAAACGACGACGCGCCCTTCCGATGGGTGCTTGATCCTGTCGACGGGACGCGCGCTTTTGTTTGCGGCGTGCCGAGCTGGGTGACGCTGATCGCCTTTGAACATGAAGGCCGCTCGCTTGTCAGCGTGCTCGATCAGCCCTTCACCGATGAGCGCTGGATCGGCGAGCCTGAACGCTGCCTGTACAAAAAAAGCGACGCGCCAGCGCCCTGTAAGACCAGCGGCGAGAGCGATCTCGCCAATGCCCGCATCACGACGACCGATCCGCGCGCCAGCGGATATTTTACGAGCGGCGAAGCGGCGATGTTTGAAGAAATCGCCGAAAAAGCGCGCCTCGCCCGCTTCAGCCTTGACGCATACGGCTATGGGCTTCTGGCCTCTGGCGAGATTGATCTCGTCATCGAGGCCGGGCTTGCGCACCATGACTACGCTGCGCTTGCGCCGGTCGTCGAGGGGGCGGGCGGCGTCATCACGAACTGGCGCGGCGGTCCGTTCAATGCCAGCCGGCGCGGGCGCGTTCTCGCCGCTGCGAGCCCGGCGTTGCACAAGACAGTGCTTGATCTTTTGCGCGAGAATGAAGGCGCGTGGTCAGCCGGCTAACAGCTTTTCAAAGAACGCGTCCGCCGCCGCCCAGAACCGGTCGCGGACGGCGTCTTTTTCCATCATGATCTCATGCAAGGCGTCCTTGATCGTCACGACTTCGATTAACGGATGGGCCTCGCCGAAAAAGGCGTGGTCTGAAGAATTGATTAAGCGATCGTTTTCCGCCGACAAAATCAGAACGGGCGTCTTCAGGTTCTTAAAACGGCCGGGTTTGTGGAGATCGGCCATAGCGTCATGGGCTGCGCGCAACCAGCCATAGGTGGGCTCGCGGATCAGCGCCCTTGGCGCCGTCGCCTGTAACTCGCGAAAGCGTTCGTGGCGTTCGCGGTCGGCGGTCAGCACATTGCCCTCAAAGCGCAGCGATTCTTCCTTCACGCCAGGAATCGACCGCCGCTCAAATCCTGCGCGACAGGCCGCATACGCGATAGCGCCGACGGCTCTGCGTTTTGCGGCATTGGCGAATAACCGCGTCATCGGCGCCGCCAGGACCGCGCCGGTGAACCGGTCATAGCCGTCGCCGAGAAGCTGCAACGCCGGCGCGCCGCCCATGGAATGCGTCATTAGAAAATAGGGCCCGTCGAAACGCTCCGCGACGACGGTTTGCGTGAATCTCACCAGATCGGCCCGGAAGGCGCCGAAATCGGAGATATGGCCTTTTTGCGGGTCCGGCAGCAGCCGTTCGGATAAGCCTTGTCCGCGCCAGTCCATCATGGCGGCGGAAAACCCCCGCGCTTGTAGATCGCTGATGACTTCGAAATATTTTTCAATGAATTCTGATCGTCCGCTCGCCAACACAACGCACCCGCGCGGATTTTCCGCAGCAAACGTTGCGCCGCGCAATTTAGCGCCGTCGCCGCCGCTGAAGTTAAAAACGTCAGCATGCGCCGGAACGGGGTTTGACGGTATCTCGATAAATTCAGCGATCAGCGCGCCTCCCGGCGATTTGGCTGGGCGGGTGTGAGCGTGAGCCGCGCCATTACGCTCATATCGCCGCTGATCGTGAGCCTGCCGGAAACATAAGCGCTTTCGAGGGCGCGCTCGGTTTCGAGAATGCGCACCAGCGTATCGGCCTTGCCATGCCAGATGCAATCGCCGTCGCGCGCCTTTTCTTTGTCGATAAGCGTCATTGCGGGCGGGGCGCTGCGCCCATCAATGCGCAGCGCCTGCGGCGGGTCTTCATCGCCGCGCCCACTGTGTTCAACAACGATAATCAGCACCGCGCCGAAAGGGGCGGTTAGCGCGGTCAGCGCCGCAGCTTTCACGCGGTCAATATCGGCTGTCATTGGATGCGGTGCGCCCTAGCCGGCCTCGCTGGCGGCATTCGTCGGTTTACGGAATTTCAGCGTCATGCGATCGCTTTCGCCAATCGCATCATATTTCGCCCGGTCGAAATCAGGGGCCGGCGGCGCGCCGCGGGCTGCCGACGACCGTCTCACAGGCGGCAAAGTCCAGACGCCGAAGGGGTGATCTTTGGTGTCGGCTGCGTTGGCGTTCACTTCAGAGCGCGCCTCCAGTTCAAAGCCTGCGGCGAGCGCAAGCGCGATCACCGCGTCTTCGGTCATATAGCCCGTCTGAATTGGCGTCTGCGGATCGTCCGCGCGATGTTCAACAACGCCAAGAATGCCGCCCGGCTTCAGCGCGGTGTAGAATTTTTCAAAAAATGTCGGGGCCGCGCCGCCGCCCATCCAGTTGTGCACATTCCGGAAAGTCAACACGACATCCGCCGCGCCGTCGGGTGCAATGGCGCCGTCGCCGCCCAGAACGCTCGACCGAACATCGCCGTAAAGCGCGCGGTCGCCAAATTTTTCTTCAAACGCCGCAACCGCCGCCGCCGCTCTCTCGCTGCGCGCAGGGTCAAAACTGGCGGCGTAATAGACCCCGTCGCCCTTCGCCAGATAGGGCGCAATAACGTTCGTGTACCATCCGCCGCCGGGCCAGATTTCAACAACGGTCATATCGGGCTCAACACCGAAAAACTGGAGGGTCGCCTTGGGGTTTCGAAAGCCGTCGCGCGCTTTTTCCTCATCGGAGCGGTGATCGCCGGCAATCGCCTGATCGAGAAAATCCTCGGCGGTGGGTGCGGCCGGCTGCGGTGTTTCGCTGACCGCCTCGTTGGTTTGTGCGCCGCAGGCTGAAAGCGCCAATACCGATGCAAGAACCAGAAAAATCGCATTGGATCTCATTTTTATCCCCTTATTCGCCGCGCCAGGAGGGCGCTTTCGGCGTGAGGCATAGCATAGCTTGTGCAAGCGCTGACAAGTGATGATCTCAGCGGCGGATTAGGCGCGGCCGTGCTCTTGAACGGCCGCCGACCGGTCCCATATCTTTTCCGTCGGAGGCCAACTGGCTCCGGCCGCAGCCGAGCCGGCTCATTGAGTGGTAAACGGCGGCGCATCACCCCTTGCTTCACGAAGAAGGACTGACCTTATGCGTACTTACGACTTGACCCCCCTTTACAGAAATTCCGTCGGTTTTGACCGGTTGTTCGACCTTTTGGACAGCGCCGGAAAAGTCGATGCGAGCGGTTATCCGCCTTACAATATCGAGCGCGTCGATGAAGACGATTACCGCATCACGCTGGCCGTCGCCGGCTTTGGCGAGGATGATCTCGATATCACGGTCCATGAGAACACGTTGACCATCGCCGGCAAGCGCCCTGAAGGCGACGATGCGCGCACCTATCTGCATCAGGGGATCGCCGGGCGCTCCTTTGAGCGCCGCTTTCAGCTCGCCGATCACGTGCGTATCGACGGCGCATCGCTCGTTAATGGGCTGTTGAATGTCGATCTGCGCCGCGAGGTGCCTGAGGCCAAGAAACCGCGCAAGATCGCCATTAACGGCGCTGAGGCGGCGAATGTGAAGGTCCTAAACGACAAGAACGTCGCCTAACCGGTCTTCCTCCCGCTAACACACAACTCCAGGGCGTTCGCCTGTCCGGCTGGTCCGGCATGGCGACGCCTTTTTTGTCGTTTGCTGTTCTTGACCCCTAAAGAGCCGGCCCCTTTCGTTTAGGGTGCGCCCCTGCTAGGCTTCGTGCTGTTTGCGTTTGAGGGAGGCAGCCCAAAGATGGGCGAGAAAACTGGGGACAGAAAACCGCGTTTGGGAATTGTTTTGGCGTTATCCGCTCTGGTCGGCGTCAGCGCGTGTGAGACAGCGCGCCAGCCGGATGAGCCGACGATCTCCATTCCTTACGATCCGTATAATTTCGATCCCGACGAACTCTTCGATCAGGCGAACACTTACTGCGCCGCCTATGGCCGCAAAGCGCGGTATGTCGATGAAACCATTGACCCGACGTCGGTGCGCTGGCGCTATCGCCACTTTGCTTGCGAATAACTGACTGCCAGTGAAGAACTGGTTGCTTGTGAATCACTGGCGG
>JBCBBT010000013.1:0-61481 GCA_038531315.1 Pseudomonadota bacterium
CGATCTAGACGGCAAGGATCGCAATATTGATGACCGCATTGAACCACGCGCCAGCCAGAACCGACCCTGCGCTGTCGCAAACGAACCAACTTCCAATAGAAACCAGCAGGATCGTGCGACCCGCGGCCTGGTCATGGCGGAACACCCGATCGGCCACGAGCCAAATCAATGCGCCAAAGCCGACGAGGATGCCGCCAAGGATCGCGTTCAATAACAGGGCTGCGCCGCCGGTGATCTTTTGCCCGCCGTCGAGCGGTTGAAAGGCGAAGTCAAGAAACGCCTCTATGAAAACGAGTGTAGGCGCGATTGGCGAGACGACCATCATCACACCCGGGCCGATCAGCAATAGAAAAGCCGCCGCTTTTAGAATCGAAATTCGCCGCTCGATACCCATGCCAATCTCCCGCCGGATCAATCCCACAAGAGTATTGCCTTCAGGCGATAAAAGCAATTTCACTCAGAGATTTGAAAGGTAAGGCGCCGCGCTCAAAAAAGATTGAATGACCGACCCATCACGCCAACAGGCCAGCGACCAAACTCAAACAACCGAAATTTTGCCGCAAACGGATGACTGTCTGCTTCAAACGCCGGGTCGCTCGCGGCAATCAGCACAAGAGCCGCCTGATGCGCCGATTGAACCGCCGCGCCGACAGCAAGCTGGCGCGATGCATCGTCCTCCATGTCCCAAATGAAGCTCGCCTGCTCCATCGCCTCGCGCGCGGGCTCTGAGACCTTCTCCGCGATCATTGTCATCGCCAGTTTCAGCGCTTCTTCCGACAACAGATCAAGCGCCCGACCGGTGAGATCGGCGCGCAGCAACTCTTCAGCTTCCCATGCCGGACTTTGAAAATCGAGCGTCTCAGCAGCGTCAGCGGCGTCTTCCCAATCGACAAGAATGGCGACGTCTGCGTCGGGGAAACCGAGGCCATCGAGATACGAATCGGCAAGCGCCCGCGCGCCCGCGGTCAATGGCTCACCGAGATTCGAAAACCAGGGAATCCCGTCGAGCGAGCGCGCAAAACGGCTTATTTGCGCCAATCCCGGAAGCTCTCGCTCCAGCTCTTCCAAAGCGTCATCATCCACGGCGACGGTCTCCTGTTTCCGCCTGTTATCTTGTGTTGCGTCGCCGAAAGGCAATCCCGGCGCGACGCCAAAAAAAGCGCCCGATCCGTTTGAGGGACCGGGCGCCAAGCTGCGCTATGTGCGCCTACGCCGGGAGGGGATATTCCGGCGGCTTTGCCGAAGCGGACCTGCTAGCGGGGGGGCAACGCTGGTCCTGAATGTCTCGGCTAGCACTGTTACATTAACGCCTCACCGACCAATTTTTCAATAGGAAAAATGAAAAAATCCCTTGCCTGTGCCCAATGTGACAAAATCGCAATTTTCCATGAGACGGCACAAAAGAGGGTCGTGGTCAGTTCTTCAGAAATTTTCCACCAGCTTCCGGCGGCGTAAACAAACGGCTTGATACCTTCCCGCCGGCTGTCTGATTGGAGAGCGTTACAACCGTGATCCCGTTTTGAAGATCGCGGACAACCCATTGCTCAAGCGCAAGATCAGGAGCGCGCAAGATGAGCGATAATTCACCTTCCGTCTCGCCGTCATCGGAAGCGAAGGTCACCGCGACAGTATCGACGCCGCGATCAACGCCGATGACCTTTGCATCGGCGAGATCCACCTTCTTGCTCAGGAGAAAACGCAGCGGCGTTTTCTTGATCGGATAAAAATCAGTTGTCTCGAGATCCTTGTCCTCAACATAGACATTGCCCTGTGTCGCGACGATCAGGAGCGGCGTCGGCGGGTCATATTCAAACCGCAACTGATTTGGCCGGCGCAGAAAAAACTTTCCGGTGGCGACCGAACCCGACGGCGAGACCTGACCGAAATCCCCAGTCAAAACGCCGATGCTCTCAATATAGCCCCGCACCGTTTCAATGATCTCCTCATCGCTCTTGTCGGCGAAGACGAGCGCCTCATCGATGACATCACCCGAAGACGCCGGCGCCGCTTCATTGGCGTCAGCGTCCGCATCAGCTTGCGAAAAAGAAACGGGCGGCGTCTCGGGCGCGCGCGCCGGGATAGGCGGGGTTTCCTGCTCATCCGCAGCGGCGGCGCCTTGCTCAACGACGGCCTGAGCAACCATGACGGGCGCCGTTGGAGTAACATTTGAAAAATCCAGCGCCGGCGCCGACACTAAGGCGATCGCAGCCGCTGAGGGCAACAATAGTAACGCCATTTTTTCCTCCTGCTTTTCAGGTGCGCCGTCGCGCTTTATCACATCGTCTAAATTCCGTTACCCTGTCTAGCGGCGGGTGAAGGCGAAACAGCGGCGACTTTCAGGCGCGCGCCGGCATACCGCCCCCGACAGCGTTCAAATTCTCATAACGCGTTCGTGAAGCCGAAAGAGCGGATATGCGCAAGAAATCTGATTTGCCGACAAAACTGTGCGCGACCTGCCAGCGACCCTTTACCTGGCGGAAAAAGTGGGCGCGAGACTGGGAAAATGTCCGATATTGCTCCGAGCGATGCAAAAACCAGCGCACCACAGCTTCTGCATCGGGCCGCCAAGAGGCGCCGCCCTGAAACCAAACACCGCGCCCGCGCCGGAAATCGTGAGTTTTCGCACGCACGCGGGTCAAATAATACATGACATTACAGATTTGGTCGAGTAAATTGGAATACTTCTAAAGAGAGCCAGACACCCCACTGGAGAATACGATGAAAACTACCCTCCCCCTGAAACTCGGCGCAGTCTCCGTGCTGGCCCTCATGACCGCCGCATGCGGCGGCGGCGAGACAGCCGCGGTCGCGGATGCCGACACTCAGACATCAAAAACCGCGGCCACCGCCCAAGACGCGGCGCCAACCGCGCAAGAGGCGACATACGACGGCGCTGGCGGACCGGCGCTCAGCGACCGCGCCAAAAACAAACAGGATTGGTGGCCGGAGCAACTTGACTTGACGCTTTTGCGCCAGAATGCGGCCAACAATGATCCGATGGGCGAAGATTTCGACTACGCCGCCGCGTTCAACGCGCTTGATCTTGAGGCGGTTAAAAAAGACGTCGCAGCAGTTATGACGAAGTCACAAGACTGGTGGCCGGCCGATTATGGTCATTACGGACCATTTTTCATTCGCATGGCCTGGCACAGCGCGGGAACCTATCGGATTTCGGATGGGCGCGGCGGCGCGGGCGCTGGCCAACAACGATTTGAGCCCCTGAACAGCTGGCCCGACAACACGAACCTCGACAAAGCCCAACGGCTCTTATGGCCGATCAAACAGAAATACGGTCGCGCAATATCCTGGGCGGACCTGATGGTGCTCACGGGCAATGTAGCGATGGAGTCGATGGGCTTCAAAACGCTTGGCTTCGCGGGCGGGCGCGTCGACGCTTGGGAACCGGACCTTGTCTATTGGGGACCGGAAAATGAGTTTCTGGCGGATGCGCGCTACAGCGGCGATCGCAACCTGCAAAGGCCGCTGGCTGCTGTTCAGATGGGCCTCATTTACGTGAACCCCGAAGGACCGAACGGCAATCCGGATCCGCTCGCGGCGGCGCGAGATATCCGCGAGACGTTCGGCCGGATGGCGATGAATGACGAAGAAACCGTGGCCTTGATCGCCGGCGGCCACACATTCGGCAAAGCGCACGGCGCCAATAAGCCGGGCGAGTGCCTTGAGGGCGAGCCAGCGGCGGCGGGTATTGAGCAACAAGGCCTCGGCTGGAAAAACAATTGCGGCGCCGGCAACGCCGCCGATACGATCACCAGCGGACTTGAAGGCGCGTGGACGTCCAGCCCTGCTCAGTGGACGCATCAATATCTGACAAATCTTTACAGTTTCGAGTGGAAACAAACACGCAGCCCCGCTGGCGCAATCCAGTGGATCCCAACCGAAGAAGCGGCGTCGGAGCTTGTGCCTGACGCGCATGACCCCGACAAACGTCACGCGCCGATCATGTTCACGACAGACCTCGCGCTCAAGGAAGACCCCGCTTACAGGGAAGTTTCCCAGCGCTTTCTTGAAAACCCGGAGGAATTTGAAAAGGCCTTCGCACGCGCATGGTTTAAACTGACCCACAGAGATATGGGCCCGCGTGCGCGCTATCTCGGATCAGACGTGCCGTCTGAGGAATTGATCTGGCAGGATCCGGTGCCGGGCGTCGATCACCCGCTCATCACCAAAGGCGATATCCGGAAACTGAAAAGCGCTATCCTGGCGTCAGGCGTCTCGGTGTCTGACCTTGTCGAAACGGCCTGGGCCTCGGCGTCCACTTATCGCGATACGGACAAACGCGGCGGGGCCAATGGCGCGCGCATTCGCCTTGCGCCGCAAAAGGACTGGGCGGTGAACGACCCGGCGACGCTGTCAAAGACGCTCGCCGCTCTGGAAGGCGTTCAAAAGAGCTTTAACGACGCCCAAGCCGGCGGCAAAAAAGTCTCGCTCGCCGACGTCATTGTTCTTGGCGGCGCCGCTGCGATTGAAAAAGCGGCCAAAGACGCTGGCCACTCGATCACCGTGCCATTCACGCCCGGACGCATGGACGCGATGCCTGAGCACACGGACGCCGGATCGTTTGCGGTTCTTGAGCCGAAATCTGACGGGTTCCGAAATTTCGTGCCGGCAAGCGCCGTGCGGCTTTCTCCGTCCGAACAGCTCGTTGACCGTGCAGACCTCCTGAACCTCTCGGTGTCCGAGATGACAGCCCTCGTCGGCGGATTGCGTGTGCTCGGGGCCAATACAGGCGAGGCCGGCCATGGCGTGCTGACGGACAAGCCCGGCGTTTTATCAAACGACTTTTTCGTCAACCTGCTCGACATGGGCACGGTCTGGAAGCCTTCCGGCGACGCTTATGTCTACCAGGGCTCGGACCGCAGCACGGGCGACGCCAAATGGACGGCGACCGAGGTCGATCTTATTTTTGGCTCGAACTCTGAATTGCGCGCTGTCGCAGAGGCCTATGCGTTTGCGGACGCTGAAGCGACTTTCGTGGAGGATTTCGTTGCCGCCTGGAGCAAGGTCATGATGAATGACCGGTTCGATGTTCTGTAGTCGAACCTGAATATCGGCGACGCAAGTCGCCACAACAACAAAAGGGCGCTGCCGTCTACGACGCAGCGCCCGATTTTATTTTAGCGACTTCAGCGTCATCAAGCGCGCGCGCCTCATCGACCAGCATTATGGGTATACCGTCACGGATCGGATACGCCAGCTGCGCACTGGCGCTGATCAGCTCTTGCGCCTGACGGTCATATGTCAGCGGCTTTTTCGTCTGTGGGCAGACTAATAATTCGAGCAGTTTTGGATCGATATCCTGATTTTCGTCAGCCATGCGCGGCGTCTCCGCATTGTTGATATTTATTGAAGGGTCTTGTCCCCGCCCTCGCCGGCGCTCGACATTTCCATCAACGCAATGAGACAGTCCGCGCGCGACGCAGCGCAATCGGCCTCCAGCAGAGCCTGCTTTTCATTTGGCGCGAAAGGACAGCCCATGGCGAGCGAGGAGATAAGCGCTTCGGTCGGCGCTTCCTGCACTGCGTCCCAGTCGGTTTTCAGACCTTCCGCATCGAGATATTGGCGCATCGCGGCTTCGAGGCGCGCGCGATCAACAGACGCCGCCGTGTCATCGACCTCATCGTCGTCGCCAAATGGCGAAAAATCGGGCACCGCCACCCGATAGGGCGTATCGGCGGAAAGCTCTTCGCTCAATTTGAACCGGCGAATCCCGGTCAGCGTGATCAAATAGCGCCCGTCCTCAGTCTCATTAAAGCCCGTCAGACGGCCCGCGCAGCCAACGCCATACAAAGGCGGATCGCCGTCCGCTACGCCATTTCGCGGCTGTATCATGCCGATCAACCGCGCGCCCGACAGGGCGTCGTCGACCATCGCGAGATAGCGCGGCTCGAAGATATTCAGCGGCATTTGCCCGCCCGGCAGGAGCAATGCGCCCGACAGAGGAAAAAGCGGCAGCGTGTCCGGCAGATCGTAGTGCAACGTTTCGACTTCGCGGCGCGTCAAGCTCTTATCTCCTGTTGTTTACCTTCAAAGCAGGCCCCGAGGGTCGCTGGCTGTCTCTGACCGCATCATCACGCCACGGACCAAGACCGATTGGGGTCGGTCAAGAAAACAGAATGGACGACAGCTTACGGCGTCCTCGGATCGTTTCAGGGTGTGTCGGTCCCAGCGCTTCAAAGACGGTCAGTATCTTTTTGCGCGCCGCTTCCTCGTTCCAGTCGCGCTCATGCTCGGTAATCGTCAGCAACTGATCAAGCGCGCTTTGCATATCGCCGTCAGAGATCAACGCATTTGCAAGATCGAAGCGGGCGTTGAGGTCGGCGGGGTTCGCGTCCACCTTGGCCCGCAGCGCAGCGGTTTCGCCGACATCGCCGCCATCTCCCGCCAGATCGAGCGCAGCCTTGACCGCCGCGACTTCCGCCTCGCCATGTTTTTCCTCAGGGATCGTTTCGAAGATCTGGCGCGCCTGATCAAAGTCCTTCATCGCAACATAGACGCGCGCGAGACCGGCAAGCGCCGTTGTGTGGTGGTCGCTACCGGGGTCAGCGGCTTGCGCGGCCTGGGCGAAAATCTGCGCGGCCGCCGCGACGTCGCCGCCCTCGAAAGCGGCCTGCGCTGCAACGAGCGCCTCTTCAACGCCGGGAGCGGCGTTTACGCCGCCGCCGCCGGACTGGGCGGTCAATCGGTCTATGAACGCCTTGATCTCGCTTTCTGGCACCGCGCCCTGGAACCCGTCGACAGGCCGGCCTTGAAAAAAGCCGTAGACGGTCGGCACCGACTGGATGCGCAGTTGCGAGGCGAGCATCTGATTTTGGTCGATATCGATTTTCACAAGACGCACAGCGCCTGCGGCGGCCGTGACCGCTTTTTCCAAAACCGGCGTCAGCTGTTTACAGGGCCCGCACCAGGTCGCCCAGAAATCGACGATTACCGGTGTCATCATCGACGCTTCAAGGACATCCTTTTCAAATGTCTCGATCGTCGCGTCCTTGATCAGGTCGCCCGCCGCGCCGCCATTGCCGGGGGCCCCGCCCAAAAGTTCGCTCATAGTCGCCTCGCGCCGTTTTACCGTCAATAAATGAGACTGCGGGCCCATGAAGGCAAGCGCCGTCTCGAAGATTGACCGGCAACGGTGACGCTAAAGGGTCTCAAGCGGCGCCGACAGGCTCAAAACCTGAGGCTGAAAGCCGCAATCAACAATAAACCGCACCAGATCAGCCGGCCTGACGGCTGTCGATGCGGTGTTTTCAAGCGGATGAAACCAGACGCGATCGAAGCCCATCAAGGCCTTGTCGAGCGCCACGCAGGCTAACGCCGGCGCGGCGGCGTTGATCAGCGAAAATGGCGTCACGGACCCGGGCTCGACCCCCAGAACGGCGCGCATCAAGGCCGGTTTTGCAAACGAATAACGACCGCGCGCGCCCAGCGCCTTACCGAGGCCGGTGAGATCGACGCGGGTGTCGGCATGTGCGCAAGCAAGCGTCAGACCCCCCTTTTTGTCGCGCAAAAACAGGTTTTTGGTATGCCCGCCAGGCATTGTCGCCTTGATCGAGCGGCCCTCTTCAACCGTGAATATGGGTTGATGCTTTACTGTTTCGTGTGCGATTTCGAGCCGATCGAAGGCGGCGAAAAGATCGGCGGGTGAGGCAGGCATCCCTCATCTCCAGGTCTTCGCCGCGTCCGCGCGCTTGCAGCACCGCGAATTTGGCCTTGCAATCAATTTTCCATTACGGCATATGACGCGCTCGGCAAAACACCGAACGGAGCGCGGGCGTAGCTCAGGGGTAGAGCGAAACCTTGCCAAGGTTTAGGTCGTGCGTTCGAATCGCATCGCCCGCTCCAGACATATCGCTATAGAACTCGATTAAGCCACTGTTTTCAGTGGCTTTTTCGTTAATTTGCCAACCGGTCGAAATTTCAGCGCTTGATTTTGTGGTACATTTAATGGTACTTTTGCGGTACAAAATGGGTCGTAACCGCTCATGCGCAAAGAAGATCGACACCTCGAAAACCGCAATGGCCGATGGTATTACCAACGGCGAGTACCGAAGCGATTCAAGCCTTACGATGATCGCGGCGTCATCAAGACAGCGCTGAAAACGGACTCGATTGAGGTCGCCAGGTTCCGTCGTGACGCTCTTGAAGCGGCCGATGACGATTATTGGAACTCCATGCTCTTTTTGGAGGACGGCGAAGTTGGCGAATCCGATGCAAACCGCTTTCGAGAAACGCTTGAACGTCGTTATCGCGCTGCCAGTTCGCGCGCCCTCGCTCGCGGTTTCGTTTATGCGCCGATAGAGCAGATCGTCGACACGGCCGATCTTAGTGAGCTACTGGACCGCATTAATGTCGTAAAATCCGTCGACAAAGGCAGGCCAAGCTGCGCCGAAGAAGTCGAAGCGGAAGCCATGCTCGGCACTGCAGAGGAGCCACCTGTCCCCATCAGCAAGGCGATGGAAATCTACCAAACCAAGATCGCTCTTCCAAGACTGATAAAAAAATCACCTGAGCAAAAACAGCTTTGGAAAGCAACATTGGATCGTTCGCTTCGCTACTTCGTCGAGGAAATGGGCGACCTAGGCATTGCCGAAATTACGCGGGAGCACGGCCAAAAGTACTTCGAATTCTGGAATGGCAAGGTCATGCCAGAGGACGAAAACTCGAAGCCGATGAGCCCGAAAACAGCGGCTCGCCACTTCGGCGATATACGGAATTTGTACACCGAATACTTCAAATATCTCGGCGAAGAACAGCGCCAAAATCCGTTTCGCAACCTCAATTTCAAGACGCGTCGCGGTAAAAAAACGCGCAAACATCCGCCGTTCCCTGACAAGTGGGTGCGTGAAAAACTTCTTACACCCGAAGCGCTCAACGGCATTTCGCGCGAGATCGCCCTTTCCACATTGATGATCGTCGAGACGGGCTGTCGACCAAGTGAAATCATCAATCTTCGCCCGGAGGATATCGTTCTTGACCACGACGTCCCGCATCTCGTTATCGCTGACCGCGACGATCGCGAAGTTAAAACGGAAACGTCAGTCCGAAAGATTCCGCTGGTTGGCGTGTCACTTGAAGCGGCCAAACGGGCGCCAAATGGTTTCCCTAAGTATCATGACAAGTCGAATTCCTTCTCAGCCGCAGCCAGCGCCGCTTATAGACGCCGCGGGCTCTTTCCGACAAAAAGGCATGTTATTTACTCGTTCAGACATTCTTTCGAAGATCGAATGAAAGAAGCGCATATCGACTTCGAGCTGCGAACGCTCCTGATGGGGCACAGTACTGAGCGGCCAGAATACGGCACAGGCGGGTCTCTCGCCTATAGACGCGACGAGCTTCTAAAGATTGCGCATCCGTTCCCGCCGGAAATGCTTGCAAGTTTCTAAAGCTGACATCCCTAGTGAAGCCTCTACGATCTTTACTTCGTCAGTTTACGTAACGTTGTCGGGTGATATCTATGGAGGTCAATTTCCGTCATTCGAGCGTTGCGTGAGTACGCCAGCGGTTAAGAGCAGGCCGCCAGCAATCGCGACGTTCTTGAAAAAGAGCGATATTTCTAGCGAACGCAGAGGCTCCTCAATCGCCCAGAAACGGTGAAAAAAGACATTCGTTGCAAGCGTAAAAGTAGCAAGCGCCAGAGCTGCGACAACGGCATATCTCCGTCCGGCAATGACGATCAGCCCAGCGCCAATTTCTAGCAGAATAGTCGCTGGAAGTAGAATGAACGCAGGCGAAAGACCGACCAAATCCATGCGGACCAAGGTCTCGGCATAAGACGCCAGTTTGTTAAAACCGCCAAGAATGAAGAGCGATGCTAGCAACACTCTGCCGGCGTGAAAGGCAATACGATCAAACTGCATGCTCGCCCTTCTTTCTCCCGTTCGACATTAAATAACCAGCACCATATAAAACCGCAGCAACGGCCGAGGCCGGCCAAGGCGAAGGCAAACCCGTATTCAAAGTAACTTCAGCAGCGAATACGGTAGTAAGCCCCATGCCTACCGCCCCGACGAGGGGCGCGGCCCAACGCCCCCATGGGTCAGCGTTTCGATGGGGACCGTAGGTAATGATGAGCACCGCTAACCCAAGGACCATCTGACCGACCCCCATCTCCTTCATTAAAACCATCAAAATGGCTTGTGTTCCATCTGGAACCTCTGACCAAGGGGTGCCGATGATCGCCAGATGGAACGGCATGACTTCCGTGCGAAGCGCATAAAACAGTCCAAAGGCGCAGCTCCCTGCGCCTAGGACCGTATAAAGAATTAACGGAGCGAGATATCTCACGCGCTTCATCCCAACTTGTAACGAGGGTCAAGCAACATCAATCAACCCAAAAATTCTTCGACTGCTGTCGCCGTTTACGAATTGCGCTGTCTGGGTCTTTCTGAGCGTAGGCGAGCCAGCCATGGGTTTCGTCGGCATCAGGAATGAGATTGCTCATCATAGTTGCCGTCGTATAGGCGGCTTGAACGGCTTCGAACCCTTGCGCCGTGTAGAGGTCGGCCTCGACGTTTTTATTTATTATGAATTTTAACTGACGCAGCCCTTGTTGATTCTTCATACGTAGCAGGGCGACCAGGTCGGCTGTTGCACTGTCAAGGTCATCGTTCGGAACAGCACGATTAAAGAGGCCTAGCTCGACGCCGCGTTCAGCAGAGTGGAGCGCCCCTAATAGATTGATCTCTTTCGTCATACGACGCCCGATCAAACGCGCCATGCGTGTCGTGCCACCCCACCCAGGCGTAATGCCCCAGTCAACCTCGGGCATGCCCCATTTAACGCGTTCGGCGCAAACAACAAAGTCGCAGGCCATGGTGATCTCAAGACCGCCGCCGACACAATAGCCGTCGACCGATGCGATCGTAATCTTGTCGAGTTCTTCAAGCGTGTTCGCCATATGCTGGTAGTATCGCACACGACGCATGGCCTGATTGGGGTTGCCCCATTTTCCCGACGCCATTTCAGTCAAATCATCGCCGACGCAGAAATTACCGCCGGCACCCTTAATGACGACGACATGGAAACGGTCTTGGTCGCGGATGTATTCGACGACTTCTGTAAATTCTCGGGATAGATCGATCGACAGAGCGTTCATTACGTCCGGTCGATTGAGGGTAATTGTCACGAGATCACCGTCTTCTTCCAGAGTGAGCGATTCTGTCTTCGGCGCCGTGATAGTGCTTGTATTAAACCCATGGGGCGTTTTTGACATGGCTGACCTTCCTGTTCCTCTCTTTTCCGTGATTTCTCATGGGCGATTGAACGCCAGATCGAATTCGATATAACTACCGAAACAATAGTTATGTTACTATCGATACGATAGTAACAAGTCAAGCCTCAGGAGGTCCAATCCAATGCCAAAACGAGATATCGATCCGGTGAAGCTCACGCTTGATCTGGTCGGTGACGGCTGGACGTTTCAGATTTTGAAGGCATCATTTTTCGGCGCGCGCCGGTTCGACGATTTTCAGATCGAAACAGGGGCCGCACCAAGCATATTGTCAGCCAGACTGAAAAAGCTCGTGGACGCAGAGATTTTCGAGAAAATCCAATATAGTGATCATGCCCGCCGATTTGACTATCGCCTTACCGTACAGGGTTTGGAGCTCTACCCTCTAATTATTCTTATGCGGCAGTGGGGTGAAAAGTGGTTGGGGTCGAACGACCAAGCGATCAAGCTTAAGCATAATCCCTGCGGAAAAAAGTTGAATGTGCAGGTGACCTGCAGTTCCTGCGGAAAAGCTGTGACCGCGAATGATGTTTCCTGGGAGCGGCTTTAACTTACTTCGCAGAAATATAATGCCGTACAGCAAAGTCGTGCGCGAACGGCATCAAGCAATGTCCGTCGTCAGGTCTTTTGAGACAGATGGCGGACTGACGTAAGAAGATCAAGCGCAGCACAGTGCGGGTCTACAAAGCGCAAGGTCTAATCCGCCCCTTGGAACGGGCAAATGGATACAGAGCCTACGACCAGTCCCATGTTGAGACGCTACAAGCGATCAAGCTTGGGCAGCCGCTGGGCGTTACCTTAAAGGAAATCAAATACCTTACCGAAGCTTGGAATGGCGGAACGCTAAGCTCAGGAAAGAGAAGGCGCGCCATCTCTGAGAAATTGAGGGAATGCAAGGAGAAACGCGCCCAACTAGATTTGATGATCGGCTATCTTGGAGACTGTCTTGATTGGGTTGACGGGGGCGAGATCGGCGACAAGCCATCATTTGCACACACTAAGCGTGACGGCGATCCAGAGTAAAACCGGCATGTCTGTGACGTCGATGGTTCAGTTGAGTGACGAGCCTGGCGTGCAACGCCCGATCAACGCGATAAAAAGAAATGATAACGATACTGACGATTAGACACGCCATAGGAAGACCTATGGCGACATTCGGCAATGATTCAATCGTTTGCGCGCCGAGCACGGCCGACGCCTCATAGCCAATTAGATCGAGAGCGACGCCGAGCAGCGCAATCCCAAGCGCCGACCCTGCTTTTAGGACCAATTGATTAACCCCATATATTACCGCCTCGGCGCGCGCGCCGGTCCGCCATTCGCCAACCTCCACCGTGTCCGGCAACATGGACCAGAAGGTCACCACATAAGCGGCATGGCCGAAACCGCTGACGGCGATGAGCGCAAGAAAGGGCGCGGCGCTTGTCGGCGGCATAAAGAACAATACCAACTGGCTTGCGAGCACGATCATCGACCCTGTGAGCCAGGCGGTGCGTTTTTCAATATGTTTTGAAATATAACCCCAGATCGGGATGGAGAAGGCGATACACGCCATCAGCACTGTCAGGGGGAGCGTAATCGATAATTTGAACGGCAGGACGCGTTCAACATAATAGATAATCGCCTTCGCAAATATCGCGCTGCCCATCCCAGCGATGAAGATTGCAGCTAGCAAGACCATCAAGGGGCGGTTTAGGACAAACTGCCGGGCGAATTCGGACAGGCTGAACTGGACCGCTTGCTCTGTGTCAACACGTTCACGCGTCGACAAGAAGGCAGCGGCGATCGCGGCCGCACCAATCGCCGCATAGATCAGACTCGTCAGAAAAATCCCAAGCCGGCGGTCGCCCGGCGCAAGGATATCCGATATGGGTAGCATTGATGCGGCGACAGCAAGACCGCCTAATGTTGCAAAAGTCATGCGGAACGCGGTCAACGCTCCGCGTTCACCGCTATCACTTGTCAAATTCGCGGTTAGTGCGGAGTACGGTACGGCAACGACTGTAAACACAGTACGGAAGATCAGATGCGCGACAAGACTCGCCGCGAAAACTGTGCTCGGAAACATAATTGGCGCAGCAAACAGCCCGGCAAAGCTAAGGGCGAGCGGCGCGCAACCAAATAAGAGATAGGGCCGCAAACGTCCCCAGCGCGACCGGGTGCGGCTGGCGATGATCCCCATCAAGGGGTCAGTGACGGCGTCCCAGACCAAAGGAGCCGCGAATAAAAGTCCTGCAAGAGCCGGGCGAATTTGAAGAACATCCGTGTAGTAATAAAGAAGGAAGAGATTGAGCCCGGTATAAAAACCGTTCAGACCAAAATCACCGACGCCAAACCCGATCCGTTGAAAAACGGAGAGCGTTTTGCCAGTCTCAGAATAAGGTTGAGCGCTTTTAGACTTGGCGCACATTAAAGTCGGACGAACGCTTTGCCGATCTTATCGGCGCGGGATTGGAAACGCTCATAGGTCTCTTCTTCGGTGGCGCAGACGAGATAGCCTCCGCCATCAGAAACGACTCGTTCGATATGCGGCCACATCACATCCGGGCTCTGAGCTTGTCGCCAATAGTCGGCGGCCGCTGGGTCCATGCGCGAAACGCCACCGAACCGATCAGGGCGCGCCCGCGCGCCGTCCCAGATATCCGTGTTCAAAAGTCCTGGGCAGAGAATGGTTGATCCGATTCCGTCCCGCCCCACCTCGGCGCCAATCGCTTCTGCGACGGCGAAGGTCCCGTGCTTGGTCACCGCATAGAACGGGAACTGGTCTTCAGCAGCGACGAGCGCGGCTGTCGACGCGGTGAATCCGATATGGGCAGGCGCATCCTTTGGCGCCATCAGGGGCTGGAACGCCTGCACCGTCCAGATCGGTCCGGCGATATTGACGGCGATCCCCCATTCAATCGCATTGCGGGGCCCTGTGGTCATTCCAGCGCCAACGCCTACGCCAGCATTCGCCCAAAGCAGACACAGCGGCTCCTCCCTCTTGGAAAGCGACTCGGCGCCTTTCAGGCACTGATCGGGATCGCTGACGTCAAAAGCGAGTGCAAAAGCATCACCACCTATTTCGTCCGCAACAGACATCGCCGCATCTTCGCGAATATCCTGAACGCAGACAGTCATTCCACCCTCAGCCAGTTTCAGAGCGAGCATGCGCCCGATCCCATCGCCAGCTCCGGTGACAAGAGCTAGGCGTCCTTCATAGTCAGCGAGAAGATTTGACATTCTTGTAACCCTCCTCAGTCAATGGCCGGCAGTGTATTGGTGGCGATGAGCTCGCCGTACCATTTCGCGCTCGCCTTCGGCGTGCGCTCCAGCGTCTTGTAGTCAATGTGGAGGAGACCGAATCGCGGCTTGAAGCCTTCCGCCCACTCAAAGTTGTCCATCAAAGACCAGACGAAATAGCCGCCAATGTCGGCCCCCTCTTGCCGGGCACGGTCGAGCGCTCTTAAATAATCCTGAAAGAAAGCGATCCGCTTCGGGTCGTCGACCGTTCGCGCGCCGTTCTCGGTTGTCACCGTGTCTTCATAGGCGACGCCGTTCTCGGTGACGATCATCGGCATCTTGTAATCTTCATGCAGACGCTTCAGCGAAACGTAGAAACCTTCCGGATCGACGCGCCAGCCCATGGCGGTCAACGCGTCCGGGTCGTCGTCGGTCTCATCGACCGGCCGGGCGCCGAGCGGCGCCGACGCGTCTGCCGCGATTTTCCGGCGGCTGTAGAAATTGACGCCAAGAAAATCTGTTTTCTGAGAAATGGTCGACATCGTCTCATCGTCAATCGTCAGGCCGAAGCCTTCGAGCAAGGCTTGAGCAGGCTGCGGATAAGCGCCCTTGAAGATCGCATCAAGATGGGCGCCATTATAGAGGGCGTCGACCGTTGCTGCGGCGGTAGCGTCCGCCTCGCTATCCGTCTCACCCTCAAACAGCCCCATATTGATGACGATGCCGATCCGCCCGTCGGGAACCGCGTCGCGGAAGACTTCCACGGCGCGGCCATGAGAGACGTTTTCATGGTGGATGCATTTCAGATAGGCAGCAGGGTCGGTCAGGCCCGGCGCATGCATGCCGATAACGTGTCCGGCGCTAGCGAACACATTAGGCTCGTTAAGCGTAAACCACGTCTTGACGCGGTCGCCATAGGATTTGAAAGCAAGCTCAGCGTATGCGGCGAACCAGTCCGGCATGTCTGCGCTCGCCCAGCCGCCCTTCTCCTGCAACGCCAAAGGCAGGTCCCAATGAAAGAGGGTCGGGCACGGGTCGATGCCAGCGGCCAGCAATTCATCGATCAGTTTTGAATAGAAATCGATACCTGCCTGATTGACTGCCCCGGCACCGCCCGGCAACAGCCGCGTCCACGCGAGCGAGAAGCGATAGGCCTTCAGGCCCATATCCTTCATCAACGCAACATCGTCTTTGTACTTATGGAAATGGTCACAGGCTCGCCGCGCATGATCACCGCCATCGATAACGCCTGGACGTTCGACGAATTCATCCCAGATTGACCGGCCCTTTCCATCGGCATCATGGCCACCTTCAATCTGATAGGCGGCGGTCGCTGCGCCCCAGATAAAGTTGTTAGGAAATATAATTTCGGGCCGAGCAGACATAATTTCCTCCAATACTTTTTTTATTATTTGGATTTCGTAACAACGCCGTGGGCGATGAGCGACTCCGCCATGGCAAGGATCATCTCCTGGTTGCCAATAGGATTGACGCCGAGTTGGGATTTGAGTTTCGAATAATCGACCTGCGATTGACGGCCGAGAAACGGGGCGATGCGTTTTAGCGTCGGGTCGAAGAACGCGCCGATCTTGACGATGAAGTCAGGCAAGGCGCCAGTCGGGATTTTCCAGCCGTCTGGTGCGTACGTTTTATCAAGGATGGCGGCGACTTCTTTCAGCCAGATCGGTTCGACCGCGCAGACGAAGCGCTCACCACCTACGCCTTGAGCCGTCATGGCGGCAAGATGAGCCGCAGCAACGTCGCGCACGTCAATCAGGTTAAAGCCGAGCCGGGGACAAGCGGGCATCGCGCGTTCCATTAAGAGACGGACGAGATCGGCCGAGGCGGAATAGTCAGGCGACAAAAGCGGACCAAGGACGCCGCCAGGCAAAATCGTGACGAGTTCAGGACCGCTTTCCTGTTTGACGAAGTCCCAGGCGGCCTGTTCAGCGATCGTCTTTGATTTCTCATAAGGCGTAACGTGCTTGTCCGTAATATCTGTCCAGTCAGACTCCGTATAGACATGCCTCGCCGGTTTACCTCGGTCGGCCATCACTGACGCCATGGAACTCGTCATGACAACGCGCCGAACACCCGCGTCCTTCGCAACCTTCAGGACACGCAGTGCGCCATCGCGAGCGGGGCGCACGAGAACATCCGGATCGTCCGGTTGCTCAGCCGGAAAGGGCGAGGCGACGTGAAGGACATAGGAGACGCCGGTCATCGCCTCGCACCAATTTGTGTCTGTCTCCAGATCAGTCTCGAAAAAGACAATCGCGCTGGTCGTGTCGCCAACCGCTTTGCGCACTTCTTCAACGCGGTTCATCGACCGTAAAGTACCGCGCACGGCATAGCCGTGCTCAAGCAGCTGTTGAATGCAGTGCGTTGCGATAAAGCCGCTTGCGCCGGTTACGAGGACGGTCTGTTTCGTCGCGTTATCGGTCATGGTCAGCCGAACCCTTTCAGCGTCGCAATCTCGTCGATCGCGGCGCGTTTCGAGCGCAAAGTATTGACGGCGGCGTCACGGTCGGGATGGCCGAGGGCCATGCCACAATAGACGACTTCATTTTCCGGAAGATTGAAATGTTTGTGCAGGGATTTCCGGACCATGGCCCAGGATTCCTGCATGCACGTGCCGAGGCCTTTCGCCTCGGCGGCGAGCGCCAGCGTCTGCATGAACATGCCGAGGTGAGCCCACTGTCCGTTGCCCATGGCGCGGTCGATAACGAAAAAGAGGCCAACTGGCGCGTCGAAGAAAAGGAAGTTCCTCGCGACCTGTCCATAGCGCCCGGCCTTGTCGTCGCGAGCGATCCCGAGAAGCGCGTAAATTTCTTCGCCGACTTCGTAGCGTCGCGTTTTATAGGGCTCTTCAAGGCCGCTCGGATAGATCGGAAATTCATCGGCCTCGCCGACCATGTTCGCCATCAATGTGCGCTGAGCAAAATCGCTGACGGCTTGTTTTTCTGCGCCCGCAACGGCGATCACTTTCCACGGCTGGAGATTGCCGCCGGAGGGCGACCACCGTGCAATGTCGAGTAATGCGCGCAGCTCTTGTTCAGCGACGGGCTTGTCCGTAAAGGCGCGAATGGAAATGCGGGACTTGATGGCATCGATGACGTTCATGATGTTTGCCTCCTCACGCGGCGTGTAACAGGCCGTTGGCGTCCGCAAGCGCAATCAGATTGGCGGGCGGCTCAAAGCGCGCGCCATGGGCCTCGGCGAGCGAGCGAGCGTCGGATAGCAAGGCGGCGGCGCCGGTCTGATCAACGTAGCTCGCGATGCCGCCGGTAAACGGCGGGAAGCCCCAGCCGAGAATCGAACCGAGATCGGCGTCTTCGGGCGTTTTGAGCACCCCATCCTCGAAACACCGCATGGTCTCGACGACCTGAATGGTCATCAGGCGTTTTTGAATGGCGCCAAGGCCGGGCTGTTCGTCCGCTAGCGGAAATTCCTCATTGAGCCCGCGCCACAGGATCGGCTGCGGTCCGCCATAGTCGTAGAACCCGGCGCGCGCCTTCTCGCCGACGCGCTCCAGCGCCACCATACGCCGCGCCGCGGCGATGCCCAGCGGTTCGTTGAAGGCGTCGCCAAGGTCGGCGCGCGCCTGATCGGCGATTTTGACGGCGAGGTCGAGATTGACCATGTCGGCAAGACGCAAGGGACCCATGGGCATGCCCATGGTCTTGCCGGCGTTTTCGATGAGCGCCGGCGAGACGCCATCGCGCACGAGCGCCATGCCCTCGGCCATATAGGAAGATACGACCCGGGTCGTGTAGAAGGCGCGCCCATCATTGACGTCGATCGGCGTTTTCTTGATGGCGCCGCAGAAATCAAAGGCGTGGGCGAGCGTCGCCTCGCTGGTCGCTTCGCCGGAAATGATTTCAAGAAGCGGCATTTTCTCGACCGGCGAAAAGAAGTGCAGGCCAATGAACCGCGAGGGATCCTTCAGGAAAGCCGAGAGCTCCGTAATCGGAATAGTCGACGTATTCGACGCGATGATCGCGTCCGGCGCGACGGCCGCCTCGACGGCGCTCAACACTTTTTCTTTGATCTCTTTTGATTCGAACACCGCCTCGACGACGATTTCGCAGCCGGCGAGATCGTCGTAATCCGTCGTCGTTTCGATGTGCCCCAGATGGGCGGCCTTTTTCTCTTCAGTGATCTTGCCGCGTTTGAAGGCCTTATCGAGCAGGCGTTCGGAATAGGCTTTTCCCTTTGCGGCAGCTTGCTCGTCGCGATCGAGAAGTACGACGTCGATCCCTGCGCGGGCCGCCTGATACGCGATCCCTGCGCCCATCAAGCCAGCACCGACGAGGCCGATTTTTTTGAAGTCGCATTTGGCCGGGCCGGCGGGTCTGCGTTTCAGCGCGTTCGCGTCATTCATGCCGAAAAACAGCGTCTTGATCATCGATCGCGCCACTTGGCTATGGGCGATGCTGACGAATTTGCGCGCTTCGACCTTGAGGCCCTGATCGATCGGCATCTGCAGGCCGTGATAGACGGCTTCAAGGATCGCTGCTGGCGAGGGATAATTCCCATAGGTCGCTTTACGCCCCTGGCCGATCGCGCCGGCGAACAGCTGCACGTTAGCCGGGCTGTGCACCTTGCCGGCCGGCGCTTTGAAGCCCTTCACGTCCCAGGGCTGGGCCGCTTTTGGATTATCAAGTATCCACTTGCGCGCCGCCGCGACGACAGAACCGGCTGGAACCATGTCGGTGACTACACCGAGCGCCTTGGCTTTTTGAGGTTTCAGCGAAACGCCCTGCGCCATGACGGGCAACGCCTCCATGAGCGGGACCATGCGGGCGAGACGCTGGGTGCCGCCGAAGCCCGGCATCAGCCCGACTTTAACTTCTGGCAAGCCGAGTTGCAGTTTCGAATCGTCAGCAACGACGCGCGCATGACAGGCGAGCGCCAGTTCGAACCCGCCGCCAAGGGCATGGCCGTTGACGGCGGCGGCGAATGGCTTGCCGCCGGTCTCCATCAGCCGGAACATGGCGTTAATCCGCATAATGTCGTCGTAAAGTTCTTGGGCGGGCCGAGACGCCATGTTCTGGGCCATGTCGAGATCGGCGCCGACGTGAAAGACCGGTTTCGCCGACGCGATGACGACGCCATTTACGGCCTCGTCGTCGATCAGTTTCGGCAATGTCTCCTCGAAGACGCGCAGAAAGTCCTCGGTGAAGACGTTGACCGCGTTGTCCTTGACGTCGATCGTCAGGAGCGCGACGCCGTCGCTATCGGTATCGATACGGAAGAAATCGTTTTCAAGGTTCATATCCGTCCTCCTCAGGCGCGCTCGACGACCATGGCGATCGCCTGTCCAGATGCGGCGCACAGGGTGGCGACGCCGGTCTGTTTGTCGGCCCGCTCCAACTCGTCTACGAGCGTTCCGAGGATCATCGCCCCGGTCGCCCCAAGCGGATGGCCCATGGCGATGGCGCCGCCATTGACGTTCATCACCTCGTGGCGAACCCCGGTTTCATCCATGAAGTTGAGGACCACAGCGGCAAACGCCTCATTGAGTTCCCATAGATCAATATCGGAAAACGTCATTCCGACCCTTGTCAGTGCGCGGCGGCACGCTTCCGCCGGGCCGGTTAGCATGATCGTCGGCTCCGAGCCGATCGAGGCCATTGACAGAATTCGCGCGCGTGGCTTCAGGCCGCTATCCGCGCCCGCAGCGCGCGATCCAACAAGAACGGCGCTTGCGCCATCGACGATTTGCGAGGAATTGCCGGCATGGTGGACATAAGTCAGCGTCTCGATTTCGGGGTACTTCTGGATCGCGACAGCATCAAATCCCGCCATCATCGCCATGCCTTGGAAAGAGGGATTTAATCCTCCTAGGGATTGCAGGTCCGCGTCTGGGCGAACGGTTTCATCCGTGTCCAGGATAATGATCCCGTTCTCGTCGATCACCGGCGTGACACTGCGGCTAAACCGGCCTTCCTTCCACGCCTTCGCCGCCCGTTTCTGGCTATCCACCGCATAAGCGTCGACCTCGTCGCGAGTGTAGCCGTTGCGCGTGGCGATCAGATCGGCCGAGACGCCCTGCGGGATCAGGAAATGCGGCGCGGCGATGCCGGGATCGGTCACTTGGGGTGCGCCGGAACCACCCATGCCGACGCGCGACATCATTTCGACACCGCCCGCCGCGATCAATTGCGCATCGTCGGCTTTGACTCGGGAGGCGGCTAACGAGACAGCTTCCAAGCCGCTTGCGCAAAACCGATTGATCTGGACGCCGGGGACCTCGTCGCCATAGTCGGCGAGGAGCGCGGCGGAGCGCGCAATATCCCCTGCTTGATCCATGACCGGGTCAACGCAACCCAGGATGACGTCATCTACTTTACGTTCACCGAAGTCATTTCGCTCCTTAAGAGCGCGAAGCTGACCAGCGGCAAGCTCGACAGGGGAAACGGAATGAAGCCCGCCCGTTTCCGCTTTTCCCTTTCCGCGGGGCGTTCTGACGGCGTCGTAAATGTAAGCGTCGGTCACGAGAATTCGCCTCTTCATTCCATGATTATTCTGCTGCCGCCGCTCCGCGGAACAGCGTATCATTATGCTCGCCAAGCGTCGGACTTGGGCTGAGAGGCGCGTTTGAATATCCGGCGAATTTAAGCGGCTGACGAAGCACAACCTGCTCGCCTCCATCTTTCCTCACCAAGGTTTCAAACAACCCACGGGCCATCAAATGCGGATCGGTTAGAACATCTGCGCGATCATAGGCTGGGCCAAACATCTGATCATTTTCAGTGAAGGTCCTGTCCCACTCGTCAAAAGTCTGACGGCGAATAACGTCACTAATGGCTGATTTAAGTTGAGATCGGATGGCGATCCGTTTGCCGCGATCAAGGTCTTTGAAATCGTCGAGCCCAAGTGTTGCACAAAGTCTCGACCAGTAATTGTCTTCATGGGCGATCGATAGTGTGAGCCATTTTTGATCGCTTGTTTGGAAAAGATCGTAGGCGGGCTCCGCCCCCGGGCCCGGCAGATTGGCGCCGCCATTGGCGGCGAGCGCGATCGCCGCCGTCATCATCGACGCGACCGAGTCGGCCATCGAGACGTCAATATAAGAACCTCTACCGGTGCGCCGACGCGCTTCCAGTGCGGCGAGCACGCCAACTGTGGCAAACATCGCGGAGCCGACATCGCCAAGAAGAATATTGGTCGGCTCAGCATCGTCGCCCTTGGCGAGTTGCTCAAACAGCGATCCGCCGACGCCTTGGTAAGAAAGATCGTGGCCTGGCCGGTCTCGATACGGTCCTGTCTGTCCATACCCGGAAATCGAAGCGTAAATAAGTTTTGGATTGATTTCAGAGAGCGCATCGTAACCAAGGCCAAGCTTCTTCAGCCTGCCCGGCCGGAAGCCCTCTAAGAAGATATCGGCTTCTGAAATGAGGGATATGAATTTGGCCTTGTCGTCGGCCTCTTTCACATTGAGTGCCACCGATTTCTTGCCTCGGTTTAACGCTTCAAAAAAGGGCGGCAGAAAACGGGACGGATCGCCCATGCCGGGTCGTTCCACTATAATCACCTCTGCTCCCATATCGGCGAGCAGCATGGTGGCGAACGGCCCCGGGAATTGCTCGGCCATGGAGACGATTTTCAAGCCTTCAAGAATGGTAGCCTGCATGCTCATTATGCCGCGCTCGCTTTCAAGACGCTTTGATCAAGCGGCACGTCGATGCCCACGCCAGCGAGTTTGCAGCCGCGTTCAAAGTCGAGCGTGTGACGGCGGGTCCAGAGCTCGGCGACATCGGCGTCGCCCCGTTCGATGGCTTCAACGATCCGCGAATGGGCGACCAGCAGTCGGTCGCTTACGGAAAGATCATGAACAAGACCGTCGACCACCTCCAAGAAAAGGGCGCTGAAGGGTTCACGCGCGATTTGCAGGGCTGGCTGATTGGACGCCTGTCCCAAAAGGGCATGAAACTCTTCATCAAGATCGGCGAGATCTTCGCCGCGTTCGATGCGACGGGCCGTCGCGTCTATGTTCTCGCGTAACGCGGTCTTTTGCGCATCGGTGGCCCGCTGCGCTGCAACCCGCGCCATGGCGGGCTCTATGGCGAGATTGGCTTCCCATACATCGCGCAGCGTGGCGCGCGTGATAAAGAGCGCGCGCGAGGTGCGTTCAGCAAGGCTAGCAGGTGTCGGCAGAGAGGCGACGAGCTTGCGCGGCGAGATCCGCTTGATGTAGCCGCCGTCCTCTAGCAACCGAATGCTCTCCCGGATCGTGGACCGGTTGACGTCGAACTGGGCGGCGAGTTCCGTCTCATTGGGAAGCGGATCGCCGGGACGCAACTCGCCATTGGCCAACATGTTCTCGATCCTCGACGCCACCGCTTTGTAGGCGGGCCCGTCATGCTCCGTCGCCGTGTGGTCTTTACTCATGCCGAATGCCTTTCACCGAACTTTTCATACTCCTGATCGCGCAGCGTCTTGCGGCGCACCTTGCCGGTCGCCGTCCTTGGCAACTCGTCGACAAATTCGATCGCGCGCGGATATTTATAAGGCGCAGTTTCGACCTTCACGTGGTTCTGCAACTCGGGGATCAGCGCGCCGTCACCGCGCGCCTTCCAGTCGTCCTTGAGGATGACGAACGCTTTGACGACCTCGCCGCGCTGCGGATCAGGCGCGCCTACGGCGGCGCAATCAAGTACCGCAGGATGATCCATCAGCGCCGCCTCGACCTCGCTGGGACCAATTCTGTAACCGGACGAATTGATCAGATCGTCTGCCCGACCCTCATAGAAGAAGTATCCGTCCTCGTCGCGGCGGGCGAGGTCTCCGGTAACGTACCAGCGGCCTTCAGGGCCCTCCTTATAGACTTCTGCGGTCTTTTCCGGATCGTCCAGGTATTCAAGCAGGAGCGCGCGAGTCGGCGTCTTGATGGCGATATGGCCAACAACGCCTGGTTTGGCGACGGCGTAGCTGTCCTGGTCGAGCACCTCTATGTCAAAGCCCGGAACGGCCTTGCCCATCGACCCAGCGCGAATTTCCTGGCCCGCCATGTTGGCGATGGTCATGAAGCTTTCGGTTTGGCCAAAAGCCTCGTTCAGGCGCGCGCCCGTCCCCTGCGCCCAGCGCGCCGCTGTCGGCGCGTCGAGCATCTCGCCCGTCGAGACCGTGAGGCGTAAGTTCGAGAGGTCGAATTCTTCGAGCGGGATATTGATGATCCAGCGTAACTCCGTCGCCGGCGCGCAGAACACAGTGACCGCGTATTGCTGCATCAATTGAGCGCGCTTTAAGGGGTCGAACGGCCCGTCATGGACGAAAACGGCGATCCCGGCGAGCCAAGGGCCGACCAGCCATCCGGTCGCCGCAAGGGCCCAGCCCGTATCGGCTGTGCACCAAAAGAGATCGTCTTTTGACTGATGATTGAGGTCGAGCCAGTAAGCGGAAACCTCTTTCAGATAGTGGGCGAAATGCGCGCCGTGTACGACGCCCTTCGGGTGGCCCGTCGAGCCCGACGTGAAGTAGAGCGAGGCGGGATCGTCCCATTTAAGAGGGACATTCTCGAACGCAGCGTGCTTGCCGTCGAGCGCCTCGGACCAGTCCTCGAAGCCGTCAGCGCCGCCAACGGCGATCTTGACGTCGACGCCGTCGGAAATCCCTTCAAACTTACCGGACTCCTCTGCGGTCGTTATCACGGCTTTCGGCTTCGCTTTGTCGATGCGATATTCAAGATCGGCCGGTTGCAGCATGGTCACGCACGAACAGGTCACGGCGCCAATGCGCAAGCCGGCGAGTGCGGCGATCGCCCATTCCGGGGAGCGGGGAAACATCAGCAATATGCGGTCTCCCTTTTTGACGCCGCGCTCCTGAAGGGCGTGCGCCAGCCGGGCCGACGCCTGCGAAATGTCTTTGAACGTCAGTCGGCACTCGTCGCCCTCAGCATTCGTCCACAACAGCGCAAGACGCTCCTCGTCCTCAGCATACCGGTCAATCAGATCGACATAATTATAGGTATCGAGATCTTCCCGCTCATAATCGCGGACGAAAGCCTCATAATCCTCAATAGGCGGAAGCAGCATGGTGCGCTCCTTTTTCAGCCATGACTTCTGAAATCGTGGCGCGCAACACCCGCTTGGCGATGGCGTCTCGGTGGGTCTCGGACGGGCCGTCATAGATTCGGAAGGCACGGCTCGCCCGGAAGATCATCTCCACCGGCGTGTCGGCCATGACGCCGAGCCCGCCGAGTATCTGCACGCAGCGGTCGGCAACGCGGAACACCGCCTCGGAGACATGGACTTTCGCAAGGCTTGTTTCGTGCCGGGCCTTCTCGCCGGCGTCGAGGCGGCGGGCGCAGTCGGCGATCATCAGGCGCGAGGTCGTCAGATCAATTTCATTGTCGGCGATCATGGAGCTGACATTTTGGTGGCGCGCGAGCTCCTTCCCGAACGCCTTGCGGGCAATAGCGTAGCGCTTCGCAACATCATGGGCGCGCTCGGCCCCGCCAATCCATCGCATACAATGGGTCAGCCGCGCAGGCGCGAGGCGAATCTGGGCATAGCGGAACGCCTCGCCCGGCTCGCCGAGAACAGCGTCCGCAGGAACCGCCACATTGTCGAGCTCAACCTCGCAATGACCGCCTGGCGACTCATGCGACATCCCATGCATTTCGCGGACAATATTGACACCCTTCATGGGGAGATGGATCAGGAACATGCTGGCGCTCGCGTCCTCGGTTTCACCGTCGCGCGCCATGATGATTCCGATTTCAGCACCGACAGCGCCAGTAATGAACCATTTTCGCCCACTGATCACATAGCCGGCGCCCTGTTTGCGGGCGACGGTTTTAAGGAGCGTCGGGTCTGCGCCTGCGCCGTCCGGCTCGCTCATCAGGAAACAGGAACGCTTGGCGTATCGAGCGAGCGGCGCGAGAAACTCTTCCTGTTGCGCCTCGGTTGCGACGCTCGCCAGAAGATGGTGATTGCCTTCATCTGGGGCCGAACAATTCAGGGCGTGCGGTCCCAGCAAGGAGTATCCGGCGGCGCGAAACGCGTCGGCGCGCGCTGTCCAGGGCAAGGCGAGACCGCCATACTCTATGGCAAGGTGAGGGCCGTAGACCGCCGCCGCCTTCGCCGCCGCAACCAGATCAAGGCGTAGCGCATCGCTCGGCGCTGCCCCGGATTCCTGCACCTCGCGTTCGCGCGGGATGCATGCATCAGCGACAAAGGCGCGAATGCGCTCGGCGCTGTCGGACGCCGTTTCGTCAGGAGCTGAAACTTTGACAGGGGCGGATGCGCTGGACATGGACAAACTCCTAGAACCGCTTTTCGTTGATGAGATCGGCCGTGAATTCGAACATTACGCCGGCGACGAAATCGAGCGGCTGGAAGCGCGCAAATCGCTCCGGGTTTCGTCGCCAGCGGGCGTGAAGCTGTAACAGGACAACGGCCAGCTTGAACTGGGCGAGAACGCGGAAATAGACGATCGACGCCACGTCCTCGCCCCTCAGAGCAGCATAGAGCTCGACGGCTTCGCGACGGCTCGGAAAGCCCGGCCTCGCCGTCGGCATCTGCTTCAAAGCATGCAGAACTGGCGGATCGTCAGCCTCCACCCAATAGGAAAGAAGCGTCGCCAGATCGAACAATGGCTCGCCGAGCGTCGCCTGATCCCAATCGAGAACGGCGACAGGGCGCGACAGGTCTTCCGGATCGAGAATGATATTGTCGAGCTTGAAATCATTATGAAGAAGACGCGGCCGAGACGTATCGGGAGGCGCTTTTGCGTCGAGCCAGTCAGCGATAGCGACGGCCTCGTTCGGCGGGGCGTCGTCAGTCGCAACAAAAAGGCGTTTGCGCCAACCCGCCGCGGTGCGCGCGGAAAAGCCTTCAGGCTTGCCGAAATCAGAAAGACCGAGCGCGGCAACATCGTGGCCATGAAACCGCGCCAAGGTCCGCACCATCATCTCGCCGACCATTTTGTGCGTGGCCTCGTCGCTTTCGAAATCGTCGCCGCGAAGGATGCGGCCCTCGCGATATTCCGAAATCAGAAATGGCGCGCCGAGAACGGTTTCATCCTCACAAAAAGCGATCGCCTTGGGCGCCAGAGGTTCATGTCCCCCGAGCGTTGACAGAACGCGGAACTCCCGGCCCATGTCGTTGGCGCCGGGCGGACGCGGCCCGGGCGGCGGGCGGCGCAAGACGGCGGGCGCGCCGTCGATCGTGATCAAATAGTTGAAATTGCCGACGCCGCCAGAAAATTGCTTCGGCGTAAGAGATGGATCGAAATCATGTCCGGCTGAGACGAGCCAGGCGCCGAGCGCGGCCCAGTCTTGCGCGAAAGCGTCCGTATCCGTTCTAAAAGATCCGTCAGCCATTCCGTCCCCTCACGCTAATCCCTGGCCGTCATCAACGGTAAGAGTTTGTCCAGTGATGAAAAGCTGCGCGGGGTCGCACATCAACAGGAGAGCCTGGTCGAGGTCTTCCGGCTCTCCAACGCGCCGACGGGGAAAGAACTCAACGACCTTTTTCCCGCTTGGTGTTTCCCAAAACCAATCATTGATCTCGGTGCGGATATAGCCGGGAGCGATCCCGTTGACGGCAATGTCGAAACGAGCCCATTCGCGCGCGAGACAAGCGGTCATATGGACCATGGCGGCCTTCGACATAGCGTAGACGGAGATATCTGGCAGCGTGCGATAGGCCGATAATGATGCAATGTTGACGATCCGGCCCGGACGCTTTTTCTCGATCCAACGTTTGGCGACCGCGGTTGAAAGAAAAAACGGTCCTTTCAGATTGACGTTCATGATCGTGTCGTACTGATCCGTCGTGATCTCCGTTGCGCGAGCCATAAAATTGAGACCGGCATTGTTCACGAGGAGGTCAATCGGTCCGATAACGGATGAAATCTGGTCCAATGCGGCTTCGAAACAGTCGACCTCGGCGACGTCAAGCTCCAGCGACATTGCCTTACCGCCATCCGCTTCAATCTCAGCTTTCAACGCGTCAAGCCTGTCTTTACGCCGAGCCCCCAGCGCGACCTGAGCGCCGCGCGCCGCCAACAGGCGAGCGAATTGAGCCCCAAGACCACTTGAAGCGCCGGTAACGAGAACGATTTGGCCCGAAAGGTCAGTCACGCAAGATCCTTATAGTCGGTCTATATTAAATTACTTGGCATATATATATCGTTTCGTAAATAACGATTTCATTATGGTTGGACATTATCAGTCAGAAAGCGCCAGGATCTCCAGCACGTCTTCTGGCGAACCAACCGGCCTTGGATTGCCGGCGACAACCGAGTGCGCGGCCCCCGTTTCGGCGATCTTTCGCCGATGCTCCTCAGCAATTCCAACCTCTGAAAGGCGCGTCGGAAGACCGAGACTTTTAACAAATTCCCGCACCGCCTCACTGGCGGAAACGCCGGGACGCCCAAGTGCTTCGGCGATTGGGCGCTGTCGCGCTTCGTTGACCGGCTCATTCCACTTCAGCACCGCTGGCAACAAGACGCAGGACGTGTGGCCATGGGCGACGCCGAATCCGCCGAGCACATAACCAAGACCGTGGCTTGCGCCATTGACGACCCGGCCGATGCCAGCGGAGACGGTCCATACCGCCTGAAAACCGAGCGCGCGGGCGACTGGATCGGAGGGATCGGCTTTTGCTGCTGGCAAAGCTTTAGCAAGAAGCCGGATCGCGCCTTTGAAACATTCGTCGAGGTACGGATAAGTGTTCGGCGCGCACAGCCCCTCGGCTGCGTGATCAAGGGATCGAATGGCGGCCGTCAACCAGAGATCGATAGGAGTGTGTAGTGCGAGCTCCTCATCGAATATGATCGACTGCGGTGAAAAGCCCGGAGAGAGATATCCTTCTTTTGCGCCGGATTCCGGATCGGACAATCCGCCAATCTGAGAGAATTCTGCGCCGGACAGGGTTGTTGGGATGGCAATGGCGCGTGTCGAAATCTCAGGGATAGACTTTGATGGCGCAGGGCCTTCAGGCCTTAAGGCATACGCTAGCAACTCATCTTCCGATTGAAGATTCGCATCCAGACAAAACTGTATGACCTTCGCTCCGTCGATCTGGCTTCCGCCGCCAATTGAAACAAGAAGATCTGCTTTAGCGGCGCGCGCTTCCAGCGCCGCGGCGACAACGTCATTGCGCGGAGAATGAGCTCCAATATGCTTGAAAGCGCCGGTGAAGCGTGCGCCAAGAGCGACAGCGGCGGCGTCGCAAATTCCCGATGTAGCGTCGAGGCTTCCCGAACAGATGAGGAAAACGCTATGACGATCAAGCCTTGCGGCTTCTACGGCGATCGCATGTGCTGCGCGCGCACCGAGAAGGACGCGCTCGGTTTTTGAAGCATCATATGTTCCCGCCCAGCTCATGTGCCGCCGCTTCGTCTAAACGGCCGGCAATATTGTTCCTGCTGCAGGCGCCGATAGTGGTCGAACGCCTCCCGTCGCTCGAGGAGTATGCGCACGATGACCAGGCCTCGCCGCGTCGGGCTCTCAAAGACGGGTCCGTCGAAATCGGACGGCGCCGTTGCACCCTCAGCCACGATTAGGGCGCGCAAAATCTCACCGGAGAAGTCGCGATTGTTGACGACCCCGAAATTATCGGTGTTGTCGGCGTGGACAGCGATCGATGCATATTCCGGAATGTTCTGTAAACCGACTTCGATCGGGCCCGCCGTCAGATCGAAGGAGCATCCCGAATAAAGAATATCGGGATTAGGGCGGGTGAAGATATAAAAACTGTCAGGTCCGTAACGTTCGTCAACCGGCTGGCTCGGATACATGGTGTTGCGCCCGACCGCATTCACATGGCGCGTCGTCGCGGCGTCGCCCCGCTCAACGCGCGTCAGCGCGAACCCCATCATAATCTTCGGTGCGAACAGGCTAATAAGCCCCGACGAGAGGAGCGTCGATATGACGAATGCGACAAGGGCAACGCGAACCGGCGACATCAAGCGCATCCCACCCGTTGAATGGACGGCAGGTCAGCCTTCTCAGGCGCCGTAACGATTTTGGCAGAAGGCTCGTACAAGCGAAGTACAAGATTGAACTGGTTGCCGCGCGGCGTTGGAAGCCAATTCGACCCGTCACCGGTGCGGGCAATCTCCACGCGGATATCATCCCCACGCATATCATTCTGATTGACCGAAAAGCGATCCACCACATTGGAAGTGAGAAAACCGCCACGATCATAAGCAGTGAGGCTCCAGAATGCGGCATCGGGCCTGCCACCGACGATGCGGTAGGCGCAGCGTGTCGTCAGCGAGTCGCCCGAATCGTCGCGATTGGCGAAGAAGTACGTGAACTCACTTTGAGGCACAGCAGCGAGGATCGTCATTGCTGTACGCGTGCGATCAAGCGGCGAAGCAGCATCGACGCCAATTGTTGGATTGGCGCGCCAGGGGCCGTTGGCAACGGAACTCGGCGGCAGGAAACGGAACCATATTAGAAAAAAGACGGGGCCCGCTAGCAGCCCAAGACCCACACCAGCGGCGATGGCACCAAAGCGCTTCACAACTCGTCATCGCGCCCGTAGCGCCTCACATATTTGTGGAGATCCCCTCGGGAAAAAACGCTCATATGTCCTGGAAAAATGCGCTCAGCGTTTGGGGAGAGCTCTGTCAAGATAGCGTCGAGATCCCGCACATTATCGTCGAGGTCGCACATAAAGAAATGAAGCGCGGGACCGGCGCCGAAGATCTTGCCGCGTATATGGTCGCCAACGAAGACAGCTTCGCCGATATTGACAATGACCGAGCCAGGCGTGTGCCCAGGAAGAGCGATAACTTCGCCGCCAAGGGCGCTTATCTCTGATAGGTCGAAACGTTCTCGGACATAGTAGTCCGGTTTCGATGTCCACGTTCCAGGTTCAGCGCTCTCTGAGGCAATCAGCCGACCCATTAGGCTGGTCGGACAGACGGGCAACTCTTTACCAGTCTCTAAGGGCTCGCGGTCGCCTTCTCCTGCGATCAACGGCACATCGAACGTGTCCTGAAAGTACCGTGCGCCACCAGCGTGATCGTAATGGCCATGGGTAATAATTGCCGCATCGAGTTCCGCCGGATCGACGCCCGCATCTCGAATACGGTCGGCCAGTTTTTCAGCATTTTCCGGAATGCCAAGATCGATCAGGAGCGCATGTTCCGGCGCGGTCTTATCGTAAACGAGATAAGAGTTTGCGTTCTCGATGCGCAGTTCAACAATCGCGACACGGTCGGTTAGATCAGCATGGTCATGCTCACGAGATATACTGGCACAAGCGGCAACGCCTCCGACCAATGCGGCGCCCAGCACAATCAAGCCGATATGTGTCGCTTTCATTGTGTTCCTCCTCGCCGGACCGCGTCTTTCGGACAGCACCCGACAAAAAGCGCATCCCATCCAGTCGAAATTTATTGTCCGACCATAATGCCTGTGATAGACATGTTTGACAAGAAAAATTCACCGTAATTCGGTTTTAGTTAGCAATAAGCGCCATATCGGCGCAACCACTCTCGGAGGCGCCACGATGGAAAAATCGCAAAATGATCACTACGAACAGAATTTCGGTCTGTCGCGGACCAACAAATTGACGCTTTTCCTAGCTGGCGCATCGCTCGTGCTCGCCAGCTGTTCGTCAGGCGGATTGGCGCCCCGCGATGCGCCTTTTACTTCGACAACGACCGCTCCAGATTTTGACGGGGTTCTTCTGGCCGTCTCCGACGCCGACATGAAGGCTGAAGGTTACGTGACCGGGAAAGTCGGTCGCCCGATAGGGCAGCGCGACGCCCTCACGGTGTTCCCGTTTTCCGGGGAGGATCGGACGGCGAGCGGCAAGATCTTCGCCTCCAACAGCGTGATGGGCTGGCCGCAGATTGTGGAACCTTCTCCCGACGGACGGTATGTCTATGTGGTCGAAGTACGCGAGGAGTTTCCCGCCGATGTCACCTCATATGAAGACCTTTACTATGACTCTCCAGCAGGTAGCCGCCTCGCCGTTTTCGATATCGCCGACCCATTGAACCCGGAACTCGTCATTGAGCTTGAAGCAGGGGTAAATCCGCTTTCGGTCAGCGTGACACCTGACGGGCGTTATCTTCTCACCTCGTCCCAGGTCGAGAACGAGGAGATCGTCGTTTTCCGTCTCGAAGACGGTATCCCAGTTGAGCGCTTCACCTTCCCTTACACAATTCCGTTGCCGGATGTGGGCGCAAAGGCCGACGGTATTCGCGCGATGGTTTTTCATCCGAGCGGAAACTACATCGCCGCGGCGATCAGCGACCATCAGGTCGCTTTCCTGAAGATTGAATATGACGAGGCCGGCACGCCTGTCAGCGTGACCCAACATGGCGATACGATCGACGATTTTCTGAACGATACCGGCACCGCTATTGCGTCAGGCGAATTCTCCGAAAATGGTCGGTACTATCTCGTTCCGGACATTGGTTGGGGCCACCAGACCGCCCAGCACTTTCTTTTTTCAAAGCGCGGCCGCCTAATCTCGATCGCTTTTGACGAAGGTGCCAACGGTGCGCACGAAGTTGTTGATGTGGAAGCTGTGGGCTGGAGCCCCGAGGGAATGTCTTTGTCGCATGACAATAAAATGGTGGCGACGGTCAATATGGAGCGCACGTCTGTCGCGGGCACATTTCCGGCAGGTACGCTGGCGCGCCGGACGACATTCTCGACGATTTCACTCATGACCTTCGACGATCAAACCGGGCAGCTGGAGAAAACCGACGAACAGCGCTTTCGCGGCATTCTGCCTGAAGATCTCGTTTTCGACAGCGATGATGACACCTTGGCCGTCACAATCTACCAGCTCATGGAGTTCGAACCGGATAGCGGCTTTGTCGAATTTTGGAAAGTCGATCGATCCGGCGATGCGCCGAAACTTGTACGCACCGGCAATGCTCTTCCCGTTACTCGCGGCGTCCACGATCTGGCGATCATCCCGCGCTAAATTTGCAGGGTCATTATACGGAGTGAACGACGAATGGAGACAAGCGCGCGAAGCCTTCTGAGGCGCGCACCATGATTAAAGTCTACATAACTAGCTTCTTATTCGCAATTTTAGTGCGCCTATCGATCCAGTAACAATATGACTGATCCGAAGACCTCAAGAATGACGAAGGACGTAAAACCACAAAACGCTTGCAGTTGTGCCGTCAACTCAAAAGGCGCCCCGCCGTTTGGATGGGTGTCGCCAAAAGAACTACTCGTTGTTTTCTTGACAGGTCATTGTGATTTTGGGTCGGGTGTGAATCTCCAGGAAGAGCTTCGTTCTTTAGGTCAATCAATTGAATTTACGTCTTGCGCCCTGGACAGTCCAAACGCGCCACCTTGGCTCAATAGCTCTTTCGTCGAAGCGTTCTACGCCTCTTTGAAGAAACAGGCGGTGATTTATTCTGAAACCTTGTGCTCCGCTCAGCTCGCGCTGGCGATGATGTCCCTTCAACGCGGTCAGGAAACATTTATCGTTTTAGGCAATACAACGGCGCTAAACGCGGAATCGATCCTGCGAATCCAGCGGGCTGGCGCTCCAGCGCTTTCAAAGGAAGCCTTTGTGACGGAGTGCATCATGGCTGAAGCAAAAAGATGAATGACCCGCTTTCATAGCTTTCGCACACCATGGTGCGGATAGTTTTGCGGCTCGCGGGCTGGAAAAGTTCCGTGTCAACCCAGCAATAGTCTGTGATCATCAGTAAGCAGGTTAAATGGCTCAACTCTTGAGAGAAATGGCCGCGGGCCAAGTCAAGCTGCGCCCTTAGACCTTGTTGTAAGTTTGGCGTCCCGCGCTCGTTTAGCGCGGCCGGGCTCGCGCGAATGAAGCCCGTCTGCGCCGGTCTTCACCCTTCCGGGCGTTGATCCCTGACGCGCCCACCGCCTTGCGGCGACGGGGTCTGCGCCGTCCATGGCTTGGTTATGTCGGCGCGTCCGGCACCGGCTTTTTTTTTGGTTTCCCCTGAAGCCGGGGGTGGGCGTCAGGCGCGTATGGCGCCGGGCGGCCGGCCCGCAAGGGCTTTGGGGACTAAGTGCGTCTGAATTTTCTTTGTTCCCCTACCAAAACCCTTGGCGTTCCGTCCTGATACCCGGCGCCAGACGGCCTTCTCGCCGCCCACCCCCGCCTTCTGCGGGAAACTGATGGCAGGGCGATGAGAGGAGACACTTATGACCCCGAACATAGACACCGCACCCCTTGGAACACCTACCGGGACAAGTTCCGATGCTTCGCATCGGGATGAATGCCGCATCTATGTGGCCTGTCTTGCCGCCTACAATAACGGCATTTTGCATGGCCGCTGGATCGACGCGGCGCAAGGCGAGGACCATATCTGGAATGAGACCCGCGCCGTGCTCAAATCCTCACCGATTGCGGAGGCCGAAGAATGGGCGATCCATGATTATGAAGGTTTTGAAGGCGCTTCCTTACATGAATATTCGAGCTTTGAATCGGTCGCCGATCTTGCCGAGTTTGTCAGCGAACACGGAGAACTAGGCGCGAAACTCTATGAGCATTTCGGCGAAAGACTGGACGAAGCGCGCGCCGCATTTGAAGACTATGCAGGCGAACACAAAAGCCTTGCAGACTTCGCCGAAGACCTGACCCGGGACTGCGGACCTGAAATCCCCGAGCAACTGCAATTCTATATCGATTGGACGGCGCTCGCCCGCGACATGGAATTGAACGGCGACGTTTTCACCATTGAGACAGGGTTTGATCAAATCCATGTCTTCTGGTCGCGCTGAGAGGGGGCAAGAGACATGGCCCGCTTTCAAGCCAAACCTCGCGAGGACGGATATGGTCCTTACCGATGGGCCCATGTGGTCCGTTCACAACAAAGCTTCCGCCTCGGTTCGATCTATCGCCAGCTTGGCGATGATCTGACACCGGATGAATGCCGCACCCTTGTTCAGACCTGCGCCCGCGAAGGCTTTGATCTGAGGAGGGCGCGATGACTTTTACAGACAGCTTTGACGCCTTCGTTTGTGAGGGCGACGCCATCACTTGTGAAAAAGACGGCTATTGCGTGACAGCGCGCATTGCGCGCGATGATTGCCCCGACGCGCCCGACGAGCGCCAGGACGGTTTCTGGCCATCCCTCTACAAGGATGCGCCCGGCTTCATTGGTCCCGGTAAGAATTTTCGCCAGCGCTTTGATGAGGCGCAAGCAAACGCCGAAGCCGTCATGGAAGCATGGCGCAATGATGAATGGTTCTATTGCGGAATCGTGCTTTCGGTGCGTGTCGATGACGTCGCCTTGCTGGATTACGCGGCGAGCCTGTGGGGCGTTGAGGCCAATTATCCGGGAAGCGATAACGCTTATCTGACCGAGACCGCGAACGCCTTGCTCGCCGAGGCGCTGGACGCAGCCCGCGCGGAGCGGACGCGCCAATGCGTCATCCTTTGCGACGCCGACACTGCTTCTGGCTGACCCGATCTTTCAGGGCGAGCGCTTCTCGCGAGGCCCGCCCGTCCCGAAAGATCAATTCCCGGCCTCGCTTATCCAATGGAGACAGTCAAATGACTCACCGTGAAACCAGAAATATCGCCATTGCCGACATGAAAATCAGCAAGCTGAATATGCGCCATGGACGCAAGGCCCCCGATATCTCAGACATCCTGCCCTCAATCCGGGAGAAGGGCGTCTATCAATCCCTTCTCGTTCGCCGTGAGGGCGGCAAATGGGGCGTCGTCGCCGGACGCCGCCGCCTCTTTGCCTTGCGTAAGGTCGCCAAAGAAACGGGCCGCAAGGTAAAAGCGCCCTGCATCATCATGAAGGCAGGCGATAAGGCCGACGCCATCGAAGCCTCAATTCTTGAAAATATTGCCCGCCTTCCTGCAGGCGAGGTTCAGCAATATGACGCCTTCGCCGCGCTTGCGAGCGCCGGACAGGAAGTCACCGCCATCGCACACACCTTTGGCGTGACCGAGCTTTATGTCCGCCGCATCCTTGCGCTGTCCGCGCTTCGCCCGGACATCAAGGCGCTCTATGAGGCTGACGAAATCGATGCGGGCACCTTGCGCGCCCTGACGCTCGCCAACGACGACCAGCAAGCCGACTGGCTGAATCTCTTCCATGATGAAGATGAATATGAGCCGCGCGGTGAACGCCTCAAAGCATGGCTCTCAGGCGGCGCGCGCATACTGACCAAAATCGCACTCTTTGATGTGGACACCTATGATGGCGTCGTCATCGCTGACCTGTTCGGATCAAGCGGCGTCTTCGCTGACCCGGACCAATTCTGGAAAGCTCAAAACGCCGCAATCGCCGAGCGCTGCGAAACGCTTAAGCAGAAAGGGTGGAATGATGTGGTGGTCATGGATCGCGGCGAGCGATTCCTGACATGGGAACACGAGCCGTTTTCCCGCGATGATGGCGGGAAGGTTTTTGTTGAAACGGGCCATGATGGCGCGGTGCAATGCCATGAAGGGTATCTCACCAAATCTGACGCCAAGAAGATCAAGGCAATCCTGAATGGTGCGGTCGATGAAGGCGAAGCTGCAAAATCTGCAAAACCGGAAATGTCCGGACCGCTCGCGGACTATATCGGCCTGCACCGACATGCCGCCGTGCGCGCCGAACTCACCCGTCATCCAAAGGTCGCCCTGCGCTTCGTCATCGCGCATCTGATTATCGGATCAGCCCTGTGGCGAGTAGACACGGAGGATCAGCGCACACGCAAAGAGAAGACGGCGCAAAGTCTTGCCGCCTCCGAGGGAGGGCACCGGTTTGCAGAAGCGCGCATCGGCGCTTGCGCCTTACTTGGTTTCGACAATGCCGAACGCGGTCTCATTCGCCGCAATGGCGATGAATGGGCGCTGGCGCGTGTTTTCAAGCGTCTGCTGGACCTCGACGATGATGCGGTGCTATCCATTCTCGCCGTCGCCATGGGCGAAACTCTGCTGGCGGGAACCAGCCTCGTGGAGATGCTGACTTATGCGATCCCGGTCGATATGGACGCGCTTTGGCAGCCCGATGACGCCTTTTTCGTTCTCTTGCGCGACAAGCGGGTCATCAATGAAATGGTCGCAGAGATTGCGAGCCCCACTACCGCCAAGGCGGCGCTAACCGATACGGGCAATGCGCAGAAAGCGATCATCCGTAATCGGATTGACGGCAATGGATGTGATGCGAATACCGACTGGCGACCGCGCTGGATGCAAGTGCCGCCGCAATCCTACCTCGACGACAAAGGCTGCGCTCCTGTTGAGGCTGATCGGCGCATCAGCGACGTTATGAAGACGACAGATACGGAGCTATCGGCCGCCTGACCCTAATCAGACACCAGTCTGGCCCGCATTGTCTCCACTCGGGTCAGGCTGGATTTGAGGTCGTCGGCGAAGGCCTCAAGTCCCGCCGCGTCCGACTTTTCAGGCGCGGCGGCGACCATGTCGAGCATGGCGGCGACGAAATCGAGAAGTCGCCTTGGCCGCAAAGGGCCTTTCTCGCCGAAGGCGGCGTCCGCTTCGTCAGCCGCCAGTTCATGAGAGTCAAAAGCGATATATCCCGTGCGGGTCAGGAAAACCCGCACTTCACCTGCATCTATCAGTATCCGCGTCATGTCCGCCTCGCTTGTATTAACCCTCAAATAATCGCCAACGTCGAATACCAAATATATTTGGTGGCGCGAATCGCGTCATTTTGACCAAACATATTGGGTGAAAGCCCGGGATATTATAGCACGAAATATCAGGCAGCGCCGCGCCGAACTTGACCTTAGTCAGGATGAATTGGGCGCGCGCGCTCAATCCAGCGGCAATTATATCGGGATGATCGAGCGCTCTGAAGTCTCTGTCAGCATCGACATGCTCGAAGACATTGCCGCCGTCCTGGATATGGCGTTGCGCGATATGGTCGATGAGCGCTGGAGCGCAGGTCCGGGCGCAGCCTAGCCGTTTCGATGAGGTCGAGATTGCCTGAATTGGCGACCGGACTTTATCCCGCGAGCAGCTGGCATTCGACGCCAACAGTCAAAAAAACGCGCATCGCGCATGGCGTGTCTTCGCCATCCCTTGCATCAGCATAAGTTAGCGCCGCCATGGACCGGGCCGCCCATACTTCATGAAGCGATAGCCATCGCATTTCGTGTAACTCATCCACAGGTATCGCCGACATTTCATCTGTCTCCAGATGTCTTCGGTCACGGCATCGCGGGCGCAAATCCCTACCGCCGACGAATTGACCTATGTCGAACGCCGTCCCAGCGAAACCGCCGCTTGCGGAAAATTTCCCCTGCGGGGAAGGCCCCCGCATTCCTCGCGCAACAAATTTTACGCAACCAGCGGTCCTCCACTGGCGTTCCGGCCTGACGTCAGGTTCGCCGCGTCGCCGCTCGCCATGTGCGGTCACGCGTCGGCAGGGATTGGCCCAAAGCCGATACAACAAATGGAGACAGATGAAATGTCAGCTATTGGATATGTAACCCGCAACACCGAAAAAGGCAGCTTCAAAGGCACGCTCAAAACCCTCACCATCTCGACCGGCATCGAAATTCTGCCGAACCCGGAAAAGACCGAAAACAAGCAACCAGACTTCCGCGTCTTTACCGATGAGCGCACCGAAATCGGTGCGGGCTGGAACCGGGTCGGCAAAACGTCAGGCAAGCCTTTCGTAAGCCTCACCTTCTCGGCGCCTGAACTTGGCCGCAAGCTCTACGCCAATCTCGGTCCCGCCGCCGGTCAGGACGATCCTGACGTATTGGCGATCATCTGGAACGCTGAATAATCCCCCCTCGCAAAGCGTTCCTTCACCCCGTGTGGCATCACAGCTGCGCGGGGTGTTTTCGTTTATGCCTGTCGCGGGACGCGTTGTAGGCGTTTGTTAATCTTCATGACGGTTGTTTAACCGATAGTAACTGCAAAAGCGTATGCTGACCCGTTCGAGGGTAAGCATGAACTATATCTCTGCAAACGACTTTCAGGGCGGGCGATTACAAGCTGCCCAACCCCGAACCCGGCTGCCGAACCCAGCATGGGCATGGGAGCATTTGCGCCGGAACCCGTCTTATCAAAAAGACTTTTTCGCCATCCGTCATTACCGCTCGAAGCCAATAAATCTGAAAACAGGCGCTACGCTGTTGCGTGAACGACAGCGCTGGCCGGAAGCTGAAAAATGGGGACTTCTGACGTTCGCCGATCCAGCGCTTTCTGCATTAGAAGCGGACGTTTTCTGGTCTCCAGCCCTGCTTGCCGGAGCCTTGCCGATTGAACTTTATAATCCCGGCGACAGCGATCGCGAAGATCAGGACGAGATCGTCCTTTCCGCGATTGATAGTCGCCGGAGGCTTTTGGATACCGTCGACGGCGCTCGTCATATCCTTCTCAGCGGCGAGCGATTCTGGGTGCAGCTCATCTGTAAAAAACCGGCCGCCATCGCCGATTTCGGCGCCGTCGCCGTCTCGATCAAAGGCGCCAAACACATGAAACGCCGCCTCGACACCGCCGATCAATTGCTTGCGCTCTACCACTCCACAGGCGCAAATCTTTCCCTGATTGGTCGAAGCAAGAATACAGAACGGCTCACCCAAGGCCTCCTCGCCTTCGATATCTTGCAGGCGGGCGGAAGCCATCGCGATATTGCCGAAGCGGTGTACGGACAACAAAAAGTCGCCGCCCGATGGGGCGGCCCATCGCAATATTACGAAGACTGGACAAGAAGGCTTGTGTCGCGCGTTCATCATCTTATAGAGGGCGGCTATCGCGATATGCTCGCGCGCAAATCCCTCTAAGAAACCATTAATCTTGCTCCGGCGAATAACCGACGTTGCGTTTTCACCAGTATTGTTTTCCTCAAATTCTGTGCAGCCTTTGCTATATCGGCCCGAAATTCCGGCGCCGGATGTTGAGTAGAACATGGGGGCGCCGAGAATGGATTTCCCGACACCATATTTAACCGCAGCGGAGGCTGCCGCCTATCTCAGACTTGAGGAGTCGACCCTCAACGCCATGCGCTGGCGCAAAGAAGGACCATGCTGGCGCAAACATGGCGGGCGTGTCGTTTACCACAAAGACAGTCTCGATTTCTGGTCGGAAAGCCGTGATAGCGATCCGGGCAATCGCCCGAAAAAGAATGGCGGACATAAGAACGGCAAAAACGATGAGCAAGACTGAACCGCTCACGTCCGTCATCATCGCCTACCGGAAAAACCGCTTCAACCATCGCCTAATTTTCGGCGAACCCGCACTCGAAATCCGGCGAGGTTGGCGCAGAAAAATCACCGCTTTCATGCCAGGCGCCATCTTTGGCTATGAACGCTGGCGAGCCGATCAATACGGCACGCAAGATTGGCGATTGTTCGTATGCCTGACAGGTGAGAACGGACCGGTATCTGTGCTCCCGGGCATTTATCCCGGGGCAGATTGTCTGTTTTTCGTGCGAGGCAAACACCGCGTGAAACGCGCCTTCGCCGCCTTTGACGCGCTCAAACAGGATCGCATCAAGCTCGAACGCATCCGCGCCGAAGAATGGCGCCTTTTGCATAATGCGTTCGAGACGGGTCGGTCCGCCGAGGAAGAAACACTCATCTGGATCAAGGGGCGACCATGTTTGCAAGACTGATCGCAGGAGCGGCGGCCACCGCGCTTTGCGCTGCATCCGCCTGGCAAATCGTATCTCCCCCGTCGCCGCGCGTGATCTACAATAAGAGCCCTTCGGCCCCGGTGGGATGGTATGCGATTGACTCAAAAGCACCCATCACAACGGGCGTTCAGGTGGCAGCCTTCGCGCCAGCGGAGGCGCGAAACCTTGCCGCAAACCGGGGATATCTGCCCGCACATGTTCCCTTGATCAAAACTGTTTGGGCTATCGCGGGGGCGGAAATTTGCGCGACGAACGGGGCTATTAGCGTTCCAAATCGTCCTCTTATTCACGCTGCCGCGGAGGACGGATTGGGGCGCGCAATGCCTCGTTTGGAGGGATGTTTCATCTTAAATGCAGACGAAGTCTTCCTTGTTTCCACCGATGTGCAGACCTCTTTTGACAGCCGGTATTTCGGCGCCGTTCCCGCCGAAAATATCATCGGTGCAGTAACATATTTGGGAGACACCGGCGAGAATGGGGATGGGGCGCGGGGCGAACGTCAGTGAGGGGCGTGGAGGGCAAGATAAAAGCCGGGGTCACCCCTTACGGGGTAACGCCCTGTCTGCACATCATTTTTGGGAGCACCCCGCGCAAAGGCGGGGTCACTCCCTTCGGCGCGCGACGCGCTGAGTTTATTGGCCTTTCAGGGGGTGATCCCTGGGCGGACAATCCAGCAATTATCGGGATGTCAGCCCCATGAGCGGCGGCGATAGCGAGTTCGAAGTGAAACTCGGGCGCATTCGCTCGCCAAGCGGCGCCCGCCGCTTTGAAGGGTTCTTCAAAAAAGTGACGCGCAGCGCAAGGAAAGCAGGCGTCAAACGCGGCGCCCGGTCTGGTGGATCGCGCGGCGTTACAGCGGCGCGCTTCCATCGCCGTGTCCTGGTCAAAGCATCAATTCGCAAGATGACCGGCGCCGGCGCCCTGAAACAGCACCTCAACTATGTGAAACGCGACGGCGCCGGGCGCAACGGCGAACCAACAAAACTCTATGGCGAAAAAGGCAAAGACATCGACGCCGGCGATTTTGCCAAATCCTGCGAAGACGACCAGCATCATTTCAGGATCATCGTGTCGCCGGAAGACGCCCATGATTTGCAAAGCCTTACCGACTTCACCCGGGATCTTGTCCGGGAGATGGAATCCGATCTCGGCACGAAACTCGAATGGGTTGCTGCTGACCATTACGACACCGGCCAGCCGCATACGCATCTGATCATTCGCGGCAAGCGAGACGACGGACGCGACCTGGTCATGCCGCGCAAATATATCTCACACGGTATTCGCGAGCGCGCACAAGGTCTCGTCGAACTGGAACACGGTCCTGTGCCTGAGCATGCAGGACGGGCCCGTCTTGCGCATATGGTCAGCCAGGAGCGGTTTACCGAGCTTGATCGCCCGATATTCGAGGCCGCGCGTGAGGATGTGTTCAATCTTCGCGACCAGTCGGTGCGCGCCGGTCAGGAATGGTGCCAACAGCTTGCCCGCATGCGTCTCAAAAAGCTGACGGCGATGGGCCTGGCCGAGCCCCTCAGCAAAGGGCGCTGGCGGCTTGATCCGAACGGTGAAACCACCCTGCGCCGTATGGGCGCGCGCGGTGATATCATCAAGACGGTGCATCAAGCCATGGCGGGCAAGACTCTGAACCGTCCCCTTGATGAACGTTCCATTTTCGATGTGGGCGGCCAGGAGACCGTTACCGGCGCTGTTGCTGATATGGGGCTTGCGGATGATGTGAACGACCGCGCTTTCGTGGTGATCGACGGGATGAACGGGCGCCCGGTCTATGCGATCATCGGCGGCGAAGATCAGCTTCAAGGTCTGGCCCGCGGTCAGCTCATCACTCTTACGCCCGCGAACACCGAACCGAAACCGGCCGATCGCATCATTGCCAAAATCGCTGACGCCCAAAATGGCCGCTATAGCCCTCGCCTCCATATGGACGCCGATCCATCGGCGCGGCCAGCGTTTGTAGAAGCGCATGTCCGCCGCCTGGAAGCGTTGCGCCGTGCAGGTCATGCCGAGCGATCTGCAGATGGCATGTGGACCGTGCCGGACGACTTTCTTGCACGCGCGCGAAAGTTTGAAGAAATCGCTGCCCTCGAACGCCCCGCTGAGATGTCGCGCCAGTCCACGCTGACCTTGAAACAGATGCAAACTGCAATCGGCGCCACCTGGATTGATGAACACTTGCGCAACGCTGATGATGATGAACATGCCCGCGGGTTCGGCGCCGATGTCGAAGAAGCGCGCGCCGTTCGCCGCGCTTTTCTGATCCGGCAAGGCCTGCTCCGTGCGGGCGAGAAACGCGTCACCCAAAATGTGATCGACACGCTCCGCACACGTGACCTCGCCGATGCTGGCGCGGACCTCGAACAGGAGCTCGGAAAGACTTATACAGCTGCGCCAACCTCGGGAAGGATCGACGGCATTTATGCCAAGGCGATCGACCGGCCAAGCGGACGCTTTGCCGTGGTCGAGCGCTCGAAAGACTTCACCCTCGTTCCATGGCGGGATGTCATGGATCGTAATCTTGGAAAATCGGTGAGCGGGCTTATTCGGGACGGGCAGATCAATTGGCGGCTAACACGTGGACGAGGGATCGGTCGCACTTAAGACAAGACGAAGCACGCCGAGTCAGTTACGAGTGAAAGAATATGCACAAGATCAGGGTTTTCATCAGTTCAGTTCAAAACGAACTGCGATATGAGCGGGAAATGGCGAAGTATGCGTTGTCGAAAGCCCCTGCGCTCGACCGGTTCTTTTCGCCCGTCCTTTATGAATATGAGCCCGCGTCTTCCTCATCCGCCGTCGAGGAATGCGTCGCGCGGGTCGAATCCTGCCGGGTCTTCGTTCTCATCATCGGCGATCAGGCCGGTTTCATGGTGGATGACATCTCGATCACACATGCCGAGTTCAAGCGCGCCATCGAGCTCTTCAATGAGGATGCGATGAAACTCCTGGTCTTTGTGAAAGATGGCGCCAAAATGGAGCCTGGGGCAGAAGCGTTGTTCAATGATGTCAGGGCGACTGGTGTAAAATACAAGAAAATTAGGTCGACCACAGACCTTGCCGACGAATTGGAAGCATCGCTTTTACAAGCGCTTCATGACGATTTTGGACAGCCCAAGGCTGCGGCCAAGCGCACCGGACCATCAGCGAAAGACATCATCGAAAAAGCGTCCGACTATGAAAACCTGCCAACGCCAGCGGGCATCGACATGATCGACGGCGCGATCGCAAAACAAATGATCACGGTTTGGGATGGCGTTTCCGATGAGACGCTGAAAGACCCGCACGCTCTCCGGCGCAGGCTGACCGATCGCAACCATCTGATCCTTGATGAAGGAGAAGCGTCATTGAGCGTCGCCGGAGCGATTGTCATATCGGAAGATCCAACAAAAATCTCCGGCCTGGCGAATTGCTATATTACGGCCGAGGCCTATCCTGGAAAAACGGTCACCGGCCGGGTTCAAGATCAGGCGATGATTGCAGGACCGGCGCCCACAATGGTCGATGGCGCCGTCGACTTCGTCATGAAGAATACCCGCCACCCAACCCGCGTCGTCGGGGAGCGGCGTATCGAACTTGACGAATACCCGCCAGAAGTGCTGCGCGAAGCGATTGTCAATGCGATTGCTCATCGCGATTATGAGGAGACCGGCGGGCGCATATCGCTGCGCGTGTTTCGGGATCGGGTGACCGTCACAAGCCCTGGACTTCCGCCCAAGCCATTGACGATCGGAAAATTAAAATCGGGCGACGCGGTCGCCATTTCGCGCAATCCCTTGATCGCACAGAGCCTCTACCATCTGAAACTGATGGAGCATCGCGGATCGGGTTTCAGACGCATTCAGGAATATGTGGGCGCTTCCGGCCTAACTGGATTTGATTTGAAAAAAGAGTCCGGCTTTCTGGAACTCACTCTCTTCGGGCCAGGCGAGAAGATCGACAACATCCCGCTTCCAGCGTCAGCCGTTGAGGCGCTTCTGCAGAACAGCGAGCTCGCGGCCTTGTCGGAACGGCAACAACGTATGGCTGAAGCGCTTGCTCGCGGTGAGTCTCTCACCAGTGCTAGTTGCCGGAAAACCTATGGCGTCAGCAGGGATACAGCCGCCCGTGACTTCAAAGCGTTGATCGAAGCCGGACTCGCCTTGAAACTCGGCGCCGGGGCTTCTACGCGCTACATACATCCTGAATTTGAAGGGGGCTGATCGTCAGATCATCGTCAGATTTTTGTAGTCCGATCGTCAGATGAAGTTCTGGCGTGATCGTCAGGCGAGCATCTGATTGCAGTGGCAAAATCGTCAGACGCATCAGATACAGGGGAATTGCCCCACCCATAGGAACCCTCAATTTCGCTGAAATGACCGCGATCATCCTGATCGCGCAATAAATTGACTAACGCGGCCCTGAATGGGTCAAGCGCCAACCTCTCCTTGCTGTAAATTCACTCCCAACGTCCTGTTTTCACTCAAATTTCTGTATCCTTTCCTCAGTAGACGGAAAGCCAGTGCGGCGCCCATGCTGACCTCACCGAAGTCAGATGAGGAATTTCATGTCGCCGCAATCCATTCTCTACGGACAGATCCTGATCGTGCTGGTCGCGACTGTCCTTGGCGTATGGGCGGCAACACAGTGGACGGCCGCGCAATTTTCCTATGACGCGTATCTCGGTCCGGCTTGGTTCACCCTCGGTGGAGCGCCGGTCTACTATCCCTGGCGCTTCTTTGAATGGTGGTATGCCTTTGACGCGTACGCACCGAAAGTGTTCTTTCGCGGTGGTCTGATCGCAAGCGGCGCTGGTTTCTTTGCGGTCCTCATCGCGGCGATTGGGTCAGTCTGGCGCGGACGACAGGCGAAGAACCTCACCACCTACGGCTCATCAAGATGGGCCAAACGCAAAGACATCGCCGCCGCAGGCATGCTCAATGCTGGCGGCGTATTCCTCGGAAGATATCAGCAAGACTATCTACGACATGATGGTCCAGAACATGTGCTGACTTTCGCGCCGACAAGGTCTGGCAAAGGCGTCGGGCTCGTTATTCCGACCTTGCTGAGTTGGACCGGCAGCGCCGTTATTCACGATATCAAAGGCGAGAACTGGCAACTCACTTCCGGCTGGCGATCAAAATTCTCCCATTGTCTTTTGTTTGACCCCACCAATGCGTCAAGCGCCAAATACAATCCACTACTGGAAGTGCGCAAAGGCCCGAATGAAGTCCGGGATGTCCAGAACATTGCTGACATTCTTGTGGACCCCGAAGGCGCGTTGGAACGACGCAATCATTGGGAAAAGACAGGTCATGCGCTTCTCGTCGGCGCCATCCTGCACGTACTTTACGCGCAGCAAGACAAAACGCTAGCCGGTGTCGCCGCCTTTCTCTCCGATCCTTCTCGCACATTCGAACGCACGCTCTGGGTGATGATGAACACCAATCACCTGGGACAGGACGACGAGTCTCCCAGGACCCATCCCGTTGTCGCGCAAGCGGCCCGTGAGCTCTTGAACAAATCTGAAAACGAACGGTCAGGCGTCCTGTCGACGGCGATGTCGTTCCTGGGGCTTTATCGTGATCCGACCGTCGCATCAGTAACATCATCTTGCGATTGGCGGATCGACGACCTTCTCCATGCCGACAAACCAGCGTCGCTATATCTCGTGGTGCCGCCGTCGGACATTTCCCGCACAAAACCCTTGGTGCGATTGATCCTCAATCAGATCGGACGGCGGCTAACGGAGAAGCTCGACGGCGAGGCCGGGCAAAAACCAGATCGCCAAGTGCTCTTGATGCTGGATGAGTTTCCGGCCCTCGGCCGCCTCGACTTTTTTGAAAGCGCGCTTGCCTTCATGGCTGGCTATGGATTGCGGGCCTTTCTGATCGCTCAATCTCTCAATCAAATTGAAAAGGCCTACGGACCGAACAATTCTATCCTCGACAATTGCCATGTGCGCGTCGCTTTCGCTTCAAATGATGAGCGCACCGCCAAGCGAATCTCCGACGCGCTCGGCACCAAGACCGAAATGCGCGCCATGCGGAACTATGCCGGTCATCGCCTCGCGCCCTGGCTTAGCCATGTCATGGTCTCCCGCCAGGAAACAGCCCGCCAGCTCCTGACCCCGGGCGAAGTAATGCAACTGCCGGCGGACGAGGAAGTCGTGCTCGTCTCCGGCCTGCCGCCGATCCGTGCGTCAAAGCTGAAGTATTACGAAGACAGGAACTTCGAGACCCGCGTCCTCCCCCCGCCGGTCTTGAGCGGCCCCAACAATGATTACGCCGACCGTCCCGGCGCGCGCGGCGACGATTGGGGCCGCATTGCCAAACCTGTCGATGACAGACTGGCGACCGAGGCGGCGACCCAGGAAAACGAAGACGGCGGAAAGGATCGCGCGCCTCAACTCGGCTCCCCCAAAGACCAAACGCCAAACGATGACGAGAAAGATCACGGTCCGGACCACGAGCCTGACGATCAAGCTGTCGAAGCCAAACGGGCCGACGAACTTGCACGCGCAGCAACGACTGTGAAGCGTACTTACGGCCTTGATCGAGGATCCCCCAAAATCGACCTGATGGATTTTTGAGCCATGCCTTCAACTAAACCACGCATATGGACCTATATCGATCCACTTAATCACGCCCGGCTCGTGGCGCTGGCGCAAAGGCCCGGCAGCAATGTGTCGTCTGTTGTGAATGATGCGCTTTCCGCCTTTTTCGCGCAGGAACATGAAGTCAAACGCGATGCAGCGCTGATCCGCCGCCTCGATCGGATGACACGGCAGATGGAAGTTCTGAAACGCAACCAGATCATCTCAGCAGAAGCCTTTGCACTCTTCATGCGCTACTTCCTGACGGTCATCCCGCCCGTGCCGGAACAAGAAAAGCCTGCCGCACAGGCGCAGGGCGCAGCACGGTTTGAAAAATATCTGACAAGCCTGCGGGCCGTTCTTGAAGACGGCGAAACGGTTCTCTTTGCAGCGCTCGAAGATGTGCTGGCCGATGAGACGGCTTTCTTCACCAAGGAAGAGCTCGCCCGGCTGCATGAGCCAGCGCCTGAAAAGGAGGTCGCCCATGCCTGATGTCAATGACGCCACACTCCTTCGCACCGAAACCATGTTGAAGACCGCCATGGGCCCTGTCGTCGCCGAAGCGCTTACCGACCCGGCGGTCGTTGAGGTGATGGTTAATCCTGACGGGCATATCTGGCTCGATCGGCATGGCGATGGACGCATAGATACGGGTGCGGTCATGAGCGCCGCTGAAGTCGAACGGGTGGTTCGCGTCGTCGCCAGCCATATTGGCCAGGAGGTCACCCGCGATCATCCGGTCGTCAGCGCCGAACTGCCGGGCGGAGGCGAACGGTTTGAAGGCGTCATGCCGCCGGTCTCGCGCAGCCCCTGTTTCGCTATTCGCAAGGCGGCGGCGCAAATCTTCACACTTGAGGATTACGTGGCCAAAGGCGTGATGACGCCCCTTCGCCGCGATGTTCTCAAACAAGCGGTTCGCGACAAGCGCAACATCCTCATCGTTGGCGGCACCGGCTCCGGCAAGACAACCCTAGCCAACGCGCTTCTTTATGAGATTGCGCAGACCGGCGACCGCGTCGTCATCCTTGAAGACACGCGCGAATTGCAATGCGCCGCGCCAGATCAGGTCGCGCTTCGCACGCAAGCCGGTTCGGTGACGATGGCGGACCTTGTCAAATCAACACTGCGTCTGCGCCCCGACCGGATCATTGTCGGCGAAGTGCGGGGCGCTGAAGCGCTCGACATGCTCAAAGCATGGAACACAGGTCACCCAGGCGGCGTCACGACGATCCACGGCAATTGCGGCGTCAGCGGACTGCAACGCTTGGAGCAGCTGTGCGGCGAGGTCTCATCAAACATTCCGCGCTGGCTGATCAGTCAGGCCATCGACCTCATCGTCTTCATCGAAGGCCGCGGCGCTGCGCGACGGGTCTCGTCGATCCGAGAAGTCGTCTGTCCGGATGAAACCGAGGATGGCGAGTACCACGCGCCCGAATATCCCGATCCCGATCTCAAACTCGTCTCACTGCCGAACAGGTCGGCGGCAACAACAGGAGAAAATTCATGATGCTGAACAAATACACTTGCCGCGCGATCATTGTGACCGCTCTGGCAGTCTGTCTGGTCGGGCCGGCGCATGCAGCAGGCTCAGGCATGCCCTGGGAAGGACCGCTCGATCAGATCTTGCAATCGATCGAAGGGCCGGTCGCCAAGATTATCGGCGTCATTGCCATCATTATCACCGGCCTGACCATGGCGTTCGGGGACACGGGCGGTAGTTTCCGCAAGCTGATCCAGATCGTCTTCGGCCTTTCGATCGCCTTCACCGCGACCAGTTTCTTCCTGTCTTTCTTCTCATTCGGCGGCGGAGCCACCTTCTAATGGAGGGCGGGTTCACCATTCCTGTCTACCGGTCGCTGACCGAGCCGATCCTGATGGGCGGTGCGCCCCGCTCAGCGGCGATCCTCAACGGGACGTTTGCCGCCGCGCTCGGCCTCGGGCTGCAGCTATGGGTGCTGGGCATCCTCTACTGGATCGTAGCTCACGGAATTTGCGTCTTCGCAGCGAAACGCGATCCCAAATTCCTCGAAGTTCTGATTCGCCATGTTCGTCACAAGGGGTATCTGGCATGATCAGCCTTCAGGAATATCAGTCTAAACAAACGCGGCTTTCTGACTATTTGCCTTGGGCTTGTCTGATTGCGCCTGGCGTCGTCCTCAACAAGGATGGGAGTTTTCAGCGCACAGCGCGTTTTCGCGGACCCGATCTGGAGAGCTCCACACGAGAGAGTCTCGTTTCAGTCTGTGCCCGGATTAACAATGCTCTGAAACGGTTTGGATCGAACTGGGCGCTTTACTTTGAAGCGTCGCGGGAGCGAGCCGCCGATTATCCAGCGAGTGATTGGCGCGACCCAGCCGCGTGGCTGATTGAGGAAGAACGCCGTGGTCAGTTCACCGAAGCCGGCACGCTCTATGAGTCCTCTTATTACATTACGTTCGCCTATCTTCCGCCAACGGATTCCATTGGCAAATTGGAAGGTGTCTTTATTGAAACCCCAAAGGATGGACGAGAGGCGAGCGCCCACGACCATCTCGCACGCTTCATCGCCGAAACCGAAAAGGGCCTCGACCTCTTCGCCAGTGTGATGCCGGAAGCCGCCTTCCTGAACGATGATGAAACGCTGACTTATCTGCAAGCGACTGTTTCGCCGAAGCGCCATCCTGTGCGCGCACCGGAAACGCCTGCTTATCTGGACGCCGTTCTGGGCGGCGCTGATCTCGTCGGCGGTCTTGAGCCGATGTTGGGCGGTAAACACTTACGGGTGATTTCGGTCCAGGGGTTTCCGTCCGCCACCGAGCCGGGATTGCTCGATGAGTTGAATGGCCTCGGTTTTCCTTATCGCTGGACGACCCGTTATCTCCCAATGGACAAAGCCGACGCGGCAAAAGTGCTTGGTCGATATCGCCGGCAGTGGTTTGCAAAACGCAAATCACTGATGGCCATCATTAAGGAGGCAATGACCAATGAAGCCTCCGTGCTTGTGGATACGGATGCCGACAATAAAACAGCGGACAGCGACGCCGCCTTGCAGGCGCTCGGCGAAGATCTTGTCGGCTTCGGTTATCTGACAACGGCGGTTACAGTCAGTCACAACGATGCGGGCGCCGCTGACGGCATGATCCGGGAGGTGGACCGGATCATCAATGGCCGTGGCTATGTGACCATCAATGAGACCGTCAACGCCGTCGATGCCTGGCTTGGAACGATTCCCGGTCATGCTTATGCGAATGTCCGCCAGCCTATCGTTCACAGCTTAAACCTCGCCCATATGATGCCGCTGTCTGCAATCTGGGCCGGGCCGCAGACAAACGAACATCTGAGCGCGCCGCCGCTCCTTTATGCGACGACCGGCAGCCACACGCCGTTTCGTCTGGTTACGCATCAAAACGATGTCGGTCATACTTTGGTGGTCGGCCCAACCGGCGCCGGCAAGTCTGTACTTCTCTCTCTGATCGCCGCGCAGTTCCGGCGCTATGACGATGCACAAGTGTTCTTCTTCGACAAAGGCCGGTCCGCGCAGGCCGTAACCGCCGCCATGGGCGGAGACCATTATGCGCTCTGCGAAGAAGAAGCGCTCTCTTTCCAGCCGCTCGCAAGGATCGACGAGGATGCTGAACGGGCCTGGGCGCTGGAATGGGTGACAGGTCTTCTCGCCCATGAAGGCGTCCAGATCGAGCCGTCTGTGAAGGAATCCGTCTGGACGGCGATCATGTCACTCAGTTCCGCCCCGCTTGAAGAACGTACAATGACGGGCCTGACAGTGCTGTTGCAGTCCAACCGCCTGAAACAGGCCTTGCAACCTTATACGCTTGCGGGCGCCCATGGCGCCTTGCTCGATGCGGATCGCGAGACACTGGAGACCGGCGGCTGGCAATGCTTCGAGATGGAAGAGTTGATGCACCAGTCGTCGCTCGTTCTTCCCGTACTCACTTATTTATTTCATCGACTGGAAGCACGATTCGATGGTCGCCCGACCATGCTCATTCTCGATGAAGCCTGGGTGTTCCTGGACGATCCGCTTTTCGCAGCGCGCATACGCGAATGGCTGAAAGTGCTGCGTAAACGGAATGTCTCCGTCGTCTTCGCGACCCAGTCGCTGTCAGACATTGCGAATAGCGCCATCGCACCGGCGATTATTGAGAGCTGTCCGTCGCGGATATTTCTGCCGAATGATCGAGCGCTGGAACCGCAGCAAGCCGAAACCTATGCCTCTTTCGGACTCAATCCGCGCCAAGTCGAGATCATCGCACAAGCAACGCCAAAACGGGACTACTATTTCCAGTCTCGCGCCGGGAATAGACTGTTCGATCTCAATATTGGCCCTGTCGGCCTTGCTTTTTGCGCCGCGTCTTCAAAGCGCGATCTCGTGGAGATTTCGCGCGTCCTGAATGCGTACCCGCGCGGCGCGTTCGCAGCCGAATGGCTGCGACACAAGGGATTGGAGTGGGCGGCCGAACTGATCGCTCCCGCTGATTCATCTCTCGACACCATTAAACAAGGAGAACCCCTATGCGCCGCAGAATAGCTGTCGCGGCGGCTTGCCTCTTAACGAGCACCGCTATTGTTCCAATCCCGATTATACCGTCTGCTCATGCGTTTCCGTTCGGCGGCGGCATTGTCTACGATCCCAGCAACCACGCACAAAACATCCTGACAGCGGCCCGCACGCTTCAGCAGATCAACAATCAGGTGCGTCAGCTTCAAAACGAAGCTGACATGCTGATCAATGACGCCCGCAACCTCGCGCGTGCAGGATTTAATCCGCAGGCGGAAATCAATCGTATTTTGCGCGAGATTGACCGCTTACTGCGTGATGCGCGCGCGATCTCCTATGAAGTCGAAGAAACCGACCGGGTTTTCCAGGAGAATTATCCGGAAGACTACGACGACTGGTCGCGGTCCGACATGGCCGCGGCGGCGGAACTGCAATGGACGGTCTCCCGCAGCGCCTTCAACGACACATTGCTGGTCCAATCCCAGATCGTACAGAATGTGCGCGCCGATACGGGCACCCTCGACCGACTACTGACGGAAACAAGTACAGCCGAAGGTGCATTGTCTGTTGCGCAAACCGGCAATCGCCTCGTCGCGCTGGGCGTCAAACAGGACATGCAAATCCAGGAGTTGATGGCCGCGCAATATCGCGCCGAAGCGCTTGAACGCGCGCGACGCCTTCAGATTGAACGCGAAAGCAGAGTCCGTCATCGCCGGTTTGTTGGTGACGGCTCGGCATACGCAGGCTCGTAAGGAGGCGTTTGTGGACGATCTCGGCGTCATCGATCGATTTGTCGAAACCTTTTCGACCTATATCGACTCAGGCTTTGGATTGCTGGGTCCGGATGTCGCCTATCTGACAATCATTCTTGTCAGTATCGATATCGTCCTTGCAGGCCTCTTTTGGGCCATGGGGCCTGAGAACAACATTGTCGGCACCTTTTTGAAGAAAGTGCTTTATGTCGGCTTTTTCGCGCTGATCCTGAACAACTTCGCTTTTCTCGCCGATATCATTTTCACAAGCTTTGCTCAGCTTGGCCTCAATGCAACGGGATCGACAATCACCGCAGGCGATCTCTTGCGGCCTGGTTTCGTCGCCAACACGGGTTTCACCGCTGCTTTCCCATTACTGCAGGAAATCAACGAGCTGACCGGTCCGATCGGCTTTTTCACAAACATCGTCATGATTGCGATTTTGTTTCTTGCCTGGATCATCACGCTATTTGCGTTTTTCTTTCTCGCGATCCAGCTGTTCGTCACGATCATCGAATTCAAGCTGACGACACTTGCAGGGTTCGTCCTTATTCCCTTCGCGCTTTGGAACAAAACGTCCTTCCTCGCCGAGCGCGTTCTGGGCAATGTCATTGCCTCGGGCGTAAAGCTCATGGTGCTGGCGATCATTGTCGGGATCGGCTCAACCCTGTTTGGAACGGTCACCTCCGGCTTCACGCCCGGCGATGTCACGCTTGAAGACGCTGGCGCCGTCATTCTCGCATCCATGGCAATGTTTGCGCTCGGCATATTCGGCCCGGGCATCGCGACCGGGCTTGTTTCTGGCGCACCGCAACTCGGTGCTGGCTCTGTGGTTGGCGCTGCGGCCGGTGTCGGTGCTGGCGCCGTTGCAGGCGGCGCCGTCGCAGCAGGAGCGTTAAGAACCGGCGCCGCGATCACGGGCGGGGCTGTTAAAGCAGGGGCGTCAACGGCAGGGGGCGCCAACGCAGCCTTCTCTCTCGGAAAGGCAGCATCGGGCGCACAAGGCTGGCGCGGGACAGCTGCAGGGCTCGGTTCTGTCGCCGAAGCCGGTGCATCCTCAGTCGCATCTTCAGCGCGCTCGGCCGTCTCGCGTGTCGCAGACCCAGTGAGGACCAGTTTTCAAAGTGGCGGCCGTAAAGCGTTCGCCGCAACCGGTGGGTCTTTTGGTGGGGCAAGCAGCACGCCCGCACCGGCCGCAGCCAATGACCAACCCGATTGGGCGCGACGCGTGTCTCGCCAACAGTTTCAACGAGACGCTGGTCTCGCGGCAACGGCTGCGCTGCGCGACGGCGATCGTGGCGGCTCCGGTGAAGGTCCGCGTCTCAAGCAAGATGAGGAGTAAGAGCCCATGTGGAAGCGCCAACAACAAGCCTACGGATCAACACCAACTGCAACAACGCCATACCAACGCGCCGCTCAGGTCTGGGATGATCGTATGGGATCAGCGCGGGTGCAGGCGCGTAATTGGCGTCTTACAGCTTTCGCCGCGATCGTACTTGCAGCAATCATGTCGGTCGCCTTTGTCTGGCGAACGTCGCAAAGCATCGTGACGCCGTATGTTGTTGAATTGCAGTCAAATGGCGATGTACGCGCTGTTCAATCTGCAACAGCGAATTATGAACCTGGTGACGCTCAAATTGCGTACCAACTTGCCGAGTTCATCAAGAACGTTCGTTCCGTCTCCATCGACCCCATCGTCGTGCGAGAAAACTGGCTGAAAGCATACGATTATACGACAGATCAGGCAGCGCTCACGCTCAGCGAATACGCCCGCGACAATGATCCGTTTTCGGACGTAGGCACGCGTTCGGTGTCTGTTGATATCGAAAGCGTCGTGCGGTCTTCGGGCGATAGTTTCGAACTGCGTTGGCGCGAGACGACCTTCATGTCCGGTGTCCAAATATCGCAATCCACATTCACTGCTGTCCTCGCCGTTGTCCTCAATCCGCCGCGAGATGAGGAAACGCTGCATCGCAATCCGCTCGGTGTTTACGTGCACGGCATCAACTGGTCGAGAGACCTCATCCAGGGAGATCAACAATGATCCGTACAACACTTCTTTTGGGAACACTCATCCTTCTCGGCGCGTGTTCCACGCTCAATGGCTATGACCAGGACTTTGATCTGGACAGCGCGGAGTTCGTCGAAGCGATCTATCTCTCCGATGATACCGAAGTGTCACCAATTGTGGTGGAGCGGATCGAGCCCGTCGCGATGGCCGGGCAGTTAAAACCCGTCGAACGCACGATCGCAACCAGACCGTCGCTCCGGCCCCATGAAGCCATCGATCAAGCCAATGACTCGGCTGCAATTGAACCAGACAAAGCAAGTTTTATCAATGCGATCCAGATCTACCCTTATACAATCGGCGCACTCTATCAGGTCTACACTGCGCCTGAACAAGTGACTGATATTGCATTGCAGCCCGGCGAGCAGCTCATGTCAGTCTCTGCCGGCGATACAACCCGGTGGGTGTTGGGCGACACAGTCTCCGGCAGCGGGGACAATGAACAAGTACATATTCTGGTTAAACCGGTTGCGCCCGGGCTTCGCACCAATCTGATTATCACGACCTCGAAGCGGACCTATCACGCGGAACTCACCTCGTTCCGTGAGACCTACATGGCGGCGGTCTCATGGCGCTATCCGCATGAAGATCTCGTCGCAAGCCGATCGCGCTCGTCCGAACGCGGATCGCGAAATCGAAGCACTGTTGAGCGCGGCCTATCAATCGAGAGACTGAACTTCCGTTACGAAATCGACGGCGACGACCCACATTGGCGTCCGCTTCGCGCCTTTGATGATGGGCGCAAAGTCTTAATCCAATTTCCAGATCGGCTCGACCAGGGTGAAGCGCCGCCGCTTTTCGTTGTTGGCCGCAATGGCGAAAGTCAACTCGTCAACTATCGCGTTAGCGGCGCTTACTACATTGTCGACCGTCTCTTTGCTGCAGCTGAATTGCGCCTTGGTGAAGACAACCAGCAGGTGGTCCGCATTATCAGAACGCGTTCGCCAAAGCGCCAGATTGCGGGGCTGGGGCTGTGAGCGATATGCCAGACGAACTGACATTGCGCGCTAAACCGCGACCCGTGAAACGGTTTAATCGCAACGCTCTGATGGTTACGGCCACTGTGTTATCTGTACTGATTATCGGCGCGGGCGCCTATGCGTTGCGTTCGCCGTCAGCGGCGGATGGCGCGAGCAACCGCGAACTCTATAACACTACAAACAAGACAATGCCGGACGCCTTCGCGGCATTGCCGGCGAGCTACGCCGATGTGCGAGACGAACCCGTTCTCGGCCCGCCTCTTCCAGGGGATATTGGTGTCGGCATGGTCGCGCGGGACCGTGCTGAACAGCACCTGGACAATCCTTTCCGCTACGAGCCTGCTTCAGCTTCGCGCCCGGCCGCTGCGGCCGCCTCTGGCGGCGTGTCTGAAAGAGACACAGCGCGATCTTCTGACCTGTTCTTTATTGAACGGACCAATGGCGCGGGCGCATTGGGACGCACGGCAGCAAGCGCTTCTCTATCCAATACGCCGGATTTCGACAGCCTCGCGGCACTGGCCGCGCTCGGGCCATCGAGCGCTCCAGCCTTCGGGCCCGCAAATGATCCGAATTTTCAGTCCCGCAAAGAGGACTTCCTTGGCGAAGCGGTCGATACGCAAATCTACAACCCGCACCGTCTGCAGACGCCGATTTCTCCCTATCAGGTCATGGCGGGAACGATTATTCCGGCCAGCCTCGTAACAGGTCTGAACTCTGATCTGCCCGGCCAAGTGATCGCTCAAGTTACTGAAAATGTCTACGACACGCCGAGCGGTGAATATCTTTTGATTCCGCAAGGCACACGATTGATTGGACGCTACGACAGCGTTGTCGCCTTCGGTCAATCCCGCGCGCTTATGGTCTGGACAAGGATCATCATGCCGGACGGCACGTCCATGGTTATCGACAATCTCCCTGGCACAGACACGAGCGGATACGCCGGCGTCAAAGACCGGGTCGATCATCACTATCTCGAACTCTTTGGCGCTGCGATTCTGTCATCGGTGCTTTCTGTCGGCTCAGAGCTCGGCCGCGATACCGATGATAGCGAGATCATTGAGGCGTTGCGCGATGGCGGCCAGCGAACGATCAATCAGGCCGGCCAACAAGTCGTGAACCGACAGCTCGCCGTGCAACCTACAATCACAGTGCGGCCGGGTTGGCGACTACGCGTCATCGTCAACCGCGATCTCGTCTTGCAACCCTATGGAGGCTGAACAAATGACAACACCTAAACTGAAAATCGGCCCCTTGCCGGACACAACGCCGGTCAAGCTCACGCTATCGATTGATCCGGATTTGCAGTCCGATCTCGATATCTACGCGAAACTCTATGAGCGCGCCTACGGCGAGAAAGCATCGGTTGCCGCAATTGTACCATCCATGCTTCGCACGTTTCTCTCTGGCGATAGCGGCTTCAAAAAAGCGCGCCGTGAGACAATACGCATCCCACAATCGAACCGCCAGCAATAGAAGGAGAAATTATCATGGCGACTATCGGTCAGTTCCGTACCATCGAGGGCGGATATGAAGGCACCATCTCAACGTTGAGCATGGCGCGAAAAGTCCGTTTCGTTCCCAACGAAAAGAAAAAGACAGACGCGTCTCCAGATTACTTCGTGAAGACGGGCAAGTGCGACCTTGGGTTTGCCAAGCGCAAGATGTCGGAAGGCGACAATCCGCGCTCCTACCTCAGCGTGTTTCTCGACGATCCGAGTTTTGCGGAACCGATCTGGGCCGCACTTTTCGAAAGCGACGGCAAAGCCGATCTTGTTTGGTCCCGATCGAAGACGAATGCCTAATTTCTAACTCTTGCTATGCCCGGTCCACGCGTGATTACAGAGAAGGAGATTGAAGACGGCCTGTGCGTCGTCGCTCGGCTCATTGAGCGGTACGGCGACGCGTATTGGCCTGTCTTTGACCGTTTGGAACGAGAGTTAGAGGAGAAAAAGAAAAGAGCACATCGATTGAGATTGCGGCTGAGTCAGAGAAAAATATGAGCACCTCGATATAAATATCGCTACATTCGAGTTTAAGGTCTACGTTTCCGCTGCGCGCAGAATCAGACTTTATAATCTATAGCCAATCTGGCAAAAATTAGCCCTTGAACGACAGCCGCATAGTAGCAAGCAATCGGCTTAGAATGGCTCAACAATTGTCACTTTCGATGATTTCGAGAACCCGAATTCCGGAGTTTAGATAGTTCCTGAGTGCGCCAGAAGAATTCCCAAATACAGCGTACCAAATGACGCAAGCGAGAATGCTGGAATACGGATGAAAGGAATTCCTGTGTAGTATAGAAGCACGAACGCTGCCCTGCCTATGATCACGAGTAAAGTCGCTAAGGCAACGTAAGGTCCATCTAAACTCGTGATCGCTCCGACAACAAAAATTGGTACGATGTAGGCAGCGGACTCGATCTGGTTGCGATATGTCCGCTCGACGCGAAGTGCGAACGGCCCCTTCTCAACTGATGGACGATTTGATGAAAACCCAAACCCGAATCCTTGGTTGGCATAAGTTACGAAAATCTCCATAGAGATGGCGAAGAATGTGATTGCGGCGAAGGCGATGAGCGCAGCTGTGAATGTCATGGTCTCATCCCTTGTCTGCTTCGCTGAGTTGCAGGTCTGCTGACCATGAATCGATTGTCTGGCCAATCAGTGTCGGCTGGACTTCCTGGATGTAATGCATACCGGAACCAATATTCACGACCTCCATTCGGGGAATGTCGCTCGTAACTTCAGCGGTAACTTTCTTGTTGAAGATGACACCGGGCGTTGCTGTGATCAGGAGGACAGGAACATCTGACGATTTCAGCCAGTCATAGTTCGCACCGATACGAGCCGCATTATCGGCCGGCTCGCCATCCAGCGGAATTTCCATTGGCCATTGGGCAACCGGGCGGCGGCTCTCGACGGTTTGATAGGGCGCGCGATAAACCTCAGCTTCTTCTGCGCTGAGCTCACGTCCAGCCATCATAGGGAGCAGTTTCTCAACGAAATAGTTCCGCTCAGCATTTATCTGAAATCCCTTGTCGGGGTCGCGGAACTGACGAAACATGAACTTCGTCGCCATGTCTGCGTCTTTCCAATACATCGGCTTCACGACAGATTCCATCACAGCTATCGCGCGAATGTTGTCCGAATGGCCTGCAGCATAATCAAGGCCGATACCTCCACCCCAGTCATGGAGGACGAGGGTGACATCTTCCAGTTCAAGCGCTTCCATGAAGCCCTCAAAATAGGCGATGTGGTCCGCAAGTCTGTAAGGTATGTCAAGCTTGTCGCTTTGTCCCATCCCAATCAGGTCAAGCGCAATCACGCGATGCGACCCACTCAGCTCAGGGATTACATTGCGCCACAGATATGATGATGTGGGATTTCCGTGAACGAGCACCATGACGGGACCTTCACCGACATCGACATAATGCATCCGGCTTCCCTTCACCGATACGAATTTTGAATCGTAAGGGAACTCAGCGCTGATGTTTGCTTCTATGTTTTTTGCTTTTGGTGCGAGCGATGGCATGACGCTTAAACATCCCGAGACAAGCAGTGTTGATAGTGAAACAGCCAATAGTTTGGGGGCGGTGCGGTTTGTCATGATGCGGCTCCAATTTGCGTTTATTCGTCAAGAAGCTGCCGACACTTATCTGCGATGTCACGACGAGATTTAGAGCCAAGACGGCGCATAAATGCACCACTATTCAATTGAACCTGTAATGAGGGTTTTGTTTGCAAGAAGTGCTTCGCTCGCAAAATCCATGAATGCACGGATGCGCGCAGTTCTGCGCAGATCATTATGGGTTAACAACCAGACATCTCTCGAAGGTTGCGGTGGCTTTTTTCCTATCCTCTCTAGACCGTTTGACGTGTCTCCAATCAAACACGGAAGGTACGCAATGCCGAATCCCGCTAGCGCTAGATCACGCTGCAAGTGAACATCGGGTACATACCCCCAGGCCGGAACTTCTGGGAAATCGGTTGCTTCTGTCCAGGCAGGATGAGGCGAGCGGTCTTCGGAGAAATTGATCCATCGTGCTTCGAAGGGACTGTCTGCCGGATTTGTATCACGAATATATTTCTTAGTCGCATAGGCGCACTGAGCGTACGTCATCAGGCATTTGCCTACCAGATCTTCAGGCGGATTATTGTCAAGGCGAATAGCGATATCGGCTTCTCCACGGGCGATATCAAAAAGGCTTTGACTCGTCGCAAACTCGACCGACAGTCCGGGATAAGCATCCGCGAATTCCTCCATGCGCGGTGCAAAAACGATCTCCGCTAGTATTCCCGGCATAGTCACACAGATTTTTCCTGAAAGCTGTTTGTCCTGGCCTCGGATTCGGCGCTCTGCCCCCAATAGATCGTAGGCAAATGACTTAGCTGTTCTGAGCAACATCTCGCCGGCATCGGTTAGCAAGTAACCGTCCGGGCTTCGGTCAAACAACCGTGCCCCCAGCGTTGCCTCCAACGCATCAAGGCGGCGGCTGATTGTGGAGTGATGCACGCCAAGCGAGGTGGCCGCGCTTCGCAAAGTCTTATGGAGCGCGAGTTCACGAAACACCTTGATGTCTTCCCAATCCAAATCACGTTCTCCAATCATAAGTCCTTCACTCTTATCAGAAACCAGCGGCGCAAATTTGCGCCACTTTGGCGCAAAGTCTCTCAGTGACAAAGCGTTTTTACAAATTGAATATCGGGAGCATAGAAGCCGCACCAACGAGGGCATCCTCCCATGAAACTGATCCTGATCTTGATCACAGTCCTGCTCACCCTCGTCACCCTTGGCTTCGGCGGATTGTGGTTTGGACTGGGGCTTCAAACGATTGAAGTGGTTGGAGGCAATACGCTTCCGATTACCGAGGCGCCAGAAGCCCTCGCAATGGCAGACAATTCCGTTCGCTTCCTTGCTGGGGTCTGGATTGCTACGGGCATAGGCCTTTTTATCTGTCTGCGTAACATTACAGAGAATGCCACACTGTTTTCTGTGATCATGGGGGGTCTGTTTCTCGGCGGACTCGGGCGTCTCCTTAGTTTCTATCAACTGGGCATCGTCGACGCCTTCGTCATCCCCACGGCCATTGAGCTTATCCTGCCACCCATTGCGATCGCACTTCAATCGGCATTGGCGCGTCGATCATCATTGTAAGAAAGGTCTGTTCATGCCTCGTCACGTCGAATTCAATCAAACGGGTGGACCAGACGTTTTGCAGATCGTTGAAGCCGACCTGCTGGCGCCACCCTCCGGCCATGTGCAAATTGACATAAAAGCGGCGGGTCTCAATCGCGCGGAGCTCATATTTTTTCAGGGACAGTATCTTGTGCAACCACGACTGCCTGGGGCGCGATTGGGATTTGAAGGTGCTGGCGTCATTGTGGACACTGGTCCTGACATCACAGGTTGGTCAGTCGGCGACAGGGTTTGCGTGACCCCTGCATTTCAACAAGATGCCTATGGAGTCATTGGGGAGCGGATTAATATTCCCGCAACGGCACTTGAGCCCATTCCAGACTGCATTGATTTTGTCGATGCGGCGGCGTTCTGGATGGCTTTCGGCACTGCATATGGTCTGCTTGTGCAAACTGGCGGATTACAACGTGGAGACGGTAAAACCGTTGTTTTTAATGCTGCAAGTTCAAGTGTCGGTCTTGCTCTGATTCAAGTTGCTCAAGCCCATGGTGCCACAACCGTTGCGCTCACTCGCACAGGCGTGAAAGCGGGACGATTATTTGAAGCAGGTGCCGATCACGTGATCCTTGCAGACGAGGAAGACTCATCCGCGCGCATTTTGGAGATCACAGAAGGCCGGGGTTTTGACATCGCATGTGACGCTGTTGGCGGTCCCGCTACAACCATGCTGGGAGAGGCCGCAGGATTTGAATCGACCATAATCCAATATGGTCTTCTTTCTGGGGAAGTGGCCCCCGTACCGACCAACGCCATCCTCGGAAAGGCCGCCCGTCTAACGGGGTTTCATCTTCTCTGGCATATGATGAATCTGGAAGAAAGGCGCGCGCTGGCTTCTTGTCACCTGCGAGAGAGCTGGACAGCAGGCATGTATAAAACGCAGATCGATAGGAGATTCGGATTTGATGATACGAGCGAAGCCTATCGATACATGGCCAGCAATGACCAATTCGGGAAGATCATCGTGGAGCTCTAGTCATCGGAAGTGGGGTATTGGAGAAGCAAAACCGGTCATTCGAAATCCATATGTGACTGTCGGCTTTTGGCGAATTCTGTTGAAAAACTATTTTTGGCCCTTCGGGAGACAAGAGCCTTGGCTAATTATCTTGTCAAAGGCTATAAATTCAGCAGAACGATTCAATAAATTTGAAAATCTAGCCTGAAAATATCAACCGTATAAAATAAAACTATTCAGTTTTGAGTTCTTCAACAGAATTGGCGAGTTTTTGCCGAAGCAAGGCCGCTATTTCTACGGCAGAAATGCGAGCAAAACCAGTCATTAGAAATTGGCACTCATCGGTCTCGAACTGGCCCTAACCGGACTTTCGCGCCTTCAACTGCTTGTTGTATTATCAGCGCGTGTCCAAAATTCGATATCTCCACCTTCCGGTAGGAACTGAACCCCCA
>JBCBBT010000014.1:0-61348 GCA_038531315.1 Pseudomonadota bacterium
TCTCAAAAATCAAATGGTCAGACGAGCGCGAACCACACCGCAACACCATCCCGGCGCCGGGTCAAAAAAGAGCCGGCCTTCGCCGGCGGCGCCTGGCAACAGAAGCCGGGGACCTTCTCAAAAATCAAATGGTCAGACGAGCGCGAACCACACCGCAACACCATCCCGGCGCCAAAAAAAATCGCTTCGCGACGCTCGAGAGCAGTTTGCGACCCCCTTTGCGGACGTCGCAAGCATCTGATCTGAAATGATTTTCCGGCGACGACTATACAAACTGTAGGAAACTTATCCACGGGGGGCGCCCGCCGGGGTATAAACACGCGTGCCCGGCGCGGTCGCCCGGCCCGCTATTTTCTTCCAACCAGAAATTGCGAGCGTCAGGCGATCCCAAGCGCATCAAAGAAGTGCGTTGCCGCCGCGTCGGGCTGAAGCCGTGAAAGTCGCCGTCCGTCGCCGGTGCTTTCCACTAACCGACAGGAGACGCCATGATTTTACATAAAGGCCTGATGGCCGGTCATCGCCCGTCCGAGAATTAGGGCGTGCACGTCATGTGTGCCTTCATAGGTATTGACCGTTTCCAGATTCATCGCGTGGCGCATGACGTGATATTCGTCGGAAATCCCATTTCCACCATGGATGTCGCGGGCGAGCCGCGCGATATCGAGCGCTTTGCCGCAATTATTCCGCTTCATGAGCGAAATCGCTTCCGGCACGAACGCGCCGCTGTCGAGAAGACGGCCGAGTTGCAGCGCGCCTTGCAGGCCGAGCGCGATTTCGGTTTGCATATCGGCCAGTTTTTTCTGAACGAGCTGCGTCGCCGCAATGGGTTTGCCGAAGACGATCCGGTCCATGGCGTAGGCGTGCGCCGCCTGCCAGCAGAATTCCGCCGCGCCCATCGCGCCCCACGCGATGCCGTAGCGCGCTTTATTGAGGCACGAGAAAGGCCCGCGCAATCCGCGCACATTCGGCAACAGGTTTTCTTCCGGCACCACCGCATCGTCGAGCGCAATTTCACCGGTGATCGAGGCCCGCAAGGACAATTTGTGCTTGATCTCAGGGGTCGAAAAGCCCTTCGCTTCGCGGTCGACAATGAAGCCGCGGATTTCATCCTTTCCGTCTTCATTTTCAAGTTTCGCCCAAACAACCGCAAGATCGGCAATGGGCGAATTCGTGATCCACATTTTCGCGCCGTTCAATTTGTAGCCGTCGGAGACCTTAACCGCGCGCGTGCGCATCGCGCCCGGGTCAGAACCGCCGTCGGCCTCGGTCAGGCCGAAACATCCTACCCATTCGCCGCTCGCAAGTTTGGGCAAGTATTTCTGCTTTTGCGCACCCGAGCCGAACGCCTCAATCGGATACATGACCAGCGAGGATTGCACCGACATCGCCGAGCGATAGCCGGAATCGACCCGCTCGACTTCACGCGCGATCAGCCCGTACGCAACATGGCTCGCGCCGCCGCCGCCGTAGTCTTCGCTGACGGTCGCCCCCAGCAGACCCTGCGCGCCCATTTCGCTCATGATCGCGCGGTCGAAGGTCCCGCTCCGGTTCGCCTCAAGGACGCGCGACATCAGCCTGTCTTGCGCGTAACCGTGGGCCGCGTCGCGGACCATCCGTTCTTCATCCGTAAGCTGTGCATCGAGCGCAAGCGGATCGCGCCAGTCAAAGGTCACGATATCGCTGGGGGTTCCGCTGGCGTCAGCCATGGTCGATCTCCGTCTATTTACCGGTATGGTTGCGTCCGCTTGTCACGGCGCCGCCTCGGTTATCTAAACCCTGCGCGGGATGGGCGCGCCGACGCCCTCATTTTCACTATACGCCCTTCCTCAACAAGAGATAAAGGACGAAAAGCGCGCCGATGCCAGGCGTCGGCCCGCAAGCCGGGCCCGGCGTCAGCGTCAGATCAGCTCAAGCGCAACCGACGTCGCCTCGCCGCCGCCGATGCAAAGCGATGCGACGCCTTTTTTGCCGCCGGTCCGCTGCAGCGCATTAATCAGCGTCACAATGATGCGGGCGCCCGATGCGCCGATCGGATGCCCAAGCGCAATCGCGCCGCCATGAATGTTGACCTTCTCCGCCGGCAATTTGAGCTCGCGCATGGCGGCGAGCGGCACCACCGAAAAGGCTTCGTTGATCTCAAACAGATCGACATCGCCCGCCGCCCAACCGACGCGCTCGAGCAGTTTTTGCATCGAGGCGACGGGCGCCGTCGTAAACCATTCCGGGGCCTGCGCATGGGTTGTCTGCGCAACGATCCGCGCCAGCGGCTTGAGGCCCCGGCGCTCCGCCTCGCTTTGCGCGGTCAACACCAGCGCAGCCGCGCCGTCGGAAATAGCCGAGGCATTGCCGGCGGTCACGGTGCCGTCTTTTTCAAAAGCGGGGCGCAATCCCGGAATTTTTTCAGCGTTTACAAGCCCCGGTTTTTCATCGTGCTCGACGGTCACCGCGCCCTTGCGGGAGGGAACCTCGACAGGACTGATTTCATCGGCAAACGATCCGTCGGCGATTGCGGTCTGCGCCCGCGTCACCGAACGCATCGAATAGGCGTCCTGTTCTTCGCGGGAAAACTGCCACTCGCGCGCGCATTTTTCGGCGAAAACGCCCATCGCCGTTTTCTTTTGGTAAGCGTCTTCAAGGCCGTCATGGGCCATATGGTCGAGAACCTCGCCATGGCCGAATTTGATGCCCGTGCGACCGTTCGGCAAAAGATGCGGCGCGTTTGTCATCGCTTCCATGCCGCCGGCGACGGCGATCGTCGTTTCGCCGGCTGCGATGGCGTTGGCCGCCATCATCACGGTTTTCATGCCGGAACCGCAGACCTTGTTCACCGTCGAACACGCCGCCGATGTGGGAATGCCCGCCCCAAGCGCGGCCTGGCGCGCCGGCGCCTGTCCGAGGCCGGCGGGCAGCACGCAGCCCATCAAAACCTCATCGACGTCGTCGGCCTTGACGCCTGCGCGGTCGAGCGCGGCCGAAATCGCCGCCGCCCCGAGCGTGGTGGCGCTGACGCCGGAAAAGGCGCCCAGAAAATTGCCGATTGGCGTGCGCGCCATGCCGGCGACGACAATCGGATCGTTCAGTGCTTGCGTCATTATCGGGTTTCCTTGTGTTGGCGCCGCTTTAGAACGGCGCGCCGTCGTTACTCGGCGGCGACTGCGCCGCGGGCGATTATCTCGAGCGCCATTTCATCGGCGACAGCGCCTGTCGGGCGGTTTTCGCGCGCCGCGCGCACGCAGATTTCTTCAATCGTATCGCCAATCGCGTCGCAGCGCCGCGTCATCTCGTCGGCCGACCATTGGCCGAGAATTTCCAGATCGACGCTGATCACACCGGCGGCGTTGATAGCGAAATCAGGGGCGTACAGAATGTTGCTCTCTTTCAGCGCCGCATCCATGTCCGGCGTCGCCAACTGGTTGTTGGCGGCGCCAGCGACGATTTCGGCTTTCAGCGCCGGCAATGTCTGCGCATTGATCGACCCGCCAAGCGCACAGGGGCTGAAGATATCAACGTCGGCGGCGACAGCTTCTTCGGGTCTCACGAGCGTTGCGCCAAATTGCGACTGCGCTTCCTTGAGGGCGTCTTCGTTGACGTCGGCCACGGTCAGATGCGCGCCCTCTTCATGGAGAAGCGCCGCCAGCGCCATGCCGACAGCGCCGACACCCAGAATCGAAACGCGCATGTCCTTCAGGCTTTCAGCGCCGGTTTTAACGCGTGCCGCCGCCTGCATGCCGCGCCAGACGCCGCGCGCGGTGAATGGCGCGGGATTGCCGCCCTTGCCGTCGCGCACCACGCCCGCCGCATACGGACTGACTTCCAGAACCGCTAGCAAATCAGCTTCCGCCATGCCGGAATCCTCGGCGGTGAAGTACAGACCTTCAAGGCTGTTCAGCGCATGGCCGAACGCATGAAACATTTCAGGCGTCTTGTCCGTTCGCGGATTGGCGATGATCACCGCCTTGCCGCCGCCGAACGGCATGCCCGCGAGCGCATTCTTGAAGGTCATCCCCCGCGACAGGTTTTTTACGTCGGTCAAGGCGTCGTCGAAACTCGCATAGGGGAACACTCGGCAACCGCCGCAACCCGGTCCGAGCGTCGCGTCATGGACGGCGATCAACGCGTCGAGCCCGGAACCCGCATCGCGGGCGTGAATGATCTTTCGCCACCCGTCGACAGAAATTTCGCGAATATCCATGCCGTTGTCGTCTCCCGTGAGCGCGCGCGCCGCGTGCGCTGCGTCCATCACCGGCGACCGTCGCCAGCCGCCGCGCCAGCCTTATACATATCGCTGTGCGCGAAGCCAGATCGGTCAAACTTGCGGCGAAATCGCTTGACAGTTAGCAGAACCTGCCAAATAGATAGCATAAACTATGGGGGTTCATGCAGAAAAAGCGATGATCCTATGAAGCTCGATCAAATCGATCACAAGATCCTCAAACACCTTCAGGAAAACGCCCGGATCACCAACGCCGATCTCGCCGAAAAAGTGGGGTTGTCGCCGACGCCATGCCTGCGCCGGTTGCGCCGGCTCGAAAGCGACGGGGTGATCCGCGGGTACCGGACCGAGGTAAACCGCGAAGCGCTCGGCGTGAACGTCACCGTGATCATCCTCGTTAAGCTGGAGCGCGAAGACGACAAGACGCTGCGCGAATTCGAGACCGCGATCAAAGCGCGCGACGAAGTCATGGAATGCTATCTCGTGACCGGCAAGTTCGACTATTTTATCCGCGTCGTGATCCCTTCCCTCGCCGCCTACGAAACGTTTCTGTCAGAGACGATTTTGCGAATGCCTAATGTGGAAACGGTGGAATCGAGCTTCACGCTCCGCGAGGTTGAGCGCAAAGTCGTGATCCCCATTCCGGAAACAGCGGGTTAAGCGCTGTTCCTGTGTTTTCCGGAGATCCCGCGTTTTTGCGAAAGCCCGGCGCCGCCGCGCCCGCCCGAAAAGCTTCGAAATGGCTTTTGGCGGGCGCTCGGCGTGATCTACCGCACAAGTATCTTTGAAATTCCGGCAAAAGCGGGCCGCCCAGCGCAGCGCGCGCTTGAAGCGCCAGATCGAACGCCCAGATCCACCGCGTCGGCATGGCGCCGGCGCGCGCAATCATGGGGAGAAAGCATGCGTATCAAAAACACAGCCATTGCAATTTGCATCGCCGCGGCGGCAAGTTTCGGCGTCGCATCGGCGACAACCACAACCGTGATCGATTTTGACGATCTTGCTCCGGGCGCCGTGGTTTCATCCATCGACGGCGTCACGATCAGTTCAAACATAGGGCTTGATCTTGTCGTCTCAACCGGTCTTCAGACAACATCCGGCGACAACTATCTCGGCGTCGACGACGGCGGCACGCAATCATTTCTTGGATTGGATGAAGTCACCTTCGATTTCGATGAGGCGATTACCTCTTTCAGTCTAACCGCCGTGACAACGCCGTTTTTACCGGCCGGCGCCCTGACGCTCACCGGCGGCGGCGAATTCTCCGTTTCTGCGGCGCCGGATGAAATCCTGTCGTCAGGCGATGAAGTCTTCATATTGACGATCGCATCGCTGGCCCCGTTCATGAGCGCGACCTTATCGGCGGCTTCGGGGGTCTTCGCTTTCAACATCGACGACATCGTTTTCGAAACATTCATCGATCCGGAAGTCGTGCCCGTTCCGGGGGCGGCTTTATTGTTTTTAACCGCCCTGATGGGCGCCGGGTTTTCAGCGCGGCGCAAACCAACGCTCTGACGAATCCATAAAGCGCTGCGCCGGTGAGGCTGCAGCGCTTTTATTCCTTACGCGGAACATTAATCCTGAAGGGATAAGCCGAGCATAGTGTAGAGCGCCTCAATGGCGGAACGCGCCTCGTTCATAAAACCGGGATCACGGAGATCATCCGGATGCAGCCGATCCCGGTAATGGTCGCGGACCCACCCCTCAAGCTTTTCTAGTTTATCGTCATCAAGAATGAACTTCTGATTGACCGCGCGGCGCTCATCGTCAGACAGCAACACCCGCAATCTCAGGCACGCAGGGCCGCCGCCATTGCGCATACTTTCGCGGACATCCTTGAAAACCAGCCGGCGCACAGGATTGTCCGTCTCAACGACCCGCTCAAGAAACGCCCTGGTGCGCGCGTTTGCCTCCGCCTCGCCGGGCAGAATTAACGCCATCTCGCCATCGGGCAATGTCACGAGTTGCGAGTTAAACAGATACGACGTCACCGCATCTTCGAGCGAGACGTCCTTCGTCGGCGCTTCAATGATCCGAACGAACGGCGCCGCGTTGCGGATTTGGGCGTATGCGGCGTTTCTGTCTTCAAAGCTCTGTTCGTGAAGAAACAGAACAGATTCATTCGCCACGCCGACGACGTCGTTGTGGAAGGCGCCCGCGTCCAGCGCCTTGCGCGCCTGCTCAAGGAAACAGACCCGCGCCGGGTCAAGGCCGTGGAGACGCGCGACCGCTTCGCTGGCGGCGCGCTTTTGGCGCGCTGGAAAGCGATCGCCGGGCCTTCCATATACATACAGGTGAACGCCGGCGTCGCCATGACTTGCCGCAAGCCTGCCATGGTTCGCTGCGCCTTCATCGCCAAAGTGGACGCCGCCCGGCAACGGTTCATGATGGCGGAAGAAACGCTCATCACTGAAGATCGCACGCAAATTCCGGGCTGTATCGTCGGCCTCTGTCGCACGGTGAAAATGCGCCGCAAGGTTCGCCGGCGTGAAATGCACCTTGCCGTCCGCTGTGTCGGACGATGGCGCCGCCGTCGCCGCGTTGGCTGTCCACATAGCGGACGCAGAATAAACATTGGCCAGCAAGGCGGAGTCATATTTTGCGACGTCGTTGATCAAGGCGGCGTCGTCGCCGGTAAAACCCAGCGCACGGAGGATCTTCAGATTGGGTCGCGGCAATGGAGGCAAAAAACCCTGAACCAGACCAAGCTCCAGCAAGGCGCGCATTTTCGCGAGCCCCTGGAGCGCCGCCTCACGGGGATTGGAGGTTTCCCCCGCATTATTCGCAGACGCCACATTGCCGAATGAAAGCCCTGCATAATTGTGTGTTGGGCCAATCAGGCCGTCAAAGTTGACCTCGCGCACCGCCACTAGCTTGAAACGCCCACTTGCTCGTCCGGCATCGCAAGCAATGTTTCACCCTCCATCGACGCAACCGGATAGGCGCAATAATCGGCGGCGTAATATGCGCTCGGGCGATGGTTCCCGGACAGACCAATCCCGCCAAAGGGCGCCGCGCCGGATGCGCCTGTCGTCTGACGGTTCCAGTTAACGACGCCAGCCCGAGATAACGCAAAGAACTCATTCCATTTCTCGGCGTCGTCGCTGAGGAGGCCCGCCGACAAGCCAAACGCCGTATTGTTCGCAGCCGCGATCGCCTCGCTAAAATCACGCACCCGGAAGACCTGCAACATCGGGCCAAAATGTTCTTCATCGGGGACGTAATCAACGTCGCTCAAATCAATGACGCCTGGCGTCACGAAGGCGCTCCCCTCCTCTACGGTGAGCGGCTTCAACACTTTGCCGCCCAGCGCGACGCGTCGCTGAAATGCGTCGTCGAGACCTTGGGCGGCCGCTGCGTTAATCACCGGGCCATGAAATGGCTGAGGATCAGCGAATGGTTCGTTCATGATCAGGCGTTCGGTGAGGTCGATCAGCTTTTGCAACGCCGCGTCGCCCTCCGCGCCCGCCGGCAGAATTAGTCGGCGCGCGCATGTGCATCGCTGGCCGGACGTCAGGAACGCCGATTGGACAACTGCAAACGCCGCGGCGTCCATATCTTCCGTATCCCACCAGATCAGTGGATTGTTGCCGCCCAGCTCAAGCGCAAGGATTTTATCCGGACGCCCCGCGAAGGCCGTGTGAAGCGCCTGTCCCGTGCGGGCGCCGCCGGTGAAAAGAAGCCCGTCAATGTCAGGATCGCCGGCCAGCGCCGCCCCTGCTTCTCGCCCGCCCAGTACGAGATTGACGACACCCGGCGGGATACCCGCTTCCTCAAGCGCCTTAGCAAGAAACACGCCAGGACCCGGCGCCAGTTCGCTCGGCTTAAAGACGACCGTGTTGCCGGCGATCAGCGCGGGAACAATGTGACCATTGGGCAAGTGCGCGGGAAAATTAAACGGTCCGAGGACCGCGAGGACGCCATGTGGTTTGTGTCGAAGAACGCCGCGCGCTGCGCCGCTGGCAGTTTCTTTTTCACCGGTGCGCTCATGAAACGCGCGTATCGAGATATCGACTTTTCCGGCCACCGCCGCGGCTTCCGTTTTGGTTTCCCACAATGGTTTTCCCGTGGCGCAGGAAATCATTCTTGCAAGTTTTTCGCTGTCTCTTTTGACGATATCGCGAAACCGCTCAACGCTGTCGATCCGCTCACTGAGCGGCGTGCGGGCCCAATCTGGAAAGGCCGTGCGCGCGGACGCTACGGCATTCGCGACATCCTGCGCCGTCGCCGCCGCCGCCTCAAAGACCGAGGCGCCCCGTGAGGGATCATGCGCCGCAAATCGATTGCCGCGACCGTCGCGCCATACGCCATTAATGAAAAGCTTTTCAGACATACTCTTGTTCCAGACATTCTTAAGCCGCGAGACTACCAGGCGACCCAGCGGACCACGTCGCCTTTTTCAACGCGCAACGTTTCGGCGACTGTCGGGCTTACGACGCATTCGTCGTTGCGCACGTCAAGTTCAGCGCGCACCGCGCGAAAACCCGCAACTTCTCCGGCGGCGATAATGCCTTCTGCGCCGACTGCGGCGTCGTCGATCGCCTTTATTGATAATACCCGGCTGTCGGCGACGGTTTTGATGTTGCCTATTTTCGTGTTGACCAGCGGACCGCCGTCAAAGATATCGATGTAGTCATTGAAGGCGAACCCTTCTTTCATCAGCATCTTATAAGCCGGCGCGGCTTTGTCGTGCGGCCGTCCGATACAGGCGCGCGCATCTTCAGGCAGCAGGCAAACATAGATCGAAATCCGCGGCATCAAATCAGCAATGAACTGGTTGCCGTTCGCGGCGTTGTGGACGTCGGCTTCTTCAAATTCCATGTCGAAAAAATGACGTCCGAGCGCATTCCAGAATGGCTGATCGCCATTCGGCGCCCGCCAGCCGCGAAGCTCGGCGCATACGCTTTCGGCAATAATGTCGGGGCGCTGAGCAATGAACATATAACGCGTACGCGCCAGGAACTTGCCGAACCCGCCGCCACGCAGATCAGGCGACAAGTATAGCGACCCGACTTCGCTGCTGCCGGTGAAATCATGGGTCGGGACCAATAGCCGTCGCTTGATGCGCTTTCCCAGTTGCTGCGACGCGTGAAACGTCCAGTTGACCTTGTAGTTCACGAAACCGGACTCAAGACCGATCGACGAAAAGACAGCCGCCGTCCCCATGACCGCGCCGTCTTTTTCAAGGGCCAGCATATAGACCTCAGGGCCGGGCTCGCTTGCTTGGGCTTCAAAGCTCTTAACGGCGAAATCAATGCGCTCGCGCAGCGCCGTCTCATCCGGCGGCAAATTCGTCATGCCGCCGCCGGCTTTCTTGGCAAGCGCGAAGATTTCATCGAAATCCTCATGGCGCACAGGCCGGATGAAAGGCAACGCCATCGCTCAGCTGGCCCCGTTTTGTGTTTGTCCGGGAAGCGGAATATCGCCGGCGGCGATCCGCATCAGGAGCAGCGCCGATAATTTGGCGCGCTCTTCAAGACTATCGAGGCGCACATATTCTTTCGAAGAATGGATATGCGCGCCGCGAACGCCGAGCGTGTCGATCACCGGAATATCGGCGGCGGCGATATTATTGCCGTCGCAGCATCCGCCGGTGGCGACCCATGAAATATCAATCCCAAGATCGTCGCCGACGGATCGCAACGCCTCGAAAAATGCTTTGAGATCCGGGGTCATCGGTTTGGGCGGGCGACCAAACCCGCCATGAAGCTCGGCGCTGAAACCTTCTCTTGCATTCGACTGGGCGATAATTGTGTGCAACTCGTTTGAGAACCAAGCCGCATGCTCATGGGCCTCAACCCGGACATTGAAGCGCACGATTGCTTTGTCCGGCACCACATTGTTCGGACCGCCGCCGTCAACCCGCGCAACATTAACGGTCAAGCCATTGCGCCCACCACTGAGGTCTGAGATGCGCCCGACGAAGTTCGCCGCTTCAACGATCGCGTTTCGGCCGAGATGGTGCTCCCGGCCCGCGTGGGCGCTCTTGCCGCGAAAGACGACAGAAAAATTGCCGCTGCCTTTACGCGCGCCCGCAAGCGTGCCGTCCGCCAGCGCCGGCTCGTAAACGCATGCGAAATGCGCCCGGCGGGCCGCCTCGCCGATGAGCTTTAATGAGCCATGCGAACCGATTTCCTCGTCGGCGTTGATGATCACTTCATAGCCGATCCGGTCAGCGAAAGGCGATTGCTCAATCGTTTTCAGGGCGTAAAGGAGGACCAGAAGGCCGCCCTTCATATCCGCGCCGCCGGGCGCGTTGAGCGTGTCCTCGTCGAGCAGTTTTTGGTCCTGAAACGGATGATCGGCGCCGAATACGGTATCCATATGGCCGGCGAGGAGCACCCTGACCGGCGCTTGCGGCCGTTTCACAAGGCGCAGCATGTCGCCGGCTGGCTGCGTGATCGCGTCCCCGCCCGGCGTAATGATGCTGTGCGCCTCCGACGCGACGGTTTCGATATCGCCGCCCAGAGCTGCAAACGCCTCACCGAGCGCTGCATGCATTTCGGCAAGCCCCGACAGGTTCGTGCTGCCGGAATTAATGGCGCACCAGTCCCGCAACTGGTTGGCCATCTCGGCGCGCCGCCCGTCCAGATAGCCGATGGCGGCGTTGGCGGCTGAAGCCCCTGGTGTCTGTGATTTCATAGCCCCTCGACTTAGCCGCGCCCGCGTCGGGGTTCAACTCAGCGCCCGCCTCTGGCGACCCGAAGCGTTCGCGGACCCACGCTGAGCCAAAGAAGGCTTCGTCGCGCCTCACTTGTTGCCCTGCCGATGCGAACGCCTATAGTCGGCGCAACTGAAACCGCGGCGCCAGACGGGTTGCCGAATCGCACTCCCCCTTTAGCTATTACTGACCATCCATGCTCGGCACCATCGAAACGATCTTGAGACTTTGGACTGCTGCAGCGCGGCGCTCTTCGTGGTTGATTCTCGCCTTGTTCGCTGCTGCGACAATCGCCGGGGGCTATTACGCTGCGCGCACGCTAAGCGTGAATACCGACACGAGCGCCATGCTCGATCCGGAGCTTGCGTTTCAAAAACGCGCCGCCGCATTGAAAGAAGCCTTTCCCCAGCTCAAGACAGACATCATCGTCGTCGTTCGCGCCCCAACGCTCGATGAGGCCGACACTTTTGCGGCCGCGTTGACCTCGCGCCTTCAGAACCAAACAGAAACGGTGAGCGCGGTTTTCTCGCCAGCTGCGGACCCGTTTTTTCGTGAAAACGGCCTCCTTTATTTGACAGAAGGCGAGCTCGAGGCGCGGCTTGCGCAAATGACAAAGGCGGCAGGCCTTATCGAAACGCTGGTGTCGTCTCCAAAAATCGACACGTTCTTCAAGACGCTCGCCGAAAATGACGAACTCGCAGAACGATCAGAACTCGGTCAAGAAACCTTGTCCGATATCTATGCCGAGCTCGGCGTTGTGGTGGAGGCAGCTCTCGCCGGCGAACGGCGACCTTTTGCATGGATGGGCGCGCTGGACACAACGAGTAAGGACGCAGCCGCCCACACGCGGCTTGTGTACGCAACTCCCGTCCTCGATTTCACGCGGCTGCAGCCGGCGAAAACAGCCATTGAAGCGCTGCGCGATGAAATCGCCTTGCTCAGCGCGGACTATGCCGGCCGGGTCGACGCCTATATCACAGGCGATCCGGCGTTGCGGGCCGAAGAACTCGAATCAGTGACGCAAGGCATCGGCCTTTCCTTTCTTCTTTCATTCGTGTTGGTCACAACGCTGTTGCTGTTCGCCTTTCGCTCTTTGTTCATGGCCGCGTTAACAATGATAACGTTGATCATCACGCTGGTGCTGACGTCGGCCTTTGCCGCATTCGCGGTCGGTGAACTGAATCTCGTTTCCGTTGCATTTACGGTACTGCTCGTCGGCCTCGGGCTCGACTTCGCTATTCATCTTCTTCTGCATGTTCAGGAGCGAAAAATCGCGGGCCAGACGACAGCGGCGGCGCTCAACGGCGCGGTTCATGAAGTAGGGCCCGCCATGGCGATCGCCGCACCGACGACCGCACTCGCCTTTTTGTCATTCGTCCCCACACAGTTTAACGGGATCGCGCAGCTTGGCGTGATTGCAGGCGCCGGCGTCATCATTGCGTTTCTGGTGTCGATTACGTTTCTGCCGGCTTGTCTGTCGGCATTCCCAAGACCGGCGGCGCGTGCGTCTGGCGGTCTCATTCGAAAAGGTTTTAGAGCCCTTGAGCGGATTTCGATCCCGGTGACCATTGTTACCGTTCTCACGGGACTGGCGGCTTTGCTTATCATTCCCGACGCAAAATTCGACGCCGATCCTATGGCGCTCAGAAATCCCGACAGCCCATCGGTTTACGGATTTAATCTGCTTTTCGAAGACGAAAGTACGGTGCCATATCGCCTGACGCGTCTCGTAGACAGCGAGGCGGATGCGATGGAGACCTCGCGCGCCGCCAAAGCGCTTGATGTGGTGCGCAGCGCAAGATCGCTGCCGGATTTCGTGCCGGAAGATCAGGACGCAAAACTTGAATTAATTGATATCGCCGCATCGACGCTTGTGTTCGCGCTCGATCAGGACGGCCAAGCATCAGAGGAAAATGAAGCGGGCGCATCCGGCAAAAACGATGACGGCGTCACAATTCTCAGAGATCGACTGACAACGGCTTATGAAGACGGCTCTGCGAAACGGCTCGCCGACCTTTTGACGGCGGTAAATGAGAGCAGCGATCCGGCGGTCAGGACCCGGCTTCAGGAAAACATCTTTGCATTTTGGCCGGCGTTGATTGAACGGCTGCGCGCGCAGTTCAACGCTGATTATGTAGAGCTAGAAGCGCTGCCAGCCTCTTTGGCCGACCGATATAAATCAGCGGACGGCCTTTGGCGCGTTGACATTCTGCCGTCCGAAGACGTTCGCGACGAAGACAAACTGGAAGACTTTGTCGATCGCGTTTCGGCGCTGTTTCCCGATATCGGCGGCGGCGCCGTGCAGTCCCTGCGCGCAGGCGAGGTTATTTCAAACGCGATGTTACAAGCGACACTGATCGCTCTCGCCGTCATATCACTCTTTTTGATGCTGTTAGTGCGCCGCGTCAGCCTGGTGTTCCTGATCCTTGCGCCGCTCGCGCTCGCCGCAATTTTAACCACAGCCGCGGGCGTCCTTGTCGATATTCCATTCAACTACGCCAACGTAATCGTGCTGCCTCTTCTGATCGGAATTGGCGTCGATAGCGGCATTCACCTTGTGATGCGCCAGCAATTAGCGGATGCCGATGACGGTGTTTTCGGCACATCGACGCCTCGTGCGGTTCTCTTCTCGGCGCTGACAACCGTGGCGTCATTTGGAAGCTTGATGCTATCGCCCCACCGCGGCACAGCAAGCATGGGCGAGCTATTGTCGATCGCGATTGCATTTACGTTGATCTGCACACTTATCGTCCTGCCGGCCGCGTTCAAGATCGCAGAACGCCCCGGGAACACGAAAGCGTGAAGAAACACCGCAACTCGCCACAATTCCAACCCAATTCTTGCTGGATTACCGCCCCAATCACCCCATATAGTGCCGTCAAACCCTTGAAAAAGGCGGCAATGAGGACTTGTAAAATGGTTTCAAAAATTAGGGTTATGGCGGGCCTCCTCGCCCTCACCTCAATTCCCGCGGCGCACGCCATCGCGCAAGAGGCGACGGTGTCAACCGACGAGACGCAAGCTGTGGAGGTGCTGTCGCAAGCCGAAGCGCAGCTGATTGACGAAGCCACAGATTTCATTCGCGGTCTCACTAGCGACGCCACCGCGGCGATGACGAAAGAAGGCGCGAGCGAAGCCGAACGCCTTGCCGCATTTCAAGTGGTGCTTGCTGACGGTCTTGCTGTAGAGCAAATCGGAAAGTTCATGCTTGGCGAAGCCAGAAAGACAATCACGCCGGCGCAGTTAGAACGCTACAACACGATCTTTCCCGATTACATCACACGCCTCTATGCGCAGCAGTTTAAAGGCATCGTCAACAAACCGCTTGAGGTAATTGACGCCAAGAAATTTCGGCGGAACGACACCATCGTCCGCACAAAACTTGAACGAGCTGAAGGTGCGCCGATCCTCGTCGACTGGCGCGTGCGGCGGCTCAAGACTGACGATCACAAGATCATCAACATCTCAGTCAACGATGTTTCGATCATGCTGGTCAAACGCGAGGAATTTTCCGCATTCATCGCCGCAAATGGCGTCGACGCCCTGCTTGATCGTCTTGAGGAGCAAGCCAAAGCCTAGCATTCAAAAGCGTTCAATACGCCGATCGATTGGATCAAGCCAAATTGTCGGCTTGCGTTTCACCTTGGCGTATTCAGCGATATCGGCAGTACCGCCCGGGCCGCGCGCCGGGGCGCCATCCCAGACAAGCACCATAAGATCGCAAGCTTTGACGACCTTCTTGCCTGCGGCGAAGAATGCGGCATCGCGTGTGTCACCGTTCACCCCGATGACTTTCCGCGATTTTGCCAACGTCGCTTCGTACTTCGCGCGATGGCGTCCGGCGAACTCATTTTCGTAACTCGTTTGGAACGGGATAACCGAAACAAGTCCGCCGCCGAAGGCAAGCGCGACTTCGGCGAAAATCTGATCTGCGCCTTCCGCCAAAGACGACCATCCTATTGCATTGTTATGATCGAGAAAAACATCGATCATCGCCTCGCGAACCCAGAGCCAGTTGGCGCCGTCTCTGGCGCGATGACCTGACACGCCTATCTTCATTCTTACTCCCCCTAATCATCGGTACGCAACTTAACTCATTATCACCCTGCTACGATTTTCTGCGGAAAACAAAATCGGCGGCGCCGCGCAGCGGATCAGCGGCGACGCCGAACCGGTCGAGGCGGCTCTTGGCGCTTTCAACGAGCGCAAGCGCTTTTTCGCGGGCGCCTTCGGCCCCCAGAATTTTAATGAATGTCGCTTTGTCCATATCGACATCCTGTCCAACCGGTTTGCCAAGCGCATCGGCGTCGCCAAATGCGTCAAGCAAGTCATCAACAATCTGGAACGCAAGTCCCAAATCTTCAGCATAAGACGAAAGCGCTGCGCACTCGTCCCTGCCCGCTTCGCCGATGATACCGCCGCCAAGTGCTGAAAATCTTATAAGGGCGCCGGTTTTCAACTGTTGTAATTCGCTGATCTGATCGATATCGAAGTCTTTTTGCTCCGCATAGATATCGATCATTTGCCCCCCGACCATGCCTATTTTGCCGGAAGCGCGCGCAAGTTCGACCGCCAGCGCACACCGAACGCCGGGGTTCGGATGGGTTTGTTCCTCGGCAAGGATCTCAAAGGCTTGCGTCAATAAAGCATCCCCGGCGAGGATCGCTGTCGCATCATCAAATTTCTTGTGCACCGAAGGCCGCCCGCGCCGCAAATCGCTGTCGTCCATCGCCGGAAGATCATCATGAATAAGACTATAACAGTGGATCATCTCCACAGCGCATCCGGCTCTGACAGAACGCTCCCGCGAAACCTCGAAGATATCGGCGGCGGCGATCAGCAAGAACGGCCGCAATCTCTTGCCGCCATCGAGCGATCCATGGCGCATGGCGGCGACGACGCGCCCCAACGGCCCGTCGCGCATCGGCAGGAAGTTCTCGAGCGCCTCTTCAACAATGGCGGCGGTTTCGGCGATGGCGGTTTCGAACGCGGTCATGACTGGGCTTTCATAGAAAATAAACGGGGGCGGACGCCGCGAACGGCGCGCCGGACCCATAACAGCTATCGCCAGGCTCGCAATCGTTTTGGCTCACCGGCGTCCCCCTGTCATTTTCACAAGACCTTCGCCCTCGCAGGCGGCGCATTTTCTCGCAACAAGGCCGCGCTTACCGCGGCCGTCGCATTCTGTACAAACCGCCATTCTCCGATCGTCGCCGAAGAAATATGAAAAGGCGTCCATGAGCGGACGGCCGCCTCGGGCCGGCGCGCCGTCGCGCTGCGGCGCGGTGTTGACCGCGGAGAGGCGCGCCTTTTCGAGGCCGGCGATGGGGTGGGCCGGGGCCGCCTGCCCGCCTGATAGCGCATGGATCGCGAGCATCAGATCGCGTTTCCACGCCTCCAGAATGAGCGTGAAAGAGGCGGCGTCGAACCGTCCGGTCGCCTGAACGCCGGCAATCAGATAAAGATCGCCGCCGCTCTCGAGCCCAGACGTTGCGATATGGGCGTTGCGGTTGATGAATTCACTCGCCGACTGGGTGGCGTTAAACCCGACGAACCGCGCGAGAAAGCCGATTTCGGCGATTTGATCAGGCGCGCCGTTCACTTCGACGAGCGCCACCACGAAATTCAACTTGCCGTCGGTCGCCTGATAAAGGGCGAAACCTTCATCGTCGCCGAGATGTTCCAGACCGTCATAGCGCACGCCGAGGGCATCGACGATGGCGGACTTCGGCCATGCTGACGAGGACAAGGCCTTTCGACCGCTGAAAATCGAAATCATGACGCCCCTCCATACCTGCACGCTTCCCCAACTGGCGACGCTACACGAGGGGATCGCCAGCGCCAAGCATTGTTGCAATGCAGCAAAAATCGATTTACCGTGCGTATTTCAATGAAGCGATCAGCGCATGTTGCAGGCCGGGACGGCTCGTGGAATAAGGGCGCGACGTATATAGAGCCGCCATTGCGACGGCGTCGGGAGTGAGTATGACCGAGGGGAACATGGCGGGCGAAACGGGCGCTCCTCTGCGCGTAATCCTGGCGCAGCCGCGCGGATTTTGCGCCGGCGTTGAGCGCGCCATCGACATTGTCGAGCGCGCACTCGAGAAATATGGCGCGCCGGTTTATGTGCGCCACGAGATCGTTCACAACAAACGCGTCGTCGATACGTTGCGCGACCGGGGCGCCATTTTTGTCAAGGAAGTTGACGAAGTGCCGACCGGCGCCGTGGCGATTTTTTCCGCGCACGGCGTTTCGAAAAAAGTCGAGGACGGGGCCGCGCTGCGCGAACTGGACGTCATTGACGCCACCTGCCCGCTCGTCACCAAAGTCCACAAAGAGGGCCGCCGGTACGCAGCGAAGGACTACGATATCGTTCTGATCGGACATCTCGGCCACCCGGAAGTTGAAGGCACGCTCGGACAAATTCCCGGCACGGTGCATGTACTGAGCGAGCCGGAAGAAGTCGCCGAGCTTGAGGTCTCCGACGCGGAGCGCGTCGCGTTCGTCACGCAAACGACCTTGTCGGTGAACGACACCAAAGACGTCATCGCAGCGCTCAGAGAACGCTTCCCGAAGATCATCGGTCCGGACACGCGCGACATTTGTTACGCGACGCAAAACCGCCAGACCGCCGTTATCGAACTTTCCAAACAGGTTGACCTTCTTCTCGTGGTCGGCGCCCATAACAGCTCGAACTCCAATCGCCTGCGCGAGATCGGCGAGAATTTCGGCTTGCCGTCCTATCTCATTGAAGACGCCACAATGTTTGACCCGGCATGGCTTGAAGGCGTTGGCGTCGTCGGCATCACAGCGGGGGCCTCGGCGCCGGAAACGCTGGTGCAAGAAACCATCGAACGGTTGCGCGCATCGCGCGATGTGACCGTCGAAAAACTCGACGGCGTTGAAGAAAACGTTCGCTTCAAGCTGCCCGCCGAACTCGCCGACATCCCGCGCCCGAAAGACGCCATGGAAGCCTGGGCGAGCGAAACCGTTTAAAATCCATCGACCCTGTTGATCACTATAATTATCGCCGCGACCAGACCGGCGAACACGAAACGATAAGAGTACGGAGCACCCGGAATGACAGTCTCTCTTCACCAGCAAGTGCGCGTCGGCGCTTATGTTGCAAAACAAACGCTTTTGCGACGCGAGAAATATCCGCTGGTCTTGTTCCTTGAGCCCTTGTTTCGCTGCAACCTCGCCTGCCCCGGCTGCGGAAAGATCGACTATCCGGCGCCGATCCTGAACAAGCGCCTGACGGTGAAGGAATGCCTCGACGCTGTTGATGAATGCGGCGCGCCGGTTGTCGCGATTCCGGGCGGCGAGCCGCTGATCCACAAGGAAATTGGCGAGATCGTCGAAGGCATCGTCAAGCGCAAGAAGTTTGTCTCGCTCTGCACGAATGCATTGCTGCTTGAGAAAAAGCTGCACCTGTTCAAACCTTCGCCGTTCCTTTTCTTCTCGGTCCATCTCGACGGACTTGAAGAAGAACACGATAAAGCCGTCGATCAGGAAGGCACATTCAAGATCGCCATCGAAGCGATCAAGAAAGCGCAGGCCGCAGGGTTTCAGGTCAACGTCAACGCGACGATCTTCGACAACATGACCGCCAAACAGGTCGCCGATTATCTCGACTTCGCAACTGATCTTGGCGTCAACATTTCGATCTCGCCGGGCTACGCGTATGAGCGTGCGGAAGACAAGGAACACTTCCTGAGCCGCGAGAAAACCAAACAGCTGTTCCGCGACGTCTTTAAAATTGGCAAGGACCGCGGGCGCACATGGAACCTGTCGCATTCGATGCTGTTCCTCGACTTCCTCGCCGGCAATCAGGAATATCAGTGCACGCCATGGGGCTCGCCGACGCGCAATGTCTTCGGCTGGCAAAAGCCGTGCTACCTTCTCGGCGAAGGCTATGTCGACAGCTTCAAAGAGCTGATGGAAACGACAGACTGGGATCAGTACGGCACCGGCAAATACGAGAAGTGCTCCAACTGCATGGCGCATTGCGGTTATGAGCCGACTGCCGCAATGGATGCTGTCAAGAACCCGATGAAGCTCTTTAAACTGAACAAAACAGACAAGATCCGCACCGAGGGTCCGATGGCGCCGGAGATCAATCTCGCCGCTGCGCGCCCTGCTATCGACGTGCATGAAGAACTTGTCGAGGCGGAAATGGCCAAAATCGAAGCGGAAAAACAGGCCAAGGCGCAAGCCAAAGCAAAACCCGCGCGTACACTGATCGATAACGTTGACGCCTAAAGGGCGTCCATTATTGATCCGATAACGGAACGAAGCGTTTTAAGCGCCGATCCGGAATCCTGTCCAAGTTTTAAAAGCGCCGGGAATTGCCCCGGCGCTTTTGCGCATTCAAGAAGCGTGCGCATCACCCGTGTCGAGCCGTCCGGCGCAACGGCATTGAGGGCCGCGCTCGGCAAGGCGCGCGAGGCTGGGTCCGCAACCGCGCGCACAGCCGCAAACGCCGCGCCGGCCGATGCGGCGGCCCGCGCCGCGCCGTGGCTTTCCATATCGACCGCCGCAGCATTGAAGCGCTGAAAAAGGGCCGCCTTTTCTGCCGCCGATGCGACGATTTCATCGGCGCCGAACAGGATGATCGGGGCCGCGGCTGCGCCCGTCGGGGGATTTGGCGCCGAGACCGCATCAAGACTTCGGAAGATCGCCTTTACGATATCCTTGTCGCAGTCATAGCGAGCGCCGTCAGCGGTGACGACAGCGTCGGCGATCAGAAGGTCCCCCGGCGCCAATGCGGGATTGAGCCCGCCGGAAACGCCGACGCTCAAGATCGTGCGCGCACCGTCGCGGCAGAAATCGCGCGCAATTTCTTCAGCGCGCTGCGCGCTCGCGCCAGAAACGCCGACCCGCATCGCCGTCGCCGGTTGATCCGATGGGCGCGCGCGACCGGCGCATTGACGGACCACGTCGGCCTCCGACTTCAATCCGCACACGACGCCGATAAACGCCGGTTCAGCTTTTTCCGATGGCGCGTTCATGCCGCCGGCGCTTTCCGAGCGCGCAATCCCATGCGCACGAGCCCTGCGATAAAGACGGCGAGGCCCAGAAAAAACAGCCCAAGCTTGAGCGGCGTCAGATAGGCCTTGAGGCCGGCGGCCTCATAGGCGCCATTGAGAATTGCGATTTGCGCCACGCCCTCAGTGATATCGACCGGTATGACGGCGGCGATCAGAAGCGCTAGCGCCCCGCCCGCCCGATCAAAAGCGCGCATCGCGACGCCGCAAAACAATGCGCCGTAGACAAACGGATAAACGACGTCGAGCGTCACCGTCATCCATGCATGAACCGTGCGTTGGACAGGGCTCATGGCGTCAACATGGGCGATGACCGCGGCGGGGTTCGAAATCTCGTCAATGATTTCAAAATCCCACACGCGCATGACAACGCCAAAGAGCACGGTCAGCGCAATCCATGCAAAAAAGAGCCGCCAAAGCGTGGCCGGCGCGACGAGCAATCGGGTCAAGCGCGCCGCCCCATCACAAGTTGCGCGGCGCGATCGCCGGACCGGATCGAGCCTTCGATGGTCGCCGGAACGCCGGTATCGGTGTGATCACCCGCAAGGGTCAGATTATCATAAGCGGTTTCGGCTTTCAGGCGCCTTTCCGCCGCTTGCGGCGATTGATCCGGCGTTGCGCGGCGCTCGCGGATGACGCGCACCGCCTCATAGGGCATGTCGCCCAAATCAAGCGCGATTTGCGTTTCGCGCCAGAGGTCTTTGACGACCTGCGCGTTTGGCACGTCATCCATGCCAATCGCGTGGGAAGCCGAAACGGTGAGGCTGACGACATCGTCGCGCACAAACGCCCAATGCGCATCGGACGAAATCATCCCGATAAAAGGCCCGCCTTGCAAAACTTCCTGCGGCGCGGGCGTCGGCGTGCGGTAATGCACGTTCAAGATGCTCGCATCGTCGAGCGGCGGATCGACATCGGGCAAAACCTGTTTCAAGCGCGACGGCGGCAACGCGAAGATCACGTCATCGCGATCCGACAGGGCGACGACATCGTCGCCGAAATTGAGGCCCCGTACGCGCCCTTTCTCGTAGACAGCCTCGCGCAATCGCGCGTTGAAGCGCACCGTCGCGCCTTTTTCGGTCAGAAACTTCAATGCGGGATCAACGAATGCGGGACCGAGCCCTTCGCGCGCGGCGAGCGGGCGCGAGGCCTGGCCGCCAAGTGCAAATGTTTCGCGGATCACCGACCACAAAAGGCGCGCCTGACCCAGTTCCGGCGTCGTATTGAGAACCGCAAGCGTCAGCGGCTCCCAAAAGGTTGCATAGAGAATATTTTCGCGATCAACGACATCCGCAACGGTTGCGTCGGACGAGGCGAAAACAATCCTGGCGGCTTTCAGATAATCGCCGACCGTTGAGCCCGGCACGCGCCATTGTTTGTCGAAAATCCAGAACGGGATTGGCCCTTCATTCAGCCTGACGGTCCAGCGCGCGCGCGATTTGATGTCGACAAATGGATAAGTCGCAAATTGGGGGCCGGTGAGCGCGTCTTTCGATCCGATGCGCTTTAAAAATCCGAGCGCAGACTTGTTGCCCGACATGATCAAATGGTTGCCATTGTCGATATCGCGCTCAAGCGTGCGGTCGAAAAACGACCGGCAACGGCCGCCGGCGTGACCGGCCGATTCAAAAACCGTCACCTTCCTGCCGGCGTCAGCGAGCCTGACCGCAGCCGCAAGGCCGGAAAGGCCCGCGCCGATAATATAGACATGCGGCGAAGTCATGAACGGGCGCCGATCCTCATGGTGCGGCCTTTAACGGCGGGGCCAGCGCGTAGCGCGCGGAAATCGCCAGTTTTTCGGCTTTCGACATGTCGAGGCTTTGGCCGGTTTTATCCCAGCCGCGTGCATCAAGTTTTTTCAAATACGCCTCGTAAACACCCATCATCAACAGCGCCGGGCGCAAGACCCGCCAGTCGAGATGGGCGAGCGCAGCGCGCGCGTCGGCGAATTTCTCACGCGCGACAGCGCCGAGCTCGCGCGCAACCGCCGGCAGCCCGCGCGCGCCGAGGATTTTGTCCGGCGTCAACGGACAGTCGTGTTTCTCAAGCAGCTCGCGCGGGAGATACAACCGCCCAAGCGCCGCGTCCTCGCCGACATCGCGCAAGATATTGGTCAATTGCAGCGCATCGCCGAGCGACAGCGAAAACTGATCGGCGTGCGCGCCTTTTGGCGCGCCGAAGGCCGGCATCGACAACTGACCGACAGCGCCCGCGACCCGCCGCGTGTAAGCGAGCAGCGTTTCCATCGGCGGGGCGACGATCGGACCGTTCGCGTCCATCTCCATGCCCTCGATCATCAAAATGAACTCACGCTTGGGTAAATCAAAAGCGCGCACAGGGTCGAGAAGCGCAAGTCCGGTGGCGAAGGTGGGCTGGCCCTCGAAAACTCTGTCGATTTCTTCGCGCCAGGCTGTGAGCCCGGCGATTTTCTGATCGCGCGAGCCCCCTTCATCGGCGATATCGTCGACTTCCCGGCAAAACGCGTAAATCGCGTACATGGCGTCGCGGCGCGGTTTCGACAAAATCCGCATGCCCGCCGCAAAGGACGTGCCCGAGCGTTTGACGGTCGCCGTTGCGTGCCGGCGCGCTTCTTCCGGGGATATGGCGACGGCGCCGGTCATTCAGCGGCCTGCCCGGCGGTGGCGCGCGATCGCCGCGCCATGGCGCCGGCCTGAAAAAAACCGGCGACCATACCGCCGAGACCCGCGCGCGCGAAATCGAGTTTGTTGAGCGCAACGCGCGTCGCCAGCGGATCGCCCTTGCGCAACAGAACAATCAGCCGGTCCGCGAGATTGACGATCACCGCCGATTCCATCGCCAGATGTTTGCTTTTGAGCGCCGGGGCGAGCTGGCGCGCATCGCGCATTAACACCTCGCAGCCGTCGAGCATGCGGTCGATGACCCGGCGCAAAGCGGGCGCCGTCGCGGGCTCGTCGATGAGATCAACGTCGCCGCCTGCTTCGCGCAGCCAGTCGCGAATGACGTAGACCCTGTCGAGGTCGCGCTTGTCGTCGGCGCAATCCTGCAAGTGATTGACGATCTGCAACACCGTGCACAGCGCATCGGAATAGCGGTATCCGGCGGGGTCTTCGCCATGCAGATCAAGGAGGTAGCGCCCGACCGGGTTCGCCGATAGCGCGCAATAGCCAAGCAATTCTTCCCAAGTGTCGTAGCGCAGCTTTTCGCAATCCTGCACGAAAGCGGCGATCAGATCTGAGCCGTGTTTTGTCGGCACGTTCGTTTCGGCCATGCTCCGGCGCAGGGCGTGCGCTTTTTCAAACCCGGCGCCGTAGCCGTCCTCGCCGCGCAGCGCCGCGTCCATCGCGCGCAGTCTTTCGATCCGGTCCTGCGCGCGAAGCGCGCCGTTATCGGCGATATCGTCGATCGCGCGCGCAAAGGCGTAATAAGTCGCCACATGCGGCCGCAACGCTTTGGGCAACAAAAACGAGCCGACGGGAAAATTCTCGTCAGCCGCGCCCTTGCCGGACGGCGTTTCCGGGCCGTCACGAAACGGCGTCTGGGTGTTCGGCTCAGCAGTCATAAGAGTGTCGTTGTTGGCTCGTCATGATCGGGTTTTGCGGCGGCGCGGGGGTTTGATAAGGGGTTTTTTGATCCGATAAAACCGCTCTTCGTCATCCGGCGGTTCTTCGGTGCCGCGGCGCGGGCCTCCTTTTGGTTTGCGCCTGCATAGTTATAGGGCGCCGGCGATGGGGCGGGGAAAGATTTCCCGCACCGGCGCGGGAAAGATATCCCACGATTTGTAGGAAAGCGCATGCTAGTCACTGTAATTGCTGGAATTTCTCTTGCAGCCTGGATTGCGCTCTGGGGCTGGCGGTCGGCCTATTGGCGCGCCGATCAGCGCCTCACCCGGACCCCGGCGCCGCCGGCCTGGCCCCCAGTCTGCGCGATTATTCCGGCCCGCAACGAGGCCGATCACATCGCCGCCGTGATCGGCGCCCATATGGCGAGCGCTTATCCGGGCGCGTTTTCCATCGTCCTCGCAGACGACCAGTCCGGGGACGGCACCGCCGAGCGCGCCCGCGCGGCGGCGGCCTCTGCAAGCAAAAGCGCGCGGCGGCTCGAAATTGTCAGCGTCCCGGACTTGCCTGCGGGCTGGACGGGCAAATTATGGGCGATGGAAAACGCCGTTGCCCGCGCCCGGGAAATTTCTCCGGACGCCGCCTATTATCTTTTTACCGACGCCGACATCGTCCACGCGCCGCAAACGCTCGCTGCGTTGGTCGCAAAAGCTGAATACAAACAGCGCGCACTGGTCTCGCTAATGGCCCGCCTCGATGCGCGGGGGGCCTGGGGCGCGCTCCTGATCCCGGCCTTTATTTACTTCTTTCAAAAGCTCTATCCCTTTCGCGCCGCCAACAGCGAATGGCGCACCCTCGCGGCGGCCGCCGGCGGCTGCATGCTCATCCATCGGGAAACCTATGAGGAAACCGGCGGCGTCGGCGCCATCCGGTCTTCGCTGATCGACGATTGCGCGCTTGCCCGACAAATCAAGACGGCGGCGCCGATCTGGATCGGCCTTGCCGACGGCGACGTTGTTTCGCGGCGCGATAACCGGTCCTTTTCCTCCGTATGGAAAATGGTGTCGCGCACGGCGTTTACCCAGCTTGACTATTCCTGGGCGGCGCTCGCGGGAACGGTTCTGGCGATGGGCGTGATTTATATGGTCCCCCCGCTTGTTGCGCTCACCGCTCCGTTTACGGAATACAATCTCGCTGGCTGGCTTGCGCTCGCTGCGTGGGGTCTGATGACCCTCACCTATGCGCCAACCGCGCGGCTTTATGGCCAGCCATTCTGGCGCTGGCCGGCGCTTCCCGTCGCCGGCGCGCTTTACACCGCGATGACGATCGGGTCCGGCCTCGCCCATGCGCGCGGCAAAGGCGGGCTCTGGAAAGGCCGGCGCTACTGAATTCCTGAAAAGGGCCGCGGATCGTTACGCCTCGGCGAGGCTCGCCTTCAGACGCGGGATCAGCGCATTCGCGCCGGCGATGACGGCGCCAAGATCGAGCGTCGTCAGCCTGCGGTTATCAACGACCTGCCGGCCGGCGATAAAGACATCTTCAACGTCGTGATGAGACGCCGCGTAGGCGAGATAGCTGACCGGATCAAAAACCGGCGCCGCATGCGCCTGATCCGGGTTCATCAAAATGAAATCAGCGCGTTTGCCGACTTCGAGCGAGCCCGCCTCATCGGCGATGCCCAGCGCCTCGGCGCCGCGCAGCGTCGCCATCAATACCGCATCGCGGGCGCTGACCGCCGCCGCGTCCTCGCGCGCGCCATTGTGCAGGATCGCGGCCAGCCGGATCGCTTTCCAAAGATCGAGATCATTGCCGCTGACGGCGCCGTCAGTGCCGAGCGCCACCCTGACATTCGCACTAATGAAATCCGGCAGGCGGGCGATGCCCGAGCCGAGCTTCAGGTTCGACGCCGGGTTGTGTGAGACCGTCGCGCCGGTGCGCGCAAGAATGTCAATTTCCTCATCGTCGAGATGAACGCAATGGGCGAGCACTGTTTTGGGCGAGAGCAGCGACAGGCTGTCGAGATGGCGGATCACCGAGGCGCCGTATCGTTCCTTGATATCGGCTTGTTCAGCGCGGGTCTCGGCGGCGTGGATGGTCAACAGCGCGTCGTAGTCTTCCTGCACCGCGCGCACCCGCTCAAGGCTTTCCGGCGAGACCGTGTAGGCGCCATGCGGGCAAACCGTTTTGATAAGGTGGGGATGATCTTTATGCGCATCAAAAAATCCACGCCCCATGGCCTCGCGCTTATCGGCCGTGGCCCCGTCAATGCCGGGCGGGTCGAAAAAGATCGCTCCCGTCGCAACGCGCAGGCCCGTCTCCTCCGCGGCGGCGACAAGCTCTTCAGGGTGCCAATACATATCCATGACGGCGGTGACGCCGTTTAGAAGATTTTCCGCATACCCAAGGCGCGCGCCAAGCCCGACCGTCTCCGGTGAGGTGATCGCCGTTTCCGCGACCCAGAGTTTCGCAAGCCAGGGCTCCAGCGGCAGGCCTTCGACAAGCCCGCGATAAAGAGAATTACCGGAATGGCAATGCGTGTTGATCAAACCCGGCATGAGGATGCGCCCGCCGGCGTCGATAACCGTTGCGCCGTCCGTCCGCCTCGCTTCGAGCGCAGCGTCATCGCCGACGTTCACAATCGCGCCGCCGGAAACCGCGACGCCGCCGCCTTCGATCACCGTCATGGCGTCATCGCAAACGACGACGGTGGCGTTCGTGATGATCAGATCAGCGGCGTCACCGGACATATTCCGAGCCCTTCTTGTATGAGGTTTTAAAATTGACGACGGGGGCTACTCACCAAAGCTGCCCGCTGCGCCGGGGAAAACAACGGGGCTCTCCGCGCCGTCTTTCGAGACGCTCGCGACGCCAAAATAGTAATTGTCGATGACGATGTTTTCGAGCGTGAACTCGGAAACGTCGCCGACAAAGCGGCTCTGCGTCCATTCGGGCTCCGTCGTCAGGCGCCAATAGACTTTATACCCGGCGAGATTGCGCGCCGCCCTGCCCTTTGGCCGCGTCCATTTCAGCGTCGTTGACGGGCGCACCGCGCCCTCGATTGTCACGTCAGCAGGAAACGGCGGCGCGCTCGCCATGCCAGCCAGCGAGACGACATTGAGCGCGGTCAACTTCGCAGCGTAATCGAAATCGACAAACTCGAGCGTGTCGCCATATGTCACGCCGTCTTCTGTCCGTAAGTCCTGATGCTGACGATCGTAATGTTCATGGGTTTCCATGATCCGGACGCCGGGAAATCCCGCCTCGTTAAACGGTCGGTGGTGACCGCCGCGGCCGAAGCGGTCGAGCCGGTAAATCATCATAATGTTGAGGTTCGTCACATAATGCTCGCCGAGCTTTTTCACATAGCGGGCGATGTTGCGCGAAGGCGAATCGACCTCGCCGCCGGTAAAACGCCGCTGGCGGGCTTCCTCGGGCGTTTCCACATAGCGCGTGCCTTCGGAGAAAACGCGCGCCGTTGAATTGTCGATGACGCCGTCAATGCCGGCGATATTGCCGATCATATCGTTGTTAAGGACCGCCTTGATGCGCCAACCGTTTTCTTTTGCATGGGCCGCGACGATCTTGCCGCCGAAAAGCCCCTGCTCCTCGCCGGAAAGCGCGGCGTAGATAATCGAGCCGGCAAACTTTTTCTTCGACAGGACACGCGCCGCCTCCAGCACCCCGGCCATGCCCGATGCATTGTCGTTGGCGCCGGGAGAATCGTTTTCGCCGTTCAGCGGATCAGAAATCCGGCTGTCGATATCGCCTGACATGACGACATATCGCCCCGGATCGAGCACGCCGCGCTGAATGGCGACGACGCTGACGACTTCGGTGCGCTGAGGGATCCGGCGCTCGCCTTCGACAAAGTCGCTGACATAGATCACCTCAAGACAGCCGCCGCAGTCCATTGAGATTTTCTCGAACTCGGCCTTGATCCAGCGGCGGGCGGCGCCGATCCCGCGCGCGTCCGACACAGTTTCAGAAAGCGTGTGACGCGTCCCGAACGAGACGAGCTTTGCTATATCGGCCTCCAGCCGCGCCGCCGAGGGGGCGGCGGCCAGATCGTGCAGCATCAAAACCTCGCCCGGCGGCGCGGTTTGCGCGGCGGCCGAAATCGGCAGACTGGCCGCGATAAGAGACGATAGCGCAAGACAGAACTTCAGCGGCATCGGAGCTTCCTTATGAAACGGTTTTCAACTCCTAGCACTATGCTTTCGTCAGAGGAACGGGCCTATGCGCCGCCGCCTTCGCGAAAATCAGTCAGCACGGCATTGATCGCGCGGCGCGACATATCGGCCAAGGTCTGGTTGCTCGCACGATAATAGGCAAGCGCAATAAGAGCGACCGATAACGCCCACCCCTGACCGCGGACCCAGGTGGGCTCGTCATCGCCCAGCGCGTCGCGGAACGACCGGCGCGCATTTCCCTCAAACAAACTCCACGCAACCATGAGATCGCAAGCCGGATCGCCGACACCGCACAACCCAAAGTCAATCACGGCCGTGATGCGATTATCGCGCGCCAGCAGATTCCCGGCATGGATATCGCCATGCAGCCAGACCGGTTGCGCCGTCCAGGGCGGCGCCGCGCAACAGGCGCGCCAAGCACCCAGAATCTCGCGCGCGTCAAACTGGTCACTGAGCGTATCAATTGCTGTTAACGTCAGGTGGTTTCGTCGCCCGAGCGGAACGCCGCGTCCGTTATTTTGAGCCCCGCTTAAAGGCGCGCCGCGAATCTCGATCTTTCTGAGCGCCAGAATAAAGCCCGCGAGCGCTTGCGCCGCCGGTTCCGATTGCGCAACACACTGGGTGGAAACCGGATCGCCTTCAAGCCATCTGTAAACGGACCACGGCCACGCAAACCCGCATCCCGGCGCGCCGATCGCCAGCGGCTCCGGGACCTGTAAAGGCAACGCAGAAAAAGATGGGAGATGTCGCCATTCTTTTTCAATCAAGGGCGCAGCGGCGGCGATGCGCGGCATGCGCACAACCATGGTCTCCCCCAGTCTGAACAGTGCGTTATCGGCGCCGGCGGACGTCACCGCTCTTAAGGGCAAATGCGCCGATTGTGGGTGTTGAGCGGCCAACAGGCTGTGAACAAGGTCTATGTCTATGGCGAATTCATCAGCATGCATGGCCTGTGTATGAGCCATCATGCATCTTCGTGTAAAATAAAAAGGGCGGCTGAAAGAGCCGCCCTTTTTCGATTCCGAATGAGGCCCGCTAGAATGCGATGCGCGCCGTAAGGCCGAAAGTGCGCGGCTGATTGGTCCGGAAACCAAGACGCGCGCGGCCGCCGCGTTCCCGGTCAAACGACAACAGAGCATTCTCGTCTGTGACATTGTTGATGTAGGCAATCACGGTCAGCTTGTCGAAATTAACGCCCGCACTCAGATTTACGATCTGGTACGGATCAAGTTCGAGATCGAGGCTGGTCACTTCCGTACCCGTCGCGCCCGCGAAAGGCAGCCCGGAAACGAAGTCGCCCGCGCCGGGCAGCTGGTCGCTCGGCTGGGTGAACCGGCTGCCAACATGCTGGATCGACGCGGAGACAAACCCTTCCGATCCACCGCCGAGATTAAGCGGGAAAGAGTATGTGCCGCTCGCCGAAATCTGGAATTCAGGCACGGATGGCAGACGATTGCCGTCCTGAACGCCGCCAAGGATGGCGCCGGTGCCGTCGATCACGGTTGAGTCGAACTCCGCTTCGAGAAGACTGCCGGCGACAAACAACTCAAGACCTTCAATGGGCTCAAACCCGAGCTCCCACTCGACGCCGAGCGTGTGCGCTTCGGGCACGTTGAACGAGATCCGCGAGGAACACGAGCCCGCATCGAGCGTCACCTGAAGATCGGTAATGTCCGTATAGAAACCGGCGATATTGAATGTAACGCCGTTGCGCTGGAATTTCGCGCCGCCTTCGAAATTCCAGAGCGTTTCGTCTTCATAGGACTGGAAGCCGCCAAAGATCGCTTCGTCTTCCGGCGTACACAGCGCCACATTGAGCGGGTCATTGACGCCGCCGAGCCGGAAGCCCTGCGAGGCCTGAGCGTTAACCGTCAGGCTGTCATTGACGTCATAGCTCAACAAGAAGCGCGGCGTCACGCCGTCCGACGACGTCTCGTCAACCGTGCCGCTGTCGCCGGCCGCGAAAAGGCCGCCCGTCGTAATGGTGCGGATTTCCTCGAAGTCGTAATACCGCGCGCCCGCCGTGAAATGCAGACGCTCGGTAATGTCAAAGGTCGCCTCGCCGAAAAACGCAAACTGCTGGAGGTCGTAAGGCAGGTCCGAGTTGAAGGGCGAATCAGCGCCGAAACCGTTGGCGACGGCCGCCGATGTGCCGGCGCCAAGCACCTGATCGGTGAAGGCGTCATACCCCGGCGTCGGCAGTCGTTGCGCGTAGATGCGCTCAATATCGGTGTAGAAGAAGCCAACCAGCCAATCGAGACGGTTATCGCCCGCTGAGCTGAGCCGGATTTCCTGCGTCCACTGCGTAACGCCTGTCGTGTCGCGCAGATTGGACGGCAACAACACGGCCTCGTCGGGAAAGCCAAGGTCGACAGAGACCGATCCGGTCAGCGCACTGGCGTCCCGGCTCACCAAAATCGAGCGATCCGTATACGTTGTGACGGAGGTCAGATCGACAGCGCCAAGATTAACCTCAATCAGGTTGTCCACCAGCAGCGTTTCATCGTCAAATTCCTCATCCAGCCGGAGAAACTGACGACGCTCCTGAAAGTTCACCGCCGTGCGCTCATCGGTGAACGGATTGGCGAAAAGATTGAATACCTCCTGGCGATTAAACCCGTCGGTATGAATGTTCTGGAAAATCAGGCGCGGGGTTATGGAGATGTTCGGGGTCGGCTCCCAACGCAGCGAAATTCTGCCGCCTGAACGCGTGCCGGTATTGACGTCATTGTCAACAACAGTGGAACCGCCGGGTCCGTCGCGCAGCGCATCAATGAACCCGCCATACTCTGTATGATAGCCGACAATGCGCGCTGCGACGTTCTCCCCGAGCGGCAGGTTAACAACGCCCTTGAGATGACCGCCGCCGCTGCCGCCGTCGATAAAATTAAAATTGCCTTCCACAAGACCTTCATATTCGCCGATCTTGGGTTGGTTCGTGATGTAGCGGATCGTGCCGCCGATAGAACCGGAGCCAAACAGCGTGCCTTGCGGACCGCGCAGGGTTTCCACCCGGTTGAGATCAAACAGATCAAAGTCCGGCGTAAACAGCGAAAGCGATATCACCGACTCATCGAGATAGACGCCGACCTGTTCCTTGACCCCCGGCTGGTCGCGAACGATCTGGCCCGCCGAAACACCGCGAACGGCGACCTGGCTCTGCCCCGGCCCCAGGTTCTGGATCGTCAGACTGGCGACGTTGCGGGAAATATCTTCAAGGTTCTGAGAGCCCGTACGCTGAATATCTTCCTGCGTTTGAGCGTTAATGGAAAACGGCACTTCCTGCAGCGTTTGCTCGCGCTTGGTCGCCGTAACGATGATCACGTCGTCGGCTTCGTCCTGCGCCGCGGCGCCGGTCGTCAGCGCCAGCGCGCAAACGCCGGAAAAAAGAAGGCTTTTTGAGGCGGTAAATTTCGGCATGAGTAAAAACTCCCTGTTCGCTTGAGCGACATTTTTGTGGAGCGAATCGTTTTGTCGTTTGATGCGCCTGTCAAACAAGTTCGCCGAAAATGGGGGTGGGAATGATTCGTTTCGCAGTGCGGTGTGGCCTGCGACCAACACCTGCTGCCGATAATCAAGCCTAAGTGCAATAGAATGCGACGCAGTCGCACAAAGGTACCGACGCATATGGGCGTCAACGCGTTGATGTTATTTTATACCAAAGAAGTCTGCCGGCCCCCGGTCATAACAATCAGGCGGGGAATACGGACAAAACAGGACGGCGCGCCAAATAAGATCGCATGAGCGCTACAGGCCGCCAAGATTGCCAATGCTCTGGTCCATGGTGTCAGCGGCGCTTTTCGCGCAATCGCCAACGGGTTTGGCGGGAACGCCCGCGACCGTGCAGTAGGCTTTGACATTGCTCAGGACAACGCTGCCGGCCGCGACTTTCGCCCCCTCGCCGACTTCGATATTGCCGAGCACTTTAGCGCCGACGCTGATCAATGCGCCCTTGCGGATTTTCGGATGGCGATCGCCCATTTCTTTGCCGGTGCCGCCGAGCGTAACATTCTGCAGGATGGAGACATTGTCTTCGATGACTGTCGTCTCGCCGATTACAACGCCGGTCGCATGATCGATAAAAACGCCCTTGCCGATGGAAACCGCAGGATGAATGTCGACCTGAAAAAGCTCCGACATGCGGCTTTGCAGATAGAGCGCCAGCGCACGGCGATCATTGCGCCACAGCCAGTTGGCGACGCGCTGCGCCTGGAGCGCAAGAAACCCCTTGAAGTAGAGAAACGGCTGCACGTATTCGAACGTCGCCGGATCGCGGTCATGGACGGCCAGAATATCGGCCAGCGTCGCCTCGACCATGGCCGGCTCGTCCGCATACGCCGCAAGACATACCTCCCGCCAGAACATCGGATTTGTTTCCTTGTCGGAAAGTTTTTGCGCGAGACGATAGGACAGCGCGCCCTCGAAGGTCTCATGGTTTAAAACCGTCGCATGCAAAAAACTCGCTAGCCCCGGCTCGGACGCCGCATTCGTCGCAGCCTCGACGCGGATGCGCGCCCATGTCTGGTCGGTTGTGAGTTTGACGACTTTTGACGGTTCGGACATCACCCGTCTCCTTATCTGCACCTTTAAGCGGCCCTTGCCCGGCCCATTATCTGGCGGCGCTGCAACAGACGCTAGCGCATATCGCGTAAAATAAGCGTGCACAATGCGGGCGGCAACGCCCCGCGCCGGGCTTTTTCCACCGCCGCAAGCGTCATCACAATGGTGAGAGAGTCGCGAATTTCACCGCTCATCACCCGGTCGAAAAGCTCTGCGAATAGCGCAGCGCGCAACGTTAACGCCTCAGTCGGGTCCGGCGACGGCGCGCCCGGCGTCAAATCGCTCGCGATGAAACAAACCGCTTCCTCATCCGTGACCGAGTTCGAAACATCGAAACCGATCAGCGGGGTCCACGTCGCGGCGGTAAAACCGGTTTCCTCCGCAAGTTCGCGTTGCGCCGACCGCAGCGGGTCCTCCGCAAGCGGACCGCCGCCTTCGGGCAGTTCCCAGGAATACGCCTCCAGCGGAAAGCGGTGCTGACCGATTAGCGGGACCCGCCCGTCCTCATCGATGGCGAGAACGCCGATTGCGCGGTTCTTGAAATGAACAACGCCATAGGCCCCGTCCCCGCCGTCGGGGCGCTTCACTGCACTGTGGGTGACCCTGAGCCACGGATTTTCATAAACGCAATCCTCGGACAAGACCGTCCACGGACCGTTTTTCCTGGGCGGCGTCTGCGCGCTCACTCGCCCGCCGCATCCTTCGCGGCGATCGCGCGCACCGGATAAGGCAGCTGGCAGATATCGATATGGTCCGGGCGAAAATAGAAAAACGCCTCCGGGCGATTGCGGCGCGCTTCAAGATAGGCCTGAAACGTCTCCGTATCATCGCGGAGGACTTCAAGGTTGGTCCGCTCTTCCGGCGGCGTGTCAGCAGCGAGACGCAGTGCGTTGATCGTCTCGCCGACGTCATCGTCCTCGGTTTCAGGCGGCGACACGCGGCGCAGCGCCTGAAGATGCTCCATGCCGGAGACGACCCGGCCAAACACCGTCAGATTGCGATCAAGATAACGTTGCGGCTGCAAGGTGATATAAAACTCCGTACTCGCCGTATCTTTCTCGTTGGTGCGCCCGAAAGCAAACGCGCCCGCGCAGTGCAAATGCCAGATCGCGTCGCTCTTGGCGCTGAGGCCGACGGGAAGACCTGCCAGAAACCCGACCGATGCGGCGTAGCCGTCTGCGTCGCTGACGCGCGTCACCGGCATTTTCTCGCTTACCGGCTCTTCAAATTCGGCGGCGAGCATTTGCTTTGCCTCGCCGATATCGCGTTTCTCAAAAGGATCGCCGCCCTGCGCGACAAAACCGTCAATGACGCGATAAAAAGAAAGACCGTCGTAAAAACCGGCGTGCGCCAGCGTCTTGACCTGCGCCACGTGACCGGGCGCGAGATGCGGCGATAATGCGATCACGACGCGGCCCCTGTCGAGATCGATGTAAAGCGTGTTTTCCGGATCGAGCGCGCGCCAATCCGTCGGCGCGGAACTCTCCAGAATTTCCGCCGAGCTTTGCTTGCCTTCCAGAGCGTCGGCCGCAGCGCCGCCGCCCGGCGCGAGCGCTCCCGTGATCGCGCCGGCAAACGCGACAAGCCCGGCGAGCCCGCCAAATTTCAAAGCATGGCGCATTGCGCTTGATACGGTTCGCCCCGCTTCCATCGATTGTTCTCGCATCGTTTCCTCCTAGCCGCGGCCGCGATAGGCCGGGACCCCCTGATCCGGAAGCCAGAGCCCCTTGGGCGGCGCGCCGGTCTGGTAAAAGACATCGATCGGGATGCCGCCGCGCGGATACCAGTAACCGCCAATGCGCAGCCAGGTCGGCTTGCATGCGGCGACGATCCGTTTTGCGATCATCACGGTGCAGTCCTCATGAAAGGCGCCGTGATTTCGAAACGTGGTTAAAAATAGCTTCAACGACTTTGATTCCACAATCGATTTGTCCGGCGCATAATCGATCACCAGATGGGCGAAATCCGGCTGTCCAGTCATCGGGCACAGGGAGGTGAATTCAGGGCACACAAACCGCACATTATAAAGCGCGCCCTGATGCGGGTTCGGCGCCGCTTCGAGCCTCGCCTCTTCCGGCGTCGCCGCCGCATCTACCGTCGCGCCAAGCTGGCTGAGGCTATCGGACAACGCCATCGATTGCGCGCCGCGCGCCGGCTTCGCGGACGTCTTCCGGGGCGCCGCTTTCTTCGACGGCGACTTCCTGGGACCAGCAGCTTTTTGAGCGCGGCTTGTACTCTTGCGGACCTTGTTCGTCATGATCCCGCGCTAGCACGTTGCATTGAATTCGCAAAATCGCGCGGGGCCCGGCCCCGGCAAGCGCGCGGCCAAGATACCCAACCGACGGGGCTGAAACTGCGTTGCCGCCGTCCCGCGAGGATGTCGTCGCCGCCACCGGCCAAGACATGAAGAGCCGCGGCGCAGCGCCAGAACGCCGCCACCCGATGAGCCTTATTCAGCGCGCCATATTGCAGGCCGCTTTCTTTCAGGTCGCCAAGGCCAGAACGTTACTGCCGGCAAGTTACTGACGCCACGTTACCGCCAGCACGTTACTGCCGGCACGTTACCGCCAGCGCATCATCGCCTGCACATCATGACCGCCGCGCCTTATCCGGCATACCTTTGCGCGCACGCCTCATCCCGCACCATGCCTGATACTGCGTCGGGCCCGCCAGTCCGCCGCGGCAAGCCCAACGCGAAGAGACCGGCACCGGCCCCGCCGCTAAACCCGCCGAAGAGGCAACAGACCAGACAGCAAGCAAAGCCCCCGGAGCGCCGGTCGCCGCCCGTCCCGCCCGCCGCAATCAGAACTGTCACCCGGCGCGCCTTCCAGCGGCCGGCGAGAAAATGGCCGCAACTGGCAAATCGCCATAGACACGCCGTCGCCTGTCGGATTATAAGCCGCGCTCGCCTCCGGACTTCCTGTCCGGGGGCATCAGCGGCGCCCAAACCGGCCCGCAACGCCCAGGTAGCTCAGTTGGTAGAGCAGCGGACTGAAAATCCGCGTGTCGGTGGTTCGATTCCGCCCCTGGGCACCATTGACTCTTCTTATTGAACATCATGGCGCAGCATATAATTCTTATAGTTCAGTAGTTCGTGCACTTCTTTTTACTCTCCACTGTTCAACGCTATGCCTTGTTTTCCACTCGCAAAGGTGGAACGAAGGTTCTACCGAAATGAAGGTGCCCAGCTGAGGAAACCCCTACGGCGCACCCGGAAACATCATGGCGTGCGCGGTCATCAGAGGGTCGCCTGCACGCGCCATTGCAAAGAGCGACCGGATCATCGTGACCGCATGCCTTACCCCGACGACCATAGCATCTGCGCTGAGAGTTGCGTTTGCATTCGCGCGTATAGAGGATCCGGCCATAGGCAGCCTTGATTGACGTCTTCTCCTGCTTGTTCGTCAGGCGGCGCAGCGGGTATTGATCTGGCTCAAGACGGCAAAAAAAGGGCCGATTTTGTCGAAGTGTCGCAGCACGGATTGTGACTCTGCGACGTCGTTCGCTTCTGCTTTAACAGTAGTGCGGCGCTGATCCTTAAAATACCACAATCATCCTGGTCGAAAGATAAAATAGAAACCTGTTTATGAAGACAATTAGGCTCTTGTTGTCCGCTTTTTGCTCATTATGCGAACGAACGCTTTTTTTCGCCCGTCTGCGTGAAAGCGAGTAAAGCCAATACGGGCGTCGTTGAAAGACAATGGCGCCACAATTTAAGGAAGGCGTTCACTCAGACAGCGGCAAGTCAAAATGTCTTCGTTCATTTTCGGACCATCGCAGCTTCTGGCGGCCACTGGAATTGGATTTAGGCGCCGCCGTGACTATCAGGTTTGTCCTCTGCAACGATGCCTTTCGCGAAGAAATCAATCAAAAATTCCGTGAAGAGTTGTACTTTCGCCGACAAGTGCCGTGACGGTGGATAGATCAATTGCAGCATATAGCTGGGCAATCCGTATTCGCGCAGAACGCCCACCAGATTGCCGGCGTTGAGTTCTCTCTGTACGGCATAACGCGGCAAAATGGCGACGCCGAGACCGCCGCAAACAGCTTCGCGGATTGCTTCCAGATTATCGGCGGAGAAAACCGGCCGGACCGGAATGGTGATCGGGCCATCGAGCCCGGTATAATGCCAAAATTGCGAATTGTTTGAACCCGGATAATGAAGCAGGGCATGGTCCCGCAAATCATGGGGGTGCCTCGGCAAATCGCGCGTTTCCAGGTAACGCGCCGCCGCGCAGGTAATGTACTCAACCGGCGTAATGCGATGATCGACGAGATGGGTTTCTTCGTCCGGTGTCGCAATGCGAATAACGCAATCAAATCCTTCTGCGATGGGATCGACGAGCCTTGTGTTTTGAACCAACTCGACCTCAAGCGCGGGATGACGCACCATAAAGTCGATGATGATCTCTGAAAAATTGAGGGCGCCCAGCGAGAGCGGCGTCGAGATGCGCAGCCGTCCCGTCGCGTCTTTTCGCGACGCCGTCAACATCGTCTCCGCTTCAGCCAGATCTTCGAGGATCTGGCGCACCCGCTCGTAAAAGGCGCGTCCCTCGCTCGTCGCCGCAACGTGGCGGGTCGAACGGCTGAACAACTGAACGCCCAATTCTTCTTCGAGTGCGATGACAAGCTTGTTCGTCTGTGAGCGGGATAATCCAATTGCGCGCGCCGCCGCGGCGAAACTGCCTTCTTCAACAACACTGGCGAACGCCCTGAGGCCTGCAAACTTATCCATGACCGCGCATTTGTCGCTTTTTGCGATACCAATGAGAGTATTGATATTTTATTGCATCATTTTACGCAACAATTTCTGACGACTCTATCAACAATCGCAATGCCTGAGCGCATAAATCGTGGAATAGGCTTGCTCTAAAAACGATCTGGCCCAAAGAATTGACGTCATATATTGTCTCCCTTTGGGAGACGATCGTCGACAGCAAATACTCAACATGCGCGCAACCACCAAAGAAGTCAGTCTCTCGGTTTTCTTCTGCTTTTGGGCCGCATTCGCTTCGCCGGCGGACGCAACAGCGCCGACCGAGCCCTGCGTGCCCGCCTGGAACGCCTTCGCAGGGTCATCTGAATTATCGAGTACGATTTCAGCTTCCGCGCGCGCGGCGGACGGGTTCATCTATTTGGGCGGCAGAGATGGTCTTTATCGGATCGAAGGCGGGGCCGTTCGCCACTGGGCGCCGAACTTTGCCGATCCGGGCGCCCTCCCCGCGGGCCGGGTCCAGGCGTTGGTCAACGACGGTCGTTATTTATGGGTGGGAACCGCTGCAGGACTCGTTCGGTTTGATCCGTCAACAGAACGCTTGGATCGTGTCGACATTCTCAAAGGCGGCGGCCGCCAGCCGTCTATCACCGCATTGCATATGTCAGCGACGCAGGGATTGATCGTTGGCGCAATGCAAGGCCTTTGGGTTCGCGATAATCGGGAGCTATCCGACGAAAACGCTTTTGTTCAGATTGGCGGCTCAGACCTTGGTGAAATCAACAGCATCGCGGCGACTGGCGACGTCCTGCTTGTCGCGAGCGAGCGCGGATTGTTCCGGCTCGACGCACCCTCGCAGCTTACGGAATTAGCGACGGACTTGATTGACGGCCCCATCCTCGACATGCAGCCGGGTCCGAATAGGGCGATGTGGCTGATCACCGCGACCACACTACTCCGGTTTTCAGGCAACGATAACGATCCATGGCTCAGATACGACCGTCAGTCTTTGCCCGGCCTACCACCGTCGGATTTTCAGGCGCTCGGCATGGACGCATCGTCGAGCCTGTGGATCGGGTCAGCAAGGGATCTGGCGCGATGGACGCCCGATACGCCCCACCCCGTTTTGTGCCGACGCAGTATCGACGGCGGCGACCCCGACCGGGATTTGTCGATTGCGCATCTGTCGGGCGATCTCGGGCCTTATATGTTTATCGGAACGTCGGGCCGCGGCGCCGCCTACGCCCCAATCGATACCGGCATTCGGCGCATCGCGCCCGGCGAACGCGCCAACCCGGGACTGCCGGAAAACTCAATCTGGAGCACTGCGCTCACCACATCCGGTCAACTTTTCCTTGGCGCCTCGAGCGGGCTTTATGTGGAACGCACGCCGAACGCCGGCGCCTTCGATCCGATTGGTCCGGACGTTTTGGGCGCTTTGCGCATCTATGCGGTCACCGAAACACAGGGCGGCGAAATATGGATTGGAACCAATAGCGGTGCGTTCGTTTATTCGGGTGAAGAGTTGCGCACGGTTCAGCTGATCACTGATGTCGACGGCGCGCCTGTTTCGCCGACAGTTTTCACGATTAGACAGTACCGGGATAAAATTTTACTCGGAACCGAAAGCGGGCTTCTGGCGCTTGACAAGGAGACGCACATACTTGTCAGTTTCTTCAGAACTGACCCCGCCCATTTCGGCGCTGCGTCGGGCGCCATCGTCGATATTCCGGCGAACCGTATCTGGAGCCTTGATGTAAGAGACGACATCGTATTCGCCGCTGGCGACGACGCGGCCTTTGCGCTGGATTTGGAAAAGCCCCGCGTCCTGGCGTCGACCATCGCAGCCACTGAGGCCGGCGCATTCATTGTCGGCCGGATTTTCTCGATCGTGCAAACATCGCAGAACAAGATCCTGCTCGGCGCCGATGCCGGGCTGATCGAGACAACGCCAGATTTCGCGCGCTTTCGCACAATACCGGAAATAAACGGGCTATCGTTGAATTCCGTCATGAGCACAGGGCGAAGCGATGACGGCGCAACCTGGATCGGGGTCGCCGGCAACGGGCTCTTTCGTCAGTCGCCTGAGACCGGACAGTGGACCCACTTCACACAAGCTGCGGGATTGATCACAAACGGCGTCAGTCAGCTCGGCCTTTCGTTCAGCGCCGACGGCGCCGTTATCGTCTCGAATGCGACAGGCGTTTCGATCATCCGCGATAGCCAGAGGGCGACGCCGTGGGAGCGCCGCCTGCAACCAACGCTTCATGCATTCGACCGATCGAGCGGCCGGCTTATCGATCCAAGCCAAAAGCTCGTCATCGGCCCGCAAAAGCGCGACCTGAGGCTGCACTTCATGGTCGATGAATTACTCGAACCCGATCGATACCGGGTCGATTATCGTTTCGGCGATGAGACGCGGCCGTACACGACTGATACGCTTCCTATTGGCGAAGACATCTCTTTTGCGAGCTTATCGCCGGGCGGCTACGTGTTCGAAGCGACGCTCGCGTCTAGCGCCGGTTCAAACGGGCCCCGCCTGCGTTTTGAGGTGGACGTTTTGCCTTACTGGTGGGAGCGGGAAATCACCCACCTTCTTATCTTTTTTCTCGGTTTAGGCGCCGCTTTTGGACTTTTTGTGAGCCGCACAAGAGCGATCAAACGGCGCTATGAGCTGATCGCCGATGAACGAAAGCGTATCGCACAGGATCTCCATGATACGTCCTTGCAAGATATACTTGGTGCCCGGATGATCAGCCGCTCGCTTATCAATGACCAAATCAATGACGGGGCGCGGCAAAAAGCGGACAAAGTCCTGGAACTCCTCGAAACAGCGACGACGTCAGTTCGCACAAGCGTCCAGGAAGTCAGCGGCCTCAACACATACTCATCCCTTTCAGACGCCGTCAGAGCATGCGAGCCGCCGGCAAAATTTGGTCAGAATATTGCAATTTCGCTTTTCGAGGATGGAAAGAAATGGAACATGGGCGACCAGCGCCGTTTCTTTATTTCCCGTATTATTCAGGAAGCCGTCAACAATGCCTGCAAGCATGCACGGCCGACGCAAATCCAGATTACCCTGCGGTGGTCGTGGCGGCGGCTGGTCGCCGTTGTAGAAGATGACGGGGATGGGTTTGCACCCGAAGAGCTCTCGGATCAGGCCGGTTTCGGCATCGGCGCCATGAAGCGCATGGCGAAAGCGGCGAAAGCGGAATTCAGAATTGAATCCACTAAGGGGCGCGGCGCCTGCGTCCATCTGAAAGCGTCGCGATATTTTATCTAATGCAGGTTCTGACCTAGCCGAAAGTTTGGTGAGCGCCCTCAGCTTATCGACTAGTGACATGGACCGCATAACCATCAAGATGAAATTATGTCCCGCGCCAGTTCGAGAACGATTTCGGTCCTAATTGCAGACGACCATCCTGTTGTCCGCCAGGGATTAGCCGCCGTTTTTGGTGACGCAGACGGTTTTGAGTGCGTTGGCGAGGCTGGCGGTGTTGAAGAAGCCATCGACGCATGGCGCCAGCTGACCCCGGATGTCGGTGTCTTTGACCTTCGAATGCCCGACGGGGACGCCGTCAGCGCGATTACCCGAATTCGCAAGCTCGATAACGCCGCGCGCATCCTCGTCGTCAGTTCATTTGACGGCGAAGAGGAAGTCTACCGCGTCATGAAAGCCGGTGCGAAGGGTTATCTTTTGAAGGACAGCGAACCCCAAGCCATTTTAAACGCCGTGAAAGCCATTAGCGCCGGACAACGCCATCTCCCGCCCGTGCTCGCCGGCAAACTCGCCGATCGCGTCACCTCAATCGAATTATCGAAACGGGAAACTGAAATCCTTGAACTCGCCGCAAGCGGCCAGTCAAACGCCGCCATTGCAAAATCACTTGGCGTCTCCGGTTCAACGGTTAAGTTTCATCTGAACAACACCTATTCAAAACTCGATGTCTCGTCCCGGACGGCGGCGATCTCACTCGCCGTCAAGCGCGGCATTATCTCAATGGAATAACCTGTCCAGCGCGCGTGTAATTTGCCTCATGCATCATCGGCAATAAGCAACGACGTTTTAGCCCGACTTTCAGACCTGATCTTATGATCAGGTTTGAGCCGTCCGATCGGTCATTCTGCCCGCGCTCTTGAGTTTTTATCACCCATTTACTCTGTCTCAGGAACAAAGGAAACGGGCATGTCTCGCTACAGTATCAAACCGATTTTGACTTCTATCTTTCACATGGGCCAACCGGTCCGGGGATTGGCGGCCCTCGCGACAAGGTTTGAATTTCTAAAAGACCTCGGCATAAAATCGCGAGGGGCGCTCCTTGTCGTGATCATCGCTGTATACGGCGTTGCTTTTCTTGTAACGCCTGCGCAGGCGCAGGAGACACAGGCGCGACCCAATACGCTTTCATTTGGCGTCGGCGTCACGCCGGAGTTTGACGGTTCCGACGATTTTCGCGTCATTCCGCTAATCGCCGGAAGGTATTCAGCTTTCGGCGTCACGATCGATTCGACGGGCAATGGCGTCAATGTCGATTTGCTCTCGCATCCAACCTGGCGTGCTGGACCGTCCGTCGGATTTTCGCTTGCGCGCAACGACAATAGCGATAACGCGATCATCCGCGCCCTCCCCGGCGTCGATACGTCTATCGAGATCGGCGGCTTCATTGGGTTTGAAACTCCTGTCGGCGGCCTGCCCCAGGGCGTGATCGCCGCCGATATCACCGCGCGTCAGGACGTCGCCGGCGGCCACGACGGTTTCCTCGTTTCAGCCAACGTCGCCTATATGTTTGCCGCCACAGACCGCCTCCGACTTTCATTGGGCGGCGGAGCGACTTTCGCAAATCAGGATTATTTTGACGCCTTCTTTTCTGTCTCGCCGGCGGCTGCGGCGGCGTCGGGTTTGAACACCTTCGACGCCGATGCCGGCCTGAAAGATGTCGGCGCCAATGTCACGGCGTTCTGGTCCCTGTCGCCAAGGCTCGGCCTCTTTGTCACTGGCGGTTACAGGCGTTTGCTGCGGGATGCGGCGGACAGCCCGATTGTCACATTCGCCGGCGACGCCGATCAGGTGACGGCGGGCGGCGGGCTCTCGGTCACTTTCTGACCGATCGTTAGGCGAAAAGAAAAAAGGCTCCATACGGAGCCTTTTTTTGCTGAATAACCCTTAGCGGTCCGGCAATGATCAGCCAGCGATAGTCAACGCCTGGCGGCGTTTTTGCCGAGCCCGGTCAGAATGAAATCGATCAAAATGTCAACGTCGCCGGCGTCGGGCTCTCCCACCATTTCAACAATGTTGACGGGATGAAAAACCCGCGTCAGCGACATATGGATCGCCGCCGTCGCCTGCTCGGGGTCGGACACGGTAAATTCGCCGACGGCGCAGCCTTCTTCGATGATCTTGGCGACCATGTCGCGCAATTCCTGCCGGTATTCGCGCACCACTTCCCACTTTTCTTCCGCCGCTGCGGAAAGCGTTTCAAACACGCGTTTATTGTGCTGAAAACTTTCCAGGGTGCTCTGATTGATAGTTTTGACAAATGTCCTCAACTTCCGCGCGGGGCTGCGGTGTTTGCCGACAGCTTCGCGCGCGTCTGAGAGCATTTCCTCCATCATTACACTCGCAATCGCCTGATTAACGGCCGATTTCGTCCCGAAATGCTTATGCACAAGCGCCGGGCTGAACCCGCAAGCCTTCGCGATATCGCCCATCGTGGTCTTCCGATAACCAATATCGCTGAAAAGCGTATACGCCTCATCGAGGATGAGTTGACGGGTTTCTGCTTCACTGAGGGCGGTCCTGGGCAACGTCGTCGTTCCTTCAAAAAAAACTCAAACCAAAACTTTGATTTCACCGTACATGGTGTTATGTGAGAAAAAATGAATATCCTCACAACATATTTGTGACCGCACTATGAAAGGCAACGGGGCGATCGGCAATGGCAAATTCAATGATCGAGGCCGGAAAATGGCTGGTAAAGAGAACGGTATGGATCGCAGTATTGGCGATACTGGTGATCGGATCGGCGTTGCTGGGACGCAACATGCTGTCCATGAATGCGGTCGCACAGGTCAGCGAGACCAAGCTGCCGGTTTCAACGGTCCGGATTGCCTTGCAGGACAGCTATTTCGCATCGCGCCGGTTTCCGGGGCGGATTAACGCCGCGCAGGTGTCCGATGTTGGTTTCCAGGTGGGCGGGGAAATCGCGGAAGTCCTTGTCGAGGTTGGAGACCGCGTAGAAGAAGGCCAGGACCTGGCGCGCCTCAACCCCGAACGTCTCTCACTGCGATTGCGTGAACTTGAAGCCGCCCGCGCTGAGGCCAATGCGTCACTGCGCAGAGCCGAGGCGACCCTTCAACGGACGCAGGATCTGGCTGACGACGGCTTTGCGACCCAACAAGATCTCGATAACGCTGTCGCCGAACGCGACTCACTCCGAGCCCGCGTTCGCCAGCTAACCCGCAGCATCGAAAACGCGCAAGTCGATCTGTCGGACGCGAGCCTGAAGGCGCCTTTTAGCGGCACGATAGTCGGCCGCTACCTCGACGCCGGCGTCACGGTCTCGGCTGGCGAGCCGGTGGTGCGGCTTAACGAGCAGGGAAGTCTCGAAGCGTTTATCGGCGTACCAGCGCGTTTTGCTCGGAATATCGCGATTGGCGACCAATTCGAGGTGACGGCGAAGGAGCTGCGCGCCACTGCGAAAGTCAAAGGCATCGGCGACGAAGTGGACCTCGCGACGCAAACCGTCGCGATCCGTCTGGAGATCAATGAGGACCCCGGCTTTATTCCCGGCGGGCTTGTTCGCCTCGAACTTGAAGAAGAACGACGCAATCGCGGCGCCTGGGCCCCTGCTCTGTCGCTTACCGAGAGCTATCGCGGCCTATGGTCGGTCTATGTCGTCACGGACATAGAAGACAATGAAGGCGTTATCGCGCGCAAAGATGTCGAGATACTTCATATCGGCAACAAACGAATTTTCATTCGCGGAACAATTGAGGATGGCGACGAAGTCGTGGCCGCAGCCCCGTTCCGCTTTGTGCCCGGCCAGAAGGTCCGGATCGTCAAGAGAACGGATATGGCGAGCCTGAGCGATGGCGCACTCGCGCGTCTGTCGCAGACCATTGAAGGGGTGCAGCAATGAAAACGGTTCTCTTTGATAACATCCGTGCGCTGTTTCTTGTCGTCACGCTGGTCGTTGTCGGCGGGCTCGCCGCTTTCGTCACCATGCCGCAAACCGAGGACCCGCGTATTACGAACCGAGCTGCAACTATCTTGACGCCGCTTCCGGGCGCAAGCGCCGAGCTGGTCGAACGCCTGGTGACGCAACCGATCGAAGACGAACTACGAAGCATATCGGAAATCGACCGGATCGAATCGAAGTCCCGTACGGGGTTATCGTCTGTTACTATTGTCTTGCGCGACCAAATTGTTGAAACCGGCGAGCCTTTTGCGCGCATTCGAGACGCGGTCGATGACGCGAGGGCCGAATTGCCTGACGCCGCGGGCGACTCGCAATTCATCGATGATCGCAGCGAAGACGCCTATACAGTGCTGACCGCGCTTATCTGGGATGCGGCCAGCGAGCCGAATTTGCTGATCCTGAAACGAACGGCTGAAGAGCTCCAGTCAAGATTACGCAACTTTCCCGGTGCTGAATATGTTGAAATACATGGCGCCTCTCCGGAGGAAATCGCTGTCACGCTGCCGAGTGACGTCGCGCAGGCGTTGGGATTGAGCGAACGCCAGATCGCCGCAAATATTGCGTCGGCGGACGTTAAGGGCGCCGCGGGACAGTTTTTCGGCGATGCGGCGCAATACGCGCTCGAAGTCGAAGGCGAACTCGATACGCTGGACCGTCTGCGCGCGGTGCCGCTTCAAACGGGTCAAAGCGGCGCAACCGTTCAACTCGGCGATATCGCCGACATAGAACGCTCGCTAAAAGACCCATTGTCGGAATACGCCATCATTGACGGGCGCCCTGCGATCGTTGTCGGCGCCCGGATGGAGCCTGGACGGCGGGTCGGCGACTGGGCCGCCTCGCTCGTTGAAGAACTTGCCGAGTTTGAAAAAACAATCAGCAGCGGCATCGAACAACGCATCATTTTCAACCAGGCCGACTACGCCAATGATCGTTTCCAGAAGCTGATCACCAATCTACTTGTTGGGATCGGCCTCGTCGTCATCATTCTTTTCTTCACCCTCGGCGTGAAGTCGGCGCTTGTTGTGACCTTCGCCATCCCGCTTACAACCTTGATGGCGCTGACCATCATGAATCTCGTCGGTATTCCTATCCATCAAATGTCGATTACGGGTCTCATTGTCGCCCTCGGCCTCCTCGTCGATTCGGCGATTGTCGTTTGTGACGCAGTCACGCGGCGGCTCACAGCCGGCCTGTCGCCGCGCGAAGCGGTCGCCCAATCGGTGGAACGCCTTTGGTTGCCGCTGTTAAGCTCCACACTGACGACCGTCTTTGCTTTCCTGCCGATCAGTCTCCTGCCTGGCGGGGCGGGCGAGTTTGTCGGCGCCATCGCCGATAGCGTCATCATTGCGCTTTTGTCCTCTTACATTTTGGCGATGACCGTTATTGCGGGCATTGCGGGACACTTTTTCAGCCGGCAGGGCGGAAAAAAACCGTCGCAAGGTCTTTCTTTCCCGGTTGTCGCGGGACCTTTCAAATGGCTTTTGGGCCTCAGTCTTCATTCGCCGCGGCTGTCCGTTATCGCAGCGCTGATCCTGCCTCTGCTCGGATTTATCGGCGTCACAACCTTGCCGAGCCAGTTCTTTCCGGAGGCTGATCGCAATCAGTTCCATGTCGAATTGCGCCTGTCGCCCCAATCAAGCCTCACCGCGACGAAACAAGCTGCTGACCTCGCCGACGCCATCCTTGAAGCCGACGATCGGATCGTCAGCGCCGACTGGTTCGTCGGCAATTCTGTTCCTTCTTTTTACTACAACGTGATTATGGATCAGGACGGCGCAAAGGATTACGCCGAGGCGATGGTGACGGCGAAATCGCTCACCGGCATCAAAGATTTGCAAAACGAGATGCAACAAAAGCTCAGCGAAGCCTTGCCGGACGCTCAGGTTCTCGTGCGCTTTCTGGCGCAGGGCCCGCCCACGGAGGCGCCTTTTGAGCTCAGGATTTACGGCCGGGAACTGAAAACGCTTCAACGCCTCGGCGAAGAAGCGCGGGCTCTTCTCGCCCAGGTTCCTGAAATTACCGTATCGTTTGCAACCATCGCCGGCGGAGAACCGAAGCTGTGGCTGGCCGCAGACGAAGACGACGCGCTTCAGGCAGGCCTGACGCTCGCGCAAGTCGCAGACGGGTTGTCGGCGAAGCTGCAAGGCGCACAAGGCGGCTCCATTGTTGAAGCCGAACAGGAGATCGACGTTATCGTCCGGCTCGATGAACGCTCGCGCCGCGATATGACCGAGATTGAATCCCTGACGATTTCTAATCCGTCGTCCCAGCAAAGCCGACTGGGGCCCCTGGCGGGCGTTCCCGCGACACCGATTACGGGGCTTGGCGATTTGGAGCTTCGCCCGTCGGCGGCGTCAATCACCCGCTATGACGGCGAACGCGTCAACACGATTACAGGCTTTATACGGAGTGACGCTCTGGCGTCGACCGCCGTCGAGGCGTTTCAGGCGCTTGCCGAACAAAACGGCTTCGAGATGCCGCCGGGATATCGCTACGAATTCGGCGGCGACGCGGAGGCCCGCTCCGACGCTGTCGGCAATCTCTTGTCTTCGTTAGGACTGATTGTTGTCGCCACGATCGCTGTTGTTGTCTTGAGCTTTAACTCGTTCAGGATCAGTTCGATCGTCTTCATGGTCGCCGGCCTATCCATGGGGCTCGGCATGTTGAGCCTCACGATCTTCGGGTATCCTTTCGGGTTCCAGCCAATCATTGCACTGATGGGCTTAATGGGCGTGGCGATCAACGCCGCCATTATCATTCTCTCCGGATTGAAGGCCGACCCTGACGCTGTCGCCGGGGACCGCAACGCGGTGCGACGGGTCGTTCTCGAAACCTCGCGACATATTTCCTCCACAACGCTGACGACGTTTATGGGCTTTTTGCCGCTGATACTTTCCGAGGGCGGGTTTTGGCCGCCCTTTGCGACCGCCATCGCCGGCGGCGTTGTCCTCTCGACGGTGATCTCGTTCTTCTTTGTCCCCCAGATGTTTGTTTTGCTGACGCGTCCATCGCGAAAGCGCGCCGCCCAAATTCAGCGTGATACGGAGCTTTCCTATGCTTAAACCCGCGATGACGTTCTGCGCTGCAACGGCGGTTCTTCTCTCTGCGGCGTCCGCCGAAGCCGAAGAGGCGTCTCAGCTCTATGAGCTGTTGATGGCGAACCCTGAAATAAAGGCGGCGGGCGCTTTGCGGGAAGCCGCGAGGAATGACCTCTCGGCCGCCCGCGGCGGACGCCTGCCGCAACTTCGGATCGAGGGTCAACTGGGCCGGCTGGAGCAATCCTTCACGATCCCGATCGAAGGCGCGAACCAGACCTTTGACCAAACGACCAACCCCATGGCCGTGAGAGCCACGCTTGAGCAACCCGTCTTCACCTCCGGCGTCTTGTCCGGCGCGATCAGGGGCGCGCGCTCAACAGCGCAAGCAGCGCTCTTCAATGAAAAAGCGACCCGTCAAAATATTGTGCTCGCCGGCGCGACAGCGGCGGCTGATCTTGTCAATGCGCGTCTCGTTCTTGCCGTGCGCGAACAAAATGAAGAGATCATCCGGCAGCGACTTGATGAAGCGAAATCGCGTTTTGCGTCGGGCGTTATCACAAAAACTGACGTGCTGCAGTCGCAATCGCGTTTTGCGGGCGCAACCGCCGAAAAGGTCCTCGCGGAGAGCTTGCTGAAGTCAGCGGAGGAAGAATTTTTTCGGGTTTTTGGCGCGCCTGCGCCAACAGAACTCGCCCTGCCTGTTATGCCGCAAGAGCTTCCCGTCGATCTTGAGGAAGCCGTGTGGCTCGCAGAAAAAGAAGGGCCCATTCTGGCGGCTGAAAGAAACAACGCCGATGCAGCCGGCCACGCGGTTCGGGAGGCGCGCGGTCGCGCCCTTCCCCAAGTCTCGATATCCGCCGAAGCGGCGATGGCCTCCGATCAATCCGTTGGTCAGTTTTTTGGCGATACGGAGCGCTATGGCGTATTCCTCAATGTCTCCATGGACCTCTTCAGCGGTGGCTCAAACAGGGCCCGCAGACGCGCCGCGCAAAACCGCGCGCGCGCAGCGCTGTCGCAAGTTGAACAACGCAAACGCGAGGTGCGCCAGGCCGTGATTGACAATTGGGCGCAACGGCGCGCGGCGATGGCCTCGCTTGAAGCGCGCCAGAGACAAGTCGTCGCCGCTCAACAGAGCCGAGACGGCGTCGTGCGCGAAGCAGAAGCCAACAGACGTACACGCCTCGATGTTCTTGATGCGGAATTAGAGCTGGCCAATGCCAGAGTCTCAGAAATCGAAGCCGAAAGAGATGCGATCGTCTCTGGGTTTTCAATTCTGGCGCTGTTAGGAAAACTCTAAGGTGAGCTAAGTTTCGGTTCGCCCGCTTGTAACGAATTTGATGGTATTATTCTTTGTACTGTTCATATAAATTATGCTTCCGTGATTGAAGTCTGAAAGCTTGGGTGGCGGGCGCCGTTGCGCCGCCTGCTGCTCAATGTTTGCAAATGACTCAGCGACGAACGACTGACGCCGCATACCGGCCCCTGTCCTTTCGGTCAGGTTTTTGTTCGCCCTAAATGCCGTAACGGCGCCCTCTCATCGCCCCCATAATAGCGCTATCGACGGCGAGATGAGAGGCGAATGCTGATGCCCCTACCACGCGGCATAAAAATTACTGGACGATCGATCATTGCAGGCGGCTGCGCAGGCGACCATACCCGCCAATCCGTTTGTCTCCAAATGAGAGACAAACCATCCACAAGAACGCATATAGTCCCGAACATCGCTCCGAACTACATGGATGAACAAGACTTTCATTCAAATGTACGGAGCAATGACATGATTAAAATCAGACGCTCAAACGACCGTGGGGACGTCAACCACGGTTGGTTGAAATCAAAGCACACGTTTTCTTTCGCGAATTACTACGATCCTCAGCATATGGGTTTTGGTCCGCTTCGCGTGATCAACGAAGACCGCGTCGTCGGCGGCGCCGGTTTCGGAACCCATGGCCACCGCGACATGGAGATCATCTCCTATGTTCTGAAAGGCGGTCTTGAGCACAAAGACTCTATCGGGACGGGATCGGTCATTCGCCCCGGGGAGGTCCAGCGAATGACGGCCGGCTCAGGCATTCATCATTCCGAGTACAATCATTCAAAGACCGATCAGGTTCACTTTCTTCAGATCTGGATCGAGCCATCTCAACCCGGCCTGGACCCGAGTTATGAGCAAACCGCTTTTCCAGATGCAGAAAAACGCGGCCGGTTGCGCCTCGTCGGTTCGCAAGACGGCCGCGACGGATCGGTGACGATTCACCAGGATGTGAACCTCTATTCCGGTCTTTTTGACGGCGACGAGCGCGCAACAATTCAATTGCAACCGGGTCGTCTGGCTTGGGTTCAGGTCGCGCGCGGCGCCGTCACCGTAGCCGGAGAGCGCCTCGAGACTGGCGACGGCGTCGCTATCGAGGACCTGCCGGAAATAACTTTTGAACAAGGCGATGACGCAGAGGTCCTTCTCTTCGACATGACGCCCATCAACTAAGCCCAAATAAGGAGAGCCCCGATGAGCCGAAACCAACTGACAAGACCGAAAGCGAGGCAACTGGTTGCGCTTGGAACCTTTGCCTTCGCGGTCGGCGTCTTTCTCTACGTCTCCGTCGCCGGATGACGATTGAACAGACGGCTGCGCGGGGCTCGCGGCTATTGCGCTCCTGAATCAGCTCTTTTGCGAATTCAAGAGCGCGCGCCTCCCCCATCACAAGCAAATAACCGATACGCCCCCAACTAAGGAGATGAGACCAATGACCAACTACCAGGAAATGCTGTCCCCGGACAATGCAGCGATTGCTTTGATCGACTTTCAACCCGCGATGTATCAAGGCGTCCAGAGCCATGACCGTCTTTCGGTTATGCACAACGTTCAAACGCTCGCGAGGGCCGCGAAGCTCTTCAAGCTTCCAACGATACTGACGACCGTCGCCAAAGACAGTTTTTCCGGACCTTTCATGCCGGAAGTTACAGAACTCTTTCCGCAAAATGAAATCGTCGACCGGACTTCGATTAATTCCTGGCTCGATCCCAATTTTCGCAATGCCGTCGAAGCGACAGGCAGGAAAAAGATCATCCTTGCGGGGTTATGGACCAGCGCCTGCGTGTCGTTCCCGACACTGAACATGCTCGAAGCCGGCTATGAAGTCTATGTGCCGACAGACGCGTGCGGCGACACTTCGCCGGAGGCGCACGAGCGCGCCGTTGAACGCCTGATCCAGGCGGGCGCCGTGCCGGTCACCACTTTCCAGACGGTCTTTGAGCTCCAGCAAGATTGGGCACGCACCGAGACTTATGACGGCGTCATGGACATTCTTTACGATCATTCGCCATACGGGATTCAGGTTCGTTTCTCCAAATGGGCGCTCGGCGAGCATGCCTCGGAAGCCGCGGCCTAATACCTGAAAACGCCGGCTCCGCCGCGGGCCGGCGTTCACTCCCAAAGCAGCCACGTTTCAACGCTCACGGATTATCGCCGTTAGCCGGGGAACGACTGCGCCCAATGACGAAAAACCATCGAGCACAAAATGACCGATCTCGTTCTTTATAACGGTAAATTGACAACGCTCGACCGTGCGTCGCCGAACGCGACAGCAATCGCCATCAAGGATGGCCTGATTGAAGCCGTCGGTGACGATCGCACAATACTACAGCGCGCAGAGCGCCAGACCCCTCAGGTCGATTTAAAGGGGCGCCGCGTCATTCCCGGACTGAACGACAGTCACACCCACCTCATTCGCGGCGGTCTTAATTTCAATATGGAGCTTCGTTGGGAAGGCGCGCCCTCGCTTGCCGACGCCTTGCGCTTACTCAAGACACAAGCGGACCGGACGCCGGCGCCGCAATGGGTCCGCGTGGTTGGCGGCTGGTCGGAATTTCAATTCGCCGAAAGACGTTTGCCGACCCTTCAAGAGATCAATCACGCGGCGCCGAACACGCCGGTTTTTATTCTCCATCTCTATGGTCAGGCGCTTCTTAACAAGGCTGCGATAAACGCGCTCGGATTTAACAAAGACACGCCAAATCCGCCCGGCGGCGTCATTGAACGCGACGCACGCGGCGAGCCGACGGGGTTGCTCGTCGCCAAGCCGTCCGCGCTTATTCTCTATTCGACGCTTGCACAAGGCCCAAAACTTCCCCTTGAGGACCAAATCAACTCTACCCGCCACTACATGCGCGAGATGAATCGCCTGGGCATCACAAGCGTCATCGACGCAGGCGGCGGCGGTCAGAACTATCCCGAAGACTACGACGTCATTCAGCGCCTCAATGACAATGGCGACCTCACTGTTCGTATCGCCTATAATTTGTTCGCCCAAACGGCGGGATCGGAACTCTCTGACTATGAGCGTTGGGTGTCGATCACCGAGCCCGGCGCGGGTGACGCGATGTTGCGTATGAACGGCGCCGGGGAGAATCTCGCCTGGTCCGCCGCTGACTTTGAGAATTTCCTTGAGCCGCGTCCCGACCTGGCGCCGCACATGGAGAGCGAGCTAGAGCCGATCATCGAATTGCTCGCGGCGAACAAATGGCCGTTCCGCATTCACGCCACCTATGACGAGACGATCGATCGTTTTCTCGGCGTCTTTGAGCGTGTGACGGGAGGCGCGCCCTTCGAAACGCGCTTTATTATCGACCATGCTGAAACCGTCAGCGAGCGCAATATCGAACGGATAAAAGCGCTTGGCGGCGGCATCGCCGTGCAGCATCGCATGGCATTCCAGGGTGAGTATTTCGTCGCCCGTTATGGCGCGCGGGCCGCCGAGGCGACGCCGCCTGTTGCGACAATGCTTGAAATGGATGCGCCAGTCGGCGCGGGCACGGACGCGACGCGCGTTGCGTCATACAATCCCTGGGTTTCGCTTTACTGGCTCACCACGGGGAAAACTCTCGGCGGCCTGCAGCTTTATCCGGAGCGCAACACACTTGATCGCGAAACGGCGCTCAAGCTCTGGACCAAAGGTTCGGCATGGTTCTCCGGCGAAGCGGACGTAAAGGGCGCACTGGTTGCCGGCGAATACGCCGATCTCGCTGTTCTGTCTACTGATCTTATGGCGGTATCGAGCGAAGAGATTAAATCGATCGAGTCTGTCCTCACGATAACGGGCGGGCGTATCGTTTACGGCGCGGGTGACTTTGAAGATTTATCGCCGCCGATCCCGCCGGCGAGCCCGTCATGGTCGCCGGTCGACATCTACAGGGGCGCCTGGAATACGGCGCGGCCCGACGGAAAATCTGCACCCAATCAGCCTGTGACAGCATGCCATGACGGTTGCTCAAATCACTGCGGTCTGCACGGCCATGACCATGGCGTCGCCTGGAATAATCCGCTGCCGGTGAAAGACCTAAAATCCTTTTGGGGCGCGCTCGGCTGCTCCTGTTTTGCTGTGTAAGGGGGCAAGGGATGACTGATGTAACAGTTGTAAAAGAAGAAACAGAAACAGGCGGCCGTTTTTTGGCGCGCGTCGCCAATACGGACGCCGTTGGTGAGCTCACCTACAGCCGCGTCAACGACAAGCTCGTGATCGCCGATCACACCGGCGTCCCTGAGGCGCTTGCGGGAAAAGGCGTTGGCAAGGCTTTGGTCACGCACCTAATCGAAGACGCCCGGCAATTGGGCTACCGCATCGTCCCATTATGTCCTTTCGTCCGAGCCCAGAGCGTCAGACACCCTGAGTGGGCCGACGTGATCGTGAGGCAATGATGACCATAGCATCGGATCCTGCAAAACAACCGCCTTCTGTCTCACGCGCGCCGGCGTCTGCCTGGACGCCCTTCCGCCATCGCGCATTTGCGCTCCTGTGGTCAGCGACCCTCATCTCAAATATCGGCACCTGGATGCACGATGTCGGCGCCGGATGGTTGATGACCACACTGACCCCCTCGCCGGCCGTTATCGCGCTTGTTCAGGCGGCGACAACCGCGCCCATTTTTCTCTTTGCGCTTTTCGCCGGCGCGCTTGCGGACAGAGTGGATAAAAAGCGCCTGCTGATCATCGTCAATATCTTTATGGCGGCTGTCGCCGGCCTCATGGCGCTCACCGTTCAGTGGGGGCTGATGACGCCGCCGCTCCTCGTCGCTTTCACATTTGCGCTTGGGGCCGGTGCGGCCTTCATGGCGCCCGCATGGCAAGCGATTGTGCCGGGTCTCGTCCCGCGCGAGGCGCTCCAGCCTGCGATCGCGTTGAATTCAATGGGCATCAATATCGCGCGCGCGATCGGTCCGGCCATCGCCGGTTTCCTGATCGCATCAGTCGGGCTCGCGGCGCCGTTTTTGGCCAACCTCGCAAGCCTGCTGATTATCATCCTCGCGCTCTTCGTGTGGAAACCCGAAAATTCACGTGAAGAAAAGCTGCCTCCAGAGCCGATCTTCGCCGCCATGCTCACCGGCCTGCGTCACGCTTTCTACAATGACGCTTTGAAAGCGACGCTGGTGCGCGCCCTTGGATTCTTTTTCTGCGCCAGCGCCTACTGGGCCTTGTTGCCCCTCATCGCAAAGGGCGTCGATGACGACCTTCTTGGCGGCGGAGCGCAGCTCTATGGCGTATTGTTGACGTCAACAGGTGCGGCGGCTGTTATCGGCGCTTTGACGCTGCCGTACCTGCGCAAGGCGATGAGCGCCGGCGCCCTTGTCAGCATCGGGACGATCGGCACAGCGCTGGCGCTTTTTATCTTCGCACTTTTTCCGTACACCCTGGCGGCGATTATCGGATCAGTACTCGCCGGCATGAGCTGGATCGCTGTTCTCACATCACTGAATGTATCGGCGCAAACATCGCTGCCGAACTGGGTGCGCGCACGCGGGCTCGCTGTCTTGCTGATGGTTTTTTTCGGCTCCATGACGCTCGGCGCGACGGTCTGGGGACAGGTCGCCGAGATCATGAGCATCGCCTCAGCGCTGTTAGCGCCCGCCATCGGTCTCCTCATCATCTTACCGTTCATTCGCACCGTGAAACTCGGACTGGGTGAAGACCTAGATCTGACGCCGGCGATGCACTGGGCCGCGTTGCCCAGCCTTCCAACGAACGCCAGCGATCGCGGACCCGTCATGATAATGATCGATTATCTAATCAAGGATGACGACAGGGCTGAATTTCTGGAAGCCATTCACAAACTAAAAGGCGAACGGTATCGCGATGGCGCTTATGAGTGGGGCATCGCTCAAGCTGCCGAGAATGCAAATCAGTGGACAGAGTATTTCTTCGTCTCAAGCTGGCTTGAACACGAGCGCCAACACACACGCGTCACCCACGCTGATCGCGATTTGCAGGCTGAAGTCCTCAAGTTTCATCACGGCGCCGTCGCGCCGCGTGTGACCCATCTCATCGCCCCACTGTTGAAAGGCTTAACCACGTGACCAACACCCGCGTTCTCGTCGGCTTTGCGCTCGCCTTCGCTATTGGCGTCCTATGTCGTCTCGCTGGCGTGCCGCTGCCTGCCCCGCCCGCGATCATTGGAGCCCTCCTCGTTGTCGCAATGACCGTCGGGTATCTGCTCGCGGATCGATACGGCGCCCATCGCCCCCACACGCAGGCGCATAATTGCGGCGGTCCAACGGGGCGCGGCGCGTCAAAAGTCAATTAACGCAAAGGAATAACAGATGACCGCTCTACTTGGCGTTTTATTGGGCCTTGGCATCGGCGCCGGATGCCGATGGTTCGACTTGCCGCTGCCTGCGCCGCCCAAACTCGTCGGCGCGCTACTCGTTGTCTTCATGACCAGCGGCTTTTTGCTGAGCGATTTGACGCTTGCGTATCTCGCCGACTGACCGATGGGAGAATAAACGGTGTTGGGTCGTACGTTTCAAAAAACCGAGATGATGATCGCGGTGATGATTGTCCTCCAGACTGAATTCTCAACGCCGCAGGAGCGGTGAAAATGCGCTTATCATTGGTGATCTTTTTTTTGCTGGCGGCGCCCATGTCAGACGTTTGGGCGCAAAATCAAACGCCTGATCAGTTTGATGTGACGACGACAGAAGAAAATGCGGAACCCTCCCTGACGCCATTTGAGTGGCTTGACTTGTCCGGTGAGCTTCGCGAACGCGCGACTTTCATTTCCGATATCGAATTTGATCCCGCTAATGAAGATAACGGCGTTTTCTGGACACAGCGACTGAGCCTTACCGGCGATATCACGATAGCGCCCTGGCTTAGAAGTCGCGTGACCTTCCTGAGCGCCCTCCAGGAAGGCGGGGAGCTAAGCCCCGTGGAACGCAATGTGCTCGACTTGCAGGAAGGCTATGTGGAGATCGGCCAAAATGCAGCGTTTCTTCGGGTTGGCCGCCAGGAGTTGAAGCTTGGGTCCTCCCGCCTTGTCAGCGATCGCAATGGCACGAATGTGAAGCGGACCTGGGATGGCGTGCGCGCGTCGGTCGATTTGGACGCCTGGCGCATCGACGCATTCGGTTTGCAGGAAGTCCGCGTCGATCAAACCGGCGTATTCAATGACAACAGCAGCGACGAACGCCTGCTAGCCGGCCTCTACGCAACGCGGCCCATCCTTATCGGCGAGATCGACCTTTATTATCTTTATGCGGAGTTTGGGGACCGCGAGACCATTGAAGCAACCGGCGATCAACGCCGCCACTCAATCGGTGCGCGCAGTTTCGGTGAACGCGGAAATATTTTCTGGAACTGGGAGGCTGTCTATCAGTTTGGCGCTCAGGAAAGCGCCGCCGGCGATGTCGATATCTCGGCCTGGACGCTCGCGGCGAACACTGGATACCGATTTGCGAACCTGCCCTGGTCGCCGGAGATTCTCCTCTCAACAAATGTCGCCTCGGGCGATGACGAACGAGGCGACGGCCGCCTTGGGACGTTCGACGCTTTGTTTCCGCGCGGCAGTTATTTCTCAGAGCTTGCGCTTCTTGGTCCAAGTAATTTTTTCAATGTGCATCCCTATTTGAAGGCGCACCCACGCGATGACCTGCTCGTCTTTGTCGATGTGAATTTCTTCTGGCGGCTGGACACCGACGACGGCGTCTTTGGCCCCGCCGGCAATATTATCCGCCCGGGCGGCGCATCTGACGCCCGCTTCGTCAACACCTCCGTTTCAGCAGGGATCGAATGGGAAGCAAACGAACACTTGTTCTTCAGCGTTCTCTACACGCACTCAGAGCCCGGGCGCTTCATCATTGAGACCGGCCCAAGCGACCCGATCGATTTTGTCGAATTCACCGCCAGTTTCAGATTTTAAGCGAGGAGCCCCCATGACCAGATCGATTATCACCCCCGCAACGCCCTCCCGTCGAGAAGTCGTATTGGGCGGCGGCGCCAGCCTCGTCGCGCTCGCTGCTTGCGGCGCGGCGCGCGCCGGCGCCGAAGCAAAAACAGGGACGCCCGATCTTGTCATACGCGACGCCAATATCATTACACAGGATAGCGTTCGTCCGCGCGCCCAGGCGCTTGCGGTCAGAAACGGTCTGATCAGCGCGGTCGGCGACAATGACGAAATTGTTGCGCTCGCCGGCCGATCGACACAGACGATATCTGCCGGCGGGCGAACGCTTATTCCCGGTTTGAACGATAGCCACCAACACCCGACCCGCGCCGGTCGGTTTTTTGCCACCGAGTTGCGATGGGACGGGCTTGCGTCTCTGGAACACGGCCTCAACATGATACGCGCCGCAGCGTCGAAGACGCCCGCCGGGCAATGGGTTCGCGTCATTGGCGGCTGGTCGCCGCACCAATTCAGGGAAAAACGTCTCCCGACGCCGGCCGACCTCACGAAAGCCGCTCCGGATACGCCAGTCTATGTCCTGTTTCTTTATTCGCAGGGGTATTTGAACAAGAAGGCGGTTGAAGTCCGCGGTCTCACCGGTGATACGCCCGCCCCGCCGGGCACGCGCTATGAGTTTACCCCTGACGGCGGCTGTATTCTTCACGCTGTTCCGAACCCGGACCTGCTCTATGGCTCCATTGGCGCACTCCCGGCCTTGAGCGCAGAAGATCAGGCTCTTTCCACCAAACATTATTATCGGGAACTCAACCGCTTTGGCCTGACGTCGGTCATCGACGCGGGCGGCGGCGGCCACCATTTCCCGGAGGATTATTCCGGGTCACAAGCACTTGCCGTGAGCGGCGACTTACCGGTGCGTATCTCAAAGTATCTCTTCCCACAGCGTAAAGGCGCCGAGCTTGAAGAATTCGAGACGTGGACGGAGGAATGGCAAGCAGGCGTCAACCGGGCGGAAGACCTGCTGCACGGCTATGAGGTCGAAGGCGGCGGTGAGTTTCTCGCCTGGGCGGCGGGCGACTATGAGAACTTTCTCGCCGACCGCCCTGATTTTAGCGACCGAAAGGATTGGGATGTCCAACTTCTGGCGGTCACGCGGCATCTGTTGCGCCATCGCTGGCCGCTGCGCATTCACGCCACTTACGATGAGTCCATGAACAATATTCTCAACGTCTTCGAAAAGGCGCACGCGCTGGAGGTCGCAGAAGGGCGCGACGGGTTCGGCGGCGTGCGCTGGGCATTCGATCACGGCGAAACTCTCAAACGGCCAACCATCCAGCGCATCAAGGCCATGGGCGGCGGCATCGCCATGCAGGCGCGAATGGCCTATGCGGGCGAGTATTTTCTCGACCGCTACGGACCGGATGCAACACGCAACGCCCCACCGATGCGGGATGTCATCGAGGCCGGCGTGCCGCTCGGATTGGGCACTGACGGGACCCGCGTCGCCAGCTATAATCCATGGGTCGCGCTCTACTGGGCGACGACTGGGCGTTCGCTCGGCGGTACGCAGCTCCACGGCCCCCGCCACCAACTCACGCGTGAAGAAGCGCTGTTCCACTACACCGTCGGCTCCGCCTGGTTTAGCCGCGAAGAACGCCTGAAAGGGCGGCTCAAGGCAGGTCAGTATGCGGATTTTGCCCTGTTGAACGCTCCCTATCTGGAGGTCGCTGACGAGGATTTGAAATCGATCGAGGCCGATCTGACTGTCACTGGCGGCAAGACCGTTTATGGTGCGGGCGACTTCGCCGGCCTTGCAGACTCCCTGCCGGAAATCCAACCCGCCTGGAGCCCAGTACGGGACTTTGGCGGATATCAGACGCGGCGAGACGTTGAGCCGAGAAAAGGTTAAAGCCATGAGCTGGAATAAATCAGAGACGCCCGCTTGCCCGGAAGAAGGATGCGGCGGCGCTGTTGAAACCCTTATTGTTCCAAGGTCCCGCGACCTCGGCGGCTTTGAAGTGCGGCGCGCCCTCCCGTCGCCGAAACGACAACTGGTCGGCCCCTTTATTTTCTTCGATCAAATGGGACCAGCCGAGTTCTTGCGCGATGGCGGCATTGACGTCAGGCCCCACCCGCATATTGGCCTCGCCACCGTAACCTATCTATTTCGGGGTGAGTTTCAGCACAACGACTCTCTGGGTACCGATCAGATGATTTATCCCGGTGAGGTCAACTGGATGATCGCCGGCAAAGGGATTACGCATTCGGAGCGCACGAGCGCCGAGACCCGCGCTGGCCGCCATTCTCTCTACGGCATTCAAACCTGGGTGGCGTTGCCAGCGTCTCATGAAGACACCGATCCTGCTTTTGAACATCAGGGAAAGAAAGCGCTTCCATTGATCGAAGACGGCGGCAATACCGTGCGCCTGATACTCGGAACCGCCTATGGCGAGCGCGCGCCGGTAAAGACCTTCACCGAAATGTTCTACGCCGATGCGACGCTCACGCCTCGCGGGCGCCTGCCGCTGCCCGACAATCACGAAGATCGCGCGGTCTACGTCCTTGAAGGGAGCGTTGAAATCGCTGGCGACATTTTCGAAGCCGGCCGCATGATGGTGTTTCGCCCCGGCGATGCGATCGCGGTCACTGCCGGAGAAACTGGCGCCCGGTTGATGCTCCTCGGCGGCGCGACGCTCAGCGAACCGCGTCACATTTTCTGGAACTTTGTGTCCTCGTCGCCAGAAAAGATCGAAGCCGCAAAACATGAATGGCGACGCGGTGATTGGAAAAACGGACAGTTCTCCCTTCCCCCCGGCGACGATCAGGAATTTATTCCGTTGGACTGATCACGGGATTGTTTCCCACATTCTCGATGGATTTACCCAAATTCTCCGATGCAAATCAGCGGGCTCAGTACAATTCACCTGCTTCCGTACAATTCACCTGCTTCCGTACAATGCCGACGCATCATTGCATGACAGAAACATGGCATTTGGCGTCCGGCGCGATTGCGTGCGGTTGCGTCTGATCGGCCCAGAATATGACGGCGAAAGTCCGAATTCAAAAAAGGCTCAGTCATAGCTTCTTAAAACGCCGCCACGCATGGTTTTGAAGATTTCGTTTGCACAAAGGAACCGCTTTCAGGCTTTGGAACACAAAGGTCTTTGGATTTATAGTCGGCAGCAGTGATCTCCCGGATTTTCGTTCGCCTCGCTGTGCTTAGACTTCAATCGCGCTACAACCATCGCCAATATCGCTATGACGCCCCCTTGAAGGAGCTAACAAATGGACGCCGCTGTCGACGTATTCTGGTCTTTCCGTAGCCCTTACTCTTATCTTGCAACCCCGGACCTGCTGCGGCTCCGCGACGACTTCGATGTCGATGTACGGCTCAGACCCGTGCTTCCGATCGCAGTTCGCAGCAAGGAAACGCTTTTTACCAACGATAAAAGCCGAGTACGGTATATCTTGATGGATTCAACCCGCCGTGCGGAGTATCTCGGTATGAAAATCGGTTTTCCCTCACCCGATCCCGTTGTTCAGGAATTTGAAACATTCGAAGTCGCCGAAGAACAGCCTCATATCCACCGCCTGACAGGCCTTGGCGTGGAAGCGCACAAACGCGGGCGCGGCATTGATTTCGCTTTTCACGTATCGCACCTGATTTGGGGCGGTGCGCCGGGCTGGAACGAAGGCGAACGGTTGGCTGAAGCGACCGCAATGGCAGGGCTCGATTTGGCGGATATGGACGCGGCGATCGCCGGTAATAATCACACGGCCGAGATTGAGGCCAATCATGCGGCGCTCGAGGCGGCGGGCGGCTGGGGCGTGCCGACAATGGTCTTCAACAACGAACCGTTTTTTGGTCAGGACAGGATCAACACCTTGCGCTGGCGTCTTGACAAGACTGGCCTCGCCAAAGCCGCCGGCAAATCGAATTAAACGCACTGTTGAAATTGCGGATTTTCTGATCGTTTGGCACGCCAACGCTCTGCCGAGAAGTCGTCGTTGAAAAAGTCATGCAGATTTTGGCGAGGGCAGCGATCGCCGAGACTGGAGAAGCCGGCGTCGACGCCACTTTCGAAAGCACCCGGCGCGGAAGCGATATCGACGCCGCAATCGCGAGCGCCGGCATGACAATGGCGAACGCCGGCATGCTGGGGGTTTTGCCCGCGATGCGCCCGGTTGCGGGGGGCTTGTCGCTCGCATAATCTGGTCCCCCACAAGCGATCATCTCAAAAATTGGGACACAAATCTGACGCCAAACAGAATGACGCTCTCAACATTCGCGCGTCGAAAAAGAATACAATTATGAACGTTGTAATACATATTTCATTATACGTATTGATTTCTCTGGCTTTTGTGGGCGCGCCGGCGGCGGCGCAGGATCAACGCCCCAATATTCTTCTGGTTCTTTTTGACGACGTTGGGTTTTCCGGTTTCGGCGTCTACGGCAGCGACGCGCGAACGCCGAGGATTGACGCCTTGGCGAAGAGAGGCCTCGTTCTCTCACGCTATTATACATCCCCTTTTTGCGGCCCTACACGCGCCATGTTGATGACCGGCATGGACAACCATCAGGTGGGAATGGGCACCCTCGTCGAAACCGTGACGAAGGAATTGCGATCACATCCGGGCTACGCCATGCGTTGGGACGCCGATCAGGCGACCATCGCCACATTGTTGTCCGACGCTGGCTATCAGACATATGTGACCGGCAAATGGGGTATCGGCGAAATTGGCGCAAACCTTCCTGACAAATTCGGGTTTGAGCGTTCTTACGTCATGGATGCGACAGGCGGGGGAAACTTTGATGCAAAGCCTTACCTGCCGGGGTCCTATGCGGTGAATTGGTTTGAGGACGGAGCGCCCACCAGCCTTCCAAGCGACTTTTATTCGTCGCGAACCCTGGTCGACAAGATGATCGAATATGTCGATGCGGGCGACCCGGCGCGGCCTTTCTTTGCGTATCTTTCCCTTCAGGCCGTGCACATACCTATTCAGGCGCCCGCTGACT
>JBCBBT010000015.1:0-61320 GCA_038531315.1 Pseudomonadota bacterium
GGGTCTTCCAAAAGCTTCATTTTGTCCGCGCCGGCGACAGGAATGCCGCGCTCGGCAAGGGCGCTGATCATGCGATGAAACAGCGCCGTTCGGTTTTGAACGAGAATGACGATATCGGCGGGCGCAATCATTCGGTTGCGCGATTCAAGCGGCTCCTTGCCGATCCAGCTCTGAATGAGGTCGGCGATATGGCCGGTCAGCCGCGCTTTGGGATCGTTTTCCGTGATGCTGTCGAGGGGCGCGTCCCACGCTTTTGCTTCTGATTTCTCCGGGCGCGGACAGAGCGGCCAGACTTCGACCCGGCCAGCTCCGCCAACGCGCCGCGCGGCGTGTTGCGGCCAGGTCTCGCTGGCGACGCCTTCTGAGACTGCGCGCCGGGCAAACAAGGCATCGACAAAATCAAGAACCGGCGGCGTTGTTCGAAAAGAGAGCGTCAACGGTACTTGTTCAAATGGGCTTCCTCTTGCAACGATATCCTTACCGAGCCCTGCCTGCTTTTCCGCAAACAGCTCTGCATCGGCGCCCTGAAACGAATAAATCGACTGCTTTTCATCTCCGACCGCAAAAAAACTGCGGGCTAGACCGCCGCCGTCAGCCGCGTCGCGATGTGCGTCGGCGCCAGAAAAGAAATCGACCAGCGGCGCTTCGATGATATCCCACTGCGCGGGGCTCGTATCCTGTGCTTCGTCAAGCAGGATATGTTCAAGTCCATAATCGAGCTTGTAAAGCACCCACGCATTCTTTGTTCGATCCTTGAAGAGCGCGCGGGCGGTGAGAATGATATCGTCAAAATCAAGAACGGCCCGCGCGAATTTCTTTTGTTGATAGCGCTCAACACCGCCTTGAAGGGCGCCGAGAATGGCCTGTGTGTCTCGGTAGTTTTCGATCTGATGGATGGCGCCGGCGGTCTCGAGCAAGGCGTTCCCAAATCCCACCATATAGTCGTGAATAGAAGGGTCGTGTTTATCGCTGGCTTTTGTCGCAAATTTTTTTCGAAGCGCGCCTTCTGTAAGAAAGACCGAATTGACGGCGAGCCATGCTTCTTTTTCATTCTTAGACGAAAAATATGCCGTCAGCGGTTTTTCAAACCAATTCGTCAGGTTGCCGCCGCATTCCATGTAAATTGCAAAAATTTCCTGTAGCCGCTCGCGTTCAAGCGTTTGGAGAAATGCGCGGCGCATTTCTTCCGGTTCGCCGATGGAGTCGGCCTCGGCGAAATCGAAGGCCTCTTGGACCGATTTGTGAAGGCCGTCCCAGCCGCCAGCATCTTCCAGTGCGCCGGCGATCTTCTGGCGGTCGGTCATTGAGTTGACGATCAGTTTTTGCGCAGCCGCTGGTCCAAACCGCGCGCCGAGCCGCGTGAATGCGTGCGCCATTTGCGGGGTTTGTGCGGCGGCCAGAAGAGCTTCCTCGGCAAGCGTTTTGGCCTCCCGTTCATCAAGCACGGAAAATCCAGGCGGGGCGCCAGCCTCAAGGGGAAACCGTTTCAGGACATTTTCGCAAAATGAATGAATGGTCTGGATCTTTAGGCCGCCCGGCGTTTCCAGGGCTCGCGCGAATAGCTTGCGGGCGCGTGCAAGTTCGCGTGGTGCGCGCTGCGTATTGTCGGCGCCTTCCAACGCATTCAATTTTTCCGTCAGCGTATCGTCATCTGCGAGCGCCCAGGCGCCCAATAACTCAAACAAGCGGTGCGCCATCTCCGCCGCTGCGGCCTTGGTGTACGTGATGCAGAGTATACGGTCGGGCGCGGCGCCATTCAGCAACAAACGCGCAACGCGGTCTGTCAAAACGCGCGTTTTCCCGGAACCGGCGTTTGCAGCCACCATTGCAGATTGTGCAGGATCGGCGGCGCGCCGCTGCGCCTTGACGGCTTGGTGAAACGCTGGCGGCTCGTTCATGACGTTCCCGCCTCGTCTTCATCGCCGCCCGCCTGGCGCTCGCGACGACGCGCGAGATGATCGTAATCGCCGTATTGATGTTCAAACTTTGGGCGCGGTTGCGAAAGATACGCCGTATCCGGATTGTCGTAATAGCGAATGATGGCTTCGAGCCCAATGCGGGCTTCTTCAATGGCGCGCGCGGCGTCAGCGCCGGTTGCACCGCTAATGTTCTCCTTCGCTGCAACCCTGCGTTCCAGAAACCGAAGATAGTGAAAGCTGTTGACGGGTGCGTCGCCCGATGCGTCGTCGCCGTCAAAACCGCCATGCGCAGCGATCAGGCCGGTCAGGGGCAGCTGCGGTTGGAACCCCGCGGCGGCTTGTTTGTGGGTCGGGAGTGAGCGCGACTTATAGTCAAATATGTCGAGCCCGCCGTCATTGCGTCGGTCGATGCGATCCGCAAAAGCGCTGATTTCGAACGGGTCGCCATCGATGAGAAGTGTATGGGCGCCTTTGCCCTCCAACACCAATGGCTTCCCGATTTGTTGCCGTTCGGCGTGGAAACCGGCAAACCAGGTCAATGTGTCATCGATCGTCTCGGACCAGAATGCACGCTCCGGACCACTGAATGCGTAACGCTCTGCAGTTTTCGCAAAGCGCGCCCGCAATTCTTCAAGAGGGTTCTCCGGAAGCGCGACCGGATAGTCGGCGGCGAAGGTTTCAAAGACGCTGTGGAACAGCTCGCCCAGATGGCGTTGCTCAAAGGCGACGCCCGGATCGTCCAGCTTCCGCAGGCCAAGGATTTGTTTTGCAAAAATCGTGTAGGGATCGCGCAAGAGATCGCCGATAGCGGTCACAAATAGATGACGCGGACGTGCGCGAACGGGCGGGGCGAAGTTTGGCGCCTCGGCGCGCTTGACGCTGGCCGGTTGGTCAAGCGCCGATGCGAGCGTGTCGAAATAGCAGGACGCGTCGGTTTGTGTCTGCGCTTCTGCGCCAGCAATTATATTCTGTAGACGAACGAGCCAGCGCGAAGGTTTTGACGGCTTGCCGCCGGCGCGTTTGGAGCGCGTCAATAAAGTCTGTGGTTGTGAGGCGAGTTGCGCGAAGTCGTGGGCGGCAAGCCCGACCCGCCGCTCCGGGGACGGGAGGCCGACAGCGCGACGCATCGCGCGGGAAAGAAACGGATCGGAGGGCGCATCGGCGGGCCAGACGCCTTCATTAAGGCCGCCGAGAATGACGACGTCTGCGCTTTGCAGGCGTGCCTCGAGGGGGCCCAGGATCGAAAGGCGGGGATGGGCCGCCGCGCGCCGACGCACTGCGACGCCGCTTATGAGCATGGCGAAGACCGCGGGGTATTCTGATCGGGCGGCTTCAATCGCCGCGCCGGAGACAAGCAGCTCGCTGACAAGCGCCGCGCCGGCCTCTCCGTCGTCGAAACGCCACAAGCGCTGCGCGCCTTCTATATCGTCCGTACCGGCGATGATTTCAGCCGCTGCAATATGCGCCTTCAGCCACCCGCTAAACCCTTCGGCGACCGCGCTGTCCCAGGACGCGCAGGCAGCCTCAAGGCGCTGGAGAATGGGCTCAATCACCGCCGATGGCGGCTTCTTTTGCCGCCTGTTGAGCGGTGTTTCCAACGCGGCGCGTACGGCGTTGATCGCTACGCCGGGCGGACGCAATCCGCGCAGCCCTTGGTCCAGAGCTTTGTGCGCGCGGGTTTTGTCTTCGGGCGATAGGCCAAAACGCGCCAATCCGTGATCGCATAGCGCCAACAGCGCGACCGGGTCTGCGGGTGCGGCGATCCAGTCGGCGACAAGACGCAGGAAAACGCCGCACGGCGTATTCGAAAACGGGACCCCGGCGGAGTCGTCAACAACAATGTCCCAGCGGCGCAGTTTCTGGGCGACGCGGCGCGACAAATCCCTGTCAGGCGTCACAAGCATCGCGGTCGCCTCCCGGCGCTCGACCGTCTCGCGCATCTTGATGGCGATCGCCGCCGCTTCCTGATCTTCGTCGTCGAGCGTCGCAATCGCGAGGCCGTCTGTGGCGTTCGTCAGTGTGGGGTCGGCTTCCTGCGCGGCGTTGACCAGCGACAGCCAGTCATCGGTTGCTTCAGCGGGTCTGAGCGCCAGAGAAATCAGTGCGCGGCGTTGTTCCCTTTTCGTCGCATTCGCGCCGGTGTGACGCGGCGCCGGCCACGGTCGGACGTCGTCTGGGTCAATCGCCAGTCGCTCCAGTAACGCCTTCAGGCCGGCTTGGGGATGGGGGTCTTCTATTTCGCGCCATGCATGATCGCGCGTTAGAGGACGGTCGAGACCGGGGAGAATGACAGCGCCCCGCGGCAAGGAGAGCACCGCCTCCAGCAGATAAGCGACCGACGGCGAAGACCCGGTCGTTCCCGCAACAAATACAGGGCTTTGCGGTTTTTCGCCGAGGAAACGGTCTGCTTGCAGGCGGATTAATCTTGCGCGCCTTTCTGCCGGATCCATGCGGCCCGTGGTTTCGAGGTGGTCCGGCCAGGCTTCTGTAACAATTTTCAGGAACTCCAGCGATTGCTCCCAATGACCCGCGAGCTCGTCCGGCGCTGCGCTCTTAAGGGCATGCGGGGCTATTTCTTCCGTGTAAAGCGAATCGAGTAGTTTGCCGAGCTCGCGCCCCGCCGAGAGCGCCGCCGGCCAATTGTGATCGCCGGAAAAAGCTTTGTTTCGCGCCGCCGCCAGCCGCGCCAAAGTTACCAGGCGTTCTGTTGCAGAAATTGCCGGCGGCAACGACAAGTCAGTGTCAGAGAAATATTCAGCGTCGCTGAAAAGCATGATCTCATCTTCGTCGACGTCGCCAAGCGCTTTAATCCTCGGCAGAATAGAAGGGCCCTGACGGCGACTTTCGGCGACACGGGCGAAGGCGCTGGCGATCGCTCTCGTAGCGCGTCTTGTTGGCGCAAAGATGACCGTATCGGCGAGGACGCCAGGGTCGCTCGCAGCGTCCAGCATCGCGTCAACACCAGTTGCGAGTTCTTGCGCAAAGGACCGTCCGGCGTCGATGCTGTAAATGTGCCGGGCGCCAGCATTCCGGTCGGCGAATGCAGGCTTTACTGTCATGAGGCCGGCGACTTTGCGATATCCAGGAAACGTTTTTCTGCGAGCGCCAGCCCCGCCGGGTCGCCCACATGCATCCAGAAGCCGTCATGCGTAACGCCATAAAGCCGGCCTGCATGGAGCGCTTTGTCCCAAAGAATCTTTGTCGAAAATGGCGCGTCCGGTGTGTCACAGAGCAATGACGGCTTGATGATTTGCAAGCCAGTAAAGACATATGGCGCCGTGTCGCGGGCGCGAAACGAAATTTGTCCGCTATCGGATCGCTCAAAATCGCCGGCGCCGTCATAGCCGCTGGTCATAGCGATCGGTACAAGCAGCAAAAGAGCGTCCATATCGTCCGGCGCCCAGTGAAGCTGCAGCCGCGCACACGGATCAAGGCCGGGACCCTCTAAGAGAATTGCGTCGGTGTTCGTGCAAAATACCGCTTCACCGTGGAAATGAGGTTGGGCTTTTTTCAACCCGCCGCCGGTCTCCATTAACTGGTCGCGTTCGTCTGAGATTATAATTTCAGGACGCGCACGTGCGCCGACATGACTTTCGACCATATCCGCCAAATAGTGCACGTTGACGATAGCGCGTTCGACGCCTGCGCGTTCGAAAAGGTCTAGCGGATAATCGATCAAGGCCTTGTCGGCGACGCGGATCAGCGGTTTGGGCTGCGTATCGGTCAACGGCCGCATGCGCGTGCCGAGCCCGGCGGCGAGAACCATCGCCGTCGTGATGCGGAATTCGTGCGTGGTTCGCTCGTTACCATCAGTCATGAGGCGCGAGGTCCGGCATATGTCTTGAAAAAAATGAGCGGACGTCCGCGAGCGAGGGGTGTTTCAAATCATTCCGGAAATGGTTTTCGACACGGCTGAAGAACTGCGCGTAACGCGGTTTATGATCGCGCGTGATAAGCCGCGCAAAGATGCCGAGGATTTTTGCGTTCCGTTGTGCGCCCAAAATCGCATAATCGCTCAGTAGGCGCTCTTTATCAAAGTCGGGCGCATCTTTTGCCTGACGGCAATAATGAGCGATCATTGCTTGCGCCAATGCGGGGTCGACATCGCGGCGCGCATCTTCGAGCAGGGAAACAAGATCGTAGGCGGCGTGTCCGAATAGCCCGTCCTGAAAATCGATCACGCCGGCGCGAGCAACGCCCTTGCGCGACGGCAACCAGAGAAGATTCTCGGCGTGAAAGTCCCGCAAAACGATCGTATGCGGCTGGCTTAGTCTTTCAAGAGCGCCCGCCCAGCTTGCCGCATAGTCTGAGGCGAGTTCAGGTGAGATCGCTGCGCCGTTGCGGTGCGGCCAATACCACTCGCTCAGCAATGCGACTTCGGCGTTCATCGCAACGCGGTCATAGTCCAGCATGACATAATGATCAGCAGACGGTGCGGTTACGCCAGATCGCTTGAGCGCGACAAGCGCGTCAATTGCGGCGCTATAGAGTAATTTTTCATCGGCGCCGTCGGGGATCGCCCGCGCATACAGAGCGTCACCCAAATCTTCGATCACGGCGAACCCGGTCTGCGTATCAGCCGCATAAATGTCCGGGGCTGAAAGGCCGGCGCGGCGGAGAGCGGCGCTAATGTCGACAAAGGCATGAAGGTTTGGTCCGGCGAGCCGGGCGAGCGCATTGTACCCAAGCGACTGCCGCTCTTGTGGCGTGGCGTCCGGCGGACATGAGGTCGTCTCGGCGCCCGGCGGCGCGCTCATCAAAAGCGCCTGGCGGTCGCCAAGCCGCAACCGTTCGTAGGTCCGGGTCGACGCGTCGGCGGTCAATGGCTCTGCATCCGCCGCCGCCCATCCGGCTGCTTTCAAGAATGCAGCGCGGCTCTCGGCCCGCGCGTTCTCATGATCCTTTTCTGACCCGGTCTCCGGCGTTGATGAGGTTGAGGACTGCATGTTCGGCTTCTTAGAACGATTTACGGTCGTTTTGGGCGTGGATCATTCCGCCGGCATTCGCAAGATCGGCTTTTTCAATGCGGTCTCTGGCGGCCTCGTATCCGCGAATGGTCGCGGCTCGACCGGCGCCGCTATGGGCGAGCGATACAATGATCAGCGTTTCCGGCAATAGCGCCTCAATGCGTTCGGGCCACTCAATCAGGGCGACATCTTCAAGTGCGTCTTCAAAGCCTGCTTCCCAGATATCGGCGGGCTTCTCAAGGCGGTAGAGATCGTAATGCCAGATATCGAAAGCGCGCGCGCGATAGGTTTCGACGATCGAATAAGTCGGGCTCGCCGCTTCATTGACGCCGGCCGCCGCCGCGATCAAAGCCCTCGCCAGAGTTGTTTTTCCGGTCCCTAAAGCGCCGACAAGCGCCACGACGTCCTTGCGGCGCAAAACCCCCGCCAGCGCCGCGCCGAGCGCCCGTGTCGCTGTTTCGTCGGGCAGGGCGATTTTCAAGTCGCTCACAGGCTCGCCCCCCGGCTGCGGTCTGGGTTGGCGGCGATCGGGCGCAGGTTCATAAACCACAAAATCCTTGCTCTTGGCGGCGTGCGCCCTACATAGACGCGCTGATTATAGCGCGCAGGGCGCAGTCTTAGATGGTGATCCATGCCAAAAATTACATATGTTGAGCAAAACGGGACCGAACACGCCATTGAGGCTGAAAGCGGCATTTCTGTCATGGAGGCCGCCATCAAGAACATGGTCCCCGGGATTGACGCAGACTGCGGCGGCGCGTGCGCGTGTGCGACCTGCCATGTCTATGTTGACGAGGCCTGGCTTGAAAAGACCGGCAAGCCTGAAGCCATGGAAGAATCGATGCTCGACTTCGCTTATGAGCCCAAGGAGAATTCACGGCTTTCCTGTCAGATTACGGTTTCTGACAAGCTCGACGGTCTGGTCGTGAAACTGCCGGAATTTCAGGGTTAGCGCCCGCGCGCTCGCTCAACGGGTTTATTCGACCAACCCTCTTATTCTTAAAACCCCAGTTGCCCCCGGGTTCAGCGTCGCGCCTTCAAGGCGCACGGTGCAATTGCTTGTCGTCGGCGTGCAAGTGATCGTGTTGGCGGGCGTGCCTGTATCGGTCGTCCTGATGGTTCCGCCAGTGAAGGCCGTTTGCGTCGCTGACGCAAATGTCACGTTATCGGGCAGCGTGTCCACGAGATCGATGCTGTCCGCGTTCGGGCCGCCGGGATGGTTGACCGATATCTGATATTCGATGCAGGCGCCGGGAGAGGCGTATTGCGACGGCGAGCCGGGGTCCGGCGCCGCCGCGCATGTTGAGACGGCGCCCCCATCGGTTGCGATCACCGAGACGGTTTTAATCGCGTTCAACGTCACGCCCGGCCGGCAGATCTGCGTGTACTCCACGGCGTCAATAAAAATGTCGTCGCCGTTGAGCGTGTTGAACTGAACAAAGCGCGCATTTGCGATCGGCACGACAAAATTATTGTGTTGAATGACGTCCTGCGCGCCCGACGTGAAATCGGCCGGCGCGGCGCCGTATGTGCCGGCTGAGGTGAAGGTGGTGTTGTCCTGCGAAAAAAGAACTTCGACGCGAGCCGTATTGCCGGCGCCGCCGCCGTCACGCGCCAGTGAGACGAGCAGCGTTGAACTCTCCGGGATCGGATCGCCGAGTTCGATCGTGAACAAGTCGCCATTAGCGTTCATTTCCGCTGATACAGGATCGGGCGGGCTTGTGCCGGGCGCCGCGGGCGCGCCCAGCGCGCGGTCCTGATTGGCGACGCTCTGGTCGAGCGTTACGGCAACAGCGTTGCCCGTCTGACTGGCGACCGTGAAGCCCGCCTGACAGGACGGGGCGGGCGGCGCCGGGGTAATCGTCACCTGGTAATCTTCAACTTCTCCGTCGGGTGCGCTCAGGAATTCAGGCGGCAGGGCCGGCGCGCTCGACCAGCGAAACCGCGCGAAGGTCGAACCCGGCGCGGCGCCGCCCGGCGGCACGGTTGCGATCCTGATCGCGCCATTTGCCACGCCGTCCGTATCGCCGGCCCCGCCGTCGGTAATGTCGGCGGCGATTTGATCGTCGATATCGGTGAAATTTCCGTTGCCGGCCCAGTCGATCCATGCGGACAGACGCCCGCCGGCGCCGGACACCGCAACATCGATAAACGCCGTCACCCCGCGATCGAATGTGGGCAAGGTGACGCCGTCGTCGCCGCCGTCTGCGCTTGCGGTTGGGCTATCGAGCGGTCCCGGATCGACGGTGTTGGAAGCGCCGATTTGAAAGCCCGCTGTAACGTCATGGTGCGGATCACCGTAAGAGGCAAGCGGCGCATCGCCAAAATCTTGCTGGACTTGCGGCTGCGGGTTGGGCGTTGTCAGGTTCGGACAACTGAAATCAAGGGAGGTAAGGCGCGTCTGGTTGCCTGTATCCAGAGAGCCGATCCGATACTCGAATGTGCTTTCGTCGGCATAAAAAGCCGTAACGATATTGCGCGGCTCATTGGGGTCGATGCCGGGCGCCACGTCGACGGTGCGGGCTTCAAAACGTAGTCGGTTCGCCGCCGACGGGCCCGAAGCGTTCACATCAAGGCGGGTCGGATTATTCAATACATATTCCTGAAGGGGAATAGAAAACTCCGCATACTCACGGATATCCACATTGTTTCCGTCAATATCGATCCCGGAGGCGGCGAAGTCGAAAACGAGCGGCGTGGTTGTGCCGGCGTTGACGAACGTGATGGTGAAATCGACGCTGGAATTGCCGCTTGCAACAAGTTCGGGCTGAAAATTATCCACAAGCCCGGTGTCGCGGTCGATGATGGCGAGTGAAGCGCCATTGAAGGCGTCGATTGTGACGAGCGCGTCGGCGCCGGTCGTGACATTGGAAAACCGGTAAACGGCGCCGACCTGAAGCGCTGTCCCCGACTCAAGGGTCGGGTTTCGAAAATCCATTTGTGTGACAGGCCGGTTTTGGCAGTTGATGACTTGCGCGCGCGCGGAGCCTGCCGCCAGCGACGCGATTGCCGCTGTACTCAGAAAAAGCGCTTTGCTTGCGAAAAAAGACCGTCCCGCCATCCATCTCGTCCCGATGGATAACCGTATGAATTCTTGATTAAAATTCGCCTCGCGATTGCAGCCAATGCGAGTGCTGGACGCGGGCGGCCGCGTTTGCGGCGAGGTCTAATTATTTTGGTCCGGACGAATGCGGTCGAGGAGACCGCGCGCAGAGTCCTGATCGAATTTGATCCGCAACTGAACGTAAGGACCCTTGTCGGTGAATTCCGCACCGGCGAAGTCGTCATCTGAAAATCCGGCGACATTGTATCCTGCGCTCAGCCATACGTTTTTGACGGGCGACACGCCGAGCGACGGTCCGTAGGCATACTCAATCGTGCCGGCATTATGCGAAATCAACGCAGAGCCTCTAAAGCCGACATCGAAATACTCGGTAAGGTCATACCGGCTCTCGACGCCGATAAGCTGGGTAATACCGCTCAGCGAAATGTCATCGGCGGCAAAACGCGAATATTTAACGCCATGGTTTAGCGACAGCTGCATGCGTTCTGTAATTTGGGCGTTCACCGCGAGGTTGTTCACAATCTTGAAGCTTTCCAGCTCGCCGGCGACGGTGTCGGATTTCACATCAAGGCGGTGGAATACGATGACGCCGTTGTCGCGCGGTCGCCAGGCCGTACCAAGGCGGGCGTCAATCGAGCGGCGGTCCGGCGTGTCGATGTTGTTTTCGTCTTCGATGCGCGCAGCGCCGGCGAATGACAACTGCTCAGACACCTGCCGCGCGGCCCCGGCGACGCCGGTATGGCGGGTTCCGGTTTCCGATTTTCTGACTTCGTAGCGCGCCGACCCGGTGGTGTGATCACCGCGGTACCCGGCCCCGACATAAAGTGAGGTGAAGTTCTGATCGACCTCAAGCGGCGACAGCGCGGCGTCCGGCACAATGTCCTCGATCGGATCAATCTCGCCGTCCGAAGCAAGTTCCTGGCGGCGGGTCATACCGAAGGAGCCGGTCCATTTCTCGGTAAGACGCACTTGCTGGTCAACGCCGAGGGTCGCCCCGATGTTCTGTCCCGAATCCTGCGTAATCGCATCGGCGGACAGAGTGATGGTTGAACCGGTCCAGGGTTGGGCGGTCAGACCGACCACCGTATTCGCGCTGGACGCGTTGTCGCCCTCTTGAATTTCATGGCGGAGGTTCAAGGTAAGGCCGTCAAACAGCTGCTTGTCGAGCCCTACCGTGGTGCGCTTCGGGAAAAATGTGGAAGCGCCGCCGCTGGTGAAGATCGGTTGGTCGCGTGTCGCATAAACGGACAGACCAAGTTTCGGGAAATTCTGTCGCGCCGAAAGCGTTGCGAGCAGGGATTCGCGTTGGTCGCCGTCCTCAGGCGGGTTTTCCACCACATACCGTAGCCCCGCGCCGGCAGACGTGAGCGGGCCTTCCTGGCGAAGCTCCGCTTCAGCGACGGTTCGATTTGCGCCGGTAGAGAGATTTTCCTCGCGGTATGCCCGCGCTTTGACGTGACGGGTTCCGGCCTCATCCGATCGTTGAACGGCAAAGCGATCAAACAAATAGTCAAATTCAACACCGTAGCGGCGCACGCCGGAAACGGCCGATGTCTGCTGCCCGAGCCCAAAACCATCTTCGGTCTCGCGATAAAACGCTCTCACGTGAACATTGTCGCTGATGTGTTCCAGCTCCGCGACAAGCGCGTCAGCGGTGTCGTCGTCGCCGTCTGTCTCACGGCGAGACACGCCATATTCGAGCAGGAGACGGGTGTTTTTCGTAATGTCCAGTTTCAGGTCAATGGCTGCGAGCTGGCTTTCGCCGTTGACGTCGTCGACGCGCCCTTGCTCGTAGATGATTGTGCCGCCAAGCTCTGCGCGGCCGCCCGCGAACCGGACCGCGCCGCGCCCGCCCGCAGTGATGTTGCGCTCGACCGCATCCGTCGTCTCATAGTCGACGACAATGACGTTGAAGGCGTTGAGATTTTCCGCCGCGGGAATGGGTTGGCGGAATATGAACTCACCGGTCGTGAAGTCGATGTCGTAGTCGAGAAAGCGCGTCAGGGTTTGCGATTCGACAATAATGTCCGGTCTGAACCGGTCGCGCGTTTCAATGGTGACGGTTTCCGAGTTCCGGACGATCGGCGTTGTTGATAACCGGAACGGGCCAGACGTGCCGTCAGCCGCAATTTCGTCCTGGACAAATCCCTGATTTGTCTCCGCAGCGAATGCGCTCAATGAAAAGCGGTCGGACTCATAGGTTGACTTCAAGCCGGAAAGCCGACGGGTGTATCGTCCAAGCTCGCTGTCGTTCAGGTCGGTGTCGTAATCGCCGAACAGCGCCTGAAATCCGCCATTTTCAACTTTCGCGTAAACCGGGTAGCTGCTTTGGGCTTCAAACTGTTGAACGCTTCTGTCGCCGTAAAGCGGAAAACGGTCGTCCGGATCAATAACATCGAATAACTCGTCATCGCGCGCGCCTCGGCCTTCTGCGGTGTCGAGCGCAAATGTGACGAGCCATTTTTCTTTGATCGACCCTTTGGCGAAGATTGCGATCCTGCCATCCCCGATGGCGTCGCGGGTCGTGATAGTTCCGCCGGCGCCGTCGCTCGTTTCCAGTTTCGACAAGGCGCCGGTTCCTTCGGCAAGACCGACAACAATCCACTCGCGTAACGCGGGCTTCAGATTCGCAGAAACATCTTCCCAGGAATTGTCATCGACTTGCAGGCGCAAACGGGCTTTGCCTGTCTGTGTTGTCGGCTGCAGTTTGATCAGGGCGACGCCGTTGTCGCCAACCATAGCAACATCCCGGGTTGCGTCCGGCGTTTGCAAGGGCAGCTGGTTTTCAAGGAGACCGAGATCAAAGGCGCGATAAGGCGGCGCAATCTCAACGGGCACCTGGCGACCAGCGTGAACGGGTCGCCCGCCTTCATCTGTAACACGGACGGCGATCACCGGCGCCGTTACGCCATCGGCCACAAGGTTTGAGGCTTCTTCCACATATTCAACGCGCATCGCGCGGGTGACGAAGTAGACAATTTTCTGACTACGGTCGATTTCCTCGCCGTTCTGATTGAAGACAACGGCTTCAAAAACATTCTCGCCTTCGACAAGCGGCAGGCCGCGCCACCGGCTGAGAGCGATTGAGATATCGTCGTTGACGATACGCCCGTCAAACTTCAGGCCGCTGACTTTGACCCCATTGGCAAAAAGATGGATCGTTGTATTGGCGTCATGCTTCAATCCAAGATTGACCGATTTGGACGCTGAAGACTTTTCGCCCGTCGGATAGGCCCAGGCCAACGTCCCGTCCTGTTGGTTGAGCCAGTCTCTGTCGAATTTCAGGTATTCGCGCTCTGCGGTAAATTCTTCTTCCTCATCATTACTGTTTGTGTCACCGGCGGCCGTTGACGCATCATCAGCATTGTCATTTTGAAGATAGAAATTCGCACGCCAGACCGATCCGCCCTGTGCATCGATAAACTTTGAAAATGCCGATCCGGCATAGCGCGTGTTTTCCTCGCACTGAACGAGTGAGTATCCGTCCGGTATCGTGATCTTGTCGAGCTGCACGACGTGAGGCCGCGCATCCACATTTTCAAAATGGAAAAGCCCGTCCTCATCGGAAACGACATAAGCGCCGGTTTCCATATAGATCCGGACGCCGGGCACGCCTCTGCCTTCGGATATTTCGCGCGGCCAGTCTTCATCCGGATTACAGGCGCCCTCAACAACGCGGCCAACGATTGTCAGTGAGTTGCGTAAAAACTCGTCGCGGATTTCAATTGCAGCCTCTGTGCGATTTGAAACCGGGTTGCCGGCAGCATTGAGGGCAATTGCCGTGTTGACCGCGTCGCCGGTTTCGGCGCCCGCCGCGATTTCTGTGACATAGGTGAGTTCAGTCGTCGAACTCGCCGCAATGACGCCGGGGTCGAAAGTCAGGGTTCGTCCATTTGACGCAATAACCGGATCGATGATGGCGACCCCGTCGAGCCTTGCGGTGCCTTCCTGATAGCGGAACCCGCGCGGAAGCGTATCTTCGATTGTCAGGCGCGTACCCGGCCCGGAATTTTCGATTGAAATCGCATAGCGTACAAAGTCACCGATCGCGCCAACCGTTGTCGATACTGATTTCTGGATCGTGACATCCGTTTGCGGATCAAGAGGCACGTCAAATGTAACGTCGCCGGTGCCGTCAAGAATGAAGGCGCCGCCGAAGGATGCGTCGACAATTGTGAAGGGCGCGTTCGGCAAGCTATCGAAACTATCGCGCGGCGCAATCGACGGCGCGGTGTAACCGAGCGGCGGCTCAATCACGAGCCGATAGACGCCCGGAAACATGATCGGGAATACAAATTGGCCGGGCTCAAGGTTGTAAACCTGACCGCTGGCGTCCGTGACGGGCGCGCCGGTAACGATAGTGTTCGGGTAATCCGAGACGCCGTCGATGCCAAAAACCGGTGCGGGCTGGCCCGTCGCATCATCAACGATCGTTACTGTTACGCCGTCAAGCAGCTCGCCGGTTGCGCTGTCAAACAGGCGGCCAAAGGGATCGACGCCGGCGACGTCGGTTGAAACATCGCTATCGACAAACGGGTCCTGATAGGTCGCCGTCAGCGCCTCGCCCGACGCGACAGACAACATGGCGTCGTTTTGCGACGGCGTTCCGCCGGCGCTTGGAATATAGGCGAAGAACTGTCCGGTATTCGGGCCGCTCTCAAACAATTCCAGCGTGACCGTATCACCGGGCCCCGTGACAATTGTCGCCGTGATGGTTTCAATAACTGTCGGGTTGCCGTTCTGCCCCAGATCGGTGACGCCGACGATGACGAGTTCGCCTGTAAAGAAGTCTTCCGCTGGCGCAAGCGACAGCGGCGACGACAGATCGAGCGTCCTGCCGCCTGTGGTGACCGCTGGGCCAACAGGCGTGAAATCGCCCGCGGTCGGATCTCCGCTAGGTGAGAAGTTCGAGCCGTTCAATTGGATAGAAATCGCATCCGGCGCATTTGGTGAGACGCGGAAGAATTCGATTGTTGAAGGCGTTCTGATCGCTTCGATGACAAAAGAAGCCGGCGGGGTCTCAATTGTCAGGGTGATCGGGCCGTTCTGATACGAAACAGTTGCAACGTTATCGACCTGCGCCCCGAGATTTGCGGCTAGCGCGAACGGCGCCGTTGCGAGCGTGATGCTCGCAATGATGGCGAAGAACGCAACAAGATGCCACCGCAAATTGGTCACTATACGTACTTACTTAACTCTACGCAACTCAGGTTTCCTGGCCCCCATTTGCACTTTGGCCGCCTGCTCCGGATTTCGGAGAGGCGGCCAAAAATGCCTAGAGGGTTGTTCCAATCAGGGATTACTCAACAAATGCCCTGATCCTCAGTTCACCAACCGTTGACGTGGCTGGCGCCGTCGGCGCGACAATCGACGCGCCGGTCACGGAGACGGTGCAGTTGACCGTCAGGGCGTCACACGCGGCGGGGGTCGTTGCGACCGTGCCGCCTGTCAATGAGCCGGTTACGCTGGCCGCGACAAAGGTGACTTCGTCTGGCAGGACATCGCTGATATCGATACCCGTTGCGTCGCCGGCCGGCGTGCCGGATGTCGATGCGTTCGTGACGCGGATGACATATTCGATACATGACCCTGGGGCCATGATGGCCGTGGCGCTGTGAGCCGTGTCGTCTGTGATTGTCTGACACGTCGTTGTCAGCGCGCCGGAAGGCCCATTTGCATCCGGATCATCTGGATTGGAGATCGGAAACACGAGTTTTTGCGCACTCAGATTCGCCGCGGCGATAATGAAAGCCGCCGTATCTGAGTGGAAGCCGTCGCGTGCGACATCGGCGCCGGTGAATGGCGTCGGACCGCCATTGGCCGTCGCGTCGCCAGCCGGATCGTCAAAGACGTTTTCTGCTTCGCCTTGTTGGGTGTTGCCGCCTGTGTCGGCCGCGACCGGCGTTCCCGGCGTGCCGGTATAAGCCGCATCCAGCGATGTTGCAGGGTTTTGCGCGCGGGCGGAAAGAACGACATCGTCGCGTTGACCGTCGGTCGCTGTATTCGGGATGGTCCCTTCAACAACAATCAAGATCAGCTCGTCCGGCGCGACATGGTCAGTTGCGCCCGTGCCGAAGGCGTTGGCTGTAAGCGTGATTTCTGTGTTTGTGCCGTCGAATGCGCCCGGTGTGCCGCCGTCGTCGCGAAACGCGCGGATGACGAGCCCGGTCGGATCGAAATCATTCTGAGCCGGATCTTCCAGTGCGAACTGATAGCCCTGGTTATCGTTACCGCTGTTGACCAGCGAAAACACAAGTTGCGCGCCTTGCGCCGGGGATGCGCCTGGCGCGACCGATACGTCGCCGAGCGATGTCACGGTGTGGCGAATAACGCGGTCGACCGTGAACGTGGTTGGCGTTGCATTGTTGTTGATCTGAGGCTGGTCGACGCCTGCAACCTGATAATCCAGGGTGAAGGTGTTGCTGACGGGCGTGCCTGCGTTGGTGCCCGCAGCGTGCGCGTTCCCAGACAGGAAAACGCCCGACAGCGCAAAGGCTGCGGCCGCTCCTATCCGCCAAACGCGGTTTGTTTTGTTTGTCATGAGTTTTCCCTCTAGTGATAGACCGGGAAAACCTAGCGTTTTGAGGTAAATAAACGTGAAAAATTAGTAGTTAACAAAATTATAATGATAGATTTGAAGTAAAGTGAATTTAACTATTCAGTAAAAGAATTTTCAGTGCTTTGGGGGCGTTTTGTAAGGCGATTTTAAGGCGTCGTTGACGTTTAAGATAAAATTTACGCAAACGCCTTCAGGTGATTGAAGGAAACTTGAAAAAAGGACTGCCAATCATGCGCGTTTTGTATGGATTCTTGGTCTCCACCACGATTTTAACGTCGGCGGCGAATGCAGAGATCGTCGCACGGCAATCCGTTGAACAGGAAGTCGTTGACCGCGACGCGGCTGGCGCCGTGAAAATCAGACGCGTCGACGCGGACAAAGTGGCGCCCGGCGAAGAGGTCATTTATTCGTTGCGATATTCAAACGATAGTGCTGAGCCAGCGGCTGGCGTGACAATGGTGATGCCAGTGCCGGACGCCGTCACGTTCACCGAGGGATCGGCCGGCGGCGCGGACGCGACCATCACGTTTTCAGCGGACGGCGGCAAAACCTATCTCGCCCGCGGGCGACTGACGATCACCGAAAACGGGGCCCAGCGATCGGCCACAAGCGATGAGATTACGCATATCAGGTGGGCGATCAGCGATCCTGTAGCGGCTGGCGGAACCGGCGAAATCTTCTTCCGCGGCGTCGTGAAATAGGCTGAATTCAAAACCGTTCGCGAAAAAAGCCTCTATTGAGCGCGGGAGCCTTGCTCCCGCGTTTTTTTGTATGCGCGCTCCACAGGCTGTCCTGAGGCTGTTCTGAGGTCGTCGTCAGGCTTTTATGATTGTTTTCCGCGTCGCATCCTCCGCATGCGGCGTCGTCCCATTACGGATCATTTTAAGATTATTTTAATCGTGCGCCGGCGCGCTTGACGGGCGGCTTTTGTAATGGTTTGCTGAACAAATGGAGAACATTAATGTTTCAGCGAATATCGGGGTAAGGCCAGGGGTTACCGCCGACATTACCCGAGGCGTTTTGCGTCTTTTCCACGATTTGGGCTGCGCGGCGGTGGTTGAATTTACCCTTCCGAACGGCCGCAGAGCCGATGTCGTCGGGCTGGACCGAAAGGGCAAGCTGGCGATGGTCGAAATCAAGTCCTGCCGGGCTGACTATGAAGCCGACATGAAGTGGGGCGACTACATCGATTTTTGCGATGCGTTTTACTTTGCCGTCGGTCGTGATTTCCCGGTAGACCTGTTGCCTGAAAATGAGGGGTTGATCATTGCCGACGCCTTTGGCGGCGCGGTCATACGAGAAGCGTATGACCGCCCGCTCGGTCCGGCGCGGCGAAAGGCTGTCACGCTCCGGTATGCGCGCCAGGCGGCTTTCAAAACGCATCGCCATGATCGCGGAGACGCATCGCTATTTTGAATGCGGCGTTTTCCGTTGCGCGAGTGTCTCGCCGGTATGGCGTCATTGACGCGTGTCCGTGAGGTATGGCGCAGCGCCTGCGCCTCTCCGGCGTTAACGTCGGCGACGTCGGCTGAAATGGCGCATTCAGTGCGTCAGTCATACCGGGTCAGGCCATGCGTATGGCCAGTTTTGCAGCCCTTATGGGCGCGCCGCGTTAACACTTCCCGGATTGGGGCAGGTTTCACGCAAAGCTCGCATCAAACCTTAAGCGCTTCAACTATGGCGATAGTTTAGAAGCAACCAATTGAAATTTCGATTAATCATGACCAACGGTCTTTACAAAAATTTTGTAAAAATCCGCCAAGGTCGTAATCGACCATTTTTTGCGATGATTTCGATCCCGGTACGGAAAATAGGTCGCGAAATTTGGTCGGAGAATATGAATCTGGCAACCTAAATTAGAAGGTATGGCGCGCAAATGCGTAACCGTCTTCAATTTGTGCCAAATTGAAAAGTCCCGGAACGAAACCGCGCTGCAATAATCAATTCGCCCAATGGAATCACGACATTGCGAAATCACGACATAGCCAAATCATGAAATGTCGAGATTATGACAAGGAATATGGCCGCCGACGCGGCGTCAGTCGTTGCGCGCGGCCTTCCCAAACCTGCAAGCGGAAACCGCCCGTTGCGGACATGATTAGCAATACGATGTTGTCTGTGCGCGTGTGGGGCGCATCGCCCATGGCTCGGCGCAGCGCTCGGCGATTGCGCCAATCGTAGCGCAACAGCAATGGCGACTTTAGTCTTGAATTGCAACTATGACGATAGCCGTGAGTGACGCGGCTGAAAGGAGCCGCCTGGATAAATTGGCCGATCGCTGAGGCGGCGGGACTAAAGCGTCGCTTTGGGGCCTAACAGTATGGCTGACGCCGGCGCAAGCTGCACATCCCGCGCAGCGGCCTCATTGGCCCATTGCGCAATGGCGTCGATGATCGCGGCGTTTGCGTGGGTCTTGCCGAGCGCGGCGCCATTGCGGCTGGCGGCGCGTTCGAGCGCTTTCAGATCTCGCAGGATGTCGTTGTTGGTAGGGCCAGCGGCGACAATACGATTTACCGGGATTAATTCACTCCTGACGCCGCTGCGCTCAACCGCGCCGGTATCGTCAATGTAAGCCAGTCCCGCTTTGGTCACAGCCTCAAGCACCGGCGCCATGGCCGTGCGGTCGGCGGCGAATTTGCCGCCCAGATAGTTCGTCACGGCAAAGTAGCCTTCGAACCGGGACAATAACCATGTCAGCCGTTCAAGATTTTCCGCCTCGTTGCGGCTGGTCAAAAGCGCAGCGACGCCAAGCGCTTCCGGGGAACCGCGATGGGCTTCCATCGGGAGCTCAAGGACGGTTTCGTGACCGGCCGCCCGGGCCTTTGCGGTCCAGTAGTCCAGATTCTTGGCGTATGGCGCAAAGGCCAGCGTTACGTCCGCCGGCAGCTCATTGATGGCCCGCTCGGTTATCGCGGCGTCGAACCCAAGGCCGCCAACGAGAAGGCTGACCCGCGCTTTGCCGGGCGTCGCCTCAAACGGTTTTGCATAGGCTGACGACGGGCGCGCCGAAGCGGTCCGCCTCGGCATGCGGCCATGCGGCGTGTTCGATAAAAGGGCCTTTTGGGGCCCTGAAATCGGTGCGCCGGGCGCTAATTCCGCTGGTAGTACCGCCTTTTTCAGCGTTTCGACCTTTTGACCGCCGGATTTTGCGCCGCCGTCGATCGTGATGACGATTTCCCCGCCGCCGGATACATCCGCGCCAAAGTCGTCTTCGTTTGCGGCGTCAGACAAGGTCGCGATCGTATCAAGCCAGGCCGCGTCCGTGGTCGGGCTGATCAGCGTCGGCGCATCGCCGTATGCGTCTGCGGAACTTGCCGTCTCCACCGGCGCCTGCGCGGCGAGCGCCGCGGCGACGTCGATTGCTTTGCCCGGACCGGAAGATGCGAAGCGCGCGCCGGCAGGCGTTTGGCCAGCGGCGCGGTTTGCAGAGGATGACGCGTGGTCGCGGAGCGGCGGCGCGCCAGTCGCCGGCGCCAGGCGTTCCATTTCGCCAGAAACCGGGAGCGCGATTTTGTCATCGCCGTCGCCGCGCAACATTGCATAGCCGGCGACGCTCAAGCCCGCGGCCGCAAGGCCGGTCCAGGCAAGCGTAAGTCGGCTGACGACGGGACTGCGATGACGGCGTCGTGGCAAGGCGAAGCTCATTTATCTAATGCGGGCAAACGTCTGCCCCGGCTTTTTGTGAATTTATGGGAGATAGGGTTAACGGAAAAATAATGCGCTCGTTGCGGGCGGCGCGGCGGCGGCATTGCCGACGTCAATCTGAGCGCATTTCGGTGTAACGTCCGCTAACGAAAAACGCCCAGCAGAAAGCCGGGCGTTTCATTAATTACTAATCGCGCCGCCGGTTACTCGCGCGCAGCGCCGGCGTCCGCCAATTCCTGCCGGTAGCGCGTTGTGTCCGCCAGAATTTCGAGGGCGCGTTCTAACTGGCAATCACGGAACGTCTCGCCGTCTTCTTCATAGCCGCACTCAAATGGCTCGACAGTGGGCGTTTCCGCATCGGCGCTGTCATTCACCGCGGACTTCTCAGCGGCGTCGGTCGATGAGACTTTTTCTTCGGGCGCCGCGTCGGCGTCCGCTGCGGCCTCGTCGTCAGATTTGTCCGCGTCAAGCGCCCCCGGAAGGTCGCGCTCGCTCGGGCGTTTGCCGGGCTCGTCTTGACCCGGATATTTCACCGGCATGGCGATATCAGGCACGATGCCGGTCGCCTGGATCGAGCGGCCTGAAGGGGTGTAATACCGCGCCGTTGTCAGCCGCAGAGCGCCCTGAAGGCCGTTTTGCAGCGGTATGACTGTCTGGACGCTGCCCTTGCCGAACGATTTTGTTCCGAGAAGTAGGGCTCGATTGCGATCCTGTAGCGCGCCCGCGACGATTTCCGACGCTGAGGCGGACCCGCCGTTGATCAAAACGATGATCGGCTTGCCGTCAGTAATATCGCCGCGCGTGCCCATTTCGCGCAACGTGTCCTTGGGACGGCGCCCGCGCGTTGAGACAATTTCGCCGCCATTCAGGAAAAGATCGCTAACGGCGACTGCCTGATCGAGCAGCCCGCCCGGATTGGCGCGCAGATCGAGGACCCAGCCTTTGGGGCCGCCGGGAACTTCTTTCTGCAGATCGCGAATGGCTTTTTTCAGGCCTTTTTCAGTGGGTTCGGAAAAGGTCCTGATCCGCAGATAGCCGAAGTCGCCCTCGGCCCTTGCGACAACCGGCGGCGTTTTGATGATGTCGCGCACGATTGTCAGATCGAAGGGCTCGCTGTCGCGATCACGCAAGACGGTGATATCGACTTTCGTGCCTTTCGGGCCTTTCAATTCAAGTATGGCCTCGTCGAGCGTCTTGCCGAGAACGTCTTCGCCATTGATCGACACGATCAGATCGTTGGTCTGCAGACCGGCGCGCGCCGCCGGCGTTTCCTCGATCGGCGAAACGATTTTGACAAAGCCCTGATCGGGGCCTTCGTTGTCCATCACAACCTGAATGCCCAAACCGGCGAAACTGCCTCGGGTCTGCTCCTGCATCCGGGTGTAGTCCTTGGCGTCGAGGAAGTTCGAATGCGGGTCGAGCTCCGACAGCATGCCGTCGATGGCGCCTTTGATGAGCTTGGAGTCATCGGGCTCCATGACGTAGTTCTCATGGACCTGCTCGAATACTTCGCCAAAGAGATCGAGCTGGCGGAATGTATCGGCTGAAATCGCGGGCCGCGCAAAGCCCGCGCTGAGTATGGCTGCTGAAAACACCGCGCCGCCGGCCGCAGCGGCCGTCATCGCCATCGGCGAGGCGCGCCAGGCGTTCGCCCGTTGGGGCTTCTGGCGCGATTTTGCTGAGGGTCTCTGGGAAGTCTTATGCATGGTCGTACACCTTCGTTCGCCTCGGGCGCCTGTGTGGCCGCTCAAAAGGCTATCTCTTTCTTACTCTGGCTTGAGAGCCACAATGCGGGGTTAACAGGTTTCCCGTTTTTGCGAATCTCAAGGTCTAACTGCGCCGCATCGCCGATCATGGTTCCCAGGGGCTCGCCAGCCGCGACCCCCTGACCCTCTTCTACCAGAAAAGCGCCAAGGCCCATGATGAGTATATGGTAGCCATCGCCGACGTCCAGTACGACAAGATTGCCAATCGGGGCCCAGGAACGCGCAAAGGCAATGTCTGCGTCAAACGGCGCTGTCACAATCGCATTATCCGACGCGGCGAACCGTAGTCCGTCGAAACGCCCGCCTTCTGGCCTTCTGGCGCCGAATTTCCCGGTCACTTTGCCGGCGACCGGTGCGGGGAGCGCGCCGCGTGCGTCGGCGAACGCTGTCGGCGGGCGAAAGGCTTGCGGTTTTGCGATGGCGCGCGGCGACGCCGGTTTTGCGGACGGCGAGCTGACGCCCGCGAGGGCGGCGGGTTTTTTGGGTTCTGGCGCGGCGGGCTTAAGGCGCGGCGTGATCGAGCGCGCAAAACGCTCCAGCCGTTCAAGGATGCCCTGCACAGACGTGGCGCGTGCGGCGAGCGCCGCCGTTTCGCGTTGGGCCGCGGCGGCCAGGCGCTGGGCCACATCGCGTTCGCTCTGTTTGGTGGCGACAAGTTCCGCGAGCACGTCCCGGCGCTCTGAAATTTCCTGATTGGTCGCCTCAAATGAGGCCCGCTCGGCGTTCAGATTATTGCGGATAGCGGTGAGGGCGGCGATCGCGCCGCGCAATTCGGCGGCTTTGCGCTCAAGCGCGGGGGCGGCGTCGCCGAGCAACATCGCGATCCGCGCCGCCTCGTTGGCGTCGTCGGGCGAGACCAAAAGCGCCGGCGGCTTGGAGCGCTCCAGCGATTGCAGCGCCCCCAGAACGTCGGAGATTTCAGACTGCCGCGCCTTCAGCGCGGTGGTCAGCGTCGCCTCTTCCGCTTCAAGGCGTCCGATTTCGGCGGAGATCTCGCCGATCTTTGTTTCCGCCGATTGAAGCGAGCCGGCGGTGTCGATCATTTGCCGCCGGAGCGCCTTGAGCTCGTTTTCGCGGGCCGCAGCTTCATCTTTGAGGCGGGCTTCCTCAGCGGTTCTCTCGGCGAGCGCGCGCTCGATTTCCTGAAGCTCGGATGAGGCTGGCTTTTCGGTTGTTTGTGCCGTTGCGGGAGCGAAATGAACAAGTAAGAAAAAGGCGTATAAGCCAGCAAGCAACCGCTTGCGTCGCTCGGGAGCGTCGTGCCGCATCATGTCGTTATGTCTCTCACGCGCGATGATAGGGATGCCCCGTCATGATCGTGATCGCCCGATAAAGCTGCTCACAAAGCATTGCGCGAACCAGCATATGCGGCCACGTCGCCGGGCCAAAAGCGATCTTCAGATCAGCCTTATCGAGAAGGTCTTGCGCGTGCCCGTCTGCGCCGCCGATGAAAAACGCCAGATTTCTCGCGCCATCGTCGCGATAGGCGCGCAAACGCGCTGCAAAATCCTCGCTCGATAACGCTTTACCATGTTCATCTAACGCGATTCGCAAGCCGCCCTCCGGCGCCGCCGCCATCAGTGCGGCGCTTTCCTTTTCCTGGCGCGCGCTGCCGGACAAGCCCTTCGGCGCTTCAACCTCGCGGATTGAAAAATCGCTGACTCCCGCTGTGCGACCCAGCGCGCGGACCCGGTCGGCGTACATTTCCACAAGCGTCAGAGATGGGCCCGCCGACAGGCGTCCTACCGCAAAAACGGTAATTTTCATGGCGTCACGCGACCTTATTCCCCGGCGTCACGCGCCAATTGCGCCGGTCGATCAGGCGTCCGCTGTGGCGTGCGCAGCTTCCGACCAGATCCGCTCCAGGTTGTAGAACTCGCGCACTTCCGGCCTGAAAACATGGACAATTACGTCGCCGGCGTCGATCAGCACCCAGTCGCAAGCCGGGAGGCCCTCGACTTTCGCGGTACCAAGGCCCGCTTCTTTCAGGCGACGCATGATCTTGTCGGCGATCGCGCCGACATGGCGTTGGGAGCGCCCGGAGGCGATCACCATGGCGTCGGCGATATCGGATTTTGAATTGAGGTCTATGGTGACGATGTCTTCAGCCTTGTCGTCATCCAGTTCGGTAACGATCAGGTCCAGAATGTCCCCGGGTTCAATCGTCGGGGTTTCATCAGACATCGCATTGACAGCGGCTTTCAGGGGCGCCGCTTCGCCGGGCTGAGGGGTCAGCTCTTTCCTCCATCAAGGCGCGGACGACAGTGTCCGCTTCTATAAAATAGCCATGTTGCCGCCATCCTCCAAGGCCAACGGAATGGTTAATGGCGAACATTTGCGCGGCCAAATGGCTTAATCGCTCGTGTTGCACAGTAGGCACACCGCAAACCAGCCCTTCTCGTCCGTCCAGATCTCGCGCATCCGCCAGGGCGTCTCCGTCAGTAGTGCTTCCAGTCCGTCGCGGGTGAACTTATAGGAATTTTCCGTATGCAGCGTCTCGCCGGGCATGAAGGCGAAGCGTCTGCCGTTGATTTCGATTTGCGTGGCCCGGCGCGCGCGCAAGTGCATTTCGATGCGCTTTTCGTCGGAATTCACGATTGCAGCGTGTTCGAAGGCGTTGATGTCGAGGGCGGCGCCAAGTTCGTTTTTCATCCGGGTCAGGATGTTGATGTTGAATTCCGCCGTTACGCCTTCTGGATCGTCGTAGGCGCGTTCAAGTAAAGTTTCATCCTTATAAAGATCAACGCCCAGTAACATCAAGGCGTTGTCGCCAAGCGTATCGCTCGTCCGCCGCAAGAATGACTGCGCAGCAGACGGTGCGAAATTCCCGAGCGTCGACCCGGGAAAATAGCCAACCCACCTGTCAGCGCGCGGCAACAGATCCGCCGGCAAGGGCACGCGCGCCGAAAAGTCGGCGCAGACGCCGCCAACGGGCAGATCAGGCAGATCGCGCGCAAGCGCCGACATCGCATCGATCAGGTGATCGCCCGATATGTCGAGTGCAACATAAGCGACAGGGTCTTTCAGCATCGATAAAAGGCGCCGGATCTTGTTCGCCGAGCCCGATCCATATTCAAGCACCGCAACGCGTTGGCCTATCGCCGCGCCAATTGCATCGGCGTTATCGATCATGATGGAACGCTCTGTGCGCGTTGGATAATACGCATCAAGCTCGGTGATCTTTTCGAAAAGTTGCGAGCCATGTTCATCGTAGAAATATTTGGGCGACAGGGATTTTACCGGCTGCGACAATCCCTCGATGATGTCGGACCGGAAATCGGAAAGTGCGGGCTTTAAGTCCAAATAGAAGGCGAGGGGACCAAGCGGGGCTTCAAGGCTGGCGTCGGTTTCTTTTCTGATGGCGTCTGCTGTCGATAAGGTCACTGGGGAGGCTGTCTCCGTTAGGGGATGGGGCGCGAAATCGGGTCAGTTCGGACTGTCCCTCAGCGCTGTGGAAGACGCTGGGTTGTCGGTATGATCAAAGAACACCCATGCGGGCGGCTCGGCGCCGGGGAGATCGCGCGCGTCGGCCGCGTCGATACGGAATGGCGCAAGCGCTGTTGCGGCTTCGCTTTGAAGCGCATCGCACTGATAAGTAGGGCGATTGAAGACCGCCATCGGCGTGAGTTCTGCGATCCGTCGCCAATCGCGCCAATTGTGAAATCCGGCGAGGCTGTCCGCACCCATGAGCCAGACAAAATGAATGGCCGGCATGTCGCTTGTCAGCGCGTCCAGCGTGTCCACCGTATATTGAAGGCCGCGCCGGCGTTCGAAGTCGGATACGACAATGCGTTCATGGTGAGAGATTGCGCGCGCTGTCGATAAACGCCGCTCATAGGGTGCATAAATTTCAGGGTCCTTGAGAGGATTGCCCGGCGATACAAGCCACCAAACTGCATCCAGGCGCAGTTTTTCGAGCGCTTCAACGGAGATTTCCCGGTGTCCGCCATGCGCCGGATTGAACGAGCCGCCGAGCAAGCCAACCTTTTGAACCTGCGCGTCGACTAGCATAACGCTCCGCGATATCGGCGCGGCGCCAAGGAGCGCGATTGGCGAGACTTGCTCATGGCGTCCACCCGGACGCAGCTTCTGCGGCCGCAGCGTCGTCTGCCGGCGCGTCTTCCGTGTGCGCTGTTTTTTGTAACGTCATCATCTCGCGCAGCAGGCTTTGCACGCCGTCGCCGGCGACGCCCGATATCTGGCGAACGTGCGTTCCGGCGGCTTTTTCAAGCGCCGCAGCTTTCTCGTTGCGCTCAGCTTCATTAAGCGCGTCAATTTTGTTGAGACACAGAATTTCGTCTTTCTCGCCAAGTCCGCCGCCGTAAGCCTGCAATTCCCGCCTGATAGTAAGATATGCGTCCGCGACGTCGTCCTGCGTCCCGTCGACCAGATGGAGGATCGCCTTGCAGCGTTCCACATGACCAAGGAAGCGATCGCCAATCCCCGCGCCCTCATGTGCGCCTTCGATCAGTCCGGGAACGTCGGCGAGAACGAAACTCTCGCCTTCACCGACCCTGACAACCCCGAGATTGGGATGAAGCGTCGTAAACGGATAATCGGCAATTTTCGGTTTGGCCGCCGACACCGCCGCCAGAAATGTCGATTTGCCGGCGTTTGGAAGTCCGACAAGTCCAAAATCGGCGATCAGCTTCAGGCGTAGCCAGATCGTCCGGTTTTCGCCGGGTTGGCCCGGATTGGCGCGCCGCGGCGCGCGGTTTGTGGGGGATTTGAAATGCGCGTTGCCAAATCCGCCATTGCCGCCTTTCGCGAGAATGACGCGCTCGCCGACAGTATCGAGATCTGCAATCAGCGTTGCTTCGTCTTCTTCAAAAACTTGTGTGCCGACCGGCACCTTGATCACGAGATCGTCGCCGCTGGCGCCCGTTCTGTCTGATCCTTCGCCGGGGCGTCCGTTCTTTGCGCGATGATGTTGCTGGTAGCGGAAATCGATAAGGGTGTTGAGGTTTTCAACCGCCTCGGCCCAGACGTGCCCGCCGCGCCCGCCATTGCCGCCATTGGGGCCGCCAAACTCAATGAACTTTTCGCGCCTGAACGAAAGGCAGCCATTGCCGCCCGCGCCGCTCTGCACGTAAATTTTTGTCCGGTCGAGAAACTTCATGCGCCAGATATAACCACTTTTCGCCGCTTGGCCATGCAAGGGCGCGCGCTGCAGTCGTGTCTCGCCTTTCCGGCGCGAGACGCTATGGTCCGAGCAAGGTTATGTTTCGTGGAGATGTTTGATGCCGAGACCTGTCGATATCCTGTTTGAACCCTTTGAACTCGGGACGCTTTCCTTATCGAACCGGATTGTCATGGCGCCGATGACCCGTTCGTTCTCCCCCGGCAATGTCCCCGGCGAGGAGGTCGCGGCGTACTACCGGCGGCGGGCGGAAGGTGAAGTCGGTCTGATCATCACAGAAGGCGTGTCGCCCAATACGGTTACGGCGACAGGCACGCCAAACGTTCCCAATATTGTCACCGACGGTGCGAAAGAGGGTTGGCGCAAAGTCGTCGATGACGTGCACAAGGCGGGCGGCAAGATCGGCATTCAGCTCTGGCATGAGGGACCTTACCGAAATCCGTCGAAGACGGCGCACCCTGAAGTGTCGTCGTGGTCGGCGTCCGGCATGAAAGTCGTCGGCAAACAGCTTTGGGACCCAATGAGCGAAGCGGAAATTGAAACAGCGATTACCGAATTCGTCGACGCGGCTGTCGCCGCCCGCGACCTCGGCTTTGATTGCGTTGAGTTTCACGGGGCGCACTCTTATCTGCTCGACAGCTTTTTCTGGGACCAGACCAATCTGCGGGACGACAAATGGGGCGGCGACTGGCGTGGACGCACGGCGCTGGCGCGCGAAATCATTCAGCGAACGCGCGAAATCGTTGGCGCTGACTATCCGCTCATCATCCGGCTTTCGCAGTGGAAGCAACAGGACTTTGCCGCCAGTTCGGCGAAAACGCCGGCGGCGCTGGAAGAATGGCTCGGGCTTCTGGTCGAGGCGGGCGTTGACGCCTTTCACTGTTCGCAGCGTCGTTTCTGGGAGCCTTGTTTTGAAGGCGACGACAAGAATTTTGCCGGCTGGGCCAAGGCGCTGACCGGCAAACCGGCGATTTCGGTCGGCTCTGTGGGCCTTTCCGGCGATTTCACCGCCATCTACGGCGAAGACGGCGGCTCTGAGCCGGCAAGCCTTGATGGGCTGATTGATCGGATGGAAAGCGGTGAATTCGACCTGATTGCGATCGGACGCGCACTTTTGAAGGACCCTCAGTGGGCGGTGAAAATTCGTGAAGGGCGCAATGGCGACCTTCTCGATTTCGACAAAGCCGATCTGATGACCCTCTATTAGGCGCTTGAAAACGCGCCCCGCCCCGTGCGGCCAGGGGCGGGCATTGAACCGGCGGCCGGCGTTATCGCGTACTTCGTTCATACAAAAATGAAAAAAAGGAGCGCGCCATGATCACCGTGCACCATCTGGAGAATTCCCGGTCGCAGCGCGTTCTTTGGCTATTGGAAGAGCTGGGCGCCGATTATGAGGTCAAGCGTTATGAACGCGACAAGGAAACGAGCCTTGCGCCGCCAGAATTGAAAGCCGTTCACCCGCTCGGCAAATCGCCGGTAATCGATGACGATGGATTGGTCGTCGCCGAAACCGGGGCGATCACGGAGTATTTGACGGAAAAATTCGGCAAACTAGCGCCGCCGGGCGGCACTGACGAAAAGCGGCGCTACACATACTGGCTACATTTTGCCGAAGGCACGGCGATGTCGCAATTACTGCTCAAGTTATTCTTTTCACGGATTAAAGAGGCGAAGATGCCGTTTTTCGCCAAGCCGATTGCGCACAAGATTTCCGATCAGGTTCTCGACAGCTATGTCAATCCAAACATTGCGAGCCAGCTTTCTTTTATGGAGGGCGAGCTTTCAAAATCGGAATGGTTCGCGGGGGATCAATTCAGCGCCGCCGATATCATGATGAGTTTTCCACTGGAGGGTGCGTCGGCCCGCGGCGGTCTGAGCGGTGATTATCCGAAATTGAAAAGCTTCCTCACGCGCATCCATGATCGCCCTGCTTACAAAAAAGCCCTTGAACGCGGCGGGCCCTACGCTTTGCTAACGTAGGGCCCGCGGCTCAAGACTTTTAACTGTGTAAGGATTAAAAACGTTATTTGAGCGGCGCAGCGGGCGCGGGTTCGAGCTCAATAATGTCGTTTTCGTCAGCCGTTGCTGCTGGCGCCGGCGTTTCCTTAACGCTTACAGGCGTCAGTGAAATCGTATCGTCAACGTCTTTGATTACCGGTTCCGGCGACGGCGCCGCCTCAACCGCAACGGCGGCCGGTGTTAGGGCGGCCGGCGTCACTCCCGTTGCACCATTGTTTTTCGGTGCTGACGCGATTGGCTGATTGCTTTTCGGTTTTGCCGGTTCCTCAGGCTTAGGCGCTGGTTTGACAGGCGGCGGGCTCAATGGCTGAGGCGCGCTTGTCGCCGGTGTTTCCAGTTCGGGCTCGTCGAAGACCGGCGCATCGAAATCGCCGTCTCCATATTGCGCCCAGTACGCCGGTTGGCTCAGCAAGGAACGGAAATAGGCGATATTCTGGTCAGCGACCTGCGGCGGCAGATCAGAGCGCGCCAGACGTTCAGCTTGCGTGACGTCGCCTTTGAGTGCGAGCACAAGCGCCAGGTTCTGGCGCATGCGCGCATCGGCGCCGGCCGATCCGGCGGCTGTGCGAAGGGTTGCTTCTGCGAGGCGCAAATTGCCTGACAGCGCATAGGAAAGCGCCTTGTTGTTCAGAACATTGACGGCGCCGGGCGCAATCGACAGCGCGCGATCATATTGCGACCGCGCCAACTCATGTTCGCCGATCTGGTCAAGCGCAACACCGTATGCGGAAAATGCTGACCAATCGTTCGGTCTTTTCGAAGTCGCGAGTTCGATATAGCGCACGGCCTCAAACGAACGATCGGCTTCGATCAGCGCTTTGCCTGCTTCGAGGAAGACCTCGGGGTTATTTTCGTGAACCAGCGCCGATTTTGTCGCCACCTTTACAGCTTCCGCGACGGAGCCGATTTTGCGCAATGATCTTGAGTATTCAACGGCGACGCGCGGGTCTTTCTGATCGCGATTGTAACGCGTGCCCCAAAACGCAGCGGCGGCGATCGGGTCGGTCTTGGAAGACGGGGCCGCCGATGGGCTTGTGTAGACGTCGATCGCGTCCTTATAGGCCTGGTTTTCGCCCCCAGTTGTGGCGCAGGCGGCAAGCGCCAGAGCGCTGGCGCCGACAAGCGCGCGGGCCGCAATGGTTTTCGCAATGGATGACGACGCGATAGAAAAAACGGACGCAAAAGGAGAAGACGCGACCATAAGAGCACCTCAATCGGCTAAAAACAGTTGAGGGCATCATTGCGGAAGGTGATCAATAAAGGCTTAACTGTAAATGGAATTCTGTTCCGTCCTGGTCGCTCGGAGCGGAAACGATACGCGCAAGGTGGGCGCGCGCAACAGATGCGAACACCAAAGGCCGGCAGGATCCTCGCCCGGTTGCAATTAGGAAGTTAACGGATCGTTATGACCTCGCCATCGCTGATCGCCTATGACGTCGCTGCTGCGACTGCCGCCACGCCAATCTTCTGTGTCGGGGCGAAAGACGACATTCCGGAACAAGCGCCCGATGCGCTCGCCGCTCTCGCCGCCGCCAATGCTTTTCGCGGCGAAGCGGGCGCGGTGATTGCGCATGCCGACGGCGTCCTCCTCGGCGTTGGCGACGGCGGCGACGCCCTTGTCAGCGCCGCCGCGGCGGAAAAATTGCCAGCAGGCGATTACTATTTTGCCGATAACGGTGCGATTAACTCTGCGGCGCGATCAGAGCCGCGCCACACAGCCCTCGGCTGGCTGCTCGGAACCTACAGGTTTACGAAATATAAATCTGCGCCGTCGCCGGCTGCGCGGCTGGTTGCGCCTGAAGGCGTGGATGTCGCGGCGGTTTCGCGCGCCTATGACGCGGTGCGTCGTGTGCGCGATCTCGTCAACACGCCGGCGGGCGATATGCTTCCCGACGGTCTGGAGGCGTGTGCGCGAGAGATCGCCCAAACCCATGGCGGAGATATCAATGTCACGGTCGGCGATGCGCTCATTGCTGAAAATTTTCCAATGATCCACGCGGTCGGGCGCGCCTCTGATGTGGCGCCGCGGTTGATCGATCTTGTCTGGGGCGATGCGAAAGCGCCCAAGGTGACGCTTGTCGGCAAAGGCGTCTGCTTCGATTCCGGCGGCCTTAATATCAAAGGGGCCGGCGGCATGGGGCTGATGAAAAAGGATATGGGCGGCGCCGCCCATGTGCTGGCGCTTGGTGCGATGATCATGGCCGCCGGGCTCAATGTGCGGCTGCGCGTTCTGGTTCCCGCCGTGGAAAACGCCATTTCAGGCAACGCCTTTCGCCCCGGCGACGTCTTGCCGACGCGCAAGGGCCTTACGGTCGAAATCGGAAACACGGATGCCGAAGGCCGGCTGGTCCTGTCCGACGCCTTATCGCTCGCCTGTGAGGAAAAGCCTGATCTTCTGATTTCTCTGGCGACGCTAACCGGCGCGGCGCGAATCGCCGTTGGTCCGGAATTAGCCCCGTTCTATACGGATGATAACGCGCTCGCGGAGGCGATCAGCCGCGAAGGCGCGCGCGAAGCTGATCCCGTTTGGCGCATGCCGCTGTGGCGGCCCTATGATGCGATGTTGTCGTCCAGCATTGCTGACTGCAACAACATTTCCAGTAATGCTTTTGCCGGGTCGGTAATTGCGGCGCTCTTTCTCAATCGGTTTGTCGAAGAAGGCGCGCGATGGGCGCATTTCGATATCTATGCATGGCGCCCGAAAGCGGCGCCCGGGCGCCCGGTTGGCGGCGAAGCACAGGCGATCAGAGCGCTATTTAATGTGATTGCCGATATTGCCGATTAAAACGATCCTGATGCGGATGAAATATCCGAACGCTCAAGAGGGCTGCGGCGCTAACAATAACCGGTCCGGGATGCGATGAGATCATGTCCCACAAGTGCGCGGCGCGCGATCATCTAACGCGGCGCGCCGGCGCGAGCGGGATCGTAGATGAATTTTCTATCGCAATAACCGCACTCGGCTTCGCCGTCGTCGAGCGCATAATAAACCACAGGGTGGCCCAACGCGCCGCCGCCGCCATTACAGGCTATCCGCCGCTCGCTCACATAGATGACTTCAGGCGCATCGGCTGTCGTGTCGAGATCGCTTTTGTATAAGTCGTTCATAGGTTTGGACTTGTTCGTTGAAAGCCGACCGAATGCGCTGTCCGGGGCTGTTCGTCAAGACCGCCGGCCCCTAACAATCGGCGCAGCGTTTTGCATTCGCCGCCCGCGACGCGTAAGACGCGCCTTGAGCAGAAGCCAGAGAATTCACCATGGTCGATCGCGTTTCAATGACCGCCGCGCAGGCGGACGCCGAGCCCGCTATCTTGACGCGCGGCTTGCGGAAGACCTATGCGGCCACCAAAAAATCGCCGGCGAAAGAGGCCCTGAAGGGCGTTGATCTGTCCGTCCCGCGGGGGTCCATTTTTGGCCTGCTCGGACCGAACGGCGCGGGCAAGTCGACCTTCATCAATATCCTCTCAGGGCTCGTCAACAAATCGGGCGGCGAGGCGCAAATCTGGGGCTTTGACCTTGATCAACACCCACGCCAGGTGCGGGCGGCGATGGGCGTGGTGCCGCAGGAAATTACAACCGACGTCTTCTTCACGCCGCTCGAAGCGCTGGAAATTCAGGCCGGTCTTTACGGCGTTCCGAAGGCAGAGCGGCGCTCGATGGAAATTCTCAAAGCGCTCGGCCTTGAAGACAAAGCCGACGCTTATGTGCGCCAGCTCTCCGGCGGCATGAAGCGCCGCCTGTTGGTCGCCAAGGCCATGGTGCACAATCCGCCAATCCTGATTCTCGATGAGCCAACCGCCGGCGTCGACATCGAATTGCGCAAACAGCTTTGGGACTATGTGTTGGAGTTGCATAGGGCGGGCGTGACAATTGTTCTGACTACGCACTACCTAGAAGAAGCGCAGGAGCTTTGCGACACGATCGGCATTATTCACGAGGGAAGCCTCGTTGCGTGCGAGCCAACCGAAAAACTGATCGCTTCGCTTGATATGAAAACGCTGATGATTGAGCCCACCGCGCGCTTGAGCGCGGCGCCTGATCTCGGGCGCTTTGACGTTGAGCTAACGCCGGAAGGGCGCATTGCGATCCCTTACAAGCCGAGCGAAAGCCTTGTTTCTGAAATCCTTGAAAAACTGGCGGACGCGGGCGTCGGCGTGAAAGACCTGTCGACGGTGGAAGCCGACCTCGAAGACGTTTTCATGGAATTGACTTATCGCGCAACGGCGCCCGCCGCGCAGACCTAAAACCCGGCCTATCTTGCGACCGCCGCAGCCGCCGCGCTGCGGAAATCGCCCAAAGGCGCGCCCGCGTCAGCCCGGGGATCAGCGATACCGGTCCCTCAGTCCCGCGCCGTCGATGATCATCGGAATGATTTTTTGGAGGCGCTTTTGTTTGGTTTCAGCGCGTTTTGCGTCAGCGATATGGGCAGCATATTCGCGTTGCTTGCCCGGCGTGAGCGCCTTGAACGCCTTTTTCGCCGCAGCGTTTTCACCAAGGGCGCGCGTCAGTTCCGGCGGCAAGGTCGCGCCGGCAGTTGGCGTTACTTTCAGCGGCGGCGTATTTTCCACATGGTTTATAGCTTCGCGAATGTAGGACTTGATAAGCCGGGGACGGAGTTCCTTCCCGCTGGTCATCCGCCACTGACGCTGTAGTTTTGTTTTCCCCTCCTGCGCATTGATGAGGATGTTGTCCTTGTCGCTCAGCGCCGCGCCCTCAAAGAACCAAAGCCCGAAATAGGACTTGAAGCTCGATATGCCGACAACATTTCGTCCGTTTGCAACGTAAACCGGCATGCCCCACTTCACGGTTTCCTGCATGTCGAACGTCAAGAGAATCTTGCGAAGTATTGTCAGTTCCGCACGCCAGGCGCTGTTGGCTTTTAAGTAGTCTTCAACGGTTTTTGCGGCGACCATGGGTCTCTCCCCCGTTCATACCGGTCGTTCGCGTCAGTCGTGCGCGTCAGTCGTGCACATCCGACATCAGATCGGCTTTGATAGCGTCTTCGAAATCGATCAAGCGGCGCATCGGGCCCCAAGGGCTTCCTTCCGGAACGTTTTTAACGGCGTGCGCGCGCAACGCTGCAGCGACGTCCGTCGGGTCGCCGGCCAGTTGATCAACGGGAATGATTTCGCCAACGGTAACTTCGTAGCGTTTGCGTTTTTTGTTCAAAAGCTCATGGAAAAGCGTGATGTCGCGCAATTCGTCGTTCAGCCGCCAGAACCAGTAATAAAGCCAGGAATTACGGGCTTTCATATGCACAGGGACAACGGCGGCGTCGTATTTGCGCGCGAGGATCGCAACGGAGGGCAGCCATTCCTGTTCTGTCAGGACCTTGTTGTGATCCATAAAAGCAAGGCGGCCAGAAGGAAAAAGGATCACACAGCGTTCATCGCTGAACGATGCTTTTGTAGACTTTAACGTTTCGCGTGACCGCTGGCGCGTTCGTTTTTCCTGCACCCATTCGACGGGAATCAGAAGATCGTCAAGTTGCGGCGCGGCTCTGATCGCGTCGCGGTTTGCAAAAAAGATCATATCGTCGCGGTGGCCGCGCAACGCGTCCCACATGGCGACGCCGTCGGCGATTCCTGTCGGGTGCGTCGGCGCGACAATAACACGGCCGCTTTTCGGGATATTCTCAAGGCCCTTCAGATCGATTTCGAGATCGAGAAGGGTGCTCATGTAATCCATGACGCCGGAACCGGTGAGCGGCGCTACGTCGTCGGCCATGCGCACCGCTTCGCCTTTTTTCAGCAGCGGATAAAGGATCGTGCGATAGAGCGGCCAGAAACGCGAGCGTCTCAGATTTTCGCACCGCTCTTCGATCAGCACCTCAACAATGTGCTTGCCGTTTTCATGCGGCGCGCGCACGCGCCCGCCGTCGGCCGCTTTTACCCGCGCCTCGTGGTCTTCCTTTAGGGCGTCGAGGGACGCCTTGCCGGTTACGGCGCCTGATTCTGCGGCGGTGTTGCTCAAAACGGTTGCCTGTTGCTGATCGGGATAAAAGCGACCGGAAACCCGATGACGTCGTCGGATAAAGAAACCGTCCGGCGCTTGACGCCGGACGGCTCAAACAGCTGACCGCTGTTTTACGGTGTTTATTCAGCCGGGGCGAGGCTTGCGGAGATGTTTTCTGTGGATTTTTTCTCGCTTTCCGCCTCGGTCTCGCCCGCGGTGATTTTCTTGTAGGCAAGCTCCAACGCTTCAAGGCGCGTGTCGTACCGGCCGTCCGACGGCAGGCAGTGGTCCGCTTTGAGGCCAGACAGGATGCGATCGACCTCACTGTTGACGCCGGTCATGTAGACCATTTTCTTCGCCTGCCGCGCGTCGCAAACGATCGTTTCAACCGCGCGGGCGGCGGAAAGGTCGATTGTCGGCACATAGGTGAAGTCGAGGATAATCGCCTTCGCGCCCTCGCTGACGCGATCACGCACATGGTGACCAAGATCGGCCGCCGCGCCAAAGCTGAGCGGGCCGCCCGCAAAATCGAACATGATGATGTCCCGGCCAAGCTCGCTGAGGATTTGCCGTTCACGCGGATCGGTGACCCGCTCTTCAGGTTTGTCGGCGGCTTTCAGCTGGATGTCCGCAATCTGTTTGACGAAAGCAAGCGCGGCGAGAACAACGCCGAGGGCGACAGCCTGAATGAGGTCGACAAAAACCGTCATGCCAAGAACGACCGCCATCAATAACAGGTCCCAGCGCGGCCCGCGATGGGCGCGGCGCAGATAGCTCCAGTCGATGATGTCATAGCCGACCTTTACGAGAATGCCGGCAAGCACCGCATGCGGAATGCTTGCGGCTAGACCGGCGAGCGGAAGGGCGGCTGCGATCAGGACAAGCGCGTGGATCATGCCGGAGATGCGGGTTGATCCGCCGGAGCGAATGTTTACGACCGTCCGCATGGTGGCGCCGGCGCCGGGGATGGCCCCGAAGAGACCAGCGATGGCGTTGCCAACGCCCTGACCCATCAATTCGCGGTTGGAATGGTGGCGCGTACCGGTCATGTTGTCAGCGACAAGCGACGTCAACAGACTGTCAATGGCGCCCAAAAGCGCGAGGATGATCGCCGCTTCGAGAATGACAAGAGCCGTGTCCGGTGTAATCGTCGGCACGATCAGCGACGGCAGGCCCGTTGGAATGTCGCCAAGCGTCAACTCTTTTGGAAGGCCGACAAAAAGGCTGGCGACGGTGCCGATCAGAAGCGCGGCAAGCGCCCCCGGCACCCATTTACCGATCGACTTCGGCCAAAGGAAAACCGTTGCGAGCGACAAAACGCCGACAAAGAGCGCCGGCCATACAGGCGATCCGACGGCGCCCGGAATGGCGGCGATCGCCGGAATTGTGCCGGGCTCGCTGGGCTCATGGCCGAACAACCGCGAAATCTGAAGCGCAATAATGATCACGCCAATCCCGCTCATAAAGCCCGATATCACCGGGTACGGAACAAGTTTGATATACTGCCCGAGCCGTAGGACGCCCATCAATATCTGAAGAATGCCGGCGAGCACGACGGCGCTGAAGACCAGCGCCGGGTTGCCGGAAAAAGTGGCGAATACGCCAGCGAAAACAACGATCATCGGGCCGGTTGGGCCGGAAATCTGCGAGCCTGTTCCGCCGAAGAGCGCCGCGAAGAAGCCGACAAAAATCGCGCCCCACAAGCCCGCAATCGGGCCCGCGCCGGACGCTTCGCCAAACGCCAGCGCCAGCGGCAAGGCGACAATGCCAGCCGTGAGGCCGCCCATGACGTCGCCGCGAACATTCGAGAAGTCGAAATATCCTGAGGATGTAGTCTGAGACATAGTTTCGGTTCCTCCTTTCGGAAGGCGTTTGTTACTCGGCGGCGTGGGTGTGTTTGCCGGCGATGAATTGCGAAATAGGCTCGTGATATTTTTCTTCGACACTGACAAATTCGCGTTTTTCGTCGTCATAGGCGTAAACGCCGCCGTGCTCGATGTCGTAGACCCAGCCGTGAAGCTGGACTTTGCCGGCGGCAAGGCGCGAGGCGACATAAGGATGCGTGCGCAGATGCGCCATCTGGAGGACGACATTTTCGCGAATTATCAGGTCAAGCTTCTCGTCTTCCGTAAGGTCGCCGCCATTTTCCGCCACCGAGAGCGCGGCTGCGCGCGCATAGCTGAGCCACTCTTTGACATGCGGCAGCGCGTCCAGTCCTTCCGGCGCGAGCGCGCCTTTCATGGCGCCGCACTGGCTGTGCCCGCAAACCACAATATGGGGTACGTTGAGAGCGCCAACCGCAAACTCAATCGAGGCCGTCATGGCGCCCGTATGGTTCGTGTGCGGCGGTACAATGTTGCCGGCGTTTCTGCAAATGAACAGCTCGCCCGGTTCCGTCTGTGTAATGAGGTTCGGGTCGACGCGGCTGTCGGAACACGCAATGAACAAAGCCTCCGGCGATTGGCCGCGCGCTAGCGTTTCGAAGAGGTCTTTACGTTTCGGATATTCTTCTTTTTGAAATTTTACGACGCCGGCTGCGAATCGCATGGGTTTTTCTCCTTGGTGTTCCGTCAATTGGGGTGCTGTGGTCGGATTGGGCTCAAGACGCCGCTTCGGAAGACCACAGCTTCCGGGCGCGGTTTAACATTTTGATGTTTTCGGTGTCGCCGCTGATGCGGCCTTCGACAAAGCGCAACGCGTCGATAATCCAGTCGGCCAGCGCCGGCTGGGTCAGATGGTAGTATACATGTCGCCCTTCGCGGCGCTCCTCGACAATGCGGTGAGCGCGCAACAAGGCGAGATGTTGTGAAACCCGGCTCGCGGGCAGATCGAGCCGTTCGTGAAGCGTATTGACGTCTTTCTCGTCCGTGCGCAGTTCTTCAATCAGGCGGATGCGGTCTGGATGGGACAGCACCTTGAAGACTTCAGACAGTTCTTTTGCGACAACCACGCGACTTGGCATGCAACCCTCTTCATCAATGCATCTTCATATATGCGCAATCTCGCATATATGAAGATGAGAAGATGTGGAGTCAATCGTAAAAGCGCCGAGTTGAACTCGCGGACGCCGCGCTTTCATTGGTATTTACGTTGGGTCACGCGCTCGTGATCACCCGCACGAAAGAGCTGGTCTTCGCAAAGGCAAATCCTGCCGGAGTTAATATCGTCGCTAATGGTCCTGGCGCCTTCTCAGGCGCCGGTTGAAGACGCAGTCGGGGATTTGCGGGCGTGAGGCCGGCCGACGGCCTAAAACGCAGCCCTTTGCAACGCCGTCAGCTCGCCGCAGCCCTTTTTGGCGAGCGTCAGGAGCGCCTGGAACTGCTCATCCGTAAATGGCGCGCCCTCGGCGGTGCCTTGAATTTCAACAAGCCCGCCGGCGCCGGTGAGCACGAAATTGGCGTCAGTGTCCGCTGAAGAATCCTCGGCATAGTCGAGGTCGAGGACCGGGGCGCCGTTGACGATGCCGCAGGAAATGGCGCTCACGGTGTCTGCGATGGGGCTTTGTTCGATAATGCCCTGGTCAATCGCCCAGCGGGCGCATTCTTCAAGCGCCACCCATGCGCCGGTGACGGCGGCTGTTCGCGTGCCGCCGTCCGCCTGAAGCACGTCGCAATCGATCAGAATCTGGCGCTCGCCCAGTTTTTTCAGATCAACAATCGCGCGCAGGGAGCGACCGATCAGGCGCTGAATTTCCTGCGTGCGGCCGGATTGGCCGTTCTTGGCTTCGCGCCGCATGCGGCTGCCGGTCGAGCGGGGCAACATGCCATATTCAGCGGTCACCCAGCCGCGCCCTTCGCCGCGCAGCCATGGCGGCGTCGTCTCGTCCCAGCTTGCCGTGCACAGAACATGTGTGTCGCCGCATTTGATCAGGCACGAGCCTTCCGCGTGCTTGGTCGCGCCGCGCTCCAGCGTGACCGACCGTAATTCGTCAAATGATCTCCCCGATGGACGCATAACGGCGACCCTTTCGCATCAAATGTGTCAAAGAAAGCCACCCACTTACTCTCGCGGCGGGACGATTGTCGAGCGGTTTTCGCGGCGATTGCGCGCGATTGGCGCCGCTGGAAAAAGCGCTTATTTCTGGAGCGGCATCCAGGCGATCAGGTTCCATGAGCGTTCTCAGTGACATAGACGCGCGCTCGCGCGAGGTATTCCGGAAAATTGTCGAGGCCTATATCGAGACGGGCGAGCCCATCGGCTCGCGCACCTTAAGCCGCGACCAGACGCTCGCCGTCTCGCCGGCGACAATCCGCAATGTCATGTCAGACCTTACCGAGCTTGGTCTTTTACAAGCGCCCCACGTCTCTGCGGGGCGCATGCCGACGGAAATTGGCATGCGCCTGTTCGTCGACAGCATGATGCAGATTGGGGATCTTTCGGAAGAAGAACGCGCCGCCATCGCCGCGGCGCCGGGCGCAAGCGCCGAGAGCGTCCTCGAAGAAGCGGCCTCGCGGCTTTCGGGGCTGACCCATTCGGCGAGCCTTGTTCTGGCGCAAAAATCAGAGGCGCCGCTGCGCCATATCGAGTTTATCGCCACCGCGCCCGGCGAGGCGCTGGTCGTCCTCGTGACCGAGGGGGGCGATGTTGAAAACCGCGTCATCAAGACGCCGCCGGATCTGCCGCCCTCGGCCCTCGTGATGGCCGGCAATTATCTCTCCGCGCGCTTGCGCGGGCGGACCCTGAGGGAGGCGCGGGCGGGCATCTTGACGGAGCTTTCGAGCAACCAGGCTGAGCTTGACGCGCTGACCGCGAAACTCGTGCGCGAAGGCGTCGCCGATTTTGCCGGCGGCGGTGAGAAGAAGCTGATCGTGCGCGGGCGCGGTCATCTGCTTGATGAGGCGACTGAGCAGGACCTCGAACGGGTCCGCATGCTGTTTGACGATCTCGAACGCAAACAGGACGTTATGGACCTTCTGACGGCAGCCGGGGACGGCGAAGGCGTCAAAATCTTCATTGGCTCTGAAAACCAGCTTTTCTCGCTTTCCGGCTCCTCGGTGATCATTGCGCCCTATCGCGATCAGTCGCGACAGATCGTCGGCGTCCTCGGGGTCATCGGACCGACGCGGCTCAACTATGCGCGCGTCGTGCCGATTGTGGATTATACCGCTGAAGTCGTGTCGGGACTGTTGAAATAGGTCATTGAAATGCGCCCCGCGCCCGCGTACATGGCGTACGCTTGGCGTGCAGGGCGATGTGGTTTGCAGCGCTTGTCATCGCCGGCCGCATCAATCCTATTCGTTTTTATGCGGCGCCGCCTGAACGGAAGACAGATTGTATTATGAGCACGCCAGATTTCCCAAACCCGGACAACGACAATCCGGATGAGTTTGCAACTGACGAGGATATCGCTGCGGAGATCGCCGCCGCCGAAGGGCGCGACTTTGACGGCGCGCCGCCGAAAGGCGACAAGAGCGCGGCAAGCGGCGCGGACACTGAGGTTGAGGACGAGTTAGCCAGCGTCAAGGATCAGGTGTTGCGCCTTGCGGCTGAGCTTGAGAACACGCGCCGGCGGGCCGCGCGCGACAAGACCGATGCGGCGCGCTACGCGATTGCGACCTTCGCGCGCGATCTCTTGAGCGTTGCTGACAATTTCGAGCGCGCGCTTTCCGCAGCGCCGGAAGCGGGCGGTGAAGCATCGCCGGATGCGGTGGGCAATCTGATCACCGGTTTACGGATGACCGACAAGGAACTGCACACGGTCCTTGAGCGCCACGGCGTCAAACGCATCGATCCCAAAGGCGAGAAATTCGATCCCAATTTGCATCAGGCCGTTGCGCAGATGCCGAGCGACGCACCTGCCGGGCATGTCGCCGAAGTCGCGCAAACTGGCTTTATGATTGGCGACAGAGTGTTGCGCGCCGCGATGGTTGTCGTCTCGACCGGGGGCGGCCCGGCTGCGGAACAAAACGGCGCCAGCGATCCCGGCGCAAATGTCGACACACAAGCCTGACGTATTTTGTTTGTGTAAGGACAATGCCGCTCAGCGGCGACTGGCGGCGCCGTGCAGAGATTATCGAACAAGACATGTGTCATCACCGGGGCCGCGCGCGGCATCGGCGCAGACATTGCACGCGCCTATGCGCGCGAAGGCGCGGCGGTAATCGTCACCGATATCAATGAAGAAGATGGCCGCGCCGTCGCCGCAGAAATCGGCGGCGCATTTCATAAACTCAACGTCGCCTTGGAAGACGACTGGCGGGCGCTTGAAGCCGTAGCGCCGCAGATCGACGTCCTCGTCAACAATGCGGGCGTCACCGGCCTTGAAGAAGGCGCAGCGCATGATCCGGAGCATGCGCTGCTGGAGGATTGGCGGGCTGTCCACACGGTCAATCTCGACGGCGTTTTTCTGGGATGTCGTTACGCGATCAAGGCCATGACCGGCCGCGCCGGAGAAGGCGAGGCAGACGCAGGGCGCACGGGCGGCGCGGCGGGCAAGGCGAGTGGCGCGATCGTCAATATCTCGTCCCGGTCGGGCATGGTCGGCGTGCCGATGGCGGCGGCCTATGCGTCGTCGAAAGCGGCGGTCAGAAATCACACGAAATCAGTCGCGCTTTATTGCGCCGGCAAGGGATGGAATATCCGCTGTAATTCCATTCATCCCGCGGCAATCATGACGCCGATGTGGGAGCCGATGCTTGGCGACGCCGCCGAGCGTGAAGCCCGGATCGCCGCTTTTGTCGCCGACACGCCGTTAAAGCGGTTTGGCGAGGCGAGCGAAGTGTCCGCGCTCGCGGTCATGCTGGCGAGCGACGAAGCGGCTTATGTGACCGGCGCTGAATTTACGATCGACGGCGGTCTTCTCGCCGGAAGCGCAGCGGCGCCCGGTTAGGCGAAGGCGGTTTTACAAGCGCCGCGCCTAACTGCGCGGCGAGGCCGCGCGGACAGCATCGCTGACAAAAGGCTCAAAGACCTTGAAATTATCGACAAACATTGCGGCCAGCTTCTGCGCTTGAGCGTCATACTCGGCAGCAGATTTCCAGGTGTTGCGGGGCCAAAGAATCGCTTCGTCAACGCCATCAACCGACGTCGGCACGTCAAATCCAAACAGCGGGTCCTTGCGCATCGGCGCGTCCGCAAGCGAACCGTCAAGAGCGGCGGCCAGCGAGGCGCGCGTTTCCTTAATTGGCATTCGCGACCCAACGCCATGGGGACCGCCCGTCCATCCGGTGTTGACAAGCCAGCAGCCGACATCATGCGCGTCGATCAAATCGCCGAGCAATTTGCCGTACTCTGAGGGATGTCTCGGCATGAAGGGGGCCCCGAAACAGGTCGAAAATGTCGCCTGCGGTTCATTACCGAGGCCTTTTTCGGTGCCCGCGACTTTGGCCGTGTAACCGGACAGGAACATATACATCGCTTGCGCCGGCGTTAATCGTGCAATCGGCGGCATCACGCCGAACGCGTCGCAAGTCAACATGATGATGTTTTTGGGATGCGTCGTGCGGCCGTCCCGGCTGGCGTTCGGAATATAATGAATCGGGTAGGCCCCGCGGGAGTTCTCAGCAAGGCGCGCATCGTCAAGGTCGAGCGTGCGGGTTCGCTCGTCCATCACAACATTTTCAAGCACGGTTGCGAACATTTTCGTGGTCGCAAAAATCTCCGGCTCCGCTTCTTCGGAAAGCCGGATCATTTTTGCGTAACAGCCGCCCTCGAAATTAAAGAGCCCGTTCGGGCCCCATCCATGTTCGTCGTCGCCGATCAATGTCCGCGCAGGGTCGGCGGAAAGGGTTGTCTTGCCGGTTCCGGAAAGTCCAAAGAAGATTGCCGGATCGTCGCTTGCGCCTGCGTTTACCGAACAGTGCATCGGCATAATCGATTTTGGCGGCAACAAATAATTCAAAATACTGAAGACGGATTTCTTCATCTCGCCGGCGTAGGACGTCCCGGCGATCAATACCATGCGGCGCGTAAAGTCGAGCGCGATCACCGTGCCGGTCCGGCAGCCGTGGCGCGCCGGGTCGGCTTCGAATTCGGGCAGATCAACAATCGTAAAGTCCGGGACCGTATCGCGCTCTTCGAGGGGCGGGCGCACCAGAAGATGCTGGATGAATAATCCGTGCCAGGCATATTGGGTGAAGACACGAACCTTGACGTGATGGTCTGCGTCGGCGCCGCCGCGCAGGTCCTGTGCGATCAGATCGCGCTCACCAGCAAAAGCGAGCATATCGGCGTGAAGCGCCTCAAATTGTTCCGCCGTGATCGACTGGTTGGCGTCCCACCAGATTGAATTTTCAGTTTCCGTGTCGCGGACAATGAATTTGTCCTGCGCCGACCGGCCAGTATGTTCGCCGGTTTTCACGACGATGGGCCCGCCCGCGGCGACCGCGCCTTCTCCGCGTTCGATGGCGAGCTGGTACAACGCCGCTGCGGTCAGATTGCGCAGATGCGCCGGCGCGGCGTCGTCAAACGACGAAACGCCCGCCGCAGCGGGCTTCAGTGAAACGCTCATAGATCGTCCTCCCGAGACGAGTAGGCAATGCGGCTCGCGACGAAACGAGCACGAAAATATCGTCTCTCACTAGGCCATAAAAGAACCAAAGGCGAGCCTTGAGGGCTGAAATAAACGGCTTGAGGCGGCCGCTGAGCCGGCGCGGATTGCGAGCTGCAACCGGGAAATTGCGCGCAGGCGTCAAAACTTCCTTAAGCCTGCCTCGGCACACTTAAAAGCTTCAGGGCTTGCAATCAGGAGGCGTATCGCCGTCCGCCATGTCGACCGTATTTGATTTTCTTTCTGTGACTTTGTTCATCGCCGCGGCCGCGATGTTTTTCCTGCGCTTTAAGCACGAAGACCCGCCATTAACGCCCTATGCCGTCATTTGCTTTGTCTGCGCCGCCGGCAACTGGTTGGGCAACAATGGCGGTGGGATCTGGGCGGTCGCCATGCTCATGGCGGCTTCGTTTTTGTTGCTGCATCTGGCGAGCCTTCCCTATCCGGAAGAAGAGCTCGACGCAGAAGGATCGCTCTAGGCGGGAAGCGCCTCGCCGTCCGCGATTTCTCGATCTTCAGCCCGAGCGGATTTGCGCCGCGTGTGCTTTAGGCGCCAGGCGACCGTCAAAAAGCCGGAAATCATCAAGGCCCAGGCGGACGGCTCGGGCGTCGGCGAGGTCACCTGGGTGACCTGGCCGTCGACCGCCACGTAATCGACTTCTGCGCCAGTGGCCCCGCCGCGCGTACGCGTCACCGTGATTTCGATGTAGTCGCAGCCGCCAAGCGCGCTGCATCCGCGCGCAAAGGGGTTGTTCACCGTGAAATTACGCCCCGCGCGCACCTGATTTGAAAACGCAAAAACCGGCGATCCGTTATTGTAGGTGCCGAAGCTGAAACTGAAAAAGACCGCGCCGCGGGACGGCGGTAAGGTAAAAATCGAGATCCCTTCGCGCCGTACAGCGCCAAACGCCTCATCAAACACAAGCGCCAGCGTATCGCCGAGCCCCAAAAAAGCGCCGGCATTATCGCCCGCTGTCGACAGATTGATTTCTGTTTGCGACGATAAATTCGCCGGCTCAACATAGGTCGCCGTGCTCGCCGCCGCCGGCGCGCTCAGTCCACACGCCATCACGGCAAGCAGAATATACTGCACACCGATCAACTGATATCGTTGCGTGTTATAAAGTCGCTTCATTTTTAGATATCGATTTTAGTTAATCGAAATACTCCAATGCTCTTATGTTTCCTCTATTGTCACGCGCCAACCTTAAGCGCTCTTTAAACGGAACGGTTAATTTTCGCCAATAACGATCAGGGCGAGCATTAACCGTCGCAGAACGAGAGCCGGCGCTTTGTTTTGTCGCTTCGGGCCGTCTTGCGGCGCCAAGGGTTGATTGTTGATGAAGATCGCCGTCGTAGGGCTGGGGCATATCGGAGCCGTAACCGCCGCATGTCTTGCGCGTGACGGCCATGATGTTGTTGGCATTGATAGCGACCCTGAAAAGATTCAGCGATTGCGCGACGGTGCGCCTGTGACGAGTGAGGAAAACGTCAATGTTTTGCTCCGCGCGGCGTTTTCGAGCGGCAAGCTCTCACCATCAAAGAATTTGGCGCAAGGGGTGGCGCGCAGCGACCTCACCATGGTGTGCGTGGGCGCGCCCGGCCGCGGCGATGGATCAATCGATGCAAGCCCGGTGGTGCGCGCCTGTGAAGACGTCGGCGGGGCTTTGCGCGGCGGCGACGATCCCCACACAGTCGTGGTCAGGTCGGCTTTGCCGCCCGGCGCCTTTGCCGCGCAAATTGCGCCAACCCTGGAACATTGGTCCGACCGCTCTCTCGGCGACCGTTTTGCGGCCGTTTATAATCCAGCGTTCTTTAATGAGTGCGCGGGCATCGCCGATTATGACGCCCCGCCCCGCATTTTGATCGGCGCCGAAAACGCCGCCGCCGGTGAGACCGTCGCCGCGCTTTATGGGGCAATTGACGCGCCATTGATCCTGACAGAAATCAACGCCGCGGAAATGGTCAAATACGCCGATAATGCGTGGCGGTCCGTCAAAATTGCATTCGCAAATGAACTGGGCGCGCTGACCGCAGCAATTGGCGTTGATACTGGCGTTTTTTATGCCGCCGTGGAGAAAGACTGCCCAAAGCAGGGGCGGGGGCTCTCCGCGGCGTTTTCCGAAGCGGGCATCCATGCCGGCGTTTCAAACGCTGCAAAAGAGTTGCGCGCTCTTGTGCATCGCGCCGGCGGCCTTGAAATCGAGACCCCGCTTCTGAGCGCCGCCCTCCTTTCTGCGGATCACCAGATCGACAGAACTTTGGCGCTCGTGCGCGCCGCGCGCGCCAAGACGGTGGCGATCCTTGGCATTGGATTGCAGGCCGACGCTGAGGATGTTCGCGAGAACCCGCAGATTCGCCTTCTTGAGCATCTCATCGGCCAGGGCTACGGCGTTTGCGTCCACGATATGCAATCGCGGCTTGCGCGTCTTACCGGCGCCAACCGGCGTTACATCGATAAATCGATACCGCACCTTTTGCAGCTGGTGAGTGACGACCTTTCTGAAAGTCTGGAAGACGCGGACACGATAATCCTCGGCGACGCCGATCCGTATTACTACGACGCGGTCACGCGGCTTTCTGACGAAAAAACGGTGATCGACCTCGTGGGCGCCGTGCGCGCGACAACGACCCCGGCGAAATACCATGGGGTTTCGTGGTAAAATGCGTCGTGTCGTGATTATCGTTGAGAATCTTCCCGTACCGTTTGACAGGCGCGTCTGGTCGGAAGCGACAACGCTTGCTGAGAACGGCTATCATGTCTCGGTGATCTCGCCGATGATGCGGGGCTATGACGCCGCTTACGAAGAGCTGGACGGCGTTCATATTTATCGCCACCCGCTCTATGAATCCGAAGGGTCGGCGCGCGGCTACCTGCGCGAATACGCCTCGGCGTTCTGGGGCCAGCTGCGGCTCGCCGTCAAGGTGAAACGCGAGCAGGGGTTTGACGTCATTCACGCCTGCAACCCGCCGGACTTTATCTTCGCCGTCGCGGCCCTGTTTAAAATCTTCGGCGTCAAATTTGTCTTCGACCATCATGATCTGTGCCCCGAGCTGTTTGAAGCCAAGTTTAATAAACGAGGCGTTTTTTATCGCTTTCTGCGGCTCGCAGAAAAACTGACTTTTGGGCTCGCCGACGTTTCGATTGCAACGAACCAGTCCTACAAGCGCGTCGCCGTTCAGCGCGGGGGAATGCGCGCCAGCGATGTCTATGTAGTGCGATCAGGGCCCAAAGTTGAAAAGCTGAAACGATCCCCGCCCGTCGCAGCGCACCGTCAGGGAAAGAAATTTCTGGTCGGCTATGTCGGCGTTATCGGTCGTCAGGAGGGGCTCGATTTTCTGTTGGAATCGGCAAGCCGCGTTCTGACGCAAATGGGGCGCGACGCCGTTCAGTTTGCGGTGGTCGGCGACGGCCCGCAACTCGCCGCCGTCAAACAGGAAGCCGAAGACCTTGGCGTCGCCGATAATTTCACCTTTTACGGCCGCGCCAGCGACAGCGTTCTTCTTGAGGTGCTGAACACCGCAGATGTTTGCGTCAATCCCGACCGCATGAGCGCGATGAACGATCAGTCCACGATGAACAAAGTTCTCGAATACATGACCCTCGCAAAACCGATCGTCCAATTCGATCTGACCGAAGGCAAGCATTCCGCCGGCAAGGCCTCGCTCTACGCGCGTCCGGATGATGCTGCGGACTTTGCGGACAAGATCATCGAGCTTCTGGAAAACGAAGACAAAAGAGCCGAGATGGGCGCGCTTGGTCGCGCGCGAATTCTGAACGAATTGTCGTGGGCGCATTCCGCGCCCGTGCTTTTAAAGGCCTATGACGCGGTGTTTAACGGTCGCGGCGCAGCGCCCATGCGCAAACCGCGCAGCCTTGATCATCGCCCCTTCGCGTCAACCAGGCCGTCAGCATCATGAGCACACCTGTCGTGAGCGTGATCGTGCCGCACTTCAATCAGCCGGCGGCGTTGGCGCAATGCCTGGAAAGTCTGATGGCGCAAAGCATTGATCCGGCGTCATTTGAGGTGATCGTCGGCAACAATGGCGGCATTGACGACCCCGCCGCTCTCCTTCGGCTCGGCGATAATATACGCATCGTTCGGGAAACAAGGCGCGGCGCCGCCCATGCCCGCAACGCAGCCTTGAGAGAGGCGCGCGGCGCCAAGATCGCGTTCACCGACGCTGATTGCGTTACTGACGCGCATTGGCTGGCGGCGGGACTATCCGCCCTCGACGCAGCTGACTACGTCGGCGGCGCCATCGCCGTCACGGTCGCCGATCCGTCCGCGATGACAGCGACGGAAGCTTTTGAACGGGTCTTTGCGTTTCGCCAAAGACTCTACGTTGAACAAAAGTCGTTCTCTGCGACGGCAAATCTCTTTGTGACTCGCGCCGCCGCCGACAAGATCGGGCCCTTTAAGCCCGGCGTTTCTGAGGATGTCGACTGGGGCGAGCGGGCGGGAGCGCTAGGACTTCGTTCAGTTTTTGACGCTAAAGCAATTGTAAACCATCCGGCGCGGTCGTCATGGGACGAGCTTGTCTCGAAATGGGACAGAATGATCCGTGAACGCTGGAATGGCTATCGATCGCTGGCGCCTGAAAGCCGCGCCGATCGCGTCAGATGGATCATGCTCGCCGGCGCGACGGCGCTTTCGTGGGCGCCGCACCTTTGGACCGTGGCGTCAACGGATCGGCTGACCCGCGTTCGCGACAGGTTAGCGGCCGCTGGCGTCTTGATCAGGCTGCGGTGTTGGCGAGGCGCGCGCATGATCGCGGTGATGCAGGAAGACCGGCTTTTGTCGGTTGAAAAGAAAGACGGTTCAGCTGCGGGGGCGGCGCACCAGGAGGAGGTTTATTTTGCCTCGGAATAAAGATTTCCATGCGCGCAAGAGCACGGGCCGCATGCGGCTGATCGCGGTTCTAGTCGGTGCGCTTGCCTGCGCAACCGCGCCGGCGGGCGCGGCGTCAAAGAAAGTCGCCGGCGGTGCGACGCAAGTGGTCGCCGCGATTGACGGCCGCGAAATCACATTGAGCGAGCTGCGTTCCGAAATGGCGCGGCTTGGCCTTGCGCCGACGGCGCCGGAAGCGGAACAATTCGCGCTTCAAAGCCTCATCAATAGAGCCCTGCTCGCAAAGGCCGCCCGCAAAGCCGACGTTCATCGTCGTCCGGAGGCGTTGTTGCGGATGCGCGCGGCTGAAGAGCAAGCCCTGGCCGATGTCTATTTGTCACTCGCGGCGCAAGCGCTCGAGCCGACCCGGCCCGAGATCAATGCATTTATCGGCGACCATCCCGAGCTTTTTGAAAAACGGCGGCGATACGAATTTGCCGTGATTTCGCTTGCGACCGCGTCATTTGACGAAGAAACCATGACGCCGCTTTTCGATGAAACGAAAACATTCGATGCGTTGCGGGAAAGTCTTGATGCGGAAAAAATACCTTACACCTTTTCTATGACGGTGAAGCCGTCAAGCGCTTTTCCCCTGGCGATCCGGCGACAGCTTGGCGTTTACGGCGTCGGCGACAACATTATCTTGAAGGGTGACCCGCAAAGTCAGATTTTGAAGATCGTCAGCGCGCGCGCTGAACGATTGCCCCGCAAGGACTGGCCCGTTCTGGCCCGTCAATATCTTCTTGAAGAGTCGGGATCGAGCCGCGCCCGCGATGTCATGGAGCGCCTGCGCAAGGAAGCGACTGTCGATATCTTCCGACAGTCGGCGGCGCCGAAGCCGGCCGCGACGGGACAGAAATCAGCCGCTAGCAGCGCTAAGCGATAATCTTTCATGGGCATTGTCGCACTCTTCTCAGTTTTTTTGGCGCGCAAATATCTGCTGTTGTGGTCGCTCGCGACCTGCAGTGCGATCGCCGCATGCGCTGGCTTACTATTGCCCAAACAGTATGAAGCGACCTCCATCGTTCAGGTGGACGCCATCCAGCGCAACACGCTGACCGGCAACATTGAGGCGCGAACCCGGGTTTCTGAATTCCTCGGACAACAGGCGGCGGTCGCCGGCAGCCGGTCGGTCGCGCTCAAAGTCATTGAAACGTTGACGGCGCAAGGCGCAATGTCGGTGGATGATTTTGTCAGCGAGTGGCGCCGTCAGACGGGCGGCGAAACTGTCGCCGGTAATGATGCGCGGCTTTGGGCCGCCGATCAGCTTCTCGACAAAGTGACGATCACCGCTGACGCCCTGGAAAGCACGTTGTCCATTACGTTTCGCGCCGATGCGCCCGGACAGGCGGCGCGTTTCGCGAACGCTTTTTCAGACGCCTACATGCAGACTGTTCTCGATATCCGCCGCCAGCGCGCGCGCCGGAATGCGGCTGACTTCGGCGGTGAGCGAGAAATTCTCGAAACCGAGCTTGAGGGCGTGCAAAACGAGTTAAGTGACTTTCGCGACTCATCCGGCATTGTCCCGATCGGCTCGCAGCGCCTTGAAGGCGCCGAGGTTCAGCTGGCCTCGTTGACGGCGCGCCTCGCCGAAGCGCGCGCCGATGCGGTCGACGCCTATTCCTTGTTGACGCAAGTTGAAAATGGCGGCGACCGCGTCCTGCTGACAATGCCGATCCCCGGTGACATCGGCTATGCGCGTCAGGCTCAGGGCCGGCTCGGCGCCGTGATCTCGCAGCTTAGCCGAATCGCCGAGCGTTATGGTGAAGCTTATCCCGATTACATCGAAGCGCAGAATGAAAAGCGCGCCCTTGAGGTGAGCATATTGAACGCTGTGCGTAATCGCGCCGCCTACCATCAACAGCGCGTCGCGCGTCTTGAAGCCGCTGCGCGCAGCCAAAAGAAAAAAGTCGTCGCCCTGCAAAAAACCAAGCAGGAATATGACGTTCTTGAAAAGCGCGTCGAGGCGAGCCGTGCAACCTATGATCTCGTTGCAACCCGCTCCCTGCAGGAGTCCCTGCAATCGCGGGTACACAATGTGTCGACATTTCTCCTGGCGCGCGCTGTGCCGCCGTCAAGTCCTGCTACGCCGCCGCTTTCCATCATTATACTGATCGGCATGGTCGCCGGCGCCACTCTGGGCTCTGGCGCGGCTGTCGCGATCGAGTTTGTTGAAGGGCGGGTGCGCACGCCGCAGACCGTTAAACATGTCCTTAAATGTCCGATACTCGCCGAGGCGCCATTGCCGCGCAAAACCGGCAAACCAAAGCGCCGCCGCCGGGCGCCCGCTTTGATGGGGCGGACCGCATGACGGAAGCCTCAACAAAATCAGTGGACGAAGCGCTCTCTGCGCGCGAAACGACCAAGCCGCGGGAACGCACGCCGCGCCGCGCCGCTCTCGACCCGCGCGCGGCGCAACGCGCCCTCGAAGTGACGCTTTCGCAAGATGCGGCTTTTTCCCCGCCAGCCGCAACTGGCGGCGGCGAAGACACGGCCCCTGAAGCGCCGCGTTCTGTTGAGCATATTCTTCTCGAGGCGGGTCTTTTGAAGGAGCGCGACATTGCGCGGGTTCGGCGCTATCAAAAACGCCATCGTTGCACCGTCGGCCTTGCGCTCACGCGGTTGAGGCTCGTGAGCCCAAGTGAAGTGAATGTTGCGCTCGCCATCCAATACGGCTTTGTCAGAGCGCAAACGCGGGCCCGCGATTTACACTCTGATCTTGCCGTCATCATGCAGCCTAAATCCGAGGCGGCTGAACAGATCCGATTGTTGCGCGCGCGTCTTTTGACAACGCGCGACCCCGAGACGCTCAAGCTCTTCTCCGTCGCCCCCGCGGGGTATTCGTCGCGCGCAGATTTCTTAACGGCCAATCTGGCGATATCGTTTTCTCAGCTGAACAAAAAAGTTTTGCTAGTCGACGCTGACTTTGCGTCGCCGCGCCTTGGCCGCTTGTTTCGCGTTCAGCGGGACCAGTCGGGCCTCGCTGATGTCTTGAGCGGATCGCAGGCATCCGAAGATGCGATCTTGCAGACGCCGTTCACAAACCTTTCCATCATGCCGGCGGGCGCGCGGCGCGAAAACATGGCCGAACTGATTGCGACGAACCGGTTGTCGCGCGTCTTCAACGATATGCAGGCGATGTTCGATACCGTCATCGTATTATCGGCGCCTGTCAGTGAGGAAGCGATGGCGCGATATGTCTGGATGGCGACCAATGCGACCCTTGTGGCGGCGCGGCGTCATCAAACACGGTTTGCCGAACTCGATCGCCTGGAGGCGGCCATGCGCCAGGTCGGCGCGAGCGTAATCGGCGCCGCGATGACACGGTGAGAGGCGCCGCCATGTCAACGATCGCCCGCTCTTCCTCTCCGCTCTCCGATCTCGCCGCCGCGCCGGCGCGTTTGGCGAACCCGGCGCTCCTCGCGATCGTTGTCGGTTGGCTTGGGTTGTATGGACCCGTTTACGCCGAATTTGCCGCTACCGTTTGGCAGAAGGAAGAGAACGCCCACGCGCCGTTCATCCTGGCGGCCTGCTTTTTTATCACGGCGGCGCTCATGCGGCGCCAGGCGGATGGCGCGCGCGCATCGTTTCTTGAAAGCGCGCTTGGTTTTGCGGGGCTTTTCATCTCTTTACTGATTTTCGCAATTGGTCGCGCCAGCGAAGCGATCCTTCTTGTCTCTGCGTCGCAAACGGGTGCGGCGATGTCCATCACGATGATTTTTGCCGGCGTCAGGGGATTGCGTTTTTTCTGGTTTCCCCTGGCGTTGTCGTTTTATTTGATTGTCTGGCCCGGTTGGGCGATCGATTTGCTGACGGCGCCGCTAAAGCGGCTGATCTCGCTTATTGTCAGCGATAGCCTATTCGCAGCCGGTTTGCCGGTCGCTCATTCCGGCGCCGTCATTACAGCGGGGCAGTATCAATTGCTGGTCGCTGACGCCTGCGCGGGCCTGAATTCACTCATTGCGCTGACATCGGTTGGCGCGCTTTACCTTTATGTGGTTCAGCGCAAATCTCTGGCCGCAAATGTCATCGTCGCCCTGTTGATGGCTCCGATTGCGATTCTGGCCAATATTGTCCGCGTCGCCGTCCTTGTACTGATTACCTACTATATGGGCTATGATGCGGGACAGAGCTTTCTGCATGAAGGCGCCGGCCTGTTGATGTTTTCAATCGCGCTCATTTGCGTTTTCGCCGTTGATGGACTGGTCAATATATTGATACGGCGGAGGCGATGATGGCGTCGGGGACGCTAAAAGCGCTATTGGCGAGCGCCCTGATGCTCGCAGCCGCCATGTTTAGTGGCGCGGTGTCGCCGGCCGGCGGGACCGCTGGCGTTACGGCGCCGACTCTGGAGCGCCTTTTGCCTGATGCTTTCGGCGTCTGGTCGCGCGTCGCTTTGAGCGACGCCGTCTTGCCGCAGGAAACCGATCTCGGTCCGGGCGAGGCGATCGCTTATCGTTCCTACCAGGATGACCTCGGGCGCAAAGTGACGCTCGTCGCCGCCTATGGGCCGCCGCTTGGCGACTCGGTTCGCCTGCACCGCCCGGAGACATGTTACGTCGCGCAAGGTTTTACGATTGAAGATCGCAAAGTGGAAACCCTGTCGCTGTCAGGGGCGGGCGGTTGGCGCCGCGCCGTCGACATCGTGCATCTGGCGACGAAGAGCCCGGCCCGTAGCGAAGCGGTCACATATTGGCTGCGCTCTGGCGATGCGTTCACCACCGATGCGCGCGCCACGCAGTTTCTGTCCTTTCAGCGCGGCGGCGCGCAATTGGACGGCGCCATGATCCGTGTCTCGTCACAAGGCGACGATGATATTCTGTTTGGTCTGCACCAACGCTTCCTCAACGCGTTTGCCGCAGCGCTGGATGAAGAGGGCGCGGCGTTGTTGATCGGAATAGAGCCCGCTGATGACGAGGACATCTTGTCATGACAGATGATGCGCCAGTGCGCCGCTGGGGCGTTGTGATCGTCAATTATAATGCCGCGCAGCTCGCCCTCGATGCGGCGCTCAGCGTGCTTGGCGACGCGCCGGATGCGCAAATCGTGATTGTCGATAATGCGTCTACGAATAATTCACTGGATGTTTTTTCGGACGCATTTGAGAGCGGTGAGCGCATCACGATCACGCCCCCCGGTCTCGATTCCGCCTTCAAGCCGCATTTTGCAGATCTTTGCGACATTGAAGCGGCGATCATAGAGTGCGGCGAAACTTCCGGACCTCATCTTGAACGGCTAGGCCGGGAGAACGCCTTCGCCCTCACGGTATTGCGTGCGCCTCAAAATAACGGCTTTGCGGCCGGCTCGAATATTGGTCTGCGCTATCTAAAGGCGCGGGGCGGTCATTCGCATTACCTTCTTCTCAATCCCGATGCGCTTGTCGCGCCCGGCGCCCTGGAGCGGCTGGCGCGAGTCCTTGAAGACAAGGAAATCGGTCTTTGCGGCGCAACGGTATTGCGGGCGAACACGCCAGCACGCGTCCAGGCGCTCGGCGGCGCCGCGCTAAATCCCGTGACGCTGACAGGCAGCAATTTGGGCGAAGACGCGATCTTTCCGCTGATCCCCGAACGCTCGGCGATCGAGCCGCAGATCATGTATCCCCTCGGCGCGGCGATCGCGTTGAGGCCGGACTATCTTGAGAATGTCGGCTTTCTCGACGAGCGTTATTTCCTCTACTACGAAGAAGCGGACTGGGCGCTGTCCGGACGCGGTCGCTATCGCTGCGGCTGGGCGCGCGACGCCGTCGTCTTCCATCACTACGGCGCCTCATCGCATAGCGCATTTCGCAGCGCCGGCGAGCCGTCGCAACGCTCTTTGTTGTCAGAATATCATATGGCGCGCTCGCGGTTGTTGTTTGCATTGAAATGGCGGCCCTGGCTGGCCCCGCTAACGGTCGCGATCGCCGGCCTCCAGGCATTGCGCCGCGTCTTCCGGGGGCGGGCGGACGCTGCGCGGGCGCTGATCAAAGGCGCCGTGCCTGGTGCGCCCCGGCTTTACGTCGCGCCGCCCGTTTAGCAAAGCGCGCGCGCCGCCGCCCGGTGACGGGATTGCTTGACCGGTCGCCAACGTACTTTTTATCCGTATAGAATGCTGTTTCGCGGCGAGCCGGTGATTGCCGACAGTCGAAAAGTCGTGTCGAACGTGCTAGGCGCTTAGCGGGCGTCGGCATTCCGGCGCGCTCGCCGAGTTTGGAGCCAGCATGCAACAAGACGCGACAGCGCCTGAACAATCCTCCGACACGTCGCCAGCTACAGGGCCAGAAACAACAGGGCTGGGTACGGCGCCTGCCGATCGCGTTCTTGAGGAGGCGTCATCCGAACAATCTGAGACCGTTACGGGGACCGTCGCCGAAACCGGCGCTCAGGACAGCGGCGCGCCGGAGAGCATTGAGCCCGAAAATGGTTCCGCGCTTGAGGAGCTTGTGGGGTTTGACCGCATCCGCGAGCAGGGGCTCGAATGGGGTCAATGGCTTCTCGATAAAGTGTTGACCATCGATATCGCTATTCAGGGCGCGGTTATCATTGCGGCGCTCGCACCCGCGGCGATGTTTGGGCCGCGGCTTAAAAAGCTTATCGATACGCAGGTTGCGCCCCGCGCGCCGCACGGCGTTTTGCGCCGCGCCGCCAATGCGTTCGCCCATATCGCGACCCCGATCGCGCTTTATTTAACATTGCAGGTCGCCGGCGTCGTTTTGGGCGCGGCGGGCGTCAATACGGCGTTGTTGTCGGCTGGGGTCAGCCTCCTGACGGCGTGGATTGTCATCCGGCTGGTCACGATGGTGATCCGCTCCCCTCTATGGTCGCGTGTCGCGTTTTACGTTGTCTGGCCGCTTGCTGCGCTTGATGCGTTTGGCGTGCTTGACAATGTGGTCACCCAGCTTGACGCCTTTGCAATTCCTCTGTCTACAAATGATGCCGGTCAGACGATTGATATCTCTGCGCTTGATATTGTGCGCGGGGTCATCACCTTCGCCATTCTTTTTTGGCTTGCAGGCATGGCGGGCAATTTCCTGAAAGGGCGCATTCAGGCGACGGACGAGCTTACCGTTTCGTTCAAGGCGCTTTTGTCAAAAATCCTCGACATTCTGTTGCCGGTTGTTGCGCTTTTGATTGCGCTCCAGCTTGTCAATTTTCCGTTTGGAGCGCTTGCGATATTCGGCGGCGCCATCGGTCTTGGCGTCGGGCTCGGTTTGCAGCGGACGGTGTCGAATTTCGCGGCGGGATTTACGCTGATTGCGGATAAATCGATCAAGCCCGGCGACGTTGTGGAAGTCGGCGACACCTTCGGATGGGTGACTGAAATGAACGCGCGCTACGTCGCCGTGCGCACCCGCGACGGCACGGCGCATCTCGTACCGAATGATAAATTCATTGAAGACGGCGTCATCAACTGGTCGCATTCAGACCGCGTTGTGCGGCTGCATGCAGGAATCGGCGTTTCCTACGACACCAAAGACCTGCGCATGGTCAAGCAGCTTTGCGAAGACGTCGCCAAGGCCCAGACCCGCGTGCTCGAAAGGCCTGCGCCGATGTGTAACCTCATCGAATTCGGCGACAGCTCGGTCAATTTCGACTTGCGTTTCTGGATCAACGACCCCGCCAACGGCACCGCGAATGTGCGCTCTGAAGTCATGCTCGCCGTGTGGGAGGCGCTGATGGAAAAGGGGATCGAAATTCCCTTTCCGCAACGCGATCTTCATATCAAATCCGTCGCCGCGCCGCTGGAAGGCGTCCTGGAAGCCCTGCCGCACGCAGAACAAGAAACCGCACCGCTTGGGGATACGCCGCGGGTCGACGCCTCAAAGGCGGCCGAATAACCCCAAGGCGCGCTTTCGTGACCGAGCGGCTCAAGACGTGTCGCCGATCTGGGTCACATAAAGCCCACAAGGCCCTCAAAGCCCACAAAGCCCTCAAGGGCCGCAAGGGCCCAAGGCCCCGGTATAGGACGCTTTCGGCGCGTCTTTGATCTATGCGGCCGGCGCTCTATATTGATCACGGGCGCGGCTTTCTGGGTCGCAAGGGGTTACGGACACAGGAGACAACCAGCCATGTCAGGGACGTCCTGCAGAACTGAACGATCAAGATCAGCGCGGCGGCGCAAATTCTCGCTGCGGCGTGTTGCGGCCCTGACAGTGATGGCGCTGGGCCTCGCCGCCTGCGCCACATCGACCCCTTATGGACCGGCTTCCCAGGGCGGCGGATACGGGTTTGCCGAACAGCGCGTGGAAGAAAACCGCTTCCGCGTCACGTTTCGCGGCAATTCGTCAACGAGCCGCGAACAGGTTGAGAATTTTCTGCTTTTCCGCGCCGCCGAGCTGACGGTTCAGGGCGGTTTCGATCATTTCATTGTTGTTGAAAACGAAACCGAGACGCGCACATCTTATACGACATCGGGTTTTGGCGGCCCCGCCTTTTTCGGTCGTTATGGGCGTTACGGCCGCGGATTTGGCGGGCGCTTCTATGCGTTCCCTTACTACGCATACGGATTTGGCTGGGGCGCGCCGTACTATGATGCGTATACGCGCGAAATCAGCCGCTACTCAGCGGTTGCGTTTATCACCATGCACGCTGGGCCCAAACCGCAGGAAAACCCGCAAGCGTTTGACGCGCGCGATGTGATTACCAATTTGCGGCCTTATGTTCTGGAAAATCCGCCTGCTTAGGCGGGCTGGCGCCTAGACGGCGCGCAGGTGGCCGCCCTTCTCGGCGGTCTCTTGTTCGGGCTCGTGCACGACAACAAAGCCGCGCGGCGTGTGCCGAATAACCACGCCGCGCAGGCGACCGACATGAATTTCCGTGCCCAGCGGCGGCTGACGCGATGAGTCTACCGCAATGCCGTCGACGGAACGATCGATGACTTTGACAAACAGCGACGTGCCGTCCGGCAAACGGCAAACCATGCGGCGGTTGCCTTCCGAATGGCGCGGCGTCTTGCGCCGGTCGCCGAGACCGCTTGCATAAAGCGCGTTTGCTTTGACCATGAGCTGTTCGGTCAACAACAGCCGGCGTTTGCGCGACAGAAGAAACGACATCGCAAAGCCGTCCGGGAAAATGCGGGCGACGCGGCCGTCGATGATATCAAGACTGCTGATCGAGGCGACAATCGAGTCGCCGTTTTGGACGGGCGCGTCACATTGCAACGCGAGATCGCCCGGCGAAATATTAATTAACCGGCCTTCATATTCATCCATGGCGTTGACCGTCACGCGCGCCGGCAAGTCCAGCGGAATGCGTCTGTAACGGCGTGAATCGGCCTTTTCGATCATTCTACTCATCCCAGGGATCCTTCGGTGACCGTATCGGCGACGGTTCAATCAAGTCCTAAGCGTTCGGCGACAATTTTAAGGTTTTGGGCGCGCCGACCCCCGTTTCGCGCCGGAAATCAGAGTTCTCGCGGCTCGCTCCGGAGGAACTGCAAAGGGGGCGCCGCAACGCGGCGTTTCGCGCTTTTGGGGCGCTTTTCGCGCGCCTTGTCCCGCTCTATAACAACGCCGCGGCGGGGGAGATAAAACCTGCACCATTGCGAGCCACATCGCGCGCGAGCGCGCCGGCTTATTGCGAAAGGGGTCGATCGATGACTGAGCTTGCCGACTTGATTGCGCGCGTCGCGCGGACCGGCGTTTTTTCTCTGGCGCTTGTCGCCGCAGCCGGCGCGACCGGTTTCTACGGGGGCGCAGCGGCCGACGAAACGGAAGCGGCCACAGGCGATGAGGACCCGTTTCTCTGGCTTGAAGACGTTGAAGGCGACAAGGCCCTCACATGGGTCCGCGATCAGAACAAACGCTCGCTCGCCGTCCTTCAGGAAGATCCCTATCAAGCGCTTTATGAAGACGCATTATCAATCTTAACGTCTGACGCCCGCATCCCGTATGGGCAGATTCGAAACGACGTCGTTTACAATTTCTGGCAGGACGAAACCCATAAACGCGGGCTGTGGCGGCGCGCGTCGGTTGCGAGTTATCGCACTGGCGCGCCGGCGTGGGAAACTGTCATCGATTTTGACCAGCTCGCACGCGACGAGGATCGGAACTGGATCAGGGGCGCGATCGCGTGTCTTTCGCCTGAATATCGTCATTGCATGGTCGAATTGTCCGACGGCGGCAAGGACGCGGGGATATGGCGCGAATTCGACACAAAGACGAAAACATTCGTCGACGGCGGATTTTTCATCCCGGAAGCAAAATCGAGCGTCGAATGGTTTGACAAGGATATGCTGATTGTCGGCGCCGATACGGGCCCCGGCTCTTTGACCGAGTCCGGTTATGCGCGCACCTTGCGGGCCTGGAGCCGGGGATCATCGCTATCGGAAGCGCCGCTTATTTTTGAAGGCGATGAAAGCGACGTTTCGGTTGGCGCCGTCGTCGAGCATGAGGGGCCGAAGGCGCATGTCTTTATCTTCAGGGCTCGGAGTTTCTTTGATTACGAATATACATACGCCGAGGGGGATAAGGCGCCGGTCAAACTGCCCCTGCCGCAGCGGGCGACGCTGGAGGGCGTGCTTGACGGCGAAGCCATCTTTTTTCTGCGCGAGGACTGGCGCCATGATGACAGTGTATTCAAGCAAGGATCAGTGATCGCCTATAACCTTGCGACCGGCGCTGCGGAAACGGTCTTTGACGCCAGCAAGATGCAGTCAGTCGAACAGATCGGCGTCGGTAAATCCGGTCTTGTTATCCAATATCTCGATAACGTTGTCGGGAAAGCCGCGCGCATCGCCCGCAACAGCGATGGCGCGTGGGCGCTCACCCCGATTGATATGCCGGAGAACGGCGTTGTGTCTCTCGTTTCGGTGGGCGGCGGCGTTGATGATGCGCTTTTGTCCTTTGAAAGCATGACAACGCCCGACAGCCTCTATTTTGCGCCAGCGGAAGGCGAGCCTGGAAAAATCGCACAACTGCCCCCGCTTTACGACGCCAGCGATATCGTTGTTGAGCAGCGATTTGCTCAGTCAGCTGATGGTGAGACGGTTCCCTATTTTATCATGGCGAAAAAAGCCGTTCTTGAGGCCGGCGACGCGCCGACCGTGCAATATGGCTATGGCGGTTTTCTGTCCGCGCAACTGCCTGTCTATTATTCCGACCCCGGACGGCCTCAGCATGGTGCGCTCGGTGGAAAGATGTGGGTCAATCGCGGCGGTGTTCTGGTGTTGACCAATATTCGCGGCGGTTCCGAATTCGGACCGCGGTGGCACGAGGCGGCCCTTAAGGCCAATCGCCAGCGTTCATTTGACGATTTTATTGCGATTTCAGAACATCTGATTGCGACCGGCGTCACGAGCGCAGACAAGCTTGGCGCCGTCGGGCGATCAAATGGCGGTCTCTTGATGGGCGCCGTGATGACGCAACGTCCGGACCTTTATGCGGCCCTTGATATTGGCGTGCCGCTCTTTGACATGAAGCGCTACAACAAGCTTCTCGCGGGCGCGTCCTGGATGGGCGAATATGGTAATCCGGATCTTGAGGACGACTGGGCGTATATCTCGCTTTATTCGCCCTATCAGCGATTGGAAAAAGACGCCGACTATCCGAAGGTTTTTTTCTACACCTCCACCAAAGATGACCGGGTCCATCCCGGCCATGCCCGAAAAGCCGCCGCGAAGCTCGCCAGCCTTGGCCATGATTTCTTCTATTACGAGAATATCGAGGGCGGTCATGGGGGCACCGCCAATCAGGAGCAACTCGCACATCGCACGGCCCTTGAATATGCGTATTTCATGCGCATGTTGATGTTGGGCGATGAGGGAGCAGAATAATTCAACAGCTGGCAGCCGACATTCTCACCCGCGCTTGGCGGCGCGTTGATCTTAAACTCGTTATCGACGGCGATATGCATGTGCTGCGGTGGCGCCGCGGCTGGTTTGTCGATGAAGTCTTGTTCGATGAGCGCCGGGTCGCGACCGCGACGGGCCTGTTTGGGCGCGAGACCATTTTCGGCCTCGCCATAAAGGCCGGCCCCGATGACAAGGTCCTCCAGCTTCTGTTTACGATTGATCCTGAAGAGGCGATGAACGACTGGTCCGGGGAAGGCCGCCCGCGCGGCGTCCGGCTGGAAACCGCCGACGCCGTCATTGTGGCCTACGGCACCTTGAAGGCGCGCTCCGCTTCTGACCGCGCCGACCCCTTCCGCGCGCTTTACGATCAGGCTATCAAGGCGATCGGTCTGTCCTGAGCCTCACCGCGCTCAGTGTCGGCCGCCAGCGGCGACGCACGTCCGCGACGAGAACAAAGAGGGGCGCGGCATGGGCTGGTGGTTTGGCATTAAACTCTGGAAGCGCGTATTTCTGGGCCTTGTCCTGGGCGTCGCTTTCGGGCTCGCGATTGGTCAGTCCATGGACGCCGGCGCGGCCGACAAACTGCTCACCGATATCAAGATCGTCGGCGATATCTTTATCGCGCTGATCCGGCTGATCATCATACCGTTGATCTTCTTTACGCTGGTCGCCGGCGTCCTCGCGCTCGGCGATCCGGCCAAGCTCGGGACCATCGGCCTGAAGACCATCCTGCTTTATCTGCTCACGACATTTTTCGCCAATATCATCGGCCTCGCCATGGGAACGATCTTCAAGCCGGGCGAGGGCGTCGACATTGGCGATGCGGCGCCGCGTGCGGTCACCGCCGAGGCTGGCGGCTTTTTTGAGCGCCTGCTGGCGATGGCGACAAAGAACCCCTTCGAGAAACTGCTGACCGGCGATCCAATGACGGTGGCCTTGTCGGCGGCGTTGATCCTGACAGGGATCATTGTCGCGATGCGACCGACAGCGGACGGCGTTCGTTCCGGCGGCCTTGGCGCGATGTTTGTCGCATTCCTGGCGCTCGGCGTGGCGGCGGCGTCCGGCGATATCCTGACCGTCATCTTCGTCTCGATCCTTCTTGGCGTCGCCGTTCTTTTCATGGGCGGGGCCGGCGCG
>JBCBBT010000016.1:0-61038 GCA_038531315.1 Pseudomonadota bacterium
CGATCTCTCGAAGATGCACGGACGCGCGGTTTGCGGTTTGTGAAACGCCGGCCGGCTTTCCACCGTGCCGTCGGCGCGACAGATGACGACCTCGCCGGGCTCGACGTCGCGGACGAATTTAGCCCCGATCAGATCGAGCGCGCAGGTCTCCGACGCAAGGATCGGATTGCCGTTGAGATCGCCAAGAATGAGCGGGCGAATGCCGACCGGATCGCGCGCGCCAATCAGCATGTCGGGCGTCAGGACGGTGAGCGCATAGGCGCCTTCGACTTGTTTTAAGCTGTCGATCACTTTGTCGATTGACGACAGGTGATGGGAGCGGGCGATCAGCTGGAGGAACAGCTCAGAATCGGACGTGGACTGAAAAATACAGCCATGCCGCACAAGCTCGGCCCGCAAGGTGCGCGCGTTCGTCAGGTTGCCGTTATGGGCGATGGCGATGCCGCCGCGCGCAAGGTCGGCGTAAAGCGGCTGGACATTACGCAGGACCGTGTCGCCTTGCGTTGAATAGCGCGTATGGCCGATGGCTGCGCCGCCGGGCAGGCGGTCGAGCGTCGGCTTGTCGGAGAAATGATCGGCGACCAGGCCAAGCTGTCGTTCGGTGTGGAATCTGGCGTCGTCGTCGCAGGAGGCGATGCCGGCGGCTTCCTGTCCGCGATGTTGCAGCGCATGAAGGCCGAGCGCGGTGAGCGCCGCGGCGTCCGGCGTGCCGATGACGCCAAATACGCCGCATTCTTCGTTGAGGGCGCGCGTTGCTTGAAAGCCGTCACAATGATGACGATGGGGCCGGCGGGCGCGCGCAAGACGCGCGGCGGTTTCGCGGCGGAATTGGTCGCTAACGGTCACGGGCTTTCGGGTCCGCATCGCCGCTGCGCACGCCGTCGCTCAAAAGGGCTGCAATCGGATCGTCGTCGGCTTTGGCGCCGCCCGCCGTTTCGTTTTGATCGGCGGGCAGAACGGCGGAGGTTGTCGTCGTGGTCAGGATTTCGGCGAGCGCCGCGCGTTCGCCGCGCTTGTAGCCCTCGCTGGCGGCGTTCGCTTTGTCGGCTGTGTCAGCGGTTGCATATTGCAAGGCGCCAGCGGCGGCCTCGTCCTTAATTTCGTCCGGCGTGATAATGCGTTCGCTGTCATGAACCGGGGCGATGCTTTCGAAGAACCCGGCGGCGCTTTCCGCGACCGGCAGCATGAAGGCTTCCGTCACCGCCTCGGGGCGCCGGTCTTCATCGAGATAATAGGCATAGCCGAGATAACCGAGACCGATCAGCGCGAGCCCGCGCACGAGTCCGAAGACGCCGCCGCCGATGCGGTCGATACGGATCATTTTATCATCGAGCGCCACGCGTTTCAGGCCGAAGTGTATGGCGGCGTAAAACGCGATAAAAAAGATCCCCATAAGGACGGCGGCGAGGCCGACCATGCCGAAGAAAGATCCCTTGAGACCGAGGACGCCGAGCAACGGGGTAAACGACCACCAGGCGACGAGCGCGCCGCCGCCGAGCGCGGCCAGAGTGCCGATTTCGCGGATTGCGCCTCTGATCGCGGCAAAGCCGATCGAGAGCGCCAGCACGCCCAGTAAGAGTAGGTCAAACCACGTCATAACACACCTGTCGCCGCAGCCATCTTGTCGCCGGTTAAAGCAATCATGAGGGCAATCATAAGGCCGCCCATTAGGACAACGATCGCAGCGTCGGCGGCGTCCCGCCAGCGCATGCTATCTGAGTCGATCCCCCGACCCATCTGGTATCGCCGATCACCGGCCGTCACAACCGCTTTCTTTGTCGCCCCGTTCGTCAGGAAGTTCGGGGGGAAGTTCGGGGCGCGGCGTCGGCCGCGCGCCATTCGGAGATCAACCGTCTCAACACGGGACTGACGAGGACAAATTGCACTCATTCGGGGCGGTTCCTTTTGATCCAGCCGATCAGATCGCCGAGCGTATCCGCGGGCGCGCAATCGATTTCGGCGCCGGCCTCGTCGGCGTCCTTCCGGAAGGCCCCGAGCGCGCCCTTGAACCCGAGTTTTGCGGCTTCATTGAGGCGCGCCGCGGTCTGGTTCACCGGGCGCACGGCGCCGGACAGCGCGACCTCGCCGAAGACCGCCCAGTCGCGCGGCAACGGCGCATCGAAGAGCGATGAACAAAGCGCGGCGGCGGCGGCGAGGTCCGCCGCCGGCTCGCCAATCCGCATGCCGCCGGCGACATTCAAAAAGACATCGTGCCGGCCGAAATCGAGCCCGCACCGCGCATCGAGAACCGCCAGCAGCATCGAAAGGCGCGCGCTGTCCCAGCCGACTACGGCGCGGCGCGGGGCGGCGAGCGAGGACGCTGACACAAGCGCTTGAATTTCAACAAGAACAGGCCGGGTTCCTTCGACGCCGGCGAAGACAGCCGCGCCGGAGACCGGCTCGCCGGTCTCGGTCAGGAAAAGCTCCGACGGATTGGACACCTCGCGCAGGCCGGCGCCGGTCATTTCAAAAACGCCGATCTCGTGGGCGGCGCCGAAGCGGTTCTTGACGGCGCGCAACAGGCGGAAGGCGCGGCCCTGTTCGCTCTCGAAATACATCACCGCGTCGACCATGTGTTCGACGACGCGCGGCCCCGCGATCTGGCCGTCTTTGGTGACGTGTCCGACGAGAAGGAGCACCGCGCCGGAAGACTTGGCGAAGCGGATCAGTTCCTGAGCGCAGGCGCGCACCTGCGTCACCGTGCCGGGCGCGGCGGGCAGCGCGTCGGACCAGAGCGTCTGGATCGAATCGATGATCACGACGTCGGGCTTGTCGGCCTTCAGCGTCGCGAGGATATCGCGCAACGCCGTCGCTGCGGCGAGCGCCACCGGCGCCTCGGTGAGGGCGAGACGCTCCGCGCGAAGACGGATCTGCGCCGTCGCCTCCTCGCCGGAAATGTAGGCGACGCGAGGCCCGCCTTTGGCGAGACCGCCGGCGATCTGAAGGAGCAAGGTCGATTTTCCGACGCCGGGGTCGCCGCCGATCAAAAGCGCCGAACCGGGCACGAGCCCGCCGCCGCATGCGCGGTCGAATTCGGCGTTGCCGGTCGCGTAGCGCGGCTGGCTTTCGGTATCGCCTTTAAGGGCAGTAAAATCGAGAACCTTGCCTTTGCCGGGCTTGCCGGCGCCGAGCGAGCCGGGCGGGGCTTCGGTTTCTTCCGCCGCGATCGCGTTCCATTCGCCGCACGCCTCGCAGCGCCCGGCCCATTTGCCGTAGACCGCCCCGCAGGATTGGCAGACGAAGGTTTGGGCGGCGCGCGGCAACGATGTTCTCCTAATGTTCTAGCCCGGGACTGTGCCAGCGTTTTCCGCATTGCGCAATCGGCGCGGCCGGAAAAAAGAAAAACCCCGGCGCGCAGGGCCCGGGGTTTTCCAGTGTCTGTCTTCGGTCCGACGTTACGTCAGTCCCGCGTCAAAGGCGCGCCGGCGAAGCGGTTTAGCGGCGCGCTTTTTTCCGCCCGCGCGCCGCGAAGCCGAAACCCGCCGCGCCAAGCAGAAAGATCGGCGCAGCCGCCGGCAGCGGCACCGGCAGGTTGGCGATCGCAAGACCGCGCAAATTCCCGAGATCGGCGTTGAAACTGCCGATCAGGTCAAGCGCGCCGGAGGAGAGATCAACAAGGAAGAGGCTCGTCAGACCGCCCTGAAACAGCAACGCATAAGCGATGTTGTCGATCCCGTCGTTCGGATCGAGCGAGCCGTTCAGTTGGGCTTCGGTCTCGACCTGCAGGGTTAAGATGTCAAAGCCGCCATTCAGGCCGAAGAAGACGCGGTTCCCGTCCAGCGTCAGGTCTGCAACGCTCGTGATCGTACCGGCGTTGTTGGCGAGAATGCCGAGCGAGTCCGTTCCTGCATCGAGCACGAATTGGGTTGTCTCGGTCGCGCCGTCGAAATTATTCGTATACGCATTACCAATGATGGCGGGATTGGCGCCTTCATTGGCGTCGCCCTCGACGTAAAAGAGGTCCGTCACGCGGACGGTGGCGCCGTTGTTCGGGTTGAAGACGATGTTGTCGTCCTGCGCCGTTACCAACCGGGCCCGGTCGATCGTCGGATTGAAATCGAGATCGCCATTGTTGCTTTGCTGGACGCCGACCACGTCGCCGTCGTCAACACGGGTCGCAACGCCCGTGCGCGGATTGATGATGAAATACTCATCATTGGCGCTGTCGAACCCGTAAAGTTCGCCCGTCGCGGGGCGAAAATCGATATGGTCGATGCGCGATGCGTCGCCGCTGACGGCGATGCTTGTCGTGGCCGATGGGTCGGTCGGATCGAAGACGATCAGGCTCGTCCCGTTGGCGTTGAGCGTAAAGCCCGTGAGCGTCGTTTCAACCGCCTGCGCGGCGCCCGCCGCATAGACGGAAACCAGAAGGCCGAAGCCTGCAAGAATAGACTTTTTCATAACTCTCCCCATGAATGAAAGGCGGCGTCGCCGCCTCTTTCACACTCTGTTTACTAACAATGGGGGCCGGACAATACAATTAGAAAGCGTGTGATCCATCGATAATTCGCGCCCAATTTAGACGCCCTAAAAAGAGCGCCGGCAAAAGCGCAATCGCGCTGGGAATTGACGGCGGTTATGCGCGTCGAAGCGCGACTTCAGGCGGCGGATGCGGCGCGCAGGACCGGCCAGTAACCGTCCGCCACATGCATTTTTTCGGTGACGCCGCGTGCTTTGAGCGCCTCATGAATGCGCGCAAGGCGATAACAGGGCGCATACATGAAAAGGTGATGTTCGCTGTGATAGTGAACCCAATAAGGCGCAAGCAACAGCCGCTCGATGGCGTTGGCCCTGGTCGTGCGCGCAACTTTCCAGGGATCAGGCTCGTTGCCGACGCAGGCGTGTTCGCCGATATTGCGCAACCGCGTGACAAGCGGGTTCCATGTCGCAAGCGGAACAAGCCAGAGCGCGACATAAGCCCACCAATAGCCGGCGAGCGCGCAAAGCGCGAACAAAATGGCGTTCGCGGCGAGGAACTTGCCGTTGACGCCGGAAAAAATCGGCCCGCTGTCGCGCGCAAACAAGGGCGCGATGCGCTGCTTGAAAAATGTCTGACCGGTCAAATCGCGGATGATCTTGCGGCGCAGGCTGGCCCGCGTGACGGGAAATTTTTCAGACAGCACAAGGTCGGGGTCTTCCGCCTGCTGAGCATATTTGTGATGCTTCAGGTGATAGTCGCGATAGGCTTTGATATCGGCGCCGACAATTGTCCCGGTCAGGGCGCCGCCCAGAATATCGTTTAGGCGTTTGTTGCGGGCGAGGAGGCCGTGCGCGCCCTCATGCATGAGGATCGCAAGGCCGAGCTGGCGCGCGCCGATCACCATGACGGCGAGGACATAGGTGAACGGGTTCGGCCACACGATAAAAAGCGCTGCGGCGGCGACGATCAGCGCCCAGCAATGGATGACCAGCATCACTCCCATCCCGGGAATCGGCGCGATCATGCGGGCCCAGTCGTCGCGGCCGAACAACGTTTGCGGCTTGATAAGAGGAACACTCGCCATGGGCTCAATATATGCCCGCGCCATGGTTGCGCCAATATGAAGATGCAGAACAAAAGCACCGTCCGGTCAGGGGTCCGGTCAGGGGTCCGGTCTGGGGTCCGGTCTGGGGATCGGGCCTTGCGGCCATATGCGCATCGCGATTTATGGGCGCCCGCCAGCGTGTTATGATGGCGTATTACCTCAAGGGTCGAACCGGAAGGAACCAACCATGGGCGCAGCCGCGATCAATGATTTCAATCCCTATCTGAAAGGGCTTTATGCGCCGGTTCAGGACGAAATCGACGCGCAAGCGCTCCCCGTGATCGGCGAAATTCCGCGCGACCTCAACGGCGCTTATTTTCGCAACGGACCCAACCCGGCGGCGGCCCCGACGGGGATGCATCACTGGTTTGACGGCGAGGGGATGGTCCATGGCGTCTGGTTTGAAGACGGCAAGGCGCGCTACGCGAACCGGTATGTCGGCTCACAGGACAATCTCGCCGCGCGCAATAATGAAGCCGCGCTTGGCGGCATCTTCGAGCCGGCGCGCGCGGTCGAGGGACGCAGCGTCGTCTACAAGGATACGGCGAATACGGACATTATCGTTCACAATGGCCGGCTTTTGGCGCTCTGGTATATCTCGGGCCGCCCGGTGGCGATCGACGCCGACACGCTGGAGACCATTGGCGTTGACGACTTTCGCGGCGCCTATCAGGGCAATATTTCAGCCCACTCAAAAGTCGATCCTGCGACGGGGGAGCTCGTCTTCTTCGATTATGCGCTCTACGAGCCCTTGATGCGCGTCGGAACGGTCTCCGCTGACGGCGCGCTACAGCGTCTCCAGACGATTGACCTGCCGGGGCCGCGCCTTCCCCACGATATGGGGCTCACGGAGAATTACGCTATCCTGCACGATTTGCCGGTTGTCTTTACCGAACAGGCGATCGCCAACCGGCTGTGGCAGATCCATGTCGCCGACCAACCGACGCGGTTCGGCGTCGTACCCCGCGCCGGCGGCGATCCGACATGGTTCGATTTCCCGACCTCTTACATCTACCATGTGATCAACGCCTGGGAGGAGGGGGACGAAGTCGTCATGGCGGCCTGCAAGATGGTGCCGAACGGTTTTGATCCGGACCCTGATTACGGCCCCTACGCGCCGATGGTGACGGTGCTGGCCCTGAGGGCGCAGCCTTTTATCTGGCGCATGAATATGAAAACCGGGCAAGGGCGCGAGGAACAGATTGATGACGCGCTCAGCGAATTTCCTGTTGTCAATCTCGACTATACGGGACGCAAGTCGCGCCATTCCTATCACGTGGTGATGGACGACCATGTCGAACAGCGTTTCGCGGCGTTGATGAAATACGATCTTTCAACCGGCGCAGCGACGCGGCACGTCTTCCCCGAAGGCGTCTTCGGCTCCGAGCCCGCGTTCGCGCCGCGCGACGGGGCCAAAGGCGAGGATGACGGCTATGTCGTCACGATTGTGTCCGACGCGGCGAGCGGCCAGTCGGAAGCGCTGGTTATCGATGCGCAAAATTTTGAGCGCCCGCCGCTTGCGCGCATCGCCCTGCCTCAACGCGCGCCGCTCGGCTTTCACGCAACGTGGAAAGCGGCCTAGCGCGTCGCTCGGGCGAGGTGCGACTTGTGACATAGCGCACTCGATTATTATTTAACGCCGGCCTTGCCGCTGTTTTCATGGCGCCGGCCGTTGCGCGCCGCCCGGCCGCCACCATGTCTTCCCCGTCATAGCAATAGGGGAGATATTCATGACACAAACCCATCGTTCCGACCGCCTCGCTGGTCTTTGCAAAACTGGCCTTCTGGCCTTCGCCGGCGCCGCCGCCCTTTGCGCGGGCTTTTCAACGTCGGCCCTGGCGCAGCGCTCGACGCCGGTCTCGGTTCAAAACGACGTCAATGTGACCTCAACGGTTCGCCGCATACCGGTCTATTGCAGGGAGCTTATCCTGTCGCCGGAAGACGAAGAAGTCGCGAGCTGCTTTCGCGCCGACACCCGTCAGCAAGTCACGCCTGTGCCGGAAGGGTTCAATCTGGCGATTACGGACGTTTTGACCAACAGAAACTCGCTGACCGACGACGGCAGTTTTTTCGTGGCGATCGGCCGCGATACGCCGGCGGTTTTTCCCGGCGAGCCGCGGTTTGATTTTTCCGGCGACCAGACGATGAGCCCGTCATTGCACTTTAATTCGCCGGCGCTCGTCTTCCTGCCCGGTGAAGACATTAAATTGCTGCATGGCGAATTCGCCAATCAGGGCGGCACGACGGTTGATGTCTTTTTGTCCGGCTATATCGTCGTCCAGGAAGATCTCGGCCGCGAGTAAGCCGCGTCCTTACGGACGATCACAGCAGACGACCGAGAAAGACGCCGCCCTTAGCGGCGTCTTTTTTTCGCTCAGGGCGCAAAAAAGCCGTCCTCGCGCTGTTCACTGATTGCGATAACCAACTGATTTTCCGCGATATTCCGATGGCGACTATACAAAGTGTGGGAAACGTTTCCCCGCCCTTGTTCCGCGCCCGTATGATCACCCCCGTCCTTTCGCGATGCAGGGTTCATGGCGATGAAGCGTATTGAGCAGACACTTTGCGGAGGGACGGCCGGGCGATGACGGGACGCTGTCGCGCGCATCGCCGGTCGTTTGACATCGTGAATAAGGTCTTCCGCGTCGGTCCGTATGCTGTCTGTCCGGGAGAGAGATTTTGTCGGCGTTATCACCAGCGCCGACAGATCACAGGAAACGCCCCCGTCGGGGGCGGCCGCACCCTTGCGCGCGCTGCTGACAGCGGCGCCGCCGGCCGCCCCTGACGGGTGGGCCGCGCCGTTGCGCCTCAATTTTGAACCGGAATTCGACGTCAGGTTTTCTGCCAGACGCTCGCTTTGCGCAGTGCGTCGGCGACTTTTGCGGTGCGCTGACCTTGCGTTGCGTGATGGGCCCAGAAGCCTTTGTCAAACGTGTCCGCGTCAACGCGGTGAATGACGCCGAGCGCCACAGGAAACGCCGGATGGCTCATCGACAACAGCAATTGCGCAATCACCGGGCTGGTCTCGTCATGGACCAGAAGATCGTCTTCGCTGACGCCGTCGCCGAGCGCGACGACTTCAAGCGACAGGGTCTGCGGGTTGAGCCGCAGGCCTTTTGTTCCCTTCGCAAAGACCAGCGGCTTGCCGTGCTCGACGTGGATTTGCGTATCCGCGGCGGTTTTCTTGGCGACGAAATCGTCAAACACATCCTTGTTGTAGACGATGCAGTTCTGGAATATTTCAACAAACGCGGCGCCGCGATAGGCGTGCGCGGCTTTCAGCGTTTCACCGAGATTTTTTGCGTCCGTGTCGATGCCCCGAGCGATAAACTTTGCGCCCGCGCCAAGCGCGAACTGACCGGCGGAGACCGGCGCGTCGATGGAGCCCTTCGGCGAAGACGGCGAGCGCGTGCCGACCCGCGAGGTCGGCGAATACTGACCCTTTGTGAGCCCGTAGATTTCGTTGTTGAAAAGCATGATCTGCAAGTCGACATTGCGCCGGATCACGTGGAGCATGTGGTTGCCGCCGATCGAAAGCCCGTCGCCGTCGCCGGTGACCATCCAGATATCAAGATCGGGCTGCGCCAGTTTCAGCCCCGTCGCAAAGGCCGGCGCGCGTCCGTGGATCGTATGAAATCCATAGGCGTTCATATAATAAGGAAAGCGCGACGAGCAGCCGATGCCCGAGACGAACGCGGTCTTGTCCGGCACGGCGCCGATATCGGCCATGACTTTTTGAACGCATTTCAGGATGGCGTAGTCGCCGCAGCCGGGGCACCAGCGCACCTCCTGATCGGTGGCGAAGTCTTTGGCGGTGAGGGGAGCGTTCATCGCAGTATCGTATCCTGATTAAAACTATCGGACGCCGAGGGCGTTATCGAGTTGACCCTGAAAAACCGGGCCGATCGGGCGCGTGACGAAACCGTCCAGATCGTCGTCCTGAACGAAGAGGTCCGCACTCGTATAGACGACCTGACAGCGCAGGACGCCGCGGTCATAGATCTTCACCTGAACGGCGGTGTCGGGCCAGACAAAGCCCGGCGTGCGCCAGCCTTTTACGCCCAGCTCGCGGATTTTTTCCAAAAACGCATCTTCATCCGGATTGGGAACAATCGGCGGCGCAGGGTTCGGATCGAGCGGATTGGGCTTGTCCCAACCGATGGTGATGTCGAAGCGAATGCTGTCGGAAAATTCCCGGTCAACACAAAGCCCGCGCGCAGCGGCCGGCGTGGCGGCGACCGCGCACGCCGCCATGATGAAAGCGGCGATCCCGCGGCGCATCTGCGCACCTCGCTGCCGCCAACTCTTACCGTCTTCCCCGCGAAGGCGGGAATCCAGTTTGAGGGAAGATGACGCGCGCTGCGCGGCTTTATCTCCGGGCTGGGCCCCCGCCTGCGCGGGGGATGCGGATGAATTACCTTCAGGCATGTCCGCCGCTTGGCTGGTGGGCACAGTAATCAATTCGCAAGCGTGAGACATCGCCATTACTCCGCTGCTCTGACCGCCGGCGGCATGTTTTCTTTAATCGCATCGACGATCTCGGAAATCTTGAAGGGTTGCCCGGAGACCTTGGTGAGGGGCACAACGTCGACCTCTAGCTTGTCGCGCAGCAGGGTCGCGCATTGCCCCATGTTCATTTCCGGCAACAAGATGCGGTCATAACCGGCGAGGAGCGCGCCGAGATTTTTCGGCAGCGGATTAAGATAACGCAGGTGAATTTGCGCTACGTCGATGCCCGCGTCGCGCGCCTGATCAACGGCGCGCCAGATCACGCCATGGGTCGAGCCCCAGCCGACGACAACGAGCGGGCCTTTTTCCGCCCCCTGATCGACGCCCTGCGGCGGAATAAAGTCGGCGACGGCGTCGACCTTGGCCTGGCGCAGATCGCTCATCGCCTGGTGATTGTCCGCGTCATAGGAAATGTCGCCGGTTGCGATATCCTTTTCGAGCCCGCCGATCCGATGGGCGAAACCGTCCGTGCCCGCCGCGATCCATGCGCGGCCAAGCGAAGCCTCATCGCGCCGCCAGATCGTCTTTTTCAGCGCCGTCGGTTCGTCGCTGGCGGGTTTTTCAGGGACAGCGTTCGCCAGAATTGGGTCAAAATCCGCCATGTCGGGGATCGACCACGGCCCCGCCGCATTGGCGATGTAACCGTCCGTCAACAGAAAGACCGGCGTCATGTGGCGCACGGCGATGCGTGTTGCTTCGATGGCTGTTTGAAAGCAATCGCCGGGACCCGCCGCCGCAATTACGGGCAGCGGCGCATCGGCGTTGCGGCCATAGACCGCCTGATAAAGGTCCGATTGCTCGGTTTTTGTCGGCAGGCCGGTTGACGGGCCGCCGCGCTGGGCGTTGACGATAACGAGCGGCAGTTCGGTGGCGATGCCAAGGCCAATGGCTTCCGTCTTCAGCGCAATGCCGGGCCCGGAGGAGGAGGTGACGCCGATCGCGCCGCCGAAGCTCGCGCCGATCGCGGCGCAACACGCGGCGATCTCATCTTCGGCCTGGAACGTCGCAACGCCGAGCTCGCCCATTTTCGACAGATGATGCAACAACGGCGAGGCCGGCGTGATCGGATAAGAACAGAACATAATCTGCCGGTCGGCGAGCTCGCCCGCCGCGGCGAGACCCAGCGCCAGCGCTTCCGCGCCGGTGATCGAGCGATACTCGCCCGCGTCCATCGGCGCCTCGCCGACGGCGAATTGCGGAATTTCCGCCGAAAGCTCCGCCGTTTCCGCATAAGCGTGTCCGGCGTTCAACGCCGCCAGGTTGCCGGCGACGACCTCGGGTGATTTTGCAAATTTCTTTTCAATCCACGCCACCAGCGGTCCGCGGTCGCGTCCGAACATCCACAGGACCGAGCCGAGGGCCCAGAAGTTCTTGCAGCGGTCGGCGTCGCGCTTTCCGAGGCCGGCGGGTTTCACCGCTTCTTCTGTCTGGCTCGTGATCGCAATTTCGATCACCTGAAAATCGTTCAGCGAGCCGTCTTCGCGCGGATCGACGGCGATATTGGCTTTCGCGAAATTGCGGTCGTTAAAGCTGTCCGTATTCAAAATAACGAGCGCGCCTTTCGGCAAGGCCGGCAGGTTGACTTTCAGCGCCGCCGGATTGAACGCCACCAGAACGTCCGGCGCGTCGCCTGCTGTTGCGATCCGGCGCGAGCCGAGATTGATCTGAAACGCCGACACGCCAAAGGTCGTGCCGACCGGCGCGCGGATTTCGGCGGGAAAGTCGGGGAAGGTCGAAAAGTCCGAACCCGCGAGCGCCGTTGATTCGGCGAATTGGCCGCCGAGGAGCTGTACGCCGTCGCCGGAGTCGCCCGCAAAGCGCACGACAATCGATGTTTGTTTTTGTGGGGATGCCGTCATTCGTCTTACTTTACTAAAGACTTTCTTCTGTTCTTCCGGGCGGGGCCGCGCCCGACTGCGGGTGCGCCAATCCCGTTATCCGGGAATCATCGTCGCCGGCAAGATGCGCGCCGCGCCGGTCGGTTGCGCACCATATCTCAATCTCCGCCAAAAGGAACAAGCCCAAATCGCCGCGCTGCGGCTATCGGGTTGTGTGCGGCGCGCCGGTAATGGCGCCGAGTTGCTTTCCCGCATCGCTCTCGTGTACGCAAGCGACGTTTTCTGCGCCCCGCATCAGCAAACTTGCGGGTTCAATTAACGCCGGACTGAGGGCCATTTTATGAAGTTTTTCGCCGACACCGCCGATATCGATGAAATCAAAGCGCTCCTGCCGACGGGGCTGGTCGACGGGGTGACGACGAATCCGAGCCTCGTGATGAAATCGGGCCGCGATTTCAGGGAAGTCGTCGCCGAAATATGCGATCTTGTTGAAGGCCCCGTCAGCGCCGAAGTCACCGCCGTCGACGCCGCATCGATGGTTGCGGAAGGCATTTCGCTGGCGGAAATCGCCGACAATGTCACGGTCAAGCTGCCGCTGACGCTGGAAGGGCTGAAAGCCTGCAACACGCTGAGCGAAGAAGGCATCGACACCAATGTCACGCTGTGTTTTTCAGCCAATCAGGCGCTCCTGGCGGCGAAAGCCGGCGCGACATTTATTTCGCCCTTTATCGGCCGGCTTGACGATATCGGCCTCAACGGCATGGAGCTGATCCGCGATATTCGCGACATCTACGACAATTACGGCTTCGACACGCAGATCCTTGCGGCCTCCATCCGCACGCCGAACCACATCAAAGACGCCGCGCTGATCGGCGCCGATGTGGCCACCGCGCCGCCGAAAGTCATCGCATCGCTGGTCAAGCATCCCCTGACCGACAAGGGCCTTGAGGCGTTCCTCGCCGACTGGGCGAAAACCGGCCAGAATATTCTCTGACCGGTTGGGCTTGAGAGCTGTTTTTCAGGGACAGACGCCATGCTCGAAATGCGCCCCAATTGCGAGCTTTGCGACCGTGACCTCGCCCCCGCCGCGCCCGCCTATATTTGCTCCTTCGAATGCACGTTCTGTCCCGATTGCGTCGATGGCCGGCTTAAAGGGGTTTGCCCGAACTGCGGCGGGACCTTAACGCCCCGCCCAACGCGCGCGGCGGCGCTGCTTGAAAAATATCCGGCGTCCACAACGCGCGTCGTCAATCCAAAACGCGACGGGTGAGCTCAGCAACGGCGCGCATTCCACGAGGCGAAAAAAGCCCGGCGCAGCACCAAATTTAGCCGCATCAAAAAGCTTCCCCACCGTCTTCCCCGCGCAGGCGGGGATCCAGTCCGGGAGAAGATGACGCGCTTCGCGCGGCTTTATTTAATAGCTGGACCCCCGCCTGCGCGGGGGACGCGGGGGTTGGGATTTTGGGGGTGACATCCGCCTTTTCAGGAATCGGCGGGGGTTCTTTTCAGGCCTTACAACCCTATATTATTTGCGACAGGGAACGGGGCGCGCCATGACAGAGCGGTATTTCGAAGAGACGCAAAGATTCGGCGTTTGGATTTATGGCGTTCTGATTGGGCTTGCCGGGTTGATTGGTTTTATTGGCGGCTCAGTCGGCGCCGCGAGCGCAACGACTGCGCCGATTGTTCTTTTGATCCTGGCGACGGTCTTTTTCGCCGCCGCGCGTCAGGAGACGGTCGCCGACCGTGAAGGCGTCCGGATCAAGACGCTCTATTTCGTCCGGCGTTTTATTTCCTATACGGATATTGTCACCGCAGAGGCGGTCACTTATCGACCGCTCGGTGATTTTGGCGGATGGGGCTATCGTCTCAGCGCCAAGGGCAAGGCCTATAATATGCGCGGCGATCGCGGCGTGCAGCTCACGCTGGTCGATGGCGGGCGCGTGTTGATCGGATCGCAGCGGCCGGACGCGCTCGCCGCTGCGCTTTATAAGGGCATGAACCGGTGAGCGCCGTCAGCGCCAAGGCGGCGTGTTATGGTGAACTCGGCAAGGAAATCGCCGCAGTGATTGACGGCGAGACCAATCTCGTAGCCCGGATGGCGAGTGTGTCGAACATCCTGCACCACGGGCATGCGCACTATTTCTGGACCGGTTTTTATCTGGTCGACCCGGAAAAACCGGACGAGCTGGTGGTCGGGCCCTATCAGGGCACGCTCGGGTGCCTGCGCATACCCATCGGACGCGGCGTCTGCGGCGCGGCGGCGCAAGAGCAACGCACACAGATCGTTGACGATGTCCATGCCTTTCCCGGCCATATCGCCTGCGATCCGCGTTCACAGTCGGAAATTGTCGTGCCCGTTTTTGACAAGGACGGTGCGTTGATCGCGGTCTTCGACGTCGACAGCGCCGACAAATCCGCCTTCGACGAAGAGGACGCGCGGGGTCTTGAAGCGATCCTCAAGCACGTGGCGGTGTAAACGGTCCGGTTACAGACGTTACGTTATCGCATTAAAGGCGCCGTCATTAAGACGTAATTTAATTTGCCTCTCTTTGAAAATCAGTTAGCCTGATTGTTCGGGGGCGGGAGAGCGTGGTCACAGCCCCGACAAGGGGAGAGTGCGATGATGTTCTCGAACATTCGCCGCCGTGAGCGGTCTATTTTTCTGTCAACAGGATTTTCATGCGGGGCCTTAGCGGCCAGCAGCCTAAAGCGTAGCAGCCTTATGGCCTGCGCTATCGTAGCCAGCGCTATTGTGGCCTGCGCCATCGTGGCCGGCGTCAACTTAGTGAGCGCAGGCGGGGCCCGTGCGCAGGAGACGCCGCGCGCGGCGCCGGTTCCGGTAGAGCGCGCAGAGCGCGAGCTGCAGGGATTACGCGAGCGCTTCAGAGGGCTGCGGGTCCGGACCGCGCAGCAGGGCCCGCAGACCCGGGTAATCGGCACGCTTGTCCTGAGAACCGACAAAGCCGCGGGCCCGCGCGCGGCCGCTTCGGGCGCGCCGTTGACCATCGAGATACCGAATGGCGACGTTTTTCTGCGTCAGGGCGACTTCACGACCGACCCGGTCAAGACTGGGCTCGACGGCCGGTTTGAAATCTTTACGCCGCGGCGCGGCGAATACAGCGTCTGCTGGGAGATTCCGGGCAATCGCGGCTGCACAGCTGAAATCAGCGTCGACACAACGGCGACGGTTTACGCCGGCGCGGTCGAGGCATTCGCCAAGCAGTTCGTATACGGCAAGATCCTGACCGGCGACGGGCGGCCCTGTTGGGCGCAGGACGCTTATTTCAATCTCGATTTCAACACCAAAGTCACAACCTCGATCGCCAACGCGCCAGCCGGCCCGGGCACAGTCGGCTCGCCAGTCACCGCGAACATCCAGGGCGAATACGCCATCACCGACGCCGCCCGCGGCGACCACACACTGGTGGCGCAATGTGAGGGCGCGCGCCAGACCGCGTCGGTGACGCTCGACCGCCAGTCGGCCCGCGCCGATATGACTTTTGACAATCGGGCGCCGCGATTGGGCGCGGTCTCCGCCTTCCTGAGCGGCGACGGCGTCAGCCGGGTCGATCCGTCCGCGCAAGTCGTGATGGACGCAGGGCCCCGCGATAGTGACGGCGACGCGGTCAAGCTCGAATGGCGCACCGGCGGGCTATCGGGAACGCTCGGCGGACAGACCGCGACGACGCAGCAGTGGGCGCTGCCGGACGCGGAAAAAATGAACGACATTTACGCCATCGCGCGCGACGGCAAGGGCGGGTATGCGTTCAAGCGCGTCACGCTGCCGACCGATACCGGCGATCTGATATTCTCCGGACAGGTCATCGACGAGGTCTCGGGCGCGCCGGTCGCCAACGCTGAAATCGCCATCGGCGAGGCCGGTGCGGTCGGCAAGACCGATCAGGCCGGCTGGTTCACCGTATCGTCGAAGCCGCGCAGCGACGACCGCTATGTGATCAACATTCTGCACTCGGATTATGCGTTATCCTCATCGGTTTATGATCGCGCCAGCCGCGGCCAGACCTATGCGTTAATGCGCGCGCAAGTGACCAGCCACGACCCGGCGACGGCGATATCGCTCGTTGACCGGGCGAGTTCCGGCGCCTGCGGCGGTCCGGAATTCGAGGCCGAACGCAACGTCCGCCGGCTGACGCCGCCGACAATCTGGAAAGACCCTTTCGCAAAAGCGTCCGACGCGCGCAAAAAACGCCGTCCAACGCGCAAGGAACGTCGCGCGCAAGACTATCTGCGCAACTATGAGCGCCAGTTGTCCCGCCGCCTCGAAGGCGTCGTCTCAAAGCCGGTCTCCGGGTCGCTTAGCGGGTCTGTGCTGAAGGCGCCGTTGAAGCCGTCGCGCGATATAGAACGCCCGTCGCTTTCCTATGGCGACTACTTCACAAGAGACAATGACGGGCCCGATCGGTGTGACAATCGCGGGGCCGAGGTTGAAATTCCGGCGGGCGCTCTGGTGCGCGCCGATGGTCAACCGGCGGCGATTTCCGTGCGCGCCGCGCTGACGACGTTTAATCCGGCGCGCCGCGCCTTGCCGGGCGACTATCAGGCGGTCTCGCGCAATGGCGACCGCGAGGATTTGTTGAGTTTCGGCGCGCTCGATCTGACGTTTACGGACGGGACCGGCGCCGAGCTTGATCTGAAGCCGGGGACAAGCGCCGTGGTGCGCATTCCGGTATCGGACCTGCAGCGCCCGACCGCGCCGCAACAGATTTCCATGTGGTCGTTCGATGAGGCGACAGGGCGATGGATCGAGGAAGGCCTCGCGCAATTGCGCAACACCGCGTCGGGGTGGATGTATGTCGGCGAGACGAGCCATTTCTCGTCGATCAACATGGACATCGCGACCGACCCGGCGGCGGCGACCTGCGCGCGCGTTGAGTTCGATTCCGCCTTCAGCGCGTGGAGCAATCTGACCATGCGGGCCTATGTCTCGTTCAACGGCGACTCGGTGCGCGTGAAGGAAACGCCGGTCGACGGCGATCAGTATCATGCGATCTTTCGCATCCCCTACGGCGCGGCGTTTCCGCCAAACACCTTGCGGCTTGAAATTCGCGGCGAGTTGAGCGGGCAGAAACTGGTGCTGCTCGATTCGATCATCAACACCGATGCGCGCCCGAAAATGACGGGCACGAATTTGTGGCCTTCTTATCCCTATGCGGAATGCGGCGATCCGATTTTTCTGTCGCCGCCGCCGATTGTTGTCCCGGATTATGGCGATATCGACGCGACCGGCCGGCCGGCCTTTCTGACCGGACCGCGCGGCGATGAAACCTTTAATCCGGCCGATATCGTTGCGGCGTCGAGCGCCTATTATGCTGCGATCAATCCGCCGGCGACGCTTGGCGACTGGTGGGTTCAAAACGGCTTCGGCGCCGATGGGCGCACCGCCGATGAGCCGGCGAGCTACGCGCGGGCCTCATATCTCAACCACAATGATCTCGGCTTTGGCCGCGATATGCACTGCGCAACGAAAGGCGACACCTTGTCCTGCGCGGTCACCAATTACGGTTTGCCGGACAATAATCCGCAAAACGCCAATGACGCCGTTTCGCAAAACCCTGCGACGCAAGGCGCGACCGTCGTGATGACTTACAATCCCAATGATCCCGATGGGGAGGAATACGCCGTCCAGTTTGCGGCTTATGCGGGCGGCACGGCCGGCGCGGGCCTGTTGCCGTTTGCCGATCTTGACGGGTTTGGGCCGAAAGCGATCCCGCAGCTCTGCACGATTTGCCATGGCGGCGTCACGCAAACCGCGGGCAATGACAAGGTCATTCACGCGCGCTTCCGCGAGTTCGACTTGCCGTCCTTCCGCTACTCCAATAACCGCGCCTTCGGGTTCGGTCCCGGGGAGGACACGTTGCAGCCGGATGAAAAGACGGCCTTCGCGAAACTTAACGAACATGTCCGCGATATTACCGAGCTGAATAATACGGCGCTTTATCCTCAGGGGGATAATTTGCCGATCAGACGCCTGATCGACGCCTGGTATCCAAACGGCTTTAACGGTCCGATCGCGCCTGTTGAACCGACGCCGCCGCCGGGCTGGAACGCCGCCGCGACGGGTCTGACGGCCAGTGAAGTGCGCGAGGGATATCATGGCGCGCACGGTCTTGTTTGCCGAACCTGCCATGTCGCGCGCGACGACGGCGATCCAAACGCCTTCTTCGCCTTTGAAAGCGTCAGCCAGTTCCGCGGTGATTTCGTCAAGAATTCAGTATGCGGCGATCCGACGACCGGCGTCAGGATCATGCCGAACGCCAGCATCACCTATCATAATTTCTGGGGCGATCCGGCGGCGGTCAATCTCTTTGGTTCCTTGATGGATGCCCCGGTGACGGGCGCGCAATGCGCGCAATAAAGCACGTTAGATTACCATCTTCAGTTTCCGACTGAAACCATGATCGAGGCGCCGCCAGCGATAACGCCTGGCGGCGCTTTTTATGTTACCGGCGGGTCAGGCGCTGACCAGATAAAGCGGGCACGGATCGACTTTTTCCTGCACGGAGGCAAAGCCCAGATAATCGAACCGGCGCGCGCCCGGCGCGCTGATCGTGGCGGCGGTCGCAAAGACGTCGCTGGCGTAAAGCGCGCCCGGATCGGTTTGCGGCCGACAGCTCGCCGTAATGAGCGCATCGACGGTTTCCTGCGGGGAGGGTTGGTTGCTGGCGAAGGCGCCGGCGTCGAGCCAGAGGCGGCTGGCGGCGGCGGCGTCGGTTTTCAAAAACGCGTCGGCGGCCGCAAGCGCCGCTTCGATCGTATCGTAAAGCCACGCGTCGCAGGCCCGATCGCGGATCGCAAGATGGGCGTGAGCCCCGTCGCCCGCCGCCTTGACGCCGGACCCGTTCTCCGCGCCTTCGCTGACAAGGGCGTAATAGACCTGATTGGGCTCAGTCGTCCGTGTGGGGCCTTTCGCCGGCCAGACCGCTTCGGTGCGCTCGGCGACGAAGCCGGCGGCGGTCCACAGATCGCGGTTGGCGACGCTCAGCGACGCGTCGGCGGTTTTATCCTTCTGGACCGCGAAGAATCCGACAGGGTCGGTCTGCAACGCGCGCGCATGGCGCACCGTCTTGCCCATGGCGGCGAGCGCGCCAAGCTTGAAGGCGGCGCCGCACGCGGTTTGCGCGCGCCGGTTCCAGTCAATCGAGGCCGCCGCCCGCATGCAGGCGATATAGCGTTCCGACCATTCATCGCCGAACGCCGCGACGGAGGATTTCATGAAACTCCCCGGGTCGATCGGCAGATAGACATGCAGCGCCACACCGTGCTCGAGCAGCGTTTCTGCAATCGCGATGTCGGAACCGGACGCCAGCGCGCCGCAGGCCCAGCCGACGGCGTTGCGGTCCAGAAAATCTTCAAGCGCGTCAATCACGGCGTCGATCTGTTCGTCGGTTTCCGCCGCATTGCGCGCGGCGAGGGGGCCGGAGAAAAACAGCGGCTGCGCCTGCGGCACGGCGCGATCGATCCAGGCGTCGTCAATCGCCGTTTTTTCTTTCAACCGGCGCAGCTGACCGCGCGTCGCCGCCTTCTTGCCGGGCGTCACATCGGCGGCGTGACAGGCGGCCTGAAACAGGAGGGTCGCGCTTTGCGGATCGCCCTGCAGGAGACGGCACTCAGCGACGGTCGCGCGCAGCCAATAGCTCGGCTCGTCGTCTTCCAGCGGCTCCAGCGCATCGGCGGCGATATCGGCGACAACCGCGGCAAGCCCCCGGGAGCGCTCGGCGTCGCCCAGAAATGCATAGCCTGACGCTGCATTAACGCCGGAATAGGTCGTCCGGCACGCTTCAAAGGCTTTCGCGTATTCTTCCGCGGAATCGATGAGATGGCGCCGGCGGACCGCGTCTTCGTCCGCCGAGAACGCCATATCCCGGAGAATGCGCGGTCTCAGACAGGCAAGTTCCTCGTCGGATGTATCTGTCGGTATTTTCAGCGTCTCAATTAAATCGAGCGCCTCAACCATGGCTCCTGAGCGCGCTGTTGCAAGAACGGCGCGATGTTTAAACCGCATGTCGCGGGGCGCGCGGCGCGCGGCCTCGCTCGCCAGGTGAAACGCCGTCTCGTTGAGCCCGAGATCGAGATAGCTGTCGATTTCCCAGAGCCATTCATTATCGATTGTCGCGCCAATCGACGGCCGGTCAGGGTGCGGCGCTGCGGGGTCGGCGGCGATGGCGGCGAGGCGCTTGCGGTTTTGAATGATCAGGGCGCCGGTTTTCGCCTGAAAAATCAGACCCGACTTTTCCCACATCGTCAGGGTACGGTTGATATGTTCGCGCGAGACGCCAAGCAATTCGGCGATAAAAGACTGCGCCATCTTGCCGAGATCGACTGTCGGGCGCCAATCATCGCCGGAGATAAAGTCGCCGATCTGCGTGAAGAGCGCCGCCAGCCTGATTTCGAGGGGCTGGTGGAGCGCCTGCGCGTGCCGCAGCGCGAGCGCCTGCGTGTCGTCGGCGAGCAGCCGCATGAGGCCGAGCGCAAGTTCGGGACACCGGCGCGCCACCCGCAGGAGGTCCGCGGTCGGAATATGCAACGCCGAAACATTGGTCAGACACCGCGTCGTCGCCCGCGAGCCCTTTGCGTCGCCGGAAAGCGCGAAGGCGAGACCGCAAAGCCCGCCGGGACCGTAAACTGACGCGAGGACCGGTTTTTCGGTCTCGCTGTCGGCCTGGAGCGCGCCGACAACGCCGTTCTCAATAATAAAGACGCCGTCAGCGCCGGACCGGCTCATCGGCTTGCCGCGGGCGACCGCCATGATCTTGCCGCAACGGGCGATCTCGGCGACGTCCTCCTCCGGCGTTGCGGCGAACGCTTTGGCGCCCGCCACGATGCGGCGTTTAAAATCGGCGTCGGCTGCGGTGTGTGTGTTCATCCTCGCGTCTTTCTCGCCCCCGCCGGGGCTAATTCTGCAGGTACGCGCGTTGAAGTCTATATCGTCTGTCCGCGCCGGGCGAGCGGCGTCTCATCAGTTCGAGGCGTCTATCTTCCCGAGCGTCATGTCTGCGAGAGCGACATCGGGTCCTGCGCGGTGCGAGCTTGAGAGCGTTTCGGCCGGAAATCATTGTTCTTCCAAAACGCAGAAGCAGTCGGAAAGACGCGCTTTCCGACTGCTCCTTCACCTGCTGACGACGCCCCCAAGACGCCGCCGCCAAATGCCTTCGTCGATCATGCAGGGCTCACAAACTCAACTCTGTCCTGTGCAGCGACCAACGATCTCTCCCGCTGGCATTCGTCCCCTAGTGGCTGGGCAGGGTGAAAACGCTGCTGACCGCGAGGCCTGCGCTCAACACTGCGATTGAAGACAAGACCGAAACCAGAACCATCGACATTTCCATTTTTCTCTCTCCCACGTAATCAAGTTGTTCAGCAGCGACCCTTAGAAAAGGATGTTCGAAGCGACAGCGTCGTCGGCGCGCGCGACCGCGTCAGGCGTTGCGGCGCCCGTGTGATGAAGGGCGGCAAGGTCGGCTGCGACTTCGGCCTCGGCTTTGTTCATCACCAGCTCGAAAATCTTGTTTTCGGTCTGCAGCGTCGTTGCGGCGATTTCCTGGCTCAGATCGATCCGGCCCTGAATGTCAGCCTCTTGCGCAGAAGCCGCGGTTGTAGCGGCGGCGGCGGCGACGATTGCGGCGGCGATTTTTGTCAGTGTGTTCGGCATTGTCTCTCTCCTCGTTTCTCTCTCTTCGAGAGCTCTTCCGTCTCCCGATGAAGCCAAGATAGGTGAGGGCGCGCCGGCGCGATGTGTTGTGCGTCACAGCTCGGCGCCGTTTACGGTTAATAAAAAATTCTTCAATTAAAACAACGGCTTGTGGCGCTAAAAAATCAGGGCCCGCCGCCCGCGCCGCGGATTGTGGCGAAATCCCGGGCCCAAATCCCGCGCTCGGGGGTGCACGGCCTCAGTCGCGACGCATTCGCCCCAGAAGGGCCATAAAAAAGAAGGGCCACAAAAAAGGAGGCTGCAAAATGCGGCTGTTTAATTGGGAGAAGTCAGACGTTATGCGCCTAAGCGCCCGCGGAGGCGCGAGACGCCGGCCGCGCGGCCGCGATTGGCCCGGTTTTCGGTTCCGCAAGACCGCGATCGGTGCCCATCAAACGGTCCCAGAACCGGAAATAAAGACCGTAATTGGCGTCATAGTCTTTATGATGGACATCGTGGTGGCTGGCCGAGATCAGCCAACCGCCGATCGGGCCTTCGGTGATTTTCCGGGGCAGGATTTCCCAGCCCGCATGATTGGCGACGCTGTTGACCGTCATGAAGACCAGGAGGAACACCACCGCCCCGAGGTGGATCGGCACGAAAAACGCGGCCAGCGGCAACAGCCAGGCTGACGCGATCGATTCCCACGGATGAAAGGAAAACGCCGCCCAGGGCGAGGGCTCGCGCGAGCGGTGATGGGTCAGATGCATGGCCTTGAAAAGCCGCGGATCGTGCATCGCGCGATGCGACCAGTAAAACCAGGTGTCATGCAAAAACAGATAAAAAAGGGCGCTCAGCGGAATATACGCCCAGCCCGCGAGGCCGTTGATGTCGGTATAAATCGCCGTGCCGCCGAGTTTGTAGGTTTCGATCAGGATCGCGCCGGGGACCGCATAAATCAGCGACGTGGCGAGCGACATCGTAATCTCATGGCGCATCACATCCGGGCGCGGCGCGCGCGTCGCCAGACGCCGGGCGCTGACTTTCTCCTCCGGGCGCACCCATAAGAGCCAGTAAAACAGTCCTGAAACGAGGAAATATCGAACCCAGATAATGAGCGTCAATTGAACAAACGTGGATAAAAACGCACTGATACTCATCGAAGACGCCCCGCTGCGGAGAGCGAAGCCTAGGGCGTTTTTTCCCCCAAGTCACGAAAGCCGGCGCGGTGCGGCGATTTGGCGGGCCGGGCGAGCGCCTCCATAAGGGGGTTTGGCTGCGTATAGAGCGCACATTATGATACAGCGGCGAAAAGCTGCGTTCGGCAAAAGGATCTTTCATGGAAAACGGCATCAAGACGGCGGCGGTCATCGGATCGGGATTTGGCGGCCTCGCGCTCGCCATCAGGCTGCAATCCGCCGGCGTGCAAACAACGATATTCGAACGCCGCGATAAGCCGGGCGGGCGCGCCTATGTTTATGAGATGGACGGGTTCACCTTTGACGCGGGCCCGACGGTGATCACCGATCCGACGGCGCTGGAAGAATTATGGGCGCTTTCCGGCCGCAAGCTCGCCGACTATGTCGATATGATGCGGGTCGACCCGTTCTATCGCCTGTGTTGGGAAGACGGCTACACCTTCGATTATTGCAATGACGAGGAAGGCTTGCTGGAGCAGATTCGCGCCAAGAACCCTCCTGATGCGGAAGGTTATAAAAAGTTTCATGAATATTCAGAAGTTCTCTACCGCGAAGGCTACGAAAAGCTCGGCGCTGTTCCGTTTTTGAATTTCTGGTCAATGATCCGCTCGGCGCCGGAATTAATTGGCCTACAGAGCTATCGGAGCGTCTATTCGAGGCTGACCGATTTCGTCAAAGACGAACAGTTGCGTCAGGCGTTTTCGTTTCACACGCTCCTGGTGGGCGGCGATCCCTTCAAGACGTCGGCAATTTATGCGTTGATCCATGCGCTTGAACGCAAGTGGGGTGTCTGGTTCCCGCGCGGCGGCACCGGCGCGCTCGTGCGCGGTATGGTGAAGTTGTTTGAAGATCTCGGCGGCGAGATCAAGCTCAGCGCGCCCGTAAAGGAAATTTCGGTAAAGAACGACCGTGTAGAGACGGTCATGTGCGAAGATGGCTGGTCCGGCGACTTCGATGCGGTCGGCTCGAATGCGGACGTTGTGCACACTTATGAAAAATTGATCGGCAAAGCGCCGCGGGGCGCTTCCATGGGCAAGCGGCTCAAGTCGAAGCGTTTTTCAAACTCCCTGTTTGTTGCTTATTTCGGTACGAACAAAAAATATGAAGACGTCGCTCATCACTCGATTTTGTTCGGGCCGCGCTATCGCGAGCTGATTGCCGAAATCTTCAAAGGCCCGGAATTGCCCGATGATTTCTCGCTCTATCTTCACCGCCCGACAGCGACCGATCCGGCTCTAGCGCCGGAAGGGTGCGACGGGTTTTACGTCCTGGCGCCGGTGCCGAACACGGAAAAAGCCGATATCGATTGGGCGACGGAAGGCCCCGTCTATCGCGACAAGATCTTCAACTATCTGGAAGAGCGTTACCTGCCGGGCTTAACCGATCATCTGGTCACGTCGCATATTTTCACGCCGGCCGATTTTACGACGGAACTGAACGCCCATGCGGGGTCGGCCTTTTCGATTGAGCCGATCCTGACGCAGTCTGCGTATTTCCGCGTCCATAACCGCGACGACAAGATTTCCAATCTCTACTTCGTCGGGGCCGGCACGCATCCCGGCGCCGGCATTCCGGGCGTCGTCGGATCGGCGAAAGCGACTGCCGGCCTGATGATCGACGATCTCGCGCCGGGCCGCAACGCGCCGGCGACGGCGGCCGAGTAGGGCCGTTGGGTGATCACGAGGTCTGGCGCATGTTGAGTGGCCTTGCGCATGGTGAGTAGGATGTCCGCATGACACAGGCTGCTGCAGCGCCAGCGCGCGAGGCGCTCGCGGCGCATGGCGCCGAGACCATTGCAAAGGGCTCTAAGAGCTTTGCAATGGCGTCGTTATTGTTTGGCCGCGACATGCAGGCCGATGTGCAGATGCTGTATGCATGGTGTCGGTATTGCGACGACGTGATTGACGGTCAGGATTTGGGGCAGGATGCGCCGGATGCGGATCTTTCCGCCGACGAACAGGCGCGCCGGCTCGATGTGTTAAAAGCTGATACGCATCGCGCCATGCGCGGCGAGTTCGTCGGTCATCCGGCGTTTGACGGTTTTTCCATTGTGGCGCGCAAGCACAAAATGCCTGAGCGATACGCCATGGACCTTCTCGACGGTTTTGCGATGGACGTCGCCCGCGCACCGTTCGTGGCCATGAACGACACCATGCAATATTGTTACGGCGTCGCCGGCGCCGTCGGGATCATGATGGCGATTGTCATGGGCGTCGATCCTGAAGACGAGGCGACGCTTGATCGCGCCTGCGACTTGGGGCTTGCTTTTCAACTGACCAATATCTGCCGCGATATCATTGACGATGCGCGCGGCGGTCGCATCTATCTGCCGGCGGAGCTGTTGGCGGCGCATAATCTTAAACCCGAAACGGCGTCGATCCTGTCGCCCGTAAACCGGGTCGCTGTTTTCAATGCCGCATCGCATCTCCTGGATTGCGCCGAACAATATTACAACTCGGCTTCGCAGGGCGTGCGTATGTTGCCGCCGCGCGCCGCCGCCGCTGTCGCCGCCGCGCGCAACGTCTATCGCGATATCGGGAGGCTGGTGCGCGAGCGCGGCCCCGACGCATGGGTCGATCGTCCCTATACGTCGACAGCGCGCAAAGCCTGGCTTGCGGCAGGCGGCGTTCTGACCGGTGCGCCGCAGTCGTTTGTCCTGAAGGCGTCAGGCGCGGCCCCGCGCGGCGATCTCTGGCGCCGACCTCTATAAGGCTTTGTCTGTCATCATCGCGAGCGCTCACATGCGCCCTTGCCAATTGCCGCCGCGCGCCGCCTAATGCGGTGATGGTCAGTCTTCCGCCTCTCGACAAAGCCAGCGCGCTTGATCCTGCGTATTACACGAGCGCAGCGGTCTTTGCTTTTGAAGTTAGTGAAATCCTGCGCCGACAGTGGCAAGTCATCGGAGCGGCGTCGCTGGTCGCCGCGCCTGGCGATGTGATTGTTCGCGAGATTGGCGGCGCCCCCATTCTTGTGACGCGCAATAGCGACGGCCTCCTGAAAGGCTACTTTAATATCTGTCCGCATCGCGCCGGTCCGCTCGCCGCCTGCGACCAGCGCGGTCTGAAGCGGCTACGCTGCGGGTATCACGGCTGGGCTTATGACCTCGACGGCCAGTTGCGCTCGGCGCCGGAAATGCGTGAGGCGGCGGACTTTGACCCGGCGACGATCAGCCTTCGGACAATCGATGTCCATGAGTGGCGCGGTCAGATATATGCGCGTGCAGGCGAGGGCCTTTCCTTCGCAACCGCTTTTGAGGGCGTTGAAGACATTATTGGCGCCGGGCTTGACGCGATCGGCTTTCACTCGGGGACGGTCTACGACGTTGAAGCGAACTGGAAGGTTTATGTCGACAACTATCTTGAGGGCTATCACCTGCCGTTCGTGCATCCCGGCCTGACGGAAGTCGTCGATTACGCAACCTATCGCAGCGAGCTCGGCGCCTACTGGTCCTTGCAGCGCTCGCCGGTGACTGGCGAGACCGGCCCCTATGGCGCGGGCGAGGGGCTCTATTTCTTTATCTATCCAAATACCATGCTCAACATCATGCCCGGCCGGCTGCAGACAAACCGCGTTGTCCCGACCGGTATCAGCAGTTGTAAAGTCGAGTTTGACTTTTACTATGCGCCGGGTGCGGAGGAACGCGCGCCTGAAGACCTCGCCTTTTCCGATCAGGTTCAGGAAGAAGACAGGCTCATTTGCGAACATGTGCAGCGCGGGCTGACCTCCGGTGTTTATCAACCGGGGCGGCTGTCGCCGGCGCGCGAAGAAGGCGTTTGGCATTGGCATAACCTTCTGCGGGCCGTCTACGCCGATGCGGGGTTGAAACCATGAGGGGCGACGAAGGACCCATCGCCCAAAGTCCGGCGAAACTCGGGTTTTGGACATGCTGGTCTTTGACTGTCGGCATCATGATCGGCTCGGGCATTTTTCTCCTGCCGTCGGTGCTTGCGCCCTACGGCCTTTTAAGTTTCGGCGGTTGGGCTCTCACGGCGGCGGGCTCGATCTGTCTGGCGCTTGTGCTCGCGCGGCTCGCCAGTCGAACCCATCATACTGGCGGCGTTTACGTCTATGCGCGCGAAGGCTTCGGCGACCTGACCGGCTTCCTTATTGCGTGGGGCTATTGGGCCTCGTACTGGATCGCGATCCCGGCGATCACCATTGCATTTGTCGGCTATCTGACGGTTTTCATACCGCCGCTCACTGACAATCCCGGCTGGCAAGCGGCGAGCGCGCTGGCGGTCATCTGGGCGCTGACCTTGATCAACCTGCGCGGGGTTGGCGCGGCGGGCGCCATGCAACTGATCATGACGATCCTGAAAATTATTCCGCTTCTTGCGATCATCGCCCTCGGCGCGGTTGTCGGTGACAGCGCTAATTTGCCTACGGTCAATCCGCAAGACGCGCCATTCGTATCGGTCCTCGCCGCGACCGCTCTTTTAACGATGTGGGCTTTTTCAGGTATGGAGGCGGGCGCGATTCCGGCGGGTGACGTCAAAAATGCTGAGAAGACCGTGCCGCGCGCAATCGTGATCGGCACGCTTGTCGTTGCGTTCATCTATATCGCCTCAAGCTACGCCGTGATGCGTCTTGTACCGGCCGAAGCCCTCGCGCAGTCAACCGCGCCTTTCGCGGACGCGGCGCAACGGTTTGGTCCGTGGGGGCCAAAACTGATCGCTGCCGGGGCTCTGATCTCAACGGCTGGCGCGATCAACGGGACAATTTTTGTAGCGGGGCAAATGCCGATGGCCGTCGCCATTGACGGCCTTGCGCCTAAGGTGTTTGCGCAACGGACAAAAAGCGGCGCGCCGGCGCTTGCGATCATTATCGCATCAGCGCTTGGCTCCGTCCTCCTGCTGATGAATTATACACGCGGTCTTGTCGGCGCATTTTCTTTTCTGGCCATGATGAGCACGTTAGCGATATTGTTGCCGCTGTTCGTCAGCGCCGCCGCTGAGCTCAAGCATTCCTGGAAAAACGCGCGATCCTGGACTGTTCTTGCGCTCCTCGCACTGGTCTATAGCGGCTTTGCGATACTGGGATCAGGCGTCAGCATTTTGTTCTGGGGCGGGTTGTTCATGGCGCTTGGCGCCCCGGTCTATTTTCTGGTGCGCGAACGATAGGTCTTTGCGCCCGTCATTCAACTTCGCAAACGCCCTGCCGATAAGCGCCCACCGTTCGGATCACGTCATCGCCAGAGGGTTCGATGCGCCGGCCTCTGACAAGGCTTTCAATGACGCGTTCAACAAGACCGTCGAGGCGGGTGACGACATAACAATCGACTTCCGCTTCTTTGTGTTTGCCGCCGACGCCGCTGTCGTCCGTTAAGAATATGTATCGGCCGCCTGTCAGTTGCGCCATGGCCCGCATCAAAAACTCCGCTGACTTGTCAATGCCGCTGCCTGAAATAGGCACAATATGAATGCCGCGCGTGCGCGCCAGCAAAGCGCTTCGCCAGGTTTCGGCGATCTTGTCATTGTGGGGCGGCGCGTCGGCGACCAGAAGATTGATCGCGGCGGCGTCTTCGCGCCAGTTGAATTTCAGACCCGCCGCCATCGCCTCATGCATGGCTTCGGGGAAGTCGCCGCCGCCTTGCGCTTCCTGTTTATTGAGAAACGTCGCAAAGCCGGCGAGATCATCGGTAAGCGGAAACGATCGAACCACATATTGGTCGCCCTGATCGCGATAGGCGATAAGGCCTGCACGAATATCAAGGTCCGATGCGCCCTGTTTGACGCGATCAAGGATCGCCGTGAGCTCCTTTTGAAGGTAAGCCATTTCATCGCTCATGGAGCCTGTGGCGTCGATCGTCAGGACAAGGTCGAGCTTTTGCACCGGCCGGGCGTCAGCCGCGCTGTCAAGGATGATGACGCCGCCTTCCTCAAGCATGGTCGGTGTGATCGCCGCGGTGTCAACGCGCTCGCCGTTGTGCATCAGAGAAACGCTGACGCCGGCTTCAAGATCGTCAAAACGCGGATAAACGAAAGCGCGACCGTCGGCGCCTGTGACCAGGGGAAACATAACGTCGTTCGCTGAGGTTCTGACCGTGAGTTGGGCGCGCGGTATCGGCTTGCCGAGACGGTCTCGCGCCCGGATTTCGATCCTGTCGGCGGCGTCAACATAGGGCAGGTCCTTGCCGGCAAGCTGTCCCTGCAATGATCGATCGACATATTTCTTGTAGAGTTCGGGGTTGAGGACGTCATCGTAATCGCCGGCGGTCAGCGTCCCCGACTGCGGCGTGGGTCCGTCGCGCGGCTCGCGGTCTCGTGGCAAAGGCGAAATCGAGGGCGTCGGGCCCCGATCGCCAAAGCTCTCTGTGACAGTGCTTTCGGCGAATTCGGAGCGGGGCGGCCGTGGTTTCCGGCTTGAGCCCGACTTCGCCCCCGTCACCACAATAGTGTCGCCGCCTTCGCTTCCAGAAGGAGCATCGTCGGTGGCGCACGCCGTCAACGCCATGGCCGCGATCCCTGACAAAAGTATCGATACGCGCATAATCTGTCCCGCCAGTCTTGTTTCGGCATCAATCTATGGAATCAAATTCAGGCGGGAAAGCGGCCATTTAACGGTGAAACTCCAGGCGCAGAGCAAAGCAATCAGTCGGCGCGCTATGACGTCGTTGAACCGGCGCCTGATTGCCCGCGCGCTGCGCGCATCGCCGCTCGGTCCGTGGCGGCGAGCATCTTTTTCAGTCGTTGAGGCGAGGGCGCGAAGATAAAGCCAAACGAGACGCAATCTTCTTTTGTCTCGACGGCATGGTGCAAGCGATGCGCCTGAACAATGCGGGCGAAATACCCTTTTTTGGGACGAAACCCGAGATCGATGCGGCGGTGCACCAAAATGTCGTGATAGAAAAAGTAGATCAGGCCGTAGCCCAAAATGCCGAGGCCAGCGGCGAGCGCCATCGCATTGTTGCTGGAGGCGCCAATATAAATCAGCGCGATCGATGGCAGGGAAAACACAACGCCGAATAAATCGTTCAATTCAAAAACGCCGGTACGCGGCTCGTGATGTGATTTGTGCCAAGACCAAAGCCAACCATGCATAACGTATTTGTGGGTGACCCAGGCGACGACTTCCATCACCAGAACAAATCCCACCAGCACAGAAATGAATTTCAAAGCGTCGATCATTTCGCCAATCCGAACCTTGCGCATTCAATCGCGTGATTGATGATCAAACGCAACGAGACGGGAAGCCGCGGTTAAAAAAAACCGCCCCAAAATGGGGCGGCTTAAAGTAGCCTGAGAGAGAGAAACATTTCAGGCTTGTTCCTTGGGCGCGCCGCAACGGCAGATCGGCGGCGCGGAATTTTTCGTCCTCAAAACTATCAGTCGAACTTGGACATGTGTCAAGAAATCTCATGGTTAAGCCCGGTTTTCATTGGGTTTGCGCCGTATCTTTCTCGTATTACGCGTGTTGGCGGTGCGCATCAGGCTCTTAGGCTGCGCTGCATCAGGACGTAACTGAGTAACAATCCGGCTGCCCCTGCGACGACGAGGAGGGCGACAGGGGCGGTGAGTTGACCCCAATCGCCGCCCCGCCAGAGCGCCGTCGCCAGCGCGTCGATACCCCAGGCGTTCGGCGTCAAACCGCCAATCACGCGCACATCGGGCGGCATCAAAAAGCGCGGCGCCATCGAACCGCCGAGGGCCCCCATGGTAAGCGCCAGAACAGCGCCGACAGCGTGGGCCTGGCTCCGCGACCGGCAACACCCGACAACAGCCAGCGCAATGCCGGCGGCGCAGATCGCAGCCGCAATAACCGCCGCCAACAGCGCCAACGGCGCCCCGTCAATCGGAACCTTAAAGACAAGCGCAGAAAAGATAAGGATGACGAAAAGTTGGACCGTCCCCTGAACAGTCAGAAAAGCAAACTTGCCGTCGATCATCGGTCGTAAGCCGTAGGGGCCGGCGGCAATACGCTCCATGACGCCGCTGTCGCGTTCTTCGATCACGCTCAGAGCGCTCTGAAAGCCAGAGAGAAAGACGAACAGCATCCCGACGCCCGCCGCATAATAGGCGGCCATTGGCGCGCTGGCCTTACTCCCGCTGGCGACGACGATTTTCTCAGCGGGCTCAAAACTGACGATCTCCCCGTCTGCGGTTTCGATCGGCGGCGCTTGCGCCGCGAGCGCCGCTTCCGCCATCGCCGCAGCGCCGGTGTGCGAGGCGTCGGAGTATATTTTAAAGCGCGGCGCCTGATCAGTTTGCGGCCGCAGGATCTCAATGCCGGCGTCGATTGATCCGGCTTTCGCGGCGTTGAGCAGCGCTTCCTGATCACGCAGGATCTTCAGTCTTTCCACAATCGGCGATGAGGCGAGACCGTCGACAATTTCTTCCGCTACCTGATCGTTCGCTGGTCCGGTGACGCCGAGGCGAATGGAGACGTCGCCGCTCGCCGCGCCAGAGAAAACCGCCGCGAAAACTGCATAGATGGCCGGCGGCAAGAAAAATGTGAGGAAGAACGCCGCCTTGTCGCGCCACAGTGAAAGCGCCATCGCGCCAAAAATTGCAAAGCGCATCGTTAACGGCTCGCTTCTTTGATCGCGGCTTCCATGGCGTCGCCGAGCGCCGGCGCCGTCACGGTAAAGCCGGCGATATTGGCGCCGGCGTTCGTAAGATCCCGGAGAATTTCCGCAACCCGCGCATCGTTGTCGACGGTGCACGCCCAGCGCTCCGCCTGCGTACGGGATTGCTGAAATCCGTGTGTGCTAAAAGCGGCTTCATCACACGACGCCACGCGTGCCGAGACCGTCAGCGCCTCGCCGCAAAAGCGTCGGATCAACGCCTTCGGGCAATCATATGCAATCAGCCTTGAGGCTTCGAGAACAGCGATCATGTCGGCGAGCGCCGCCGCCTGCGCCATGTCGTGGGTGATCAGAAGGATAGCGTAGCCCTCTGATTTTAATCGCTCGATGAGAGCGTTGATGCGCGCAACGCCGGCGGGGTCGAGCGACGCCGCGGGTTCATCGAGAATGACAAGGCTCGGATGATGCGCAACGGCGGCGCCGATATTGACGCGCTGACGCATGCCGCCCGACATCTGACAGACCCTGCGCGCCCGTGCACTTTTCAGATCGATAAGGTCAAGCACTTCTTCGGCGCGCGCCCGCGCCGCATCGCGCTTGAGGCCGGCCTGACAGGCAAAGCAGACAAGATTTTCAAACGCCGACAGCTGATCGTAGAGCGCCGCCCGTTGCGGAGCCACGCCCAGCGCCTTGCGGGCGGCTCGCGCGCCGGCGTTGACGCCGGCGATTTCGATGGTCCCGGACCGGATCGGCGCCCGCCCGCAGATCGCTTTCACGAGTGACGATTTGCCGGCGCCATTGGAGCCGATCAGCGCTGTCAGCGTTCCCGGCGCAATGGACAGCGAAACATCGGTGAGCGCCGGATGGGCGCCGTAAGCCATCGAGACATTGGAGACCGTCAGGGCGGGTGCGGCTGGGATCGCCGGCGCACTGGTGCCGCCGGATTGTGAGGCCGCGCCGCCTGCCTGTTCGGTTTCGCAAAAAGATGTTCTGGCGGCTTCAGCCATACGCAATACTGATATCCGTAACCTTCAAGTTCGGCGCCTGGCGGGCGTGTTTGGGAGGATGGCGATCGCAATCCGGCGCCCGGCGCGCCATCAAGATAGCGCCGACGCCGGTCCCGGTCAGCGCGTCATAGAGGTAAACTGCGCGCCGATCATGCGGGCGAGATCGCCGAGCGGCGCCGTATCGGTGAGGGCGGCGGCTTCGGCGCTTTCGATGGCCCGTTCAAGACGTCGCTCGGCCATGACCGTCGCGCCATCGGCGCCAAGCAGGCTGACAACCGTCGATTTGTCCTGATCCTGCGCGACGTCCTTGCCGGTCTGGGCTTCTGAACATGCGACATCGATAACGTCGTCGAACGCCTGAAAGGCGAGCCCCAGCGAAGAGCCGAACCGGCGAAGATGGGCGACGGTCGCCGCATCGGCGCCCGCCAACTCTCCGCCAATCGCCGCGGCGGCGGCGAAAAGAGCGCCGGTTTTTTCAAGGTGGCGCTGTTCCATATCCTTCAGGGAGACCTTGGTCGGCGCGGTTTTCGAGCAGGCGAGGTCGCGTTCCTGACCGCCGGCCAGCCCTTCGACGCCGACGGCTTGCGCCAGATGCTCAAGCGCTTTCAGGCGCGCATCCGGCGCGGCGCCATTTTCAGCGGCGACAAGCCGGTAGGCTTCATTAAGAAGCGCAATGGTGGCGAGCATCGCCGCGCTCTCGCCAAAAACCACATGCGTCGCAAGACATCCCCGCCGCAATTTCGCGTCATCCATGGATGGCAGATCATCCATGATCAGCGACGCCGCATGGACCATCTCTACAGCGCATGCCGCATCGATCGCCATATCCGCCGACCCGCCGGACTGTTCACAAGCAAGAAGCGTGATCAGGGGCCTGACGCGTTTGCCCGGCGACAAAAGGCCATGGCGAATCGCACATTCAAGGCGCGTTTCGCCGGGCCCTGAGGGAAAATGTGCTTCCAGCCGCGCATCGATGCGCGCTTTTAACCGTGAAATCTTACCGCTATCGAAGTCGCCTTCAGGGACCGCCTTTTTCGGCGGCCCAGCCACGTTTTGCGACATACGATAATCCTTTCGACCCGCCCGCGACGTCGATGCCGCCTGAACTCCCCATCGATATGGTGCACAATTTGTCCGCCGCCGCAATCGGCAGAACGCAAACAGATCGCCGATTTGGCCAACTTTCTGCGCATGTCGCGGTGCAAAAGATGTAAATATGTCAAATGTTTGGCAATTTTTATCGTTATCGTCCGGCGCCCCGCTGAAGATTGCGCTGATGCGCCGTGGACGGAGGGAATACGTCGCCGCGATCGTCAGTGTCGCCGCCGTCGGCGCGCACCAGCCGGCGTCTGATTTTGCGCCGGGCGCGTTGACAATCGGCGGGAAAAGCGCGAACGCGAAAAGCCTATGACGAACGCAACAAAACGCCAGACAGCGGCGCGCCATATCGTGGATGCGCTGATCGCAAACGGGGCGACGCATGTCTTTTGCGTGCCCGGCGAAAGTTATCTGGCCGTGCTCGACGCTCTTTATGATGTCGACGATCAGATCACCCTGATCGCCTGCCGCCATGAGGCGGCCGCTTCCAATATGGCCGAGGCCTACGGAAAACTGACCGGAAAGCCCGGGATCGTCATGGTGACGCGCGGTCCCGGCGCAACCCAGGGGGCGGTCGGCGTCCACACTGCGTTTCAGGATTCGACCCCGCTGATCATGATGATCGGTCAGGTGGCGCGCGATCAAGCGGACCGGGAAGCCTTCCAGGAAGTCGATTACCGGCGCATGTATTCCTCGATCGCCAAACGCGCCGAGCAAATCGACGTCGCCGCCCGCGCCGGCGAATACGTCAATCGCGCCTTCGCGGTCGCCCAGAATGGCCGGCGCGGACCGGTGGTGCTGGCGTTGCCGGAAGATATGTTGACCGAAGAAGTCGAAGCGCCCGCACTGCCGCGGGCGCCGACGGCGATGGCGGCGCCGGACCCACGCACGCTTGAGATCTTCCGGGCGCTTTTGACCAGTGCGGAAAAACCATTTCTGCTCGTTGGCGGCGGCGGCTGGACGCCGAGAGCGGTTGAGCTTCTTAGAACTTTTGTTGAAACGACCGGCGTGCCGTTGGGCGCGTCGTTCCGATCCAAAGACCTGCTTGATAATCGGCATCCAAATTACGCCGGCGATGTCGGGATTGCGCCCAATCCGGACCTTATCGAGCGCATGAACAATAGCGATCTTCTGATTTGTATCGGCGCGCGGCTCGGTGAAATGACGACGTCCGGTTACACGCTGCCCGAAGCGCCCTCGACGCGGCAGGCGCTCGTTCATATTCATCCTGGCGCTGAGGAACTGGGCCGTGTCTATACGCCGGCGCTTGCGATCAATGCAGCGCCGGAAACTGCGCTTGTCGCACTGACGGGAATGAGCCTGCCGGCCAATCCCGCGTGGGCCCGCGACAGCGCCGAAGCACACGCCGCCTTTGAAGCCTTCTCGAAGCCAGTCGCCGTTGAAGAAGGCGTCAATCTGTCGGCGGTTTTCAACTGGCTCGATGCGCATCTGCCTGACGACGCCATCATGTGTAACGGCGCGGGAAACTATGCGGCGTGGCTGCACCGGTTCTATCGCCATAAGTCGTTCAAGACGCAACTCGCGCCGACGTCGGGGGCCATGGGTTACGGGTTTCCGGCGGCGATTGCCGCAAAGACGGTTTATCCGGACCGCGATGTTATCTGCGCCGCCGGCGACGGATGTTTCATGATGGCGGCGCCGGAACTGGCGACGGCCGTGCAATATGATGCGCCGGTCATCGTGCTGGTCGCCAATAACGGCACTTATGGCACGATCCGCATGCATCAGGAAAAACACTTTCCGGGACGGGTTTCGGGCACCGATCTTGTCAATCCGGACTTCGCCGCGATGGCGCAAAGCTTCGGCGCGTTCGGCGCCGCTGTCGAAAAGACGGAAGACTTCGCCGACGCATTCGAACAAGCAAAGCGCAGCGGGAAACCGGCGGTCCTCGATCTCAAAACCTCACACCGTGAGATTGCGCCCAACAAGAAAATTGGCTGAGCTGTTGTTGCGTGCCAGCGATCACGGCGACGGCGCCTTTGCGGCGAGCGCCTTTTCAACCGGCCGCCCGTTCTTTTTGTAGACGATCCCGCCTTTCATCACGAAGTCGACATTCTGGAGAAGATTGACGTATTCCAAAACGTCTCCTTTGACCGCGATGATGTCGGCTTTCTTGCCGGCTGAAACGGTGCCGAGCTCGTCTTCGACGCCCATCATCACCGCCGGCCAATAGACCGCGGCGCGGATCACGTCCATCACGGGCAGTCCCATAATCCGCACAAGGACGTCCATCTCATTCCATGTTGACTGGCAGTGGAATTTCATCGGAATGCCGCTATCGGTGCCGACAAGAATGACGACACCGGCTTCGCGCAGCTGGGCGATCTTTCTTTTAAGCGTGGGCTTTCTGAGCGGCGTCAGCCGGGTGTAGCCGAGTTGGCCGGGATTGGCGATCGACTGGCGAATGTCCGCAATCGTGTCGGGCTTGAGCCCGCGTTCCCAGCAATCGCCATCAAGTTTTTCAGGATTGGCGACTGTGCGCTCGAAGTTCCAAAGGCCTTCAACGGTCGGCGTCCAGTAGAGCGGCCCGCCCGCAACGCGGCCTGTCGCCGTGCGTTCCTTCAGCGCCGCCATAACATCGGGCGGATATTCCGGCGCCGTGGTGAGACCTGTGTGTTCAAAATTATCGACGCCGATTTCAAGACCGACGCGGATTTCGTCGGGCCGGTGCGCATGCGCGACGACTTTCATGCCGCGCTTGTGGGCTTCATCGACAATGGCTTCGGCGACCGGCCGCGCGAGCTTGTCCTGATCGATAAGCTTGACGATCACCATCCCCGCATCGTCGAGTTGGGCGACGCGGGCGCGCGCTTCTTCCGGGGTTGCGACGGCCCAGCGATAGGCTTTCTGCCAGTCCTCGACCGAGGCTTGCAAAAAGGGTCCCGACATAAAAAGGCGCGGGCCGGGGATTTCGCCGCGGTCGATCCGTTCTTTCACCGATTTCGACGGGGCCAGCGGCGCGCCGAGATCACGCGCTGACGTGACGCCCGCGAGCAACAAATGCGACGCCGTCGCGGGCATGATCTCATCGGCCAGTCTGTCGAGATAAGTCGCCTGCCAGTGCGGATAGTCCGCATGCCCCGTTAGCATAAGATGGGCGTGGCTTTCCCACAGGCCCGGCAATAGATCATGTCCTTCGGTGGAAATCACCGCGTAACCGGAGGGAACCGGGAGGGTGTCGACGGTCCCGACTTTCTCGATTGTGTCGCCGTCTATCAGGATCACGCTGTTGCGAATTGGCGCGTGGCCAAAACCGTCGATCAGCCGGCCGCCGACCAGCGCGGTTTTCGATTGCGCCGACGCCTCCGTAAAAAGACCGACGCCGATAAAGATGGTCATGACCGTGACGATGATGGCGGGCGGCGACTGGCGGCGCATAAGCGTTTTCTCCCTGATCTGCGGCGTATGACGGTATCGCTTGAGACGGAAATTGGAAGGGAAAAGAAAAATGCCGCGATCACATCTCTTGCGCTTTTCGGCGTCGGCGGCGTTCCGCGACATATGACGGGCAAGCGTGATCATGCAGGGCCTATTGGTCCAGTTTTGCGCGTTGCTTGATCAGATAGTCCCGCATCATCGGCTGGTCCGTCAGCCGGATCGCGATTTCAAACGCGGCCTCGGCGTCCTCGCGTCTTTTAAGGATTGAAAACGCATAAGCGCGCGCTGCATGCCATGGCTGGTAATCCGCGACCTGATCGCGGTCGAGACTGTCGAGGAGAGCGAGCGCGTCTTCGGCGGCGCCGGCGGACACCATGGTGCACGCCTTGGCGACCTTGGCGCCGGTCGTGTCGTGGAGCGCCAGCAATTTGTCATAGAGAAACAAAATATCCGCAGACGTATCGACGCCCCGCAGGCGGCTTGTGATGTGCGCCGACTGGATGGCGGCTTCCAGCTGATAGCGTCCTTCAAGCGAAATATCGTCAGCCACCAGATGGCCGGCGTAGTGCAGCGCGCCTTCAGCCGCGACGGTCTTGTCGACATCCCACAGGCCGATGTCTTGTGAATCGAACGGCACATAAACTTCATTTAACTGGCGGGCCGCGTCGCGGGCTTCGACGTAGAGCAACAGCGCATAAAGTCCCCAGGCTTCAGCGAAGGCGGGGTCGCCGGCCGGCGCCAGATCGACAACCAGCTTAGCGAGGTAAATCGCCTCGTTGGTGAGATTGCGGCCCGCTTTTCTGTCCGGCGCGTCAAAGCCAGTCGTAAAACAGGCGTAAATCGCGGCCAGAACGTCATCGAGCCTGTCGGTGATGGCCCCGATGTCGGGCGCTTCAAACGAAATTCTGGCTTCCGCGATCTTGCGCTTGGCGCGCACCAGACGCTGCGCCATGGTCGCCGGCGGCATCAGGAACATGCGCGCGATCTCTTTGGCGTTTAGCCCGAGAACCGTTTGCAGCATCAGGGGCGTGCGCATCAGCGGATCAATCGCCGGGTGCGCGCATACGAACATGAGTTCAAGACGCTTGTCCGGGTAAGCGGTATTTTCCGCCTCGCGCGCCGATTGCTCCAGCGCCTGCGCCTGCACCGCTTCGAAGGCGGTCAGAAAATCCGGCGTTGCAGCGGCGTGCATCGCGTGGCGGCGGCCTTCGTCAATCAGAACGCGCCGCGCCGTCGTCAGGAGCCACGCCTCCGGCGATTGCGGGGCGCCGGTTTTTGGCCACCGGTCAAGCGCGCGCGCAAAGGCTTCCGACAGCGCATCTTCCGCCGCCAGAATATTGTTTGTGCGTGCGCTCAGGAGCGCCAGCAATTTCGCGTACGACTCGCGGGCGACCCTTTCGGCCGCCGCCCGCTCATCGTTATTCGGCGCATCAACCATCAATGCTCCAGATCGGACGGACTTCAACGCGGCCGGTCAGTGCGGCGGGGCACGCCGAGGCAAGTTCGAGCGCCTCATCAAGCGTGTCCGCTTTGATCCGGTAAAACCCGCCAATCTGTTCCTTTGCATCCGTGAAGGGGCCATTCTGGACCTGTTTGTCATCGCCGGCGGCGCGGTAGTTTTTCGCACGCACCCGCACGGCTGATTTTGTGTGCTCCAGGGGCTCGCCGCCGACAAAGGCGCCTTTTTCCTGCAGCCGCTGCGAATACGCCATATAGGCGCCGACGACGTCCATTTGCGCGTCATCTGAAAGTCCGTGAAACGCGTTTTCGTCATCATAAAGTAAAAACAGGTATTCCATGGCTTATGCCTCCTCTGCGTAGTTTGGAATTTGGTGGGCCTCGGCGCGGCCGGTTCTGGCGGCCGGGCACAGCGCGGCCCAGTGTTCTGCGTCGGCCATTGTCTCGACCTCAATCAGGAAATAACCGCCGAGCTGTTCTTTGACGGCCGCGTAGGGCCCGTCTTCGACAACGCACTTGCCGTCGCGCATCGATACGGTTGTGGCCGTGTGCGGGGGCTCAAGCGCGCCGCCGGCGCGGATCACGCCCGCCGCCTCAAGGCTTTGCGAGTAATCCCGCCAAGGTTTCATATACGCGGCAAAGGCCGCCGGGTCGGTGTCGCGCGTGTCGCGCCTTTTGAAATCGTCCTCGCTTTCAAAGGCCAGTATCAAAGCCTGCATGGTCGTTCTCCCTGTTCATTGCATCTGTAGATCGAGGGTCATTGTCGATGCGGTCAATGTCGACGCTCACAAACATGACGGATGGCGACCGGCGATTTCGACAGGGCGCAGAATTTTTTTGGCGGTAGCCGCGCGCCGTCAGGCGGCGCGCCAGTGCGCGATCAACGCGCCGGCGAGGGCGTCAGGCGCGTCCAGCTGGATCCAGTGGCTGGCGCCGTCGATCCGGCAATAGCGCCAGGGCGCCTCGACATAGTCTTCCGACAGGCGCATCTGCTTTTCGGTCAGATAGGCCTCGCCGTCGCTCCACACGCCGAGCGTTGGCGCACGGACGATCTCTTCGCCGAACGCGCCCATCGGCGGCTGACGCAGCATCCGCGCCAGCGACAGGTTTGCGCGGTACCAGTCGAGCGCAGCGGCCAGCCGGCCCGGTCGCGACAGATTGGCGATCACCGCATCGACGTCGCCCGCCGACGACCAGTGACGGCGCAGGAGCCGCCAGTCGCCGGCGCGATAGAGCGCCTCGCAGAGCCCGCGCATCTGATGCATCACGACGTACCAGCTGCGCGCCATCTGCGCGGGGCCGGCGCGGAGATAGGCGCGCGCATGACCGACGGAGACGGCCGTCAGGGAACGGAACAGTGAGGGATAGCGCGCCGCAAGCCCCCAGGCGACGGGCGCGCCGAAATCGTGACCGACGACATGGGCCGCTTCAACGCCGAGCTGGCGCAGGATTTCAACGCTGTCCGGAATGGCGCCGGCGTTGACGTCGTAGCCGGCCTTGCCGCCGGCCATGTCGCTCTCGCCGAAGCCGCGCATGTCAGGCGCTATGATGCGAAAGCCCGCTTCGGTAAGGCGCCGCGTCACCCGATCCCAGACGGCGCCGGTGTCGGGAAAGCCGTGCAGCAAAAGCGCGACGGGCCCGGCGTCGCCGCCGCTATCGCGCACATGGTGGTTGAGACCGTTGGCGTAAAGACGATGCGTGCGCGTCTCCATGGCGTTCGGTCGTCGCAAGGACGGCTATGCGCCGACGCCCTTAAACATCCCCGCGCCGGGCGAGAAAAGCGAGCCTTTCAAACATATGCACGTCCTGTTCGTTCTTGAGAAGCGCGCCATGGAGCGGCGGGATCGCCTTGCGGGGATCTTTCTCGCGCACCGTCTCAAGATCGATATCGTCCGCCAGCAGAAGTTTCAGCCAGTCGAGAAGCTCCGACGTTGAGGGCTTTTTCTTCAAGCCCGGCGTCGCCCGCACTTCATAAAACGTCTTCAGCGCATCATTAACGAGTTTGTTCTTGATGCCCGGATAGTGCACTTCGACGATCTCACTCATCGTGTCGGCTTCGGGAAACTTGATGAAGTGGAAAAAACAGCGGCGCAAAAACGCGTCCGGTAATTCCTTTTCATTATTCGACGTGATGATCACAACCGGCCGCTGACGGGCCGTCACCGTCTCGTCGGTCTCGTAGACATAAAACTCCATCCGATCGAGTTCCTGCAGCAGGTCGTTCGGAAACTCGATATCGGCTTTGTCGATCTCATCGATCAAAAGCACAGGGCGTTCGTCAGCGGTGAACGCCTCCCATAATTTGCCCCGCTTGATATAATTGCGCACATCGCGGGCGCGCTCTTCGCCGAGCTGGCCGTCGCGCAGGCGCGCAACCGCGTCATATTCATAAAGACCCTGCTGGGCTTTGGTGGTCGATTTCACGTGCCACTCAAGAAGCGGCGCGCCGAGCGCCTTGGCGACCTCCACGGCGAGCACCGTCTTGCCCGTGCCCGGCTCGCCCTTGACGAGGAGCGGGCGCTCCAGCGTGACCGCGGCGTTGACCGCAACTTTCAGATCTTCCGTTGCAACGTAGTCTTTCGTGCCGACAAACTTCACCTGGGACGCCCCGTCTTTGCTGAATTGACGCGCGGAGCGTAGTCGGCCCAAAAGGCGGCTGCAATGACGCGGCGCAGGTGAAAAATGGCGCGGGGGCCCCTGACGCCGGCGCGCACGCCCATGATAAGGTGCGCCATGGCGCAGCTTTTGATTGTTTATTATTCGATGACCGGTGGAACCCGGCAAATGGCCGAGGCCGCCTATGCGGCGGCGCGCGCGGAGGGGCCGGCCGTTCTGAAGCGCGCGGAAGAGGCGGGCGCCGCCGATCTTCTGGCCGCCGACGGCTATATCTTCGCCGCGCCCGAAAATCTCGCCGCCATCGCCGGCGTCATGAAAGCGTTTTACGACCGCACTTACTACGCCGTTCTCGGACGGCTTGAAGGCAGGCCGTACGCGCAGATGGTCTGCGCTGGCAGCGACGGCGAAAATGCGGTTCGCCAAACCGCGCGGATCGCAAGCGGCTGGCGGCTGAAAGAAGTGCAGCCGCCCCTTATCGTTTGCACCGATGCGCAAACGCCGGAAGCCATCCTGGGCGAGAAAACAATCGGCGAAGACGATCTTCAACGGTGCGCGGAGACCGGCGCGGCGATGGCTGCGGGACTTTCCATCGGCGTCTTTTGAGGCGCGTTGAGGTCGCTATAAACGCCGCCATTCTCCTTTTGGGCGCGATAAGCGGCGCGCAATTGCGCGCTTGTCATGCTGTCGCCGTCCGGCGCCCATCCGGGCGGGCCAAACATCAACATCGGCCAGTGGCGTAATTCATATCGCTTCAGATCGTTGAAGAGATTGCCCCATTCGTGAAACACGATGCGAAACGGATTGGCTGTTTTCGGCGGCTTGATAAGACCGAACTCAACCGCTTCGTCGTCGCGCTCAGGCACATACGTGCCGAACAACCGGTCAAAGATCATCAAAACGCCGCCATGATTGCGGTCGAGATAGTCCGCGTTGCGCGCATGGTGGACGCGGTGCGCCGACGGCGTGTTGATCACGCCTTCGAGGGGGCCGAGCTTGCCGATCAGCGTCGTGTGCAACCACGACTGATACATCAGATTGATCGCCAGCATGAGGACGACATGAGCCGGATTGAAACCGATCAGGCACATCGGCGTGTAAACAATCGAGCCCATGGAGATGCGCCCCGTCCAGCCGAAGCGATAGGCCGCGAGCACATTCATTTCTTCAATGGAGTGATGCACCGCATGGGTCGTCCAGAACCAGCGCACTTCGTGGCTCAGCCGATGAAACCAGTAGTAAAAAAACTCCAGCGTCAAAAACAGCGCCGGAATATACCACCACGCCCCGACCGGCAGGTCGAACACGCGGTTCTGATAGGCGATGTACCAGGCGAAGCCGACGAAACCGAACGGGATAAAGCTCAATAAGCGTTGACCAATGCCGATGATCACGGACGCAAAGGATTGCCCCGCTGAATAAAGGCGTAAGCCGCGCTTGCGCCCGATCCAGTATTCCGTCGCGATCATCACCGCAAAAACCGGCAGGAAAAAGAAGAGGTAGGAATGAACGCTCATGGGCCGCCGCCTCGTTGCATTGCGCTTTGGTCTTTAACGCGCAGGCTATCATACTCCGTCGGATAATACTGACAATTTTGTCGTCGGATGATCGAGCGTACGCCAAAACTCAGAGGCGTACGCGTTCCGCCGGCGACAATGGCGTTCACTTTTTGCGGCGCGGCCGTGTTTTGTGAGGCGTGCACAGACGTCGCGCGCAGGCCCGCAGCTTTTTCAGGCTCATCAAGGACGTCACGGCTCGTTTCGGCGCAGGGGCTGCATACCACCTCTTTTGTACAAACATTTGCGCGCTTACGCGGCGCCTTCGTCGCCGCTGCGCCGCCTTCGGCGCGGCGGCGCAGGCTCTCGATAGACCGATGCGCCCAGATCGCGCGCGTCATCGCCGCAATCCGCCTTTCAAAACGGCCGGTTTTGTTTTCCCGGTCGACAAACGAAAAATCGCGCGCCGCTTCGCCCGCTTCCTCCGCAAGGTCGAGCGTCAACAAAGACAACCGCCGATAGCGCGCCGTCAGCGCCGCCTCAAAGCCGTCGCCGTCATCCGGGTCGGAACAATCCGCATTATGACAATTCGCGTCATCCATGGCGCGATCATAGACCAGCGGCGCGTGGGTGTGGAAACGTTTCCCACAAATCGTCGCAAACGTTTGCGACGATTTGTAGGATGGAAGAAAATTTCCGTTACTTTTTCGAGGTTTAGTCTTGCAGGAAACGGACGCTGCGCGGCTCTTTTATTAGACTGGACCCCCGCCTTCGCGGGGGATGCGGGGGTTGGTTGATTTGTGAAAAAGCTAAATTCACCATTTTCCCCGCGCAACTGGTCATGCAGCAGGGTCACCCTCAAACACCCCCACACCGTCTTCCCCGCGCAGGCGGGGATCCAGCCCAAGAATAAAGCCGCGCGTCCTCACGCGGCTTTACGTTTGCGGGCGGTTTTTTTCTTTGCGGGGGCCTTCGCCTTCGCGCGCGGCCTTGGCGGGGTCTTTTTCTTCAGGACGTCTTTCAGGAAACGGCCGGTATGACTTTTCGCGACTTTGACGACGTCTTCGGGCGTGCCGGCGGCGACGATCATGCCGCCGCCGTCGCCGCCTTCGGGGCCGAGGTCAATGATCCAGTCGGCCTGTTTGATAACGTCAAGATTGTGTTCGATAACGACGACGGTATTGCCGTTATCAGCGAGTTCCTGAATGACTTCCATCAGCTTACGGACGTCTTCAAAGTGCAGGCCGGTGGTCGGCTCGTCCAGGATATATAACGTCCGGCCGGTTGCGCGTTTTGAAAGTTCCTTGGCGAGCTTCACGCGCTGCGCCTCGCCGCCGGAAAGCGTCGTCGCCTGTTGGCCGATCTTGATATAGGAAAGTCCGACCCGGTTCAGCGTTTCCATCTTGTCGCGGATCGCGGGCACGGCCTTGAAGAATTTGGCGCCGTCCTCGACGGTCATGTCGAGTATGTCGGCGATCGATTTGTCCTTGAACGTCACTTCGAGCGTTTCGCGATTATAGCGTTTGCCCTTGCAGGCGTCGCACGTCACGTAAACGTCGGGCAGGAAGTGCATCTCGATCTTGATGACGCCGTCGCCCTGACACGCCTCGCAGCGCCCGCCTTTGACGTTGAACGAAAACCGCCCCGGCTTGTAGCCGCGCGCTTTGGCTTCCGGCAGACCGGCAAACCATTCGCGGATCGGCGTAAAGGCGCCGGTATAGGTGGCGGGGTTTGAGCGGGGCGTGCGGCCGATTGGCGACTGATCGATGTCGATCACTTTGTCGAGGTGATCGAACCCGTCGATCCGCTCATGGGCGCCGGGCGCGTCTTTGGCGTTATAAAGCTTGCGCGCGGCCGCCTTATATAATGTCTCAATCACCAGCGTCGACTTGCCGCCGCCGGAAACGCCGGTGACGCAGGTCAGAAGTCCGAGCGGGATTTCCGCTTTGACGTTTTGCAGATTGTTCGCCGTGGCGCCGCGCACCGAGAGGACGCGTTTGTTATTGAACGGGCGGCGATTGGCGGGGACGGGAACTTCGCGCCGACCGGACAGATAATCGCCGGTGAGCGACTGCGTCGACCCGGTGATATCGCGCACGCTGCCCTGGGCGATGATCTTACCGCCGTGGACGCCGGCGCCGGGACCGATATCGACGACGTGGTCGGCCGAGCGGATCGCATCTTCGTCATGTTCGACGACGAGAACCGAATTGCCGAGATCGCGCAGGCGCTTCAGCGTTTCAAGCAGGCGTTCATTGTCGCGCTGATGAAGGCCGATTGACGGCTCGTCCAGAACATAAAGAACGCCGGTGAGCCCGGAGCCGATCTGCGAGGCGAGGCGAATGCGCTGGCTTTCCCCGCCGGAAAGCGTGCCCGACGAGCGATTGAGCGTCAGATAATCAAGGCCGACATTGTTCAGGAACAACAAGCGGTCGCGAATTTCCTTCAGGATGCGCACCGCGATGGTTTTTTCTTTTCGCGTCAGCTTGGCTTCGAGCGCGTCGTACCAGGCGCCGGCGGCCTTGATCGACAATTCGGTGACTTCGGAGATGTTGCGCTCGTTGATTTTGACTGACAGCGCTTCCGGTTTCAGCCGCTGGCCTTCGCACGCCTCGCAGGCCGTGATCGATTGAAAGCGCGAAAGATCTTCGCGCACCCAACTGGAATCGGTTTCCCGCCAGCGCCGTTCGAGGTTTGGAATGACGCCTTCAAACGGTTTGATCGTCTCATATTTGCGCGAGCCGTCATTATAGATGAACTGAATGTCCTCATCGCCGGTGCCGTAGAGGATGATGTCTTTCGCCATGTCGTCAAGGGCGCCCCATGTCGAGGAGGCTTTGAATTTATAGTGCTTGGCGAGGGCTTCGAGCGTCTGGCGGTAATAAGGCGACTGGCCTTTCGACCACGGCGCGATGGCGCCGTGCGTTAAAACCGCATCGTCATCGGGCGCAACAAGGTCTTCGTCGAACACCATCTGCGTGCCGAGGCCGTCGCATTCGGGGCACGCGCCGGCCGGCGCGTTGAACGAAAACAGGCGCGGCTCGATTTCATCGATCGAAAAACCGGACACGGGGCAGGCGAACTTCGCCGAAAAGACAATGCGCGCCGGCGCGCCGTCATCGGATTTCTTGTCGGCGCTTTCCGCAACCGCGATGCCGTCAGCGAGGCCGAGCGCGGTTTCGAAGGATTCCGCAAGACGGCTTTCAACCCCGTCCTTGACGATGATCCGGTCAACGACAACGTCGATGTCATGTTTGATTTTCTTGTTCAGCTTCGGCGCATCGGCGATTTCGTAATACGCGCCGTCGATTTTGACGCGTTGAAAGCCTTTCTTCAAAAGTTCCGCCATCTCCTTGCGGTATTCGCCTTTGCGGCCGCGAATGATCGGCGCCAACAGATAAAAACGCGCGCCGGCTTTTTCGCTCATCAAGCGGTCGACCATTTCCGACACTGTTTGCGAGGTAATCGGCAAACCCGTCGCCGGCGAATAGGGAACGCCGATGCGCGCCCATAACAAGCGCATGTAATCGTAGATTTCGGTGACGGTGCCGACAGTCGAGCGCGGATTGCGCGATGTCGTCTTCTGTTCAATGGAAATCGCGGGCGACAGGCCGTCAATCTGTTCGACGTCCGGCTTTTGCATCATTTCCAGAAACTGACGCGCATAAGCCGACAGCGATTCCACATACCGGCGCTGGCCTTCGGCGTAGATCGTGTCGAAGGCGAGGGACGATTTCCCCGAGCCGGAAAGGCCCGTCATGACGACGAGCTTATCGCGCGGAATTTCCAGCGTGACGTTCTTCAGGTTGTGTTCTTTCGCGCCGACAACGCGGATCGATTTAAGCGACATAATGGCCTTATACGGCAGGGATTGCGGTTGGTTCTGAAATGCGGAGCGCTCTTATAGACGCGCGTTCACTTGCAGAACAAGGTGTGAACACGTACCCGTTAGGGCAAGCATGTGGATAATCGCCGATTGAGCGCGCCGCTCAATTACGACAACACGGATGCGACACACAGACTTACACACTATCCGCCGCATCAAGCAGGAGACATACCCTATGGCCGGCAGCGTCAACAAAGTCATTCTTATCGGCAATCTCGGTTCCGATCCGGAAATTCGCCAGACAAAAGACGGCAAACCGATTGCAAATTTCAGCATTGCAACCTCCGAAACCTGGAAAGACCGCAATACAGGCGAGCGCCGCGAACGCACCGAATGGCATCGCATTGTCTGTTTCAACGAGGGTCTGACGCGCGTCATCGAGCAATATGTAAAGAAAGGCACGAAAGTTTACATCGAAGGCCAGCTGCAAACGCGCAAATGGCAGGATCAGAACGGACAGGACCGCTACACAACGGAAGTTGTCCTGCAGGGCTTCAATTCAACGCTGCAAATGCTCGATAGCCGCAACAGCGGCGGCGGTTCAATGGATTACGGCGGCGGACCGGGCGCCGTTGAAGACCGAAGCGGCGGTCAATCGTTTGAACTTGATGACGACATTCCGTTTTAATCGCGCGCAAATGCGTTTTGCGTTCAAAATTTTTGTCGTAACGACGCATGATTTTGTTTTTTTAAGCGCATAACAGTCGTTTTGATTCGATAAAACGAATCAAAACGACTCGAAATTTGCAAAATCACTCCCTTTGCAAGACATAAAATGTGTTTTTGATGTTACAAAAAACGCATTCAAACTAAAAAAATGCGTATAAAGCGCAAAAAAGGGCTTATGCGGACGCTTGATACGTTCGTTGTACAATACTTTTTTAGCAAATTCATTTAGTACTGCTCTTCGGATACTAATTCGGAGGTAATTCCATGGCGGTCAAACGCAAAACGACAAAAAGGAAAGCGACCAAGAAAAAGGCCGCTAAACGTAAAGCGCCGGCGAAAAAGAAAGCCGCAAAGCGCAAAACAGCGACAAAGCGTAAAACGGTGAAGAAGAAGGCGACGAAGCGCAAAACAACGAAGCGCAAGACCGCCAAGAAAAAATCGCCGGCGAAGCGCAAAACGACCAAGCGGAAAACAACGAAGAAAAAAGCCGCTAAGAAGAAGACAGCCAAGCGTAAGACGACCAAGCGCAAGACGGCCAAGAAAAAAGCGCCGGCTAAGCGCAAAACAGCGAAGCGCAAGACCGCTAAACGCAAGACAACAAAGCGCAAAACGGCAAAGCGTAAAACGGCGAAACGCCGCTAACGCACCAGCGCAAGCGCTCCTGATGGAACGCACAAGTTTGAAAACCCGGCCTCTGGCCGGGTTTTTTTGCGTTTGATCGTTTTTATGATGAAATGATCGCGATACGCGTAACGCAGCGAGGCGACAATGATGCGCAACGGGATACTTTATATGAGCGGCGCCTTATTGTTGTGCGCTGCAACAGGATGCGCCACCGATATCGCCGCTGAAAGTAATGACGGCGACTGGGGCGCAAACGGATATTACGCCGACGGTCCTGTCGGCGACGCCGAATTCATCGGCATTTACAAAACAAAGACCGCCTGTGAACGCGCCAGCAAGGAATGGATGGCGACGCAAACGGTCGGCGCGCCGGTTTTTGCCGAATGCCTTCCCATCGACAGGCGTTAGACGGCGCGCAAACCTTTTTGTGCGCCTGCAAAAACGAATTCGATTGTTGATCAGTCATTCTGCAAGAGCGGCGACACATAAGCCGGATCATGAATGATTGGTTGCGCGGTTCCTTCGCGCAACGCGTCCAATACGTTGGCGAAGGTCGTTCGATAGCGAAAACCAAGATCGCGCTCGATTTTTCCGCCGTCATAAACACGGCCGACAGAATCCGGCAGGCGCCAGCCCGCGCGGGCATATAATGCATCCGCCTCTGGAAAGTATTTGCGAATGACGGCGGGGGCGTCGCTTTTCAAAAGCGCGCAATCGGTTTTGTCAAAAGGCGTCGGCGCGCACACGACGTATAAACCGAAACCGATGTTTTCAGCCTGTTGAAGTGCTGACAGATGCGCCCGCGCCATGTCCTCAACGCTCGCGCGTCTGTGCAAGAGTTCATTCGCTTTGAGATTGGGTCCCGTGAAGGCGCCGATTGTATCGTCGTCTTCGGGAAAGAAACGCGCGGTTCGCAGAACAATCACGCGCAACCCTTTTTCAAGGTGATGCTGACGACACAATCCTTCCGCCGCGAGCTTGGTGACGCCGTAAATGTTGCGCGGCTCAAGGGGCCCGGCGTCTTCATCGAGCCAGACGGCGTTTGCGTGTCGCTCGTCTCTGATGGCCTGGCTGATCATCAGCGATGTTGTCGAGGTAAAAACAAACCGCGTCCCGGGCCGGGCGGCGGCTTCTTCCAGCAGGTTCAACGTCCCGGTTACGTTCACATCGATGAAGGATTGTTGCGGCGCGCGCGCAATATCCGGCTTGTGCAAGGCGCCGGCGTGGATGACGGCGGCGAAACGGTGGGCGGCGAAGAGCGCTGAAATCAGGCCGCGATCGGCGACATCGCCGACAATGTCCGTGGTTCGCCCTGGCGCAATGTCCAACCCGACCGGTTCGACGCCAGCCGCACGCAACAACACCATCAGATGACGACCGAGCCAGCCGGAAGAACCGGTCACAAGCGTTTTCATGACAACTGACCGCCTTTCGTCGCCAATCGATGAACCGTCTTGATCTTCTACAGTCGATCACGCCGTTCAGCGAAACAATTCGCGATTACCAGGATCAATTGAAAAACGCACGCCTGATCGATTCGTCATTCGACAGCCGTCAGCCAATGCGCCTCCAATGCGCCTCCAATGCGCGGCCAGTACACGACCAGTGCGCGGCGTCGCGCCCGCTCGCCAGGCCCTTCCGGTTTGTCAATGCGCTGTTATGGTGGCCGCTCGTGTTGGGAAGAGAGGGTCTCATGAATTTTATTGCTCGTATGTTGCTCGGTTGCGCCCTTACGGCGGCGCTTGCGGGGGCGGTTTCGTGCGCGCAGCCGGCGCCGAGGGCGGCGAGCAGCGACAGCGCCGCCAAGAGCGGCCCTGATCTTGCCGCACTCGACAAACGCGAGGGATTTTTCACGCTCTATGTCGACGATGACAAAGCGCGCGTTCTCGCCGAATTGCCGGCGCCGGACGCAGACGGCGTTGCGCTGCGCTTCATCTATGCGACCGGACTGACCGCCGGGCTTGGCTCCAACCCGATCGGTCTTGACCGCGGCGCCTTCGACAGCGGCGTGATCGTCAGCTTCCGGCGCATCGGCGACAAGATTATCGCGGAACAGGAAAACATGAAGTATCGCGCGAGCGCCGAGCGCGCCCTTGAAAAACGCGCCGTGCGCGAATCCTTTGCGCGCTCTTTTCTCTGGTCCGGCGACATCGAGACAACAACGGCGAGCGGCGGGGCGGTGATCGATCTTTCGGATTTTCTGACGCGCGATCCGCTTGGCGTTGTCGCGCGCCTGAAAAACCATCCGCGCGGCGGCGCTTATGCAATTGACGCCGCGCTTTCGATGCCGGACACGGGCGCGGCGCTCGCCTTTCCCGATAATGTGGAGATCGATGCGTTTTTGACGCTGACATCGGCCGCGCCGGGCGGCGAGGCGCGCGTCGCCGCCGCGGACGGGCGCGCGGTCACGCTTGTGCAACATCATTCTTTTGTGCGTTTGCCCGATGCGGGCTATACGCCGCGCGCCTTCGATCCGCGCACCGGCGCCATCGAAGTCGCCCACTATGATTTTTCAGCGCCGCTCGATGCGCCGATCATCACCCGCCTTGCGCGCCGCTTCCGTTTGCAACGCGAAGACCCGAACGCGGCCTCGGGCCCGGTTAAGAAGCCGATTGTCTTTTATGTTGATCCCGGCGCGCCGGAACAAATTCGCGATGCGCTGATTGACGGCGCGCTCTGGTGGAAAGACGCGTTTGAAGACGCCGGCTTTGAAGACGCCTATCGCGTTGAGTTATTGCCTGACGGCGCGCATCCCTTCGATATTCGCTACAACATGATTCAGTGGACCCACCGACAAACGCGCGGCTGGTCTTATGGCGGCGGCGTTTCCGATCCGCGCACCGGCGAAATGTTGAAAGCCAATGTGATCCTCGGCTCGCAGCGCGTGCGCCAGGACCGGATGATTTTCGAAGGTCTCGCCGGCGCCGAAAAATCCGGCAGCGGCGCCGCGGATGATCCGGTCGAGATTGCGCTCGCCCGCATTCGTCAGCTCTCGGCCCATGAGGTCGGCCACACGCTCGGCTTTGCTCATAATTTTGCGGCGAGTTCAACGGACCGCGCTTCCGTGATGGATTATCCGGCCCCTTATGTGCGCCCGACAGAAGAGGGCGGTCTCGACTTTTCGGGCGCTTATGGCGTCGGCGTCGGCGCATGGGACAAGTTCGCCGCCAAATGGCTCTATGCGGAGTTTCCAGAAGGCGCCGATGAAGACGCGGCGCTGGAGGAGATCGTCACGGCGGGTTACGAAGCCGGCCTGCGTTTTGTCGGCGATCGCGAGGCGCGCTCGGTCGGAACCGCGCATCCGCATGGCGCGGTCTGGGATAATGGCGGCGATCCGGTCGCGACGCTGAACGAGACGATGGCTGTGCGCCGCATTGCGCTTGACCAGTTCGGCGCGCGCGCGTTGCAGGACGGTCGCCCGCTCTCCGACCTCAACGATGTCATTGTGCCGATCTATCTTTATCACCGGTATCAGACCGCCGCCGCCGCGAAACTCGTCGGCGGCCTCAACTTTACCTATGGCGTGAAGGGCGCCGCCGCGGCGGCTTCCGATGCGACGCCCGTTGACGGCGCGCGCCAGGAAGCGGCGTTGCAGGCGATTTTGAAAACCATCGATCCCGGCGCCCTCGATCTTCCCGACAGCGTCATTCAGAAAATCACCCCCCAGCTTGGCGGGTTCGGACCGTTCGCCGGCGGCGCGGAACAATTTGATCAGCACGCCGCGCCGGCCTTTGATGTGACGGCCGCAGCTGATACGGCGGCTTCGGTGACGCTTGGCGCGTTGTTGCATCCGGCGCGCGTCTCCCGGCTTGTCGAATTCAATCGGCGCGATCCCGCCTTGCCGTCCCTTGACGGCGTTTTGAACACCATCGATACGGCGGTGTTCGCCGAGGACGCTCTGGATCGTCGCCAGCGCCTGATTGCGCAGACCGTGCAGACGCGGTTCGTCTCAGCGCTGATTGCGCTTTCCATGAACGATGCGGCGAGCGCCGGCGCCCGCGCGATCGTTGAAGCGAAGTTGCGCGCGCTGGAGGCGCGTTTGCGGCCGGGACTGTTGTCGGTGAACGCCGCGAACGCCGGTCACCGCAGTTTTCTCGCCGCAAGAATTCGCCGCCATCTTGAGCGCCCCGCGCCGGAAAGCGCAGCGCGGATCGATGCGCCGGACGCGCCGCCGGGAAGCCCGATCGGCAGCCCGGGCGCTGCGTATGAGACTTGCTGGTTTTGCGAGACCGGCGGCGACACGCTTTAAAGATCTGAAGGCGTTCGCTTTTACCCGGCTGCGAGTTTCGCGGAGAGTTTTTCATGCTCTTCGCGGATCTCCTTTTCGACTTTCTCAACGAACAGCTCCATCCCCGCGAGCAGGTTCTCATTGTAGACTTCGTCGCTTGCTTTGAGGGCCGCGGACGCTGCGCCCATGTCGTCAAAGGCGGCTTTGGTGCGGGCGCGCCAGTCGGCGAGTTTCGCAACGCCGTCGCTCGCCGCGCGCGTATCCTCCGGACCCGCATCATCGGCGAGCGCGCGACTCACATCGGCGCGGATCGTGCGCACCGAGCGGTCGTATTCATTTGTCGCGTCAAGCGCCCGTTGGACGATGGCATTCAGTTTCATCACCGTCGCGCGCGTGAATGCCGGGCGCATCTTGTCGAGTTCGATGGGCGCAAAAGTCTCGCGCGCGCGTTCATGAATCGGCCGCGCCTCGCCGACGCCTTCCGCGCCAAAAGCGCTTTCGCCTTGTGCGTCAAAGGCGCTTTCGAATGTCGCGGGCGCGGCGTCCGCGGCGGCGTTCGTGTCGGTCGTATCGGAAGGCGCCGATACGTCAGGCTCGGCGCAGGCGGCGCTCACAAGGAATGCGGCGAGCAGCATGGAAAGTTTCGTCATCATCGCGGTTCTCGGCAGGGCTTTAACTGTTTCAGAAAAAAATTGCGGCGTTAAGAGCAGCGGCGCGCGGGAGCCTCGCGCCAATCGGCAAGGCTCCCGCGCAATGCGTTGTTCAGACGACGTTAGTTGTCGTCGTCCTCATCATCATCGTCATCGTCATCGTCATCATTGTCGTCATCGACCTCGTCGTCCCGGAAGACGGCGAATTCCTGCGTGACGAAACGGCCGATCTCGACGCCGAGCGCCTGACCCTCAATATTGTCGTAATTCCAGTGGACGCCGTTGAAGATGCGGCTGATGCCGTTTTCTTCCTGACCGTCGGTGAAATTATCAAACCGGCGCGGCACGAGGGGGCGCGGCACGCTCGGATCGATCGGATCGACGCCCTGGCCGTTATACTCGTCAGAGATGAACGTGAAGCCCTGATCGTCGCCAAACTCGGCGCGCAGAACCTCAAACATCGCCGCGCCGAATGTGGCGTGCCCTGACGGATAAGACGGGAATGGCGGGGTCGGACGAATGAAATCCTCGCCGGCGGGCAACTCGACATTGACGATGGAAACGCCGACCGGGTCCCAGTCTGCGTCATTGTCGGTCTGCGCGACGCCGTCGTCGCGCCGGATGCCCGTTACGGGGCGCCAGTAATTGTAAAACCACTTGGCGTCCCAGGCCGCGATGCCGGAATCGGCCTGTCCGACATTGACCATCGCCAGAAGGCGCGACAGCTCGGAGGCGTCGACATCATTGGCCAGCGCCACCTGTACCGCGATCTGATTGTAAAGGCGCGGCGGCGTGCCGAGGAGGGGAACGGCGTCATAGCCCCAGAAATTTCCGATAAACCGCGTCCGCGGCGTCCCGGTGCTCGGGGTGTTGACGTTTTCCGGCGACCCGCCGCGGCGCGCAACCTGACGGAAGGCGCTGTTGAAGTCGCGCGATCCCGGCGGCGGCGGCGGCGGAATGCGAAAGGCGTCCCCGCTTTCAATCGCAAAGGGCGTCACCCCGCCCCAGAACGCGCCAAGCGACAGATTAAAGTCGCCTGAGAATTCCGGCGTATTCGGATCGGGCTCCCATTCGCCGACCAGCGTCGTGCCGCCATTCACGGGCGTTCCAAAAAATGTGGTCGCTCCGTCGGCGACGCGTCCGCCTTCGCCGAAATTGGGCTCCGGATCGTCGGAATTGTCGTTGCGACGGCTACGGAGCATGATCCGCGCGGCGCGTTGCCCGAGCCGGCGCCCGCGATTGATTTCGCGGCGGGAGCCAGCGATCTGGCGGATGTCGCCAGCCAGCAGGACATCAAGGCGCGGCTGTTGGTTCGGAAACAAGGCCACCAGGACCGCATGCGCCGCATAGGATATCGCCGCATCAACCGATGCGCCGTCCGGCGCCGGGCCGACATTCTCGTTGAACTGGTTCATGTCGTCATCGAACGCGGCGATGGCGTCATAAACGGCGAGTTGTGTCATCGCGAGCGCGCGGCTTGTGCGCGTGGGCCCGCCCTGAATGAACGGCACCTCGCCGGTGTCGAAGTCCGGCGTGTGATCGATGGCGACGGAGTCGAGCAGGGCGCTATGCCAGAATACAATCCGGTCGCGCGTTGAGCCCAAATCGTCGATATCGGTGCTATTGAGGCGGTCCCAGATACTTTTGGTGAAAGCGTTTTTTGCCACAGGACCGATATAGCCCTGCACCTGTGTCTGGTTGGAAGCGGACCCCGTCTGGTCCGCCAGCGCCGCCGACCCCGGCAATGTGGCCGCCAACAGGAAAGGCGCGGCGCACGCAACGAGCGTCGTCGTCAATTTCAGTCTATTCGAGTGAGTGATGGTCATTTGATCTCCCAAATGTTGACCGTTTTTGGATTATCGCCGGCGCAGAAACGGCCGACGTTTTTTGGAATCAGACGCAAACGTACGCATACGGACGTCTGACTTTACGCAACACCCGTCGCAGCCTCGCGGCGGAGGCCGGCATCTCTTTAAAAGGCCAAAAAAGTGCGGCGACAGCGGAAGAAGAACGCAAAAATCAGGCGCGCACTTTTCTTGAGCGCACCTTCACGAGGCGCGCCATCGTTCACGGCACGTTTTCAGCAATCAGTTGTTCAATCACAGGCAAGTGCCTGCACGGATCAATGCAGGACAATCGCCCGTCGTCACAGTTTAATCATGGTCATTATTTAGAACTATTCCTAAAACAGATGCGCCGTAAGTCAACAGCGTTCTGGTCGAATTAATCAAAATTCACGAGGAATTTATCAAAACGTCAAAAAACGAGTCGCATACGGATGGTAACGATCCGTAGGCGCCGCTTGCAAAAAGTTATATCATTCAGAAGCGATGTTCCGCGACGCGACATTAAAATTTGCAAAATAGTAATCCGGAGAAACGTCCGTAATGTGATGATATCCGATATCGGCAAGAAGGCGATTGATTTCGGCGTCTTGATCGCAGCCTTCGATCTGAACAATAACCTCGTTCTCAGCGAGAAAACGCGCCATGCCGCGCAGCGCAGGCAGGGCGTGGCCCTCAACGTCGATTTTGACAAAGGCGCGCCGGCCGGCGTGATCAAGCCGCGCATCAAGCGGCGCCGTCTCGACCTCGACCGTATGCGTGAACCGGCGCCGTTTGTTGGTGGTCATGGCGCGCTCCAGTGTCGCGACACCCGATGAGTTCGGCATGATATTGAGCGCCGCGCGACCCGGCGCATCACTGAGCGCGCATGGGTGAATGCGTGCTCTGGCGGTGAGGGCGTTGAGGCGGAGATTGTCGGCGAGCCGCGCGCGCGTCGCCGGCGCCGGCTCAAACGCTTCAATGGTCTGCAACCCCGGCGCATGAACGCCAAGCAGCACCGAATAGAGACCGATATTCGCGCCGCAATCGACGAACAGGTCGATATCGTAATCGCTGATGAGCGAAAGCGCATAATTCAGTTGCTCGATTTCGAAATAGCGGCCCGTGATCAGGCGATTGTCGATCCAGTCGCGCGGAAAGAGCCGCCAGCGGGCGCCGAGCCGCTCGGCGACGAACGGCGTCTTGCGCAACGCCGTCAGACGTTTTGCAACGGAGTAATAAAGACGGGGCCGTCGCTTCGGCGCCAAGACGCGTGCGCGCCCCGCCGCGCCCGGCGCCGGCGGGCTCATGTGAGCCCGATCTCCTTCAGGCGCTGGTTGAGAAACGCGCCGGCGGTGATGTCGTCGTATTTCGCGCCGCCGCCTTTGCAGCTCTCAAGGCAGGTGAGCAGCGCATCGGAATGGGGGTGCATGAAAAACGGCATCGAGTAACGCGACACATTCGGGCCCGACGGATTAACGACGCGATGCGTCGTCGCCGGGATAATGTCATTGGTGATGCGCGCCAGCATGTCGCCGGCGTCGACGATCAGATTTTCCGGCGCCGTTTCCACGGGCAGCCAGCGCCCGTCGCGGGTCAACAACTCTAAGCCGCCGCCATTGGCCGCCACCAGGATTGTGATCAGATTGATGTCTTCATGGGCCGCGGCGCGGATTGCGTTCGGGTCCGCATCGTCGGCGATCGGCGGATAATGAAGAATGCGCAGGATCGAATTGCCGTCGGTCGCCATGTCGCGGAAGAATTTCCGACCCACGCCGAGCGACGGCGCCAGGGCGTCGAGCATGACGAGCCCGGCGGCTTCGAGTTCTTCGAAAAGCTGGAGGAAGATTGCGCGAAACGCTTCCGGGCGCTCCGGCCAGATATTCGCCGGGTAAAGATCGGCGAGCGGGGCGCCCTCCTCGAAGGGGCGTCCGACATGCCAGAATTCTTTCAGGTCCGCATGGGAGGAGTCCTTGGCGTGTTCGGTGCCGAACGGCGTATAGCCGCGCTGTCCGCCCTTGACCGTGGCGTAGCGGCGCTTTTCGTCTTGTGGCAGCGCAAAAAATTGCTCCGCCAACGCATAGGCGTCATTGAGCAAATTCGTGCTGACGCCATGGTCTTTCAGGATAATGAATCCGAAATATTGAAAGCCGCGCATCAGGTCGCCGACAAATCGCGTCCGCGTTGCGGCGTCGCCGTCGGTGAAATCGCTCAGCGAGAGTTCCGGGACGCTGTCGAGATCGCCGGGCGCCGGGTCAATGGCCGTGCGGTCGATATCCGTGTCCGGCGGGGTGTCCGTCGGGGTGTTTGAGGTGGTTTTTGCGGTCATGGTCGCCATTCAGGGGCGCCGCGCACGCAGAGGGGCAGGCCCGAATTGATAGACTTTCGTTAAGGCTGACCATTTACGCTGGACCGCTCGAGAGTGCAATTCACCCGACAGCCGCACCCAATACCCGAAACCTGAACCCGAAACCTGAAACCGCACCTTGTAACCGACCCTGAAGACCACAGCCGGAGCGCCGCCGCAGCCATGGCCCTGAAGTTAACGCTGAAGCCCAATGAAAAAGCGATCGTCAACGGCGCCGTCATCGTCAATGGCGAACGCCGCGCCGCCATCACAATCGTCAATAATGCCCATGTCCTGCGCGAGCGCGACATCCTGCAGCCGGAAGACGCAACGACCCCGGCGCGGCGGATCTATCTGCCGATCATGATGATGTTGATCGAACAGGGCGACCGGGCGGCGCATTATCCGGAATTCGAAAAACGACTGACCCAGTTCGCCGCAGCTGTCAGCGATCTGGAGATGCTAAAGACTTGCGCGCAAATCGCGGCGAAAGTCGCCAATGACGACTTCTACAAAGCGCTCAGATTATGCAGTGAACTCATTGAATTCGAACAGGAAAAACTTGACCATGTCGCATAGCGCCTACGAAAAGACCCAGCGCGCGACCCAAAACCCGCGGGAGCTGGAATACCGCGCGTTTTGCGAAGCGACGGCGCGGCTTGAGCGGGCCGACGCGGACGGCCGCGCGGATTTGAAAATGCTGATCGACGCGATCCATTTCAATCGCCAACTCTGGGGCGCGCTCGCCGCCGATTGCCGTCGCGACGACAACGGTCTGCCGGTGGAAACGCGGCGTTCGATTGTCTCGCTGACCCAATGGGTTTCGGACTATTCAAGCAGCGTCATGCGCGAGGGTGAGGCGATTGCGCCGCTTGTTGAAATCAATCGAATGATGATGGACGGGCTGTCGGGCAAAGCCGCATAAACCCGGTAATTGTTTCCGCGCTCGGCAATTTTTGCCGGGCCCATTTGCGCCCAGTCCGTTGCAAAGCCCAAGGCGCGCGCGCGGCGTTAACGCCTCGCTCCCGCCAATAGCGGCGATCATACGCTCCGCTTAAGGAAGGTTTCGAAAGTCTTAACTGGCGCGCTGATTGCTTGGTTTTAAGGGCTTGCGATCGCATGGAGCGACGCGGGCGCGGTGAAAAAGTCACCGGCTAAGCCAAAAAGGGGCTACACGATGGTCAGCATCAACACAAATCCGGGCGCTTTGATCGCCCTTCAAAACCTCACCAGCATCAACAATCAGCTTGCGGAAACGCAGCGCCGCGTCTCGACCGGCCTGGAAGTCTCGAGCGCCGCCGACAATCCGGCCCTGTTTGCGCTTGCGCAAAACCAGCGCGCCGAACTCGGCTCGATCGAAGCGGTCCAGCAAGGTTTGCGCATCGGCACATCGGCGGTCGACGTTGGTTTGGCGGCCGGCGAATCGATCAGTGAAATTCTTGTTGAATTGCGCGCTGTCGCTTCACAAGCGGCTGATCCCTCGCTGACGGCGGCGGACCGGGCGGTTCTTGAAGACCAGTTCGTATCGCTGCGCGAGCAAATCGAACGCCAGGTCGCAAGCGCCGAGATCGGCGGCCGCAATCTGCTCGCCGCCGGCGCGCCGGACCTTTCGGTTGTCGCCAGCACGGACGGTTCTGAAACCATCACCGTCGCCGCACAGGACTTTTCCGCAACGGGCGGCATTTTGACGTTTAGCTTCTCGGATAATCCGTTTGAAGCCGACGCAACGGCGGGCATCGCCGCTGGCGCCGACGCCGCCCGCGCGCAGATCGCCAATATTGAAACATCGATTGCGAATTCTTCGCGCGCGCTTGGTTCGCTTGGCGCAGGCAGCCAGTCGCTCGATCTTCAGGGCCGTCTCCTGACGCAAATCAGCGACACGCTGGAAGTCTCCATCGGCAATCTGGTCGATGCGGACCTTGCGCGCGAAAGCTCGCGTCTGCAGGCGCTTCAGGTGCAACAGCAATTGGCGATCCAGACATTGTCGATCGCCAACGCCGCGCCGAACGCGATCCTCGCCCTGTTCGCATAACGTTTTCTCCAAAAGCCGTGCGCTGAGCAATCAGCGCACGGCGGGGAGAGCCGGCATGAACGATCCAACTGCGATTTCCGCTAGTCAGAACAGCGCCAGACTTCTTGAAGCCGGTGCACGGCGCGCCGAAGGGCTCGCCGAGGCGCGCCGCACAGCGCGCGAAAGCCAGCTTGCGTCCGCCGAACAATCGCGCGCCGATCAGGCCGCGCAAATCGCCGAAGCTCGCGAGATTATTGCCCGGGCCGTCGGCGCCAATACGCGTCTTTCGATCGAGCGGCGCGCCGACGCCTCGACTTTCGTCTACCGGGCGATCGATCAGGCGACGGGCGAGGTGATTCAGGAATGGCCGCCGGAGCAATTCGCCGAAGCGGTCCGCCAGGCGAGCCGCAATGGCGCGCAACCGCAAGCAGCCGCGGCGCCGGCGCCGTCCGCTGCGCCGGCATCGGTCACGTCTTCGCCGTCATCATCGCCGGCGCCGGTCGCGCAAGCTGATGAGGCTGCGCCGGCGGCGCGCGACGCGGACGCCGCTGCGCAATCCGCTTCGCAATCCGCTGCGCCGGAAAATCTCAACGGTTCCCAAGAAGTCGCCGCGGGCCTGATCGTCGACGCAGAGGTTTGAACGTCGCTCGACGACGCTCGACGAGGCGCTGTTTCATTGTCCACCTTAACGGCGTCGGCTCAACTCTCGTCGATGATCTCGGCGATCTTGCCGTCAATGATCCGAAAAAAAGACTTTCCCTGAAACTTAAGCGCTTCGCCGGCTTTCCAGCCATTGGGCAAATCGATGGCGACGGCGGCTTCGTAATCGATCACGACGGCGGTTCTGTCTGCAACGGTAATGACCGCCGTGGGGGTCTGTCGGCGGCTTGAAAATGCGGTCGCGCCGAGCCGCGCCATTTCCTCAAAGGCCTTCTTGCCGCGCGCTTCGGCGGTGACGGCGCCGTCCGCGATATTTTGGAAAACTACATAATCGGCGAGGGGCGCCAGCATCGCGTCAACGTCCATCGCATTGTAGGCAAGAACATAGGCCTCAATGGGCGCGGGCAGGTTCAACAGACAAATCCTTTTTATCGCAGAACGAAAGGGCGGCGAACTCTCTCATAGCACGGATCATTACAGCGGCGCGCCCCTCCATGGTCCGAAACTCAAACCCCGCGACGCTGCGACTCATATTTCAGTCCCGGCGGCGTGTCTGATCGAAAAAGCCCGCCGAAAACGGTCCGCAACTCGACACGGGCGACAGTGCTGTATTAGGATTTAGTGCAGTTAAACCTCTTTTGTGCGGCGATCCGCGGGCGCGGGATTGCTGTTTTGTTCCAGTAGGGGAAGCAGATGATCAATCGCGCCCGGCGCTCAATATTCTTTGTGTTTGTTCTGGCGACGCTGACGGCGGCGCCGGCCTGTCAGACCCCCGCGCAACCGCCCGACAAGGGCCGGCTTGTGCGCGAGACCGTGTTGGACGATCTGAAAAGTCCCTGGGGGATGGCCTTCATCAGCGCCGATGACGTTCTGATTACGGAAAAAGAGGGCGGGCTTGTTCTGGCCAATGTCCGGACCGGCGAGCGCCGCATGATCGCGGGTCTGCCGAGCGATCTTTATGATCGTGTGCGCAGCGAGGCGCCCTTCGACAATAGCGGGCTTTTTGACGTCGCTCTGGACCCGGATTTTGCGACCGACCGTTGGGTTTATCTTTCCTACAGCGCGCAGACAGGCGACGGGCTGACGACCAAAGTCGTTCGCGCCCGCCTTATCGACGATGCGCTTCGGGACATGCAAACGCTTCTCGTCGCGGCGCCGTTCACGAAAGGCCAGTACGTTCATTATGGCGGCGGGCTCGCCTTCGGGTCGGACGGCGCCCTTTACATCACCATCGGCGAGCGGATTTTCAACGAACGCGATAATCCCGCCTTGCCGATCGCGCAGGATGTCGCTGACCGGCGCGGCAAGATCTATCGCCTCAACCGCGACGGATCGATCCCGCCCGATAATCCGGACTTTGGCGAGAACGCCGTACCCGGTCTTTACGCCGTCGGCATCCGCGCAGCCCAGGGCCTCACCTTAAATGCGGCCACCGGAGAGCTTTGGTTCTCCGAACATGGCAGCCGGCAGGGCGATGAAATCAACCGCCTCCGGCCTGGCGCAAATTATGGCTGGCCAATTGTGACAACGGGCGGGTATCGCAACGCCGACTACGCGCCGCCGTCGGCGGGCGATACGGTCTTCTCAGAGCCGGTCTGGAGTTGGCGCCAGACGGTCGCCCCGACCGGGCTCGCCTTTTACGCAGGAGAGATTTTTCCCGAATGGCGCGGTGATCTGTTCGTTTCCGGACTATCGCGCGGAAGTTTCTGGCGGTTTGATTTCGAGGACGGGCGCATCGTCGCCGTTGAAGAACTCTTTGTCGATGACCGCATCCGTTCGCGCGATGTAGCCGTCGCGCCTGATGGCGCGCTTTACATGTTGA
>JBCBBT010000017.1:0-24162 GCA_038531315.1 Pseudomonadota bacterium
CCCTGTCCCTCATGGCGTTTTCAGCGTACTCTGCCTCCAGCAACGCCGAGGAACGCATGGTCAGACTGGGTTTTTTCGCGCTGGGGCTCGCCGTCGCCGCTGGCGCATGCGCCACGTCGGGCGGCTCTGCGCCGTCGACGAGCACAGCGAGCGCGGCTTCAGTCTTATCGATTTGCCCGAAAATGAACATTTCCAATGCCCCGGCCACTATCGACGGCAAACGCCTTGCGGATTATTCAGCGACGAAGACCGTGCGCGGCGTCACCCTCTTGCGGGCGCCGGCGCCCTCGGCGTGTCTTTCTTCCGGATACGGACCGCGCCGCGGCGGCGCCAGCGGCCTGCACAAGGGCGTTGATCTATTCACACGCACGCCGAAACCGATTATCGCCGCCGGCGCCGGGCGCATCACGTTTGTCGGCGTCCAGCGCGGTTATGGGAAAACCGTCATCATCGACCATGGCAGAGGCGTTGAGACCGTCTATGCCCATCTGTCATCGTTTTCGAGCGCAGCGGTCAAAGGCGCATCAATCGAGCAAGGCGCGCGTCTCGGGCGCACCGGCGATACGGGCAACGCCAGCGCGGTTCATCTTCACTATGAAATTCGCGATCGCGGGCGCCCGCTGAACCCGCTTCAATAGCGTGCTTTGCGTCAAACGACGCTGCATCCGTCAGGCGTTTTGCAGCATGGCGTCGCAACGCCCCGGCGACAATGTGTTCTTCATCAGATACCCGCCTTTTTTGCGATTAAAACTAATCACGAGACGGACATTGTTATCATAAAGATTGGAGCGGACATATTTTCCGCATGCTTTCTTTGTCGCCTCACGCGTATCGCCGAACCGCACCTCAGCGCCATAAGGGACGCCGACAGCGACCTTGATTTCAATTTCGCGGCGTGATGCGTCGCCGACGACGTCATCGACGTTAAATCTCAGCTGCGTCGGCCCGCCGCCGCTCGGCATGAAGAAGCGCGACCACTTGCCGATGCCGTTCGCCTGTTTGTCGAGCCATTCCTGGCGTTCGGCGCGGCTTGCGCTGTCATAGTCAAAGCGCGGCCCAATGCTTGCCGTCGAAATGAATGAAAAGACGCCCATGGCGATCGCGACAGCGCCAATAAAAAATCTCATCTCCCGCCCTCCTCTCAAAGGCCGCAAGACGGTAGGCAAACATCGTGAAAAAGCGGTTAGGACAGAGCCTCAACGGAAGGCTGGCGCAATGAAGACAATTTTAATCATCGCCGCTTTAATGAACGCGCCGCCGCACCACGCAGCGGGTCCATTATTGGCCGGCTTGCCTCACTGGCAAGCAAAGGCCAGCCGCGATTGCAGCCGCGGTCGTGAGCCGCCTCAGTGGACCTCTTCCAACGCCGCCATCGCCGCCTCTTCGAAAATGTCGAGGCCCTCATTCAGGAGATCGTCGGAAATGACGAGCGGCACGAGCGAGCGCAGGCATTGCGCATAGGCCCCGGCGCTCGTCATGATCAGACCGCGCTTGCGGGCCTCAACGAGAATTTTACCGGCCATCTCGCCGTTCGGTTTGCGCGGATCGCCGTCCTTGACGAGTTCGACGGCGGTCATCCCGCCGACGCAGCGCACATCGCCGAAAACGGTCTTCGCCGGTCCCGCCTGAAGGGCGCGCCAGCGATTTGAAATCGTCTCGCCGATCACCGTCGCCCGCTCGAGCAAGCCTTCCTCCTCAATGATGTCGAGAACGGCAAGCGCTGCGGCGCACGCGACCGGATTGCCGCCATAGGTCGACCCCATGCCGCCGGGCGCAATGTCGTCCATCAGATGCGCCTTGCCGGTGAGCGCCGACAACGGCAGGCCGGCCGCGATCGACTTGGCGATGCACAACAGGTCGGGCTCAACGCCGGAATGTTCAAACGCGAACATCTTGCCGGTGCGGCCCATGCCCGACTGAATTTCATCGGCAATCAGAAGAATACCGTTATCGTCACAAATCTTGCGCAGCCCTTCGAGAAATTCCTTCGGCGCCGGATTAAATCCGCCCTCGCCTTGCACAGGCTCGATAATGAAGGCGGCGACATCTTCGATATTAATCTGTGTCTTGAAGATATGGTCCAGGCAGGCGAGCGAGCCTTGCGTGCTGACGCCGTGATAAGCGTCCGGGTACGGCGCATGGAACACCGACGGCACCAGCGGGCCGAAGCCGACTTTGTACGGTTTGGCTTTGCCGGTGAGCGTCGTCGCCAGCAGCGTACGGCCGTGGAAGGCGCCTTCAAATGCAATAACGCCCGGCCGCCCGGTGATCCGGCGCGCGAATTTGACGGCGTTTTCGACCGCCTCGGCCCCGGAATTAAAGAGCGCGGTTTTCTTCGGCGTCGGCCCCGGCGCCAGCGCATTCAGCCGTTCGCAGACCTCGACGTAGGTTTCATACTGCGCGATGCCGAAGCAGGTATGCAAAAACTGATCGGCCTGGCTCTTGATCGCCTCAACGACTTTGGGGTGACGATGGCCGACATTCAAAACGCCAATGCCGCCGATGAAATCGATATAGCGTTTGCCTTCAACGTCCCAAAGCTCGGCCCCTTCAGCGCGCGCTGCATAGATGCCCGACTTTGACGGCAGGCCTAAGGGCAGCGCCGCGTCGCGCCGCGCTTTCAATAGCTCATTGGTGGCGAATTCGTTTGTTCTGGCCTCGCTCATGAAAATTCTCGCACCTGTTTGCCGTCTCTCACCGCAAAGACCGCCGCCGGCATGCGGACGGCCCTCATTCATCACCGGCCTAGCATGTTCGCCGGATCGGCGCACCACTTCGGCCGGCGGCGGCGGCATAAAAAAACGCCCGCGCCGAAGCGCGGGCGTCAGTCACTCGAATGGTGCTGTTTTTAGTTCGGCAGCACCTGACCGTTGACGATACGGATACGCGTTCCGTCGAACCGTGTGAGCTGGAAGCCGTCAAACGCGTCGTTGTAGGTGACGCTGTAGTCTTGCAGCAACGAGATTGCGACGTCTTCACCGATGAAGTTACCGCGGCCGTCCGAACGCCAGTGCATGCCTGCGCCGTCGCGACCGTGGGTGATGTTGCCAACGAGTTTGTTGAGCTCGTTGCCGATGGTGAGATCTTCGCCGCCCCAAGGAATCAGCTGCGTACCGCTGTTGTTGGATTGCACCGGATTCGGGATGACAAAGTCTTCGTCGAAGATCGCTTTGCAGAGCGTTGCGCCTGCGGCCGCGAAGGTCGAGTGGCCGCCCGGGTATGCCGGGTGCGCGGGCGATCCTTCCGGGAAGCCCATCGGCAGGAGGCCTTGGTTCGTCGCAACATCGCTTTCGGTTGCGGCGATTGTCCGCGCCAGGGCGTCCGAATCGAGGATTTCCTGGTTGATGTCGTAAACACGACGTCCACGAAGCATGTTGTTGATACGACCGGCATAGACTTCCGGACGCAGACGACGGTGCGCCGCCCACTTCTGGAACCATGCGCCGAGAAGACCAATTCTCGGGCCTTGCATCACCAGATGCGGCAGACCGCCTTCAGCAAAGCTCACAAACGGCTGTTGCGTGGCGCTCTGGTCGAACATCGTGTGCGGCAGGTTCGGGTCGCGGGCGTCCGGACCGAAGCCGAGGCAGATCAGGAACGCATAAAGCGGCGACTGGATCGGGAAGTCCACATGGACGAACTCGCCGAGGTCGCGCATTGTCGCGATAAACCGTTTCTTGCCCGAGAACGTTGTGCTCTCGCTTGGCGCAGCGCCGTTTTGGATGCCGAGCCATTCGTCATAGTCGGTCATGAAGTCATTGATCGCGCCTTTGACCGGACGGTCGTAACGCTGCTCGACTTCGAGACGGCCAAAGAAGAACGGCTGATACAGGAACTGGCTGACAAACGGGCCGATGCCGTTGCCGGTGATCGTGCCGCGGAAGATCGTGCCAGGCGTGACGGCGCCGCCGTCTTGCAGGAAGATGTCGCTGCGCGAGAACGCATTGAGATCGTCCGAAGCGCGCTGGATAATGTTGCGATCTTCGTAGGCGAGGAACGGCACGTCGCGCGTCAGGGCGTACCAATAAAGCTCGCCCATTTCAGCGGCTGTCTCGGCGCTGGCGAAGGCCGGCGCATTCGGCATGCGGTAGCCGTTGCCGTCGACGCCAGACTGGTCAAACGAAAACGCGGCTTGCGGCGACACCAGACGAACACGGTCTGTATCGGTCGCATTGCCGACGATGATGTTTTCAAAGTCAGCCGGGTCGCGGCTGTCGAGCGCCACGAGGAAGCTGTCGAATGACGCCGCATCGACTTCACCGAACTCATTGTGCAAGAGCGACTTCGAGTAGCTGCCGCGACGGTCAGCATAAAGCGTTTCGTCGCCATTGTTGGTCTGACTGACCAACGGGAACTGAAGCCGATTGCGGTTGGCGCTATTACGACGCAGGTTCCGCGCCGCGTTGCGACGCTGCGCAGGGTTTTGACCGAAAACCTGACCGGCGAGCGGTCCCATGGCGCTGGCTGACGTGGATCCGACCACCCCCGTGGTCGCCGCAGCTGTCACCGCCGCGCCGCCGCGCAGCAAATCACGCCGGCTGACGTTGAAGTCAGAAAGCATGTCGGTCACCGTCTCCGAAATACTGTCGTTTTGTTTTGTCATTCAATGATCTCCCATGATCGATACAGCGGCCGTATGGCCAACAGCACAGTGGCCGCAAAGGCCAACAGCGAACGCGGACGACTTTTGTCGGAAATTTTGCCGCAAGAAACCACATGCGCGAATCGCCTTCGCGCAGCTTTATCTTTACACGTCACTCCACAGACTAATGAGAAAGCAAAGACACGGCCTGCTCAAAAATCGCTTTTACAAGTGACGGCAAATTTCTCCCAAAATGTCTGAGTTTGCAGCAGATGATAACGGTATAAGTTCCCGCGCTATCATCCCCCAAACTCTCCCACACGCAGGTTATAAATAGGCGCCACGAGGCGGGTCAACCTGAAATTTAAAAAAATTCTAAATCCAGCGTCACCGGTGCGCTTTTTTAATAAAGATTGATCTTCCGCAAGCGAATAAAGTTAAGAAAACGCACCTTTAGCGCGCTTTGCAGTGCAATATTTCTCTTCAAACGCTTGTTTAATCGATTAACCAAAAGCAGATTGCTGCGTAAACAGACGATTCGAAAAGCGACGCATTCCGCCGGTCTATACTATGTGGATTACTGATCTATTTTTGCGGCTTTGTAGCGGACAGTCAGACGGCGAAAACGTCGTTTTGTGAGACCGCCATCAACCGAGGCGATAAAAAGCCGCCTACAGAGAGGGGCCCCCTGCGCGCTTGCGACATTTGCCCTCAGCGGGCAAGCGGCCCATATGTGAACGCCAAAGAAAACCTGCGCGCCTGTGCAAAATGTCTCAGGCCCTCCCGCTTGCGAAAGACCGCCGCCGCCCCATGGTCTTTAATTCGTCGCCGCCTTTTGAAAACGCCGCCCGTGACGGCGCACGCCTGCACGGAAAAGGGGCTCTCACGGCCGTTCTCGGGCCGACAAACACGGGCAAGACCTATTTCGCGATCGAAAGGCTGCTGTCGCATCCGACGGGCATGATCGGCCTGCCGCTGCGTCTTCTGGCGCGCGAGGTCTATGACAAGCTTGTCCTGCGCCGCAGCAAACAGGAGGTCGCGCTCGTCACCGGTGAGGAGAAAATCATTCCCTCCGGCGCGCGCTATTGGGTCGCGACCGTGGAAGCGATGCCGCTTGAGCGGCCGGTGCATTTTCTGGCGATCGACGAAATTCAACTCGCCGCCGATCTGGAGCGCGGGCGGATTTTCACCTCCCGTCTTTTGCACGCGCGCGGCACGCATGAAACGATTTTCCTGGGCTCGGAGACCATGCGGCCGCTCCTGAAAAGCCTATTTCCCGAGATCACGTTCCGCGCGCGCGAACGGCTGTCGGTGCTCAGTTATGCGGGCCAGAAAAAAGTCACCCGCCTGCCGCGCCGGACCGCTGTCGTCGCATTCTCGTCCGATACGGTCTACGCCGTTGCCGAACTGATCCGCCGTCAGCGCGGCGGGGCCGCCGTCGTACTTGGGGCGCTCAGCCCGCGCACCCGCAACGCCCAGGCCGCCCTCTACCAATCCGGCGAGGTCGATTATCTCGTCGCGACCGACGCAATCGGCATGGGCCTGAATATGGATATCGACCACGTGGCGTTTGCGGCGGCGCGCAAGTTTGACGGCCGCCACATGCGCCCGCTGCGCACCGATGAACTGGCCCAGGTCGCCGGCCGCGCCGGACGCCATCTGCGCGACGGCTCTTTCGGGGTCACCAGCGACTGCCATCCGTTTGACGACGAAACCGTCGAGGCCATCGAAGAGCATCGCTTTGAACCGGCGCGGGCGCTGCAATGGCGCACGGAAGCGCTCGATTTTGCAAACCTGCCGGCGCTCCTGCATTCGCTGAACCGCCAGCCGGACAGGCCGATGTTGCAGCGCGCGCGGGCCGGCGACGACGAAGATGCGCTCGCGCGCCTTACCCGTGAAAGCGAGATTGTCGACCGGGCGAAAGGGGGCGCCGCCCTGCGCTTGTTATGGGATGTTTGTCAGGTGCCCGATTTTCGCAAAGTCGCGCCGGACGAGCACGCCCGGCTCGTTGCGAATATCTATCGACAGCTCATCGACAATGGCCGCATCGATGACGACTGGCTCGCCCCGAGGGTCGAACGCCTTGACCGCACCGACGGCGATATCGACAGCCTTTCGGCGCGCATCGCCCATGTGCGCACCTGGACATATCTTTCCAATCGCTCAGGCTGGCTCGAAAAGCCGCGCTATTGGCAAGACAAAACAAGAGGCATAGAAGACAGGCTGTCCGACGCGTTGCACGAACAGTTGACGCAGCGTTTTGTTGATCGCCGGACGTCCGTTCTTTTGAAGAAGTTAAAAGACGACGCGCCCCTGTTGGCCGGCGTCACAGACGACGGAGACGTTATCGTGGAAGGCCAGTTCGTCGGCCGCCTCATCGGGTTCGATTTCATCATCGACCCCCGCGCCAAGGGCGCCGACGCCAAACGCGTGCGCGTGGCCGCCGAAAAAGCCCTGACGCCGGTTCTGGCCGCCCGGGCCGCGGCGCTTGCCGACGCGCGCAGCGAAGACCTGACGATCCGGGACGACGCCGTGATCTGGTGGCGTTCGAGCCCTGTGGCGCGGCTTGAAAAAGGGCCCGGCCGCTTGCGCCCGCGTCTCATTGTCCTTGGGCTCGACCGCGTGACGCCTTCCTTACGAGGACGAATACAGGACCGCTTGCATGACTTTGTCGCCAATCGGGTCGAAGGGCTTCTCGGCCCGCTGATCCATTTGGCGGCGGCCGCCGAAGCCGGCGAAAATGGCACGCTTGGCGGCGGCGCGCGCGGGGTCGCGTATCGGCTTGTTGAGAATTTCGGGGCCATGTCGCGGGGCCCGATCGCGGCTGAGCTTAAACAGCTGCCGCAGGACGAGCGCGCCAAATTGCGCAAGCTCGGCATGCGCTTTGGCGAATACACGTTGTTTGCGCCGTCCCTTCTGAAGCCGGCGCCGGCGCGCCTGTTGACGATGCTTTGGGCCTTGTGGACCGACCGAAAGCCGCAGGATTTCCAGCCGCCGAAAGCCGGCCTTGTCTCGATTGAGAACAAGGAAGATCTGCCGCACGCTTATTATTACGCGTCAGGCTATCGCCCGTCAGGGACCCGCGCTGTGCGGATCGATATGCTTGAGCGTCTCGCCGGCCTGATCAGAACCGCCCGTAATGACGCCGTCTATCGCGAAGGGTTTGAAGTCAACGCCCAGATGATGTCGATTGTCGGCTGTTCCGGCGAGGACTTTGAAACCGTCCTGAAATCGCTGAGTTACAAGAAACACACGCACAAATCATCCGACCTCAAACCAATCGAGCGGGCGCAGAAATCATCGCCGCCGGCCAGCAAGGAGACGGCGGCGCAAGAGCCGCAAAGCGCGCAAGTTGGGGCCGACACGCCCGACGGCGCCGCGGACACCCTCGCCGACCAGAAGACCGGGACCGAAGCGGCCGGCGCCAGCGATGGCGAAACGCAAGACGCGCCTGAAATCATCTCTGAAGCCACGCCTGAAGCTGGGCCTGCCGACGCCGAGATAGCCGCCGCACCGGGCGGCGGCGCATCGGACGTTGCTGCATCTGACGTTGCTGCATCCGATATTACCCCGCCGAGCGCGGAAAGCGCGCCGGCGCCGCCGGCCCCTGTCGACGCTGAAAAAGCTGAAGCCCCTGCAAAGCAAGAACAGCCTGCTGCGCCGGGCGCATCGGCGCCGGTGGAAGCGGCGACGGCGGAAAAGCCGGACGACGAGATCGTTCTGTGGCGGTTCGCCCCGCGCCGCGCGCCGAACAATCAACAGGGCCGCGAACGAGCGCGCCACAAGGGGCAAAACGGCAAGGGCGCCGGCGATCACCGCAGCGGCAAGCCGCAGCGCGGCGACGGGCAAAAATTCCGCGGCAAGAAACCTCAAAAAGGCGCTTCGTCCCGTCGCAATGAAGCCGGCCCCTCGCCTTACAAAGGCTCGCGCCACCAATTGCCAAAGAAAGGCGCGGAGGGACACGCGCCGCGCCACCGCAAGGTCGCCGATCCTGATTCGCCATTCGCCGTCCTGGCCGACCTGAAAGACGGTCTTCCGCCCTCGGACAAACCCTGAACGCCGCGCTTGTGCCGACGAAAAAGTCCGTCAACGACGTGTCTCGCGAGACCGACGCCGGCGAGGCGCTGACCAGCGCCAATGATGCGCGCGCGCAGCGCATCGACAAGTGGCTTTGGTGCGCGCGCTTTTTCAAAACCCGCTCCCTCGCCTCGCGCTTTGTCGCAGCGGCGGCGATGCGTGTGACCCGCAATGGCGCGACGCAGCGTATCGAGAAGCCGAGCTTTTTAATAAGGCCGGGCGACGAAATCGTTTTTTCAAGGAACGATCATTTGCGGATTGTGAGAATTATTGACTGCGCCGAGCGGCGCGGCCCGGCGAAAGAGGCGGCGCTGCTGTTTGAAGACCGATCGCCGCCGCCGCCGGCGCGCGCGGAAAAACAACCCCCCGCGCCCGGCCGCCCGAAAGGCGCCGGCCGGCCCACAAAAAAAGACCGCCGCCGGCTCGACAGCCTGCGCGCCGGCGGCCAGATGTCCAAAACCATGGCCGATAAGCCCGAGACCTAAGTCCCGAGAAAAGGAAATTACATGCTCGACAAAATCGCCGCCCTGTTTGGCGGCGCCGCTTCACAAACCGAGAGCGCGCCGTCAGAGGAAGACGCACAACGTTCGGCTGTCGCCGCGCTGCTCGTTGAAGCCGCGCGCGCCGACGCCGACTACACCGACGATGAAAAGGCGATCGTCGAGCGCGTTCTCGCGGGACGGTTTTCGCTGTCGCCGCAGGCTGCGAGCGCCCTGCGCGAAGAAGGCGAGAGGCTGCAGGCGGGCGCCGTCGACCTTCATCAATTCACCAAAACGGTCAAAGAACTCGGCGCCGACGACAAGATCGCATTCATCGAATCACTGTGGGAAATCGTGATGTCGGACGGCGCGCGCGATTCTTATGAAGATGCGCTGATGCGGCGATTGTGCGGCCTTTTATATGTCGATGATCAAGCGAGCGGCGAAGCGCGCCTGCGTGTCATCGAGCGGCTCAAATAATCGACTGTCGCGGCAGGCGGCGACGGCGCCCTTCTCGGCTGTGGCGGCCAAACAGTCACAGCCTAAAGTTTTTGCCGGGGCCCGCCTTGCGCCCTTGACGCAACTGGCTATGTAGGGCGGCGGGATCGCTACAGGTTTGGAGAAACGCCCCCATGACTTATGTCGTCACCGACGCATGTATTAAATGCAAATACACCGACTGCGTCGAAGTTTGCCCGGTTGATTGCTTTTACGAGGGCGAAAACATGCTCGTCATCCATCCTGACGAGTGCATTGATTGCGGCGTCTGCGAACCTGAGTGCCCGGCTGAGGCGATCGTCCCCGACACGGACGACGATGACGGCAAGTGGGTGGAGCTGAACGCGAAATATGCAGCCGCGTGGCCGAACATCACCCAGAAAAAAGACCCGCCCGAAGACGCCGACGCCTTCGCCGAAGAAAAAGGCAAGCTCGAGAAATATTTCAGCGCCAATCCGGGCTCGGGCGACTAGCCAGGTCGCAAAAACCAGCGCCCGCCCGACAACTGAGACGGGCGCCAGCGGCCCTGTTGCGGCGCGCGACAGCCCCTCAAATGCGTGCGGCGCGCACGCCCCGGTTGATCGCGCCGCGCCCGTTGCGGCTTTTTGGACCCCGCGCGGGCCCAACTTGTCGCATAGGCCGTGGCAATTCATGACATTTTATGCTATGCTTTTTTCAAAGGAGGCGTTGTCGCCGCCAAGGCATATTCGAGCCAGTTCATGAAAGAACGAGCGTAGCTGATTGATTTCGCGGAATTTTTGGAAAGCTCTTAAGCGTTCGCCAGAAGCCGCGGAGTCGTAAGCCGCCTCATTTCTTTATCGTTGTCCGACAAAGGGCGTCTGTCACGACGAGGCCCCGCCGATGAGCCGGACCGATCGCTGAGAACTGACCAAGAAGGTCTCACTCCGGAGATCACCCCCCTTGGGGCGCGTGATCAACAGGCGGCGAGACTGAGCTGCGGCGTCGTCGCCTTTCAACAAGTATTGAGCTTCGAGAATGAGAAAGTAAAGCCCATGGCTGCGGAAGCAAAAAAGAAAAAACCGGCCGCGAAAAAAGCGGCGACGACGGCGCGCAAAAAACCGGCCGCGAAGAAGAAGGCCGCCCGCCCCGCCGCAAAGACAGCGGTGAGCGCAAAAGCGAAGTCGGCGCCAGCGAAAACGGCGACGCGCAAAACCGCCAAAGCGACGACCAAAACCGCGAAAAAAGCAACGCCCAAAACGACGGCGAAAAAGAAAACAGCGGTGAAGGCGAAACCTGCGGCGAAGAAGAAGGCTGCGGCGAAAGCGCCCGCCAAAAAGGTCGCCAAGAAAACAACGGGTACGAACAAAACGGCTTCGCCCGCGAAGAAGACGGCGACAAAAACCGCAACGAAGACAAAGGCAAAGAGCGCACCAGCGAAAAAACCGACCGCGAAAAAAGCAGCGCCCGCCAAAGCTTCACCGAAGACGGACGAGCCCGCGGGGAAAACAAAAACCGCTGCGGCCAAACCGGCGGCGAAAAAAGCTGCTAAGAAACCGGCGAAACTATCGGCGAAAGCGATTAGGGAAGCAGAGGAAAAAGCGAAGTTGGCGGTTGCAAGAACACAGCATGTCGGTCAGAAACCGCGTTCGGAACACAGCTCCGAAATCAAGAAACCAACACCGTTGCCAACCCCGCAAAGGCCGACCAATTCTGTGCAGAGTAAAAACGTCAAACCCACCCCCGAAGCGAAAGCCGCCAAACAAAATTTCCGCGTCAACGATTTCGTCGTCTATCCGGCCCACGGCGTCGGCAAAATTGTCGGCGTTGAAAAGCAATTGATCGCCGGCGTCACGAATGAGCTTTTCCTTATCGTATTCGAACAGGAAAAAATGAAGCTGCGGGTGCCCACCGCAAAGGCGCAGGCCGTCGGGATGCGCGGTCTATCCGACGACGCAACCGTGAAAAAGGCGCTTGAAACACTGAAGGGCCGTGCACGCATCAAACGCACAATGTGGTCGCGCCGCGCTCAGGAATATGAAGCGAAGATCAATTCCGGCGATATCATCCAGGTCGCGGAGGTTGTGCGCGACCTTTACCGCGCGGCGGACCAGCCGGAACAAAGCTATTCTGAACGCCAGCTTTTTGAAGCCGCACAGGACCGTCTCGCGCGCGAGGTTGCGGCGGTGAAGAAAGTCGACCTGCCGGCGGCGCTCGCCGATCTCGACGCGGCTCTTTTGCAGAAAAAGGCCGCCTAAAAAAGGCCCGCCTAACAGGGGCTTGCTGCATTGCAACAGCGCCGCGGCGCCCATACGCCACATCAATGAAGCCGCCGCCCCGCCGGCGGCTTCGTCATGCGTGGGCGACAGCCTTAATGGCGCCCATAAATTTCCACTGTTTGACGCCATTTTTTTGCAACAATGCCCATGTGAAATTGTTGTCAGGCAGAGGGATAATCCCGCGCGGCGGTTGTGCGGTGTTGGCAAAGCCAATACGGTTTGGCCAACCGCGTGATGGCGGAGGGGAGTGATGTTGAAGTTGTTCAAGGCCGCCCTTGCGGGCGTCATTATTATTTCGAGTGCGACGGCGACGTCCGGATTATCGGCGGCGCACGCGCGCGGCGATGACGACAGCGCCAACGCATCTTGCGCGGCGAAATTCACCTTTGAGGAACATATGATCCTCGAATGGGCGGCGCTCGGCGGGGATCCGCATGCGCAGCTGGCGATCGCCGATTGCGCTTATCCCGCGCAGTCCGCCTTCAGCAATGCAGCCGAGCGCCAATATGCGCTGACCTGGGTGACGCTTGCCGCGTGCGATGCGGTCGATACCCGCGCCAACCTTGCGCGCAACGTCGCAACCCGCCGCCTCAAGGAAAAAGGATATGTCTCGTTCCGACGGTTTGGCGGCGACCGCGACAAGGAGCGCTACAACAAACGCGAGAAAATGTTCCAGCAATATCGCGAGCGACGCACGAGCGATTTGCTGCGCCGGCATAAACAACTCGCCAAAGCAACCGACAAGGACGAGAAGGACGCCGCTGCGCGCGCCCTCGCCGACCGACTGGCGCGCATGGGCCCGCCCGGCCTGTTGCGGCTCAGCACGCTTTCTGAATGCAAGTTTTTCGACACGCCCAAAACCTTCGCCGCCGCCGCCTGGTCTGCGGCGTCGGAAAGCTGGTCAGATTATCGGCATGCGGGCGCCTATGGGGCTCTTTCCAACGGCGCCGACGTCAGCGCATGGCTCGAGGCGCAAAGCCAAGACCGCGCCGCGTCATTGTCGGAAAAGGCGCGGCTGACGGCGGACTATGAAAAGTCAAAGCTGCTCGCCTCAACGCCTGAAAATATTGAACGGCTTGAAGCTGAAGCCGCCCTCGCCGCGCTGGAAAACCTCCGCACCGCTTATGCGGCGCCGCCGGACGCAGCCATCGATGCGCAAGAGCCGGCGCAATTCGGCGTGCATGCGGTTGAGGCCGGTAATGAAACCGGCCTTGGAGCCGGGGCCGGATCATTGAGCGTGCCCGCAAGCGACGAAGCCCGCGCACGCACTGCGTTCGAAACCGCACACGCAGGCGCAGGCATTCGCGTCACCGAAGCCGCAGCGCCGACAGCGGTGCAATATGCGCTCGAAGCGCTCGGCATGATCGAATTCGTCGCCGGCGGGCCGGACAACGACTACGGCCCCGCGACCATTGAAGCTGTCGGCCGCCTGCAGGCCGCCCATGGCGAAGCGCAAACCAAATGGCTTTCCCATGCGCAAGTCCGGCGCACGATTTGCGATGCGGCGACGACAAAAGCCGATCCCGTTTCGCTTTATAATGTGGCGCTGATGTACAAAAACGGCTGGGGCTTCAAACGCGACCTCGCCAAAGCGCGCCTTGCGATTTCCATGGCCAAAGGCGCGATGACCAATGCGTATGCGGACAAACAAGGGCTTTCGAACTGGAAACGACAGCACTATCCGCATTATCAAAACGAAATCAAAGATCAGTCAAAAGAGATTGACGACGCCTGGGCCGCATTGCCGGCGCCCGATCGCAAAACCGCAACGCCGGAAGAAATTTGCGTCACAGGCAAGCTCGCATCGGCGACGGCCGCCGATCACGCCGCCGCGGCGCGGCGCACTCTTGACGGCGGCGGCGGGACCGAACAATCACGCTTTGCCGACCAACAGGACGCACGGCCTACAGCGGTTGAATTTGAAGCGGATGCGTCAGCTCAATCGACGGACCGTTAATCCACTCGGCAAACCCGCGCACCATGATTTCCGCGCCTTCAAGCGGGCGAAGCGCAAAGCCCTCGCGCGCCCAGCGACGCTGTAAGCGCGCGGATGCAGTGATCGTGAAATCGGTCTTATAGTCTTCTGCGAAATTGAGATAAGTCCGCGTCCGCGTGACCGCAACGTTGAGAACGCGGCCGCGAACCAGATGGAAGTCGCCAATGGCGCCGCGCGCATCACTGGCGTCAAACGGGCGATAGTCCTTATACGCCCAAAGTCCGCGGCCTTGTTCGCGCGCGATCGCTTCTGAGGCGAGCAATGCAAGGATGCGGTCATATTCAGCCGATTGCGGGCGCACGCGCGCTGCGCCGTTTTCAACAAGATAAGCCTGCAGGCTCTGCCCGGCTTTGTCCGCAATGTCGGTTTTGTCGTCCGGGTCACGGCCAAAGCGTTGCGGCGCCACGGCGCGCCGTCCCCATCGATCCGGCGCGCCCACGCGGCGCAATTCATCGAACCCTTTCGCAAACCACGCCGCTGTAAGGTCGCGCGCCTCAGCGGCGAAAGGCTCAGCGGTTCCGAAGCGATCAAGCGACGGCGCCGCCACATCAGCGACGCGATATTCAGCCTCGCCGATCATGAATGTGGCCCCGTCGATGACGCGTGCGGGGCCGGCGCCGTCATAGCCTTGCGCGGCGCATGCGCGCGGGCCTGATAGACACGCCAAAGACCCGCCGCCGACAAGCGCCGCAAAGGCGCGGCGAGAAAGCCAGTCCATTCGTCAGACCCCCGAGTAATGGACGCGCACCTTGGAGCGCGCCGCGCGGCCCTTCGCATCGACAAGAACGATCTCGTAAAAGCCGCTTTGGCGCGGGCGCCAGACGGCGCGGCCTGAAACGGCGTCGCGGGCGAGCGGCGCGCCGTCAATATACCATCGATAGTCGGCGGCCCCGCCGCGCGCCGCCAGCGTAATCTGGCGGCCCTCGCCGCCCGCAAAGATTTCAACGCCGTCGCGCGGAAAGACGATCTCAGGCGGCGCCGCGCCGGCGCCCGGCGAAAACCGCACAAGGCCGGGCGCCCCGCCGCCGTTTATGTCATCGCCGTCGCCGCGCGCGCCGGGTCCATCCGTCATGCGCGCCTCGTCCAATCGATCAAACACATCGAATAGCAACGGCGCAGCTGCTTTGCGGCCGGTCTGTCCGGTGCGCGGCGCGCCGTCGGCGCGTCCTGTCCAGACGGCCACCGCGTAGCCGCCCGCGTGACCTGCAGCCCACGCATCGCGAAACCCATAGGACGTCCCTGTCTTGAAAGCGATGCGCGGCGCCTTTCCGGTGAGCGCAGAGGGCGCGCGGCCTTCCGGCGCGGGCGCTGATCTCAAAATCTCGTTGATCCGTGCGGCGCTCGCCGCCGACATGAACGAAAGCGCGGCGACATCGTCGCCGTTGCGATCATCCGCACGCCATCGCAACGGCCGCATGACGCCGTCATTGGCAAGGCCTGCATACATCAGCGCGATATCGCTCAAGGTGACGCTCGCGCCGCCAAGCGCAAGCGTCAGTCCCGGACGATCATCCGCCCGTTTCACCGTATGGAGATCAACGCCCGCCAGTCCCATCAGCGACGAAAATCGAACAGCGCCAATCTGGTCGAGAGCCGCAACCGCCGGCACGTTTAAAGAATGTTGCAGCGCCTCGCGAATACGAACCTCGCCCCGGAAGGTGCGGTCGAAATTTTCCGGTGCGTAATCGCCGCCAAAGAGCCGCGCTTTGTCATCGATCAACGTTTCCGGTCCGGCGAGACCATCGTCGAAGGCCAGTCCGTAGACAAATGGTTTCAGCGTCGACCCGGGCGAGCGGCGCGCGCGCGTCAGATCGTTCCAGCCGCCGTCATAGGCGACGCCCGAGGAGCCGACAGCGGCGCGGACCGCCATCGTCTCGACGTCGACAATGAGGATGGCTGCAATGCCGCCGTCGGTCTGCTTGTCAGCGTACGCCGCCGCCAGCGCTTCGGCTTCGCCTTGCAAGCGCGCATTGATCGTCGCGCGCACCGCGGCGCCGGTTCGTTTATCGCCCCCAAAAGCGAGGCGCCGGCTCGCGTGCCAGGCGCGCCGAGGAAATGCAAGCCGGCGCGCCGGTACGCGCGCCTCATTCGCTTCCCGGGCGCGTCCCGCGCTGATAACGCCGGCGTCGGTCAGTTTCGCCAGAACGTCCGCCCGCGCGGCGCGCGCATTTTTCGCGCGCAAATCCGGCCGGCGCGCCTCCGGCGCCTGCGGCAATGCGATCAACAAAGCCTGTTCGGCGTCCGTGAGACGCGCCGGTTCCTTGCCGAAATAAGCAAGGCTCGCAGCGCGCACGCCCTCGATATTGCCGCCATAGGGCGCGAGCGTCAGATAGATTTCGAGAATCTCGTCCTTGGTCAGGCGGCGCTCAAGCTGGACCGCGCGCGCCATTTCGATGAGCTTGGCGCCGAGCGTGCGTTTGCGCGGCTCCAACAAGCGCGCCGTCTGCATGGTGATGGTCGAGGCCCCCGAGACGATTTCGCCGCGCCCAATCGCCTGTGCGCCGGCCCGCGCCGCCGCATACGGATCAACGCCCCAATGGCGGTAATACCGTTTGTCTTCAACCGCGATGAGCCGCTCAATAAACTGCGGATCGATTGTTTCGATCTCGGCTCTGAAACGCCAACGCCCTTGCGGCGTTGTAAACCCGTGCAGCCAGCGTCCCTCGTAATCGGTGACAAGGGGACTGACGGCCTCAGCGCGCTCAAGCGGCGGCGGCGCGAGTCTGTCTGCGGCGAGCGCCGCGACGACGACCGCCAGCGTCGCCATCGCGCCGCGGCGGGCGCCGATTTTGATTTTATGAAGAACGCCGCCCATGCCGCCGGCCCTATGGGGCCGCTTGTGAAATGGTAACGGACTGCGCGGCGGTGCGCCCCACCACGCCGGGCCGGTACATATCTTCGACGACAACGCCCGGCAGAACATAGGCGCCAGGCGTCACGGCCCGCACGACATAAGCAAAAGTGAAGCGTTCCTTGCGCACATCAATCGCGGCGACAAACCGGTCGTCGCGCGCCTCGGCGACTTTGGCGCGGGAAATTTCGCCGATCCAACCATAAGGGCCGGAAGTATCAAGACCATTGCGCGTGCGCCGCGCGCCGTCGGCAGGCGACAGAACCGTCTCGATCTCAAATCCCGGCGGCAGTAAATCCGCAACGATCGCCGGATGCAGGCGCTCGGCGGCGGCCTCGGCGCTGATCACGACGACCAGCCGGTCGTTCTGGCGCACGGCGCCAAGATCGACCGGGCGGCCGCTGCGATCGGCGATCCGCTTGACGGCGGTGAAACCGTTCGCCGCCGCCGGGGGCGCCGAAACCGGCGCGCCAGACGCCGTCACGGTGCGGAATATGACGCCCTCGCTTCGGTTTTCATAGGCAACGCCGTCGCCGCGGAGTTTTGACAATGCCGGCGAGAAACTTGGCGCGGGCGCGCCGTCAATCGCCTCGCCGTCAACCGCGAGACGCATCGGCCCGGCTGACCGCAGCAAGGCTTGTGCTGCGATCAGGACGAATGCTTTTTCCTGTGTATGCAACCGCGACTGCTCGCGCATCAGCCGCGTGAAGTCTTCCGCGACGCTTTCAACCGTAGCGCCGCGCTTTGCTTCCGACGCAAGCGCGAGAACCCCGGCGACATCGCGCAGCGGCGACTGATAATAATTGCTGCGATTATCATAGCCGATCGCCGCACGCGCCTTGTCAAAAGCGCTTATGGCGCGCGCGTTATCGCCCATGAAGCCGAGCGCCGCCGCAATATGTGCGCGCGCCAGAGGGCTCGGCGTCTCGTCGAGCAAAGCGTCGTGGAAATAACGGAGATCGGAAAGGTCCGCCCTGCCGGCGCGCGCCAACACGTAAAGCGCATAGGCCGCAGCACGCCGGCGCAACAGCGCTGTCGTATCGGTCGATCCCTGCCCTTCAAAGGCGCGCAACTGATAACGCACCGCCGTCCACTGATTAAGACGCGCCACATTCTGAAGCGCATCATAGGCGCGGTTCAGCGCATCCTCCGGCACCGCATACCCTTCGCGGCGTGCGCGATAGAGGAAGTCGACCGTATAAGCGCCGATCCAGCCGGTCGCGCCGCCGTCGCCCTCACGCCAGAGCCCAAAAGCGCCGTCCGCGCTTTGTCGCGTCAGCAATTTGTTGACCGCCTTTTGAACGCGCGGACGGATTGCGCGTTCCGGATCGCGATTGTCGTCGCCGCCCAGAACATTGACAAACAACAGCGGCATCGCCGAGGAGACAAGCTGCTCAGAACATCCGTACGGATATCGATAAAGCGCATCAAGCAAGGGCCCCGGCTCAACCCCGCGCAGGCGCGAGAATGAGACGCTGAGCGACCCCGATCCTGGCGCAAACGACGCGAGCGGCGCCGCGGTCGCGCGGAAGCTTTCGCCGGGCTCCAGCGCGGCCGTTGAAACATTGGTCACCGGAAAGAAAGGCGATCGAACCTCGATCGGATAGCGCCGCTCAACGGCGAAACCTTCAGGGCCCGTGACCGCCAGCGTCACCGCGCCGATCCCCGCTTCGCCGGCGGCGATTTGATAACTCCGCGCCTGACGTTCGCCTTTTGCAAGCGTAATCGTTTCCTCTGTAGACAAACGAACGGGTCCGGCCCCGGAGAGCGTCACCGCATACGCCCCCGCCGCGCCGTCTACGTTATCGATTGAGAGCGTGGCCGTCGCCGTATCGCCCGGCGCCAAAAACCGCGGCAGCGAGACGAGCGCCGGCACGGCGTCGCGCACGGTCATGGGACCCGCCGCCTCGCCCACCTTATCGGCCGACCACGCCACCGCCATCAGACGCAATTCGCCATTGAAGTCGGGGACGGTCAGCGGCACGCGCGCTTTGCCGTCGTCGCCGACGGAGACCAGACCGGAAAAGAGCGCCACGGATTTTGTCGGCACGACCGTCAGCCCCTCGCCGCCGAGCTGGTCGCCGCCGGAGCGCGCCGGCGCGCCGAGATTGGCGTTCAGGATGCGGCCGTAATGATCGCGGACCTCAACGCCGAGCCGCTTTTTGCCAAAGTAATGCGCCACCGGCGCGGGCGATGAGAATTTCGTCAGCCGCAAGATGCCTTCATCGACCGCCGACACCGCCAGCATGACTTGTTCGCCGCGCCGCGCGCCCTCAATGGTCACCGGCAACTCGATTTCCTGACGCGGGCTGACGAGCGGCGGCGCATTGAGCGCAACGGTCATGGTCCGCTCGCTCAGGTCAAACGGCGCATGGGCGACCGCGAGGGCGCGGCGCGGCTGCGGGCGTGCGCCGGGACTGCGCGGCGTGACGATGCTCGCCATGACATAAAATCCGGCCCCCCAGGACGGGTCTGTCTCGATGATAATCTCGCGTCCGCCGCGGTCGATATTCAACCGTTGAACGCTGTGAACCCTGTCGGTCGCGACCGTGACGATCGCCTCGCCCGCATAGGGCGGATTGAGAAAAAAGCGCGCCCGCGCCCCCGGCTTCACTGGCGCCTCGGGACCGGTCAGCGCCGCGCGGTCAGGGGTTTCGGCCCCCGCCGCATAGGAGCGCCAGCCGACATAAAACCGGATGTCGGATTTTGCGCCCGTGGCCGGATCGGTGACGGCAAGCCGATAAGAACCCTGATCAAGCCGCTGGCTGATCCGGGCCGGTTTGTCAGCGGCCGCGGCGGCGCGGCCTTCGGCGACCAGAACGTCGCGGAAGGACCGCCGCCAGCGCCATTCGCCATTATCCCGGTACCAATCAAACCAATAGTCTTCTTCGACAAGGCGCCATTCAAGCGCGCCGGCGCGCGCCGCGCCCTGCCAGTCGATCAACACCGCATCGATTTCCGCGGGCTCGCCCTGACCGAAACCGCCACCTTCCTGAGCCAGTTTCAAGCCCACATAAGCGTCGTCCGGACGCACCGGCACGCGCGCGCTTTCCCGCACGGGCCGCCCGCCGGGCTCAACAACGCCGACGACGAGATCGGCCCGCAACGGGGCCCCGAGATTTTTCGGCGCGTCCGTGACCGCCAGCGGGAACGCCGCCCGCCCCTCGCCGTCGGTTTGCGTGACGCCGAGATTGATAAACCGCTCATCGAAGCGACCATTCACTGGACCGAAGCGATACCCGCGATAGTCAGGGAACGGATTGGGATCGATCCGCAGGCGCGCTTCGGCCTCCACCGTTAGCCCCGAGGCCGGCGCGCCATAAAGAAAACGACTTTCAACGCCGACACGGCGCTCATCGCCCGGGCGCAGCGGCGTATTCGCATCAAGATCAAGCGAGACCGCGAGGCGCTGCGGGACAAAGTCTTCCACTGAAAACTGACCGCGCGCCGCCGCGCCGGCGCCGTCCGCTTCAATCTCAACACGCCAGACGCCGCGGGGAGCGCCCTGCGGCAACGCGTATGGAAAGGAAAACCCGCCCACGGTCAACGTCTCAAGGCGGCGCGTCAGGGCCAGCGTATTGTTCGGTCTACGGATTGTTACCGTCACCGGGCGATCAACAGCATTCGCCGCGGCGTCGCGTATCAACGCCGACAGGTGAACCGTCTCGCCGGGCCTGTAGACGCCGCGATCGAACCAGACAAACCCGTCGAGCGTCGATAAAGGCGCACGCCCGCCGACATTGCGGTCCGAAAGGTCGAGCGGCGCGCGCTGCAAATCAATCGTCGTGAAATCGTCCTGCGGGCCATAGGCCATCACCATGCGCGGCGACAGCGGATAATCGCCATTGACCGCGGGCCCTTCGAAACGGGCGCGGCCCTCGCCATTGGTGACCGCGCGCGCCAGAACGTCATTGTTCGCCGCGATCAACGTCAACTCGACGCCGGCCATCGCGCGCGCGGAAGCAATCGAGCGCGCAAAAACATCAACGCCCGCCTCCGACGAATACGTCGTCAACGCCATGTCGGTGAACATCACCCAGCGCCAGGCCTGCGCCCCGCGCACCGAAGACCCGCCGCGCCCGCGCGACGCGGCGGTTGTCGCGCCGGCGGACGCATCGCGCGCCCTGATAAAATAGGCGCCGGGCTTCAGATCTTTTAACGCAGCACCGAGCGCGAACACCGTCGTGACGGTTTCATTTTCCTGCGCGTCAATCTCTAGCTCGCCGTCATAGACCGTCGCACCGACATCTTCTGCGCCGTCATCTCCGTACCCGTAGTAATACTGCCGCGCGCTCAGCGATTCGCCGGCGACAATCCGTTTTTGGACCAGCGCCCTGTCGGAAACGCGCTTGATGGTGATGGCGAGCTTGTCGACATTGACCGTCTCGATGCCGAGGCCGTCGGCTTCAAGCCGCGGCAGGATCACGCCGTCGCCGGCAAAGCCCACATAGGCTGGCTTGTCGCCGAACGCGACGGCGATGCGCTCGGCTTTTTCAAGGCGCGCCTCGCCCGCGCCGGGAAGCCCCGCGCGCAGCGTCACCGTGTAGTCCTTGTCGAATGCAAGCCCCGCAAGGCACAGGCTCTGCCCGGTCACATCGATCGCGGGCGTGTCGTTCGGCGTCACGCGCACGAAGTCATTGTAGTTCACCTCGCCCGTATCATTGAGCGCATCGGTAAACTGAAGACAGGCGCGCGGCGTCTCGCCGCCGGTCTCAAGGATCAACCGGGAGAACTGAAACCCTTCAGGGCGCGGCGTTTCCGGGCGGGGCGCATCCGGCGCGCGCACGGACTGAAACGCGCGCCGAGGCTGGTCGCCGGTCTGTTGCGCCGCGCGCCCGCGCGCTTGCGGCGCGATCAGTACCTGATCGGCTGACGCATCGACCGTCGGCTGTTCGCCGTCCGGAATGGCGCGTCCTGCAAAGAGCCCAAAGGCGAACGCCGCCAGCGCCGCGCCGGTAATCAGCCCCATATTTTGTCGCGCCATCACAAAGCCTCCCGCATGGCGAGCGCCATCCGTTAGGGCGCTCCGATCACATTAAGGTCGAGTATGGCGGCAATCGGGGTGCAGGAAAATGGCGCCGCTCTGCCGCAAGCATGATTCTGCTATGCCGCACTCTGCCGGCCTCGAAGGCGGCATTGGTCGCAGCGCGATTAAATGCTAATCGATTAGATGAGCGTCCCCGTAGCTCAGCAGGATAGAGCACCAGATTCCTAATCTGGGGGCCAGAGGTTCGAATCCTCTCGGGGACGCCACGCGCCCCCGAGAGAATGCGAACCGTCTGATCATAATCAGCCGCGCAATGCGCGGCGGGGGTTCGAATCCTCTCGAGGACGCCACGCGTCCCCGAGAGGTTGCGAACCGTCTGACCATAATCAGCCGCGCAATGCGCGGCGGGGGTTCAATTCCTCTCGGGGGAGCCATTTCGGTGGAACAAAATGGTCGAAAAAATCCGGGGCCGTCCCGCAAGGCCCCTCAACGCTCATCAAGGCCCCCTGACGCGAAAACCTTGCTATCGCAGCCAGTATGGCCCATATGATTTGCGCGCCATGATTGAAGGCCGCCTATTAGGCCTCTGAAGCAAGCTTCGAAGACACCTCCAAACATCGGCGGCACCTACTGCGCTCTGGATATTCCATCGCGCTCACGCCTGTTTGAAAGGACACAGAAATGGCGAACGGAACAGTCAAATGGTATAACGCCCAGAAGGGCTATGGCTTCATCGCACCGGAAGGCGGCGGCAAGGACGTTTTTGTCCACGCGACCGCGCTCGAAGCAGCGGGCATTCGCGGCCTCAATGACGGTCAGCAGGTCTCCTACGAACTGCAGGAAGATCGCGGCAAAACTTCAGCCGGCCAACTCAAGCTGGTCGACTAACGCATGGTCTGAAAGCGCGTCACGAACGCGCGTTGAACGATGCAATTTATTTGAAAACCGGCGCTTTCGAGCGCCGGTTTTTTTGTGAAATCCGTTCTGTCCAGATGGCCAGACGAGCCGATCAAATCGACCAGCTTTGCGCGCGGCGGCGGGCTCGTCCGTAGACGTCAGGACGCCCCGCCTCGCCGCGATCCGCCGGGAACGCTCGCGTCGCCGCCGGGCGCGTTTTGCGGCGCCGGTTTTTTCACGAAAGTGTCCTGAACGATGGACCAGGCCGATTTTGGCGCCGCAAGAACCTTTTCGGCGGCGTCGGAGGCGGCGCCGACCACGCCGCCAGCCGCAGTGGCCGCCGCCGTCGCCGCAGCGCCCGCGACAGTCTCAGCGGCGGAAGCCGCGGCGCCCGCGACGTCGCTCGCCTTGGTCGCCGCCGCGCCGACAATGTCGCCCGCCGCGCCGAAAAAACCGCTGGTCATTTTGACGAGTTCACCAACAAGCGCGCTCGACTCGCGTTTGACCTGATCGATCACTTCCTTGGTGGCGCGCGTCGCGCGGGTTTCTGACCAGACGTCAAAACTGCGACAGCGCTTTTTCGTCAGATAACCAATCTTTGTCGTCACGAGCGCATTCACCGACCCGTCGATCAGCGGGCCCGCAACCATGCCGCCAAGACGCGTCATGACCCCGCCGAGGGCTTCGCCAGCCGCGTCGGAGACGTCGTCGAGCGCCCGGCTCAACAGAACCGCCACCATCACATCGCGCAAAATCGTCAGACTGAGCCGCAAGCTGGGGCGGCCGTAATAGAGCCGCGAAATCCGGCTCACCATATTGATATTGCGCCACAGGACGACAAACGCATCGACTGACCCGTTAAGGCTCACCGCCGTCGCGGACCCAACGGCGAGCGCTTCCTTATGGATGTAATCATCGACTTGCTTGTCGAGATCAACGAGCAGGGTCGCGATCCGCTCGCGTTCGAATGCCGCGAGGCGTTGGGCGAGACCGTCCGCCTGCGCATTTTTCAGCGCTTCAAGATCCCGCCGCGCGGCGATCGCGGCCCCGCGCCGTGAGACCAGCGCCGGATTGTTCGCGATGCCGCGCAAATAGGTATCGTCATAGGCGATCCGGCGCTTGATATCGCCCAGCGGCAAGTCGGCCTGTTTTAAATCCACCGCCGGCGGCTGCGCGATTGTCGGCGCCTGAAAGAACCGATAGAGCGGCGCCCCGATCAGCCAGATCGCCAATCCCAGCACGATCGCAACGAAAGCGCCGCCCGCCGCCGGATGGATGTCGGAAAACATCTGGTGGAAAAGATAAATCTGGCCAGCGGCCATGAGCCCGAAAAAACCGACAGCGCCGAACGCCGTCCATTTCAGACTGCGCCAGGCGAGGCGCCATTGTTCGGCAATTTCCCAGCGCGCCGGCTGGTCGAGCGGCGCAACCGGCGTCGGCGTCGCGGCTTGTGGCGATGTGAGCGGCGAAGTCGTTGTGTCCATTGTTTAAAGGTAAGAAGCGCCAACGGGGATTGAAAGCGCCCCGTCGCAATTTAGGCCCGTTTCACCGATGGAAT
>JBCBBT010000017.1:24261-59588 GCA_038531315.1 Pseudomonadota bacterium
TAATGCGCGTGAACGCTGGTGTACCAATCCTCGCCCATGATCGACTGACGCATTTTTTGCGTCGCCGGGAACGGCGTCATATCAAATTCAATTTTCTCAAACGGCTCCATCGCCGCAATCAGCGCGATATCGGCCAATGTCAGCGCATCGCCGGCGAGAAAGCCGCCTGGCGACAACGCCGTTTCCACATGGCCTAAATTGGCGTTCAGGTTTTCAAGCCCTTCGGCCAACGCCGCTTCGTTGACCGGCATGTCAAACATCGGGGCGAACATCTTGTTAAAGAGCACCTTGCCCATATTCGAGCGCACGTGGTGGGTTGAAAAGTCCATCCACTGATCAATGCGCGCAGCTTGTTTGGGATCGGCGCTGTAAAGCGCAGCCCCTTGTTTGTGCGCGAGATAGCGGCAAATCGCATTGCTTTCTGCAAGGTGAAAGCCGTTATCGTCGAGCGCCGGCACTTTGCCAAACGGATTGATCGCACGATATTCCGGCGTCATCTGCTCGCCATTTTGCAGGTCGACATGGACGTACTCATGCGGCGCGCCGAGGGCGCTTGCGGTCAGGCGCACCTGATTGGCCGGCGATGATAAAAAATGGCCGTAGATTTTCATGCAATGCCTCCTTGTTGAAGCGGCTTCCTTACCCCATTCCGGCGCGAGAGGCGACGAGATTGACGCCCCCCCGCGACCTCAGCGGGACCTCGCGGTGTCTCTGCCGTGATTTAAGGCGTTGATTTTGCGTTATTATTATATGGCCTTACCCGTTTCGGGACCAGTTTCGGAACGATTGGCGGGCCCGGTTTTTCCTCGCCCGCGCGTCCGCTCTATACTAGGCGGCCGGCGACGCGCATCGGCCCCGCCGCGCGGGCCGCTGTTGCGGTTTGGTTCCTGCATGGAAAGCGCCGATACGAGGCACGCAAAGGACGGAGATCTCAACGCTTTGACGGCGGCGACAACATCGTTAACGGCGCATATCGCGCCGCTTGAAGACCCGGCCCGTCTTGAACAGCGCTGGTCGGCGCTGGCGCACGCGCTCCGCAACGAGGTGCGCGCGCCGTTTTTCCTCTCCTGGGACTGGATTTCGGTCGCCATCGCGACGGCGCAAAACCCGCTTTACGTGGCTGAAATTGTCAGCCGTGACGGCGCGCTTCGCGGGCTTGGGCTTTTTTGCGAGGTCAGCGAACTGCGCCACGCCGTCATGCGGGTCAAGCAACTGCGCCTCAATGAAACCGGGCGCGATGCGCGCGCGCTTGTTCCGGTTGAATATAATTCGCTGTTAATCGCGCGCGCCGACGAGCGCGCCGGCTGGCGCGCGGTCCTAGCCGCCCCGCCCGCGCAGGCCGCAGGCTGGGAAGAAATTGTCGTCACAAACGCGCCGTTCGATCTCGAAGATGATCTTGCCGGGGACGACCTCGTGATCCACCGGCGCGCCGAACACCCGTCGGCGTTTGTCGATCTCGCCGCGCAACGCAAAACCGGCGTAACGACAGCGGATTATATCGACACCCTCGGGCGTTCAACGCGCAGCCAGTTGCGCCGCGCGATGCGGCTCTATAGCGAACGCGGCCCCCTCGCTCTGGAGCGCGCAGAAACGCCGGGCGATGCGCATCAGTTCTTTGAGGCGCTGTGCGATCTTCATGAAGCGAAATGGCGCGCGCGCGACGGCGACGGGCGCCAAAGCGCCGGCCTGCGCACGCAGCGGCACTATTATGATTTTCACCGTATGCTGATCGATCGCTGTTTTGCGGCTGGCGGCGTTGAACTTTTGCGCGCCCGCGCCGGCGACGAGCCGATTGGCTATCTATATAATTTTGTCGAAGAGCGCGCCGTGCGCTTCAATGCGGGCGGCTTTGTCATCGAGGACGACAACAGGCTGAAACCGGGCCTTGTCACCCATGCGCTAGCCATCGGCGATCATCTTTCCGGCGTGCGCGACACGTATGATTTCATGGCCGGCGGCGACCGATACAAATTCAATCTCGGCGTTCCCGGGCCCGCATTTTCAAGTTTTGCAATCCAGCGCCGTACGCCGGCCCTGCGCCTTGAAGCCGCGGCGCGGCGGATCAAGCGCCTGACGAAGGCGCGCCGCGGTCCTGAAAACAAAATCGCTGTTCGCAGGCGCGCCCATGCGTGACGCGCTCCTTCTTCTGGTGATTTTGATGGCGCTCGGCGTGACGTTGCGCCACCCGTTTGTCGGGATCATCACCTGGGCGTGGTTCACTGTGATGACCCCTCATCAATTGGCCTACGGAACGTATGGCATTCCGCTGAACCTCCTGATTGCGGCGGTGACAATCGGCGCGCTCATCATGCATGGCGGTCTTGGCGGCCGCATCGACCACAGTGGGCAAAGGGGTGGGCAGAGGGGCGGCCAGAAGAGCGCAAGCCCGCCCGGCAATCAGGGCGGCAATCAGGGCGCCAGCGGCGGCGCCATGAGCATCGGTGATACGAGCATCGGCGCCACGGGCGTTGGCATTGGCGTCCTGCCCGTCATGCTGATTATTTTTTCGTTCTGGCTCTTCGTCTCGCAGCAGTTCTCGCTCGATGCGGCCAATTCAGCGGAATATTTCGATCGCTTTATCAAGACCATGGCGTTTGCGCTGATTTGCGCGCTGACGGTGACGACGAAATTGCGCCTCCACGCGCTGCTCTGGACGGTCGTTGTCTCGCTCGGGTTCTTTGCGGCGAAAGGCGCGCTTTTTACGGTGGCGACGCTGGGCCAATACCGGGTGCAAGGCGTGCCGACGACAGTCCTTGAAGACAACAATCACATGGGGATTGCGTTGGCGACGCTCTTGCCGCTCCTGCTTTATCTGCGCGGGGAAGTGCGCAAGCCGGTTCTTCGCTTCGCCTTGACCGCTCTTTTCGTGATGACGATGATTTCGATCCTGGGGACGCACTCGCGCGGCGCTTTTCTCGCGCTTGTCGCCTTCGCCGCCTATTTCTGGTCGCGCTCGCGCCACAAGGTTTCGATTGTTCTTGCCCTGATGATCGTTCTGATCCCGGCGGTTGCGTTCATGCCCGCCAAGTGGACGGAGCGGATGGCGACCATCGGCGAGGCGACGCAGGACGCATCGTTCATGGGCCGCGTCGACGCCTGGGTCATCAACACGAAACTCGCGCTCGCCAATCCGGTGACCGGCGCCGGCCTGCGCAATTCCTATGAGAAAGATATCGCCAAGGAAGTGGACCGCGACCGCGCCGACAGCGCCAAGGCCGCCCACAGCATTTATTTTGAAATTCTGGGCGGGTCGGGCTTTGTCGGTCTCGCGCTCTATGTGTTGTTGATCGCTGCGGCGTTCTTTTCCGCGCAAATGGTGATGTGGCGCGCCCGTACGACGCGCGCCCCGCCGTGGCAAGCGCGCCTGGCGCTTTACGCCCAGATCTCGCTGGCGGTGTTTTGCGTCGGCGGGGCCAGCGTATCGCTGGAAATGTGGGACGGTTACTGGCTGATCATCGCAATGATCGCAGCGCTGTCGACGATCTCGCGCCGTTCCGCCGCCCGGGCCGGCGTGCGCCGCAGGCCGCGCTGGCGCATTACGGCGCGCGGCGCCGGACGCAATCCGGAACGCGAAACCGGTCGCCGCCAAACAGCCGGCGCCTTATAGACAGCGAATGGCTCAACGACCGCCGGCGCCGTCTCGCCAGGCGCGATCGCGGCCAACGCTATCTTGCGGCCGCAAATATCTTTAAAGCCGCTCCCAGAAATAAAGGCGCGCTGGTGCGCTAACAATCAAGGACATCCCTTCCCCCGTGGCGACATCGAAACCGAAAGCCAAGAAGCGTCAGAAGAAGCCGGAAACACCGGGCGGGCTGCCGAGCCGGGCCGCCATTCTCGACTACATCGCCAAGAGCGAGGGGGCGGCGACGCGGCGCGATATTGCGCGCGCGTTTTCCGTCAAAGGCGAGGCGCGCGCAGAATTGCGCGACTTGTTAAAAGCCATGGAGGAAGACGGCGCGCTCGACCGCTCGGGGCGCAGCCGGTTTGCACGCCGCGATATTCTGCCGCCCGTGGCGCCGGTCGATATCTATGCGGTGAGCGACGACGGCGATCTTTATGCGCGTCCGGTCACATGGCCCGGCGAAAGCCTTGCGCCGATTGTCATGATCCCCGCGCGCAAAGCCGCGAAAACGAGACCCGCGCCCGGCGTCGGAGACCGCCTCCTCGTTCGTCTGCGCCCAATCGATGCGAAGCCGCGCACGAAAGGCGATACGGCGCCGTCAGCATCTTACGTCGGCGAAATCATCAAGGCGATCGGCAAAAGCGCATCGCGCATGTTGGCGGTCTTTAAACGCAGTCGCAACGGCGGCGCAGCCGAGCCCGTGGATCGGCGCGCGCGCGACGCCTATCATATCGACAAGGCGGATCAGGGCGGCGCCAAAGACGGCGATCTTGTCTGGATCGAGCCGAAAAATCAGCGCGGCTACGGCGCCAAGAAAGCCCGCATTACCGGCGTTGAGGGGCATGCGGACGATCCCGGCGTCTACTCCCTGATTTCGCTCGCCGCTTACGGCATCCCGGTGGCGTTTCCCGGCGACGTTCTGAAGGAGGCCGATGCGGTCCGCGCGCCTTCGCTCGACAAGCGCGAGGATATGCGCGCCCTGCCCTTGCTGACCATCGACCCCGGCGACGCGAAGGATCACGACGATGCGGTCTGGGCGGCGCCGGACGATGCGAGCGATAATGAAGGCGGCTTTAAGCTCATCGTCGCGATCGCAGATGTCAGCTGGTTCGTGCGTCCGGGCTCGGCGCTCGACCGCGAAGCACGCAAGCGCGGCAACTCCACCTATTTGCCGGACCGCGTCGTCCCGATGTTGCCGGAGGTATTGTCGAACGGGCTCTGTTCATTACGCGTTGACGAAGACCGGCCCTGCCTCGCTGTTGAAATGACGCTGACGGCGACCGGCGCGAAGAATAAGCATCGCTTCTTTCGCGCCATGATGCGTTCCGGCGCAAAGCTCGCTTATGAAGACGCGCAGCAAATTATCAACGGCAAGCCGCCAGCGAAAACGCCGGGCGACATCGTCGCCGTCGTGCGCTGTCTGCACGGCGCCTACCGCGCACGCCTTAAAGAACGCGCCAAACGCGCCCCCCTCGATCTTGAGCTGCCGGAGCGCAAAATTGTCATCGGCAAAAACGGCCTCGTCGATAAAGTCGTCACGCGTGAGCGCTTTGACGCCCATAAGCTGATCGAGGAATTCATGATCCTCGCCAACGTCGCCGCCGCCGAAACGCTCGAGCGCCGGCGCACGGCGCTGATCTATCGCGTCCATGACGAGCCGGATGCGGAAAAACTGGCGGCAACCCGCGACTACCTCGACACGCTCGATTACACGCTTTCAAAAGGCGCCGTGCGGCCCGCCAATTTCAATCAAATTCTCAAAAAGGCCGAGGCGCGCGACGAAAAGGAAATGGTTTCCGACGTCATCCTGCGCGCGCAAAGACAGGCCGTTTATTCGCCCGACAATCTCGGTCATTTTGGCCTGAACCTCGCCCGGTACGCGCATTTTACATCACCAATCCGTCGGTATGCGGATTTAATTGTACACCGCGCGCTTGTGACGGCCTGCGGGCTCGGCGCCGGCGGGCAAAGCGAAGCGGAAAAATCCGCGCTGAGCGAGATCGCGCAATCCATATCCGATCTTGAACGCCGGTCGATGGCCGCCGAACGCGACGCCAGCGACCGCTTTTTGTCGGACTTTCTGGCCGGGCGCGTCGGCGCAGAGTTTGAAGCGAGAGTTCGCGGCGTCACCCGGTTCGGCCTGTTCGTCATGCTGGAGGAGACCGGCGCCGACGGCTTCGTGCCGATGCGCACGCTGGGCTCGGAACGCTTTCGATTTGAAGAAGCGCAAAACGCCGTTGTCGGCGAACGCAGCGGGGCGCGGTTTTTTCTTGGACAAGCCGTCACGGTTCGTCTCGCCGAGGCGACGCCGCTTCAGGGCGGTTTGCGCTTTGATATGATCAGCGAGCCCCATCAGGGTGCGCCCGCAAAAAGCGGCCCCCGGAAAAATGCGCCGCCACGCAAGAAGTCTCACAAAAAATTGTCGAAGAAATCCGGAAAAAGAAAACCGGAAAAATCAAACAAGACCCGCAGCGGTAAACGCTCTAACAAACCACGCCGCTAACCCCCGCCGCTGATCACTTGCGGCGCCGGGCTTATCGTCGCATGAGCGCATAATTAATTACTCCGCAGCGTGACTATGTTGCAATCCGCCGCCGATTACCCCGCCATTGAAGACAAAGCCTTCAACGCCCGGCACATAGAGCATATTCGTCAGACGGCCCGCGAGCGGCACATAGTCCTGTCCCGGACCGCGCAGGCAGACATGGCTGAGCGGGATCACCTCGCCGATATTTGACAGGGAGCGCTCGCCGACAGCCTTGAACACCGGGAAGTCGTCGGGATGCACGATCTGTTTTGTCGTCATCCCAATGAAGTCTTCCGGCTGGGCGCCCAGAACCTTGATTACCGACGGGCTCGCATAGCGCACAAGACCTTCCGGCGAAAAGATGATCGTCACATCCTTTGAAGATTCAACCAGCGCCCGGTAGCGCTGCTCGGCCTCATGGGTCGCATCGATTTTGGCCGTCAGCGCCCGCATGAGATTATCATTGCGCGAGCGCAGCCGGATCGAACGTTCGATCATCTTCTGGGTCGTATAGGCAAGATAGGCCGTCGCCGCCACGTAAAGCCCGACAACGCCCGCAATCGCGAGGCCTTCAGGCCCGCCCGTCACCGCATAAGTGATCGCCAGCGGCGTCAGCGCCGGAATATTGAAAGCGAGCACCGAGCGCCAGGAGGCGCCCGCTGACGAAACCGTCGCCGCGGACATGCCCGCAATCAGAAACGGCAGAAATGCGTAGCCAATCAAACCGTATACGGAAAATATTGGCGCCAGGGCGCCCCACAGCGCGCCGTTGACCGCCATCGCCGCCACGTGGATGCGCGTAAACGAAAATATCCCGTGGGCGAGATGTTTCTTTTTGGAGTAATGCCGCCAGACAAGGATGCGGACCATGGCGAGACCGATCACCGCAGCGGCCCACGAGCCGATGATCGCCGGCTCAATGCGCATCGACCCGAGCACAAACGTAATCGCCGCGAGGACGGCGCTGACGCAAATCGCCGTGGGCGCGCCGCGCAGCAACAACGCATGGCGTTCGACTTTAATCTTGACCCGATCGGCGGCCGTCGGCGGACGATCAATTTCGTGCACGCCCTGGCGTTTGCCCATCGCTGTTTTCAGCTCAGCGATCATCCGCACTTCCCTCCGACATGCGAGTGCTGATGAGATCACACAAATCGCCGCAGGCAAAGCACAACGTATGGTTGACAGATAATTTCATAATGCCGAGATCAACGTTTTTATATATAAAACAACGATTTATATAAATAACCGCAGTAAGCGCCTGACCCGGAAAGACGCCCTGTCAATCGCCGCTGAACCGGCGTATTTCTGTGTGCGCCGCATCAAAAAATCAGGAACCCAACCGCCGTGACAGACATCGTCCTTTCCAAAGCCCTCGCCCGCGTTGCGCCGTCGCCGACCATGGCCGTGAGCCAGAAAGCGCGCGATCTGAAAGCCAAAGGCGTCGACGTGATTGGGCTGGGCGCGGGCGAGCCCGATTTCGATACGCCCGATTTCGTCAAGGCCGGCGCCATTGAGGCGATCGAACGGGGCGAGACGAAATACACCGCCGTCGACGGCATCCCGGAGCTCAAGGCCGCGATCGCGGCAAAATTCAAACGCGACAACAACCTCGACTATGCGCCCTCGCAGATCAGCGTCGCGCCCGGCGGCAAGGCGGTGCTCTACAATGCGATGATGGCGACGCTCAATCCGGGCGACGAGGTCGTGATCCCCGCGCCGTACTGGGTGTCCTATCCGGATATGGTGAAGCTTGCGGGCGGCGAACCGGTGATTGTCGAAACCGCGATGGAAGACGGATTTCGCCTGACGCCTGAAGCGCTGGCGTGCGCCATCACCGACCGGACACGCTGGGTGATCCTCAACTCGCCGTCGAACCCGACCGGCGCAGCCTATGCAAAGGATCAGCTCGCGGCGTTGTGCGACGTACTTGTTCGCCGCAACCATGTCTTGGTGTTGGCCGACGATATCTACGAACATCTTGTTTATGACGGATTTAAGTTTTTCACGCCGGCGCAAATTGAACCGAAGCTCTATGACCGTACACTGACCATGAACGGCGTCTCGAAAGCCTATGCGATGACCGGATGGCGGATCGGCTATGCCGGCGGGCCGGCGCCGTTGATCAAGGCGATGTCGAAGATCATGTCGCAATCGACATCGAACCCCTGTTCGATCAGCCAGTGGGCGAGCGTCGCCGCGCTCAATGGCGACCAGTCTTTCCTGAAGGAACGCAACGACGCCTTCGCAGAGCGCCGCGACATGGTCGTCGCCATGCTGAATGACGCGGACGGCCTGCGCTGCATCCGGCCGGAGGGCGCGTTTTACGTCTTTGCTTCCTGCGCCGGCGCAATCGGCAAGCGGACGCCCTTAGGCGCGGTGATCAAAAACGATGAAGACTTCGCAAGCGCGCTTCTTGACGACGAGGCTGTGGCGGTTGTCTTCGGCGCGGCTTTCGGCTTGTCGCCGTTTTTCAGAATTTCATACGCCGCGGCGACGGAAAAACTGCGCGAAGCGTGTGAGCGAATCCAGCGGTTCTGTGCGGCGCTTTCCTGACGGGCGCACGGCGCGCGCAAAATCGGGATTTCCGATTAATAAAATTCAGATTATCAGTTTGATTGATCGATAGCCGATCCCTATCTCTGCCCTGCAACACCGACCCAAACCGGACAGGAGAGATCAATGACCGACATCAATACTGGCTTGAACAATCAGGACCGCAACGCGGTCGCCGATGCGCTGAACAATGTGTTGGCCGACTCTTACACGCTCTACATGAAGACCCACGCCTATCACTGGAACGTGACCGGCCCGCAATTTCACACCCTGCATGTGATGTTCGAAGAGCAATATCGCGAGATGTGGACCGCGCTTGATGAAATCGCGGAACGCGTGCGCGCGCTTGGCGTCTTTGCGCCGACAAGCGGCAAGGCGTTCGCGCAACGCTCGGCGATTGAAAGCGCCGACGAGACGCCGCCCTCGGGAACCAAGATGATCGAGACCCTGCTCGCCGACCACGAAACGTTGATCCGGCGCGGGCGCGAGGCCTTAAAAGTCGCCGCAGACGCCGACGATGCAGCGAGCGAGGACCTTTTGACGGTCCGAATTCAGTCCCACGAGAAAACCGCGTGGATGTTGCGGGCGATGACCCAGTAACAGGACCCCTTTTCGGGCGCGCACATCGCCCAAAAAAAAGACCGGGCCGCTCATGGCGGCCCGGCAAGGTTTCGAGCAAAATCAGAGGGCTCACATCTGCTCGACTTCTCCGCGCACAATAGCATTTTGTGGCGTTGAAGATCAAAATGGAGACAGAAACAGCCAATATTGGTCCGCTTCGCCGCCATTCGCTCTAGGATATAGGGCGTTACAGTTGTCATAAGAACCCCCGCTCATCGCATCGGAAAGGCGCCTCGGCGCAAACTCACAAGGCGCTCTGTCGAGACCGCGCACGCGGCCGGCGAAACCGCAATCTTGCAGGTTTTCGGACGAACAGACGGACATTGCGGGATCGCTTATGCGGGCGTCTTGTCGCCCGTCGGCGCCGGCGACGCTGCGATGAAGCGTTTTTCGAGTTCCGCCGCCGCGCGCGCGGTCTCATTGAGCGGCTCATAGTCCCAGGGCGTGAGGTCGCCGGAAAAAGGGCGCGCGACGCCGCGGTCGAAAAGGGCGGCGAAAAACAGCCGGAATTTTTTTGTGACGTTCGAAACGTCGCCTTCCCAGAAAAAGATGTGCACTGGTTTGCCCGCTGCGCCGGCGTCCGTCGCCATATTAACGCTGTCGCCCGTGACAATGACGTGATCGGCTTGCGCGAGAATGCCAAGATAAGGGTTCGCCGCACCGAAGGCCGTCTCGCCGTCCCATAAAAAGACGCCGTCGCGATCACGCGCGAATGGATCGATCAGCTCACGCACTGTCGCCGGCGTCCGGCGCGAATAGGTGATCATCAGCGCGGCCCCGCCGCGAACGAGGGTTTCAAGCGCATCGAGGAGGCGGCGCGCCTGTTTGCGTGTGACGACATTGTCGGCGTTCGTCCCGCCGATCAGGACCGCAACACGCGGCGATGATAACCCGCCGACCAGCGGCGCCGCGTCGCGCGCTTCTTCCTCCAGAAGCGCTGGCGTGATGCGGTTCGGCGCGCCAAGGATCGAAAAGATATTTTCACCCGCAATCGCGTCATGCGATGGCGGGATCACGAGATCAAACGCCGAGTGACGCGCACGCGGGTTTTGCAGCTGGACCGTGAATGTCTCGGGCGCCTGGCGTTTCACGGCCATCGTCAGCGGCACGCTTAACCGTCCGCACCCGATCCAGATATCCGGATAAGGCGGCCGCAAAAGCGAGCCGGCCGATGAAAGTTTTGAGAACGGATCGCCCCAGAAGAAGCGCGGTGCGGCGCGCCAGGGCCATTGGACAGCGATCACCTTGCGGGACAATTCAATCGGCGTCAGACGGGCGAGCGCTTCCGCGAGGCCGAGCGCCTGATTTTCAATTCCGGCGCGCCCGTCCGTGACGATCCAACATCGTTTCGCCTTGCTCATACAAAGACACGCCCGCCGGCCGACAAGACGCGGCCCTATCCCCAGGCTTCGCCGATCGCCGAGTAGGCGACGCCGCCGTCGACGGCGAGGGTGTCGCCGACCACATAATCGCCAGCGCGCGAGGCGAGATATATCGCCGTACCCGCCATATCTTCCGGCTCGCCGATCCGCCCCGCCGGCACCATCTTGCCGACCGCATCTCCCGCATCGCGCGCCGCCCGGTTCATGTCGGAGGCGAACGCGCCGGGCGCGATGCCGCTGACGGCGATATGATCCTGGATCAGCCGCGCCGCCATGCGCCGCGTCAGGTGGATCACCGCCGCTTTCGACGCCTGATAGGGATAGGTCTCCCACGGATTAATTTTAATACCGTCGATCGACGCGATGTTGATGACCTTGGAAGGCTGGGCGTGCGATGCAGCTTTCTTCAGCGGCTGATGCAGGGCTTGCGTCAGGAAGAACAAGGATTTCACATTCAGGTCCATCACCTTGTCCCAACCCTTTTCCGGAAAGTCTTCAAACGGCTCGCCCCAAGCGGCGCCGGCGTTGTTGACCAGAATATCGAGGGCGCCTTCATGCTCGCCGTAGCGCGCGGCCAGCGCCTTGCAGCCATCGACGGTCGACACGTCCTGGGGCAGCGAGACGCAGGTTCCGTTTTTGGAAAGCTCTTCAGCGGCCTTGTCGCACTGGTCGATTTTGCGCGAGGAAATGTAGACCTTGGCCCCATGGGCGATAAATCCTTCGGCGATCATTTTGCCGATCCCGCGCGAGCCGCCCGTGATCAACGCCGTGCGTCCTTCGAGGGAAAATAGGTTTTTCATCGCTTCGCTCCTTTGTCATCGCGCGGACCTGCCTGAAAGGCCCCGGCGTTCAACGCTGTTTCAACGTATTGGCTGGCGCCGGACGGCGAACAGGCCCTGTCGGCCTTGCGCCCGCGCTGCAATGGTTACCGGTCTTAGCGCCGCGCCGCCGGGAAAGCGAGCGGCAGGCGCAGCCACACGCAAGCCGCAACGACAAATGCGGGGCGCGTTAATCCGCGCCGAAACGCGTGCGCCAGTCTTCGAGCTGGTCGTCTTCAATTTTTTTGAACAGGACCTCGCCGGGCGTGAAGCCATGACCCGGCGCGAGGCGCGCGAGGGCGCTCGCCGCATCGCTCGGCCAGACCCCGGCGGTTTGCGGGTCGAGCCCGAAAATCGCAAACATCTTGTCCGCCGTGAACGGAATGACGGGCCGCGACAGCGCTGCGACCAGCACGATCATGTTGAGCGCGCAGCGCACCGAAGCGGCGGCTTCTTCCGGGCTTTCCTTGAATTTGGTCCAGGGCGCTGCGACCTGCAGATATTCGTTGCCGGCCACCCAGATCGCGCGCAATTCAACGAAGGCCTTGCGAAACTCCATCTCTTCAAGAAACGCCGTATAGCGTGTGATTTTGGCGTCAAGGTCCGCCGCCAGCGCCGCCTCCGCCGCGCCGTACGCGCTGCCTGCCGGCACTTCAGGGCCGAACTTTTTAGCGCAAAACTGCGTGATCCGGTTGACGAAATTACCGAGCACGTCGGCAAGGTCCTTGTTCACGAGGCCGGCAAAATGCTCCAACGTAAAGGAGGCGTCGTCAGATTCCGGCGCGTTCGCCATCAACGCCCAGCGCCAGTAATCGGCCGGCAAAATTTCAAGCGCCTGATCCATAAAGATCCCGCGGCCCATGCTGGTTGAAAACTTGCCGCCATACCAGGTCAGCCAGTTGAGCGATTTTAGCTTATCGACCGTCTTCCACGGCTCGCCCGATCCGAGGATCGTCACCGGAAACGACACCGTATGGAAGGCGACATTATCCTTGCCCATCACCTGAACATATTTGACGTCGTCAGCACCCGCATCATTGCGCCACCATGCGCGCCAGGCGTCGGTGTCGCCGGTATTTTTCGCCCAGGCCTGCGTCGCGGCAATATAGGCGATGGGCGCGTCGAACCAGACGTAGAATACTTTGTTTTCAAATCCGGCCCGCGGCGCGCCGTCGGGCCCGACGACGTCAACGCCCCATTTGAGATCGCGCGTGATGGAACGGTCGCGCAGCCCCTCCTTCAACCATTTATGAGCAATCGAGCGCGTCAGGGCCGGAAAGCTCGTCTTCGCGTCGACCCATTCGCCAATCCGTTCCTGCATCGTCGATTGCAGGAGGTACAGGTGATTGGTCTCGCGCACCTCAATATTCCTGGAGCCCGAGATTGCCGAATACGGATCTTTCAACTCCACCGGGTCGAGAAGCCGCCCGCAATTATCGCACTGATCGCCGCGCGCTTTTTCATATCCGCAATGCGGACACACGCCCTCGACATAGCGGTCGGGCAGGAAGCGCGCATCGTCGATCGAATAGACCTGTTGATCGGTGCGTTCCTCGATCAGTCCGTGCGCCTCCAGAACCTGCGCAAAGTGTTGCGTCAGCGCGTGGTTTTCCGGCGCTGACGAGCGGCCGAAATAATCAAAAGAGAGCCCGAAGGCCGCGCCGGCGCTTTTCTGGATATCGTGCTGTTCGGCGCAATACTCAGCCGGCGTTTGATCCGCCGCGCGCGCGGCCAGTTCCGCCGGGGTGCCGTGCTCGTCGGTGGCGCAGATATAAAGAACGTCATTGCCCCGCGCGCGCTCGAACCGCGCATAGACATCGGCCGGCAACATCGAGCCGACAAGATTGCCGAGATGTTTGACGCCGTTGATGTAAGGCAGGGCCGAGGTGATCAGAATGCGGGTCATGGGGGTCCTGTGCAAAGAGCGCCGGAAAATAGCGCCTGCTGCTATAGGACGGTTGCCCGTTATCCGCCAGTACCCGCACGGCTGTGCGCGGCGATGTCAGTCTCGATTGCGGGAATGCCCCTGAAATCAAGAGACCGGCGCACGGGAGGGCATCCGTGCACCGGCCATCGAGTTACGCCGTTACCCTGAAGCTGCTTCGCAACGCCTGCCACGAGCGTCCCGAAGCGCCATGATTCAATCGACCGCGTGCGGCGCCGGCCGCCGCAAGCCCGGCCAATCGGAGGGATACAGGTGAAACCGGCGTAACGCCGATCACTGTCGCGCCATGGCGACGCCGCTTTAGAAAGCGGCGCGCACCGTGAAACGAACATCCCTGCCAGGCAGCGGGGTCGTGTCCTTCAGGAAGGACGCGTGAACGCGACCTTCGTCATTGTTGAGGTTGCGTCCGCGGATTTCGAAAGTGATATCCTTGCGTTTCGCAAACGGCCGGAACGCCGCATAGAGATTGAAAAAGACAAAATCGTCCGTCGGCAATTCAAACGCGGCGACATTATCCTGTTCGGCGACATATTCGACCTCAGCGCGCAAGCTGGCGTACTGGTTGGTGGCCGATAGCCCGAACAACGTCGAGAGCGGCGGGATGCGCGGCTGATCGCGATCGTCGACGCCCGAAGATGTCGCCCGGACAAAGTCGACCTGACCGTGCGCCGCGAACCGGATCGGCCCGCTGCGGGTCTCGAAAGCCCCAAGGTCAGCGTCAAGCTCAGCTTCAAAGCCGCGGAATGTCGTATCAGCCGCGGTGAACTGGAAAACCGGCAAGCCATCAAGGATTTCGCCCGTTTCCTGCTCGAAGATGAAGTCGTTATAGTTCGTATAGAACGCATTCACGACCGCCGTGATCGGACCAAACTCGCCGCGCACGGTGCCTTCAATGCCGCGGCCGACTTCTTTTTCTAGCGTCGGATCGCCAACTTCGAAAGACTGCGTTGCAAGGTGGGGACCGAACGAGAATTGCTCCTCAAGGGAGGGTGCGCGCTCGGTGCGGAACGCGTTGACGCCCACAAACAGCGCATCGGTTAACTGATACCCGAACCCGCCGGAAATCGAGAACACGTTGAAGGTGTTGTCTACCGGAACCGGCGCGCCGTCTTCTTCGGCGATGAACGTGTCGGTCTGGTTGTTGACGCGCTCATAGCGACCGCCAAGATCGACGAGTAAGTCGCCTTGGCGATATTCCCAAAGGCCGAAAAGGCCGATCTGGGACTGCTCGGACGGCGGGACGAAAGCCTCAGCGCCTTGCGCTTCGAAATCGCGGAAACGACCCTGTACGCCGTAGGCTGAGCGAATTTCGCCAGCCAACGCCTGAAACGGCTTGGCGACCAGTTCGACCCGTCCTTCGAATTCATCGTTCTGGAACAGCGTGCCAACTTCGGCGCCTTCGAGTTCGACATGGCGATAATCACCATAACCGGCGCGGAATTTGGCTTTTTCAAAGAGGCCGAGATCGCCGGCAATTTCGCCTTTGATGTCATAGCGAATTTGCTCGAGGTCGATGCGGATGCCTTCTTCTTCCTCTTCGCCCTCCTCTTCTTCGCCTTCTTCTTCTTCGCCTTCAAGGTCCTCCTCGGTGAGGATGCCCGCGGGGACGCCGTAATTGGTATTCAGGACCGACACGGAAAAACCGATAAAACCTTCCGTATCGCCATTATCAAAAACGTAGGAGACGCCGCCTGCGCCTCTCGTATCGCGCAAATCGGAATTTGCGACAAAGCCGTCGGTAAAGCGATCGGCGGGGTCGAAAATCTCGCCGTCGGCGGCGGCCTGTGCGGCGAACGCAGCCAGCAACTGATCGGAGGCGTTAAGCCCCGGAATGTCGTAATCATCAGCGTCGCGAAACGCGCCTTCCGCATGGACAACAAAACCGCCGCCGAGCGAAACATTGACGCCGCCCGCGATCTCATCGCCGTTGTTGACCGTCGAGTGCGAATACCGGATGGCGCCGTCGATGCCGCCTTCGGGAATCGCGTTCGGAATCTTCCCGGTGTCGACGTCCACGACGCCGCCGGCGGCGGAACTGCCGTACAGCAACGACGCCGGTCCGCGGAAGATTTCGATGCGTTGCGCAAGCGCCGGTTCAATCGGCACGGCATGGTCCGGCGACGTCTGGGCCGCATCGAACGTCCCGATGCCGTCCTCAAGGACGCGAATGCGATCGCCGCCGAGGCCGCGAATGATCGGCCTGGAGGCGCCCGCGCCAAAGCTGGTTGCGGTGACGCCGACTTGGCGGCGCAAGGTCTCGCCGATGGAGCCTTCGATCTGCTCGGCCAGTTCGTCGCCGCTCAAAATCGTAACGCCCGTCGTTGTCTGACCCAGTTTTCGATTGAAGGGCGTCGCACTGACCACGATGACGTCGAGATCAACATGCGTTGTCTCGAGAACCGTTTCTTCTTCGACTGTTTGCGCGGCCGCGCCTGCATAGACGCTGAGCGCCGCGACGCCGGCCGTGGCAGCCAGCAAATTCGTTGTATGCTTGATCTTCATGATAATTGTCTCTGCTCTAATCAAATACTCACGATGAGCGGCGGCCCGGTCCCATCCGGCGAACGCGCCTCATCGGTTCAGAAAATCAGCAGCCAATAGCCTTCAGTCTGCTGACCTAGATGTATTTTGATTAGAAGGACGGGGGTCCGCGCGGCGGGGCGCGTTCGCGCCAGAACCGTTGCGGAGAGCTGGTTGAAGCCGGCTCCAGGACAGAGCCGACGGCAAGCCTGACCGTGGCGGCGCCGAGCGGCGAGACAGGATCGTCAACATCGTCCTGACTGCTGGCGACGAGACAAACCGCGCATTCTTCAGCATGAGGGGCGAATTCTGCGGCGTGACCGACCGCCAAAAGTTGCGCAAAGATAAATGCCGCCGCAAATATTGTTGCAGCAACGCCCCTATCCAACTGAAAAAGGCGCACCGGCAGGCGCATTTCGCTAAAGCCCCTCTTACGAAAAAGATGTTATTATATTACGTCGGTTAAGGACAATTGTCTACGGGTTTAAATCGAGCGCCGCCGGAATAGCAAATCGGCTTTCCGGGTGCGCGCTTGTGAGTGAGTTGGGGGCGTTTTGTTGGACTTGGAATGGACCCACCCCGCATTGATCGCAAGCCTCACGGCTGCGGGGCTGTCCCTTTTTGGCATTTCACTGTCCGCCTTCAACCAGAAATTGACTGCCGCGAACAGCCACTATGTCACCGCTTTCGCTGCGGGGCTTCTGGTCTCGACCGCCATCCTGCATCTGTTTCCCGAGGCGCTAGAGGCGAGCCCGCATGGCGCTTTTTATATCCTCGCGGGCTTCGTCTTCATGCAGGCGTCGGGCTATGTCTTCGCGCGCCCCGCCACGGAGCGCGACGGGCTAACGCGCGCCGCCGTCACCCCGGCAATCCTCGGGATTGCGTTTCACTCCTTTGTCGACGGTCTCGAATACCCGTTTTTGTTTGAGTACGATGTGAACGCCGGCGTCCTCGCGGCGGCCGGGCTGGTGATGCATGAGCTTGCCGAAGGCGTCGTGATTTTTGCGCTCCTGAAGCAAACACGGATCGGCACGCTGCTGGCGATGATCCTCGCGATATTCGCCGCCGCGCTGACGACGCCGATTGGCGCGATTTTATCGCTTCAGTATGTGGGGGGCGCCGACGAGGCGACCATCGCCGCATTCCTCGGCATCGCGGCGGGCGTTCTGATTTATGTCGGCGCGGCGCATTTGCCCCGCCACATCGCCGGCCGCGAGCATCAGGTCTGGCCGGCGTGGTTCGCCGGTTCGGCGCTGGCGCTGGTCGTCGCGCTCGGCCACGACGCCGACATCATCCCGGGATTTTAAAAGGACCGCGCGCCGCCTAGGCGTCGCTTTCAACCGGCGCGTCGCGATCATCATCACCCTCAACCGCCGGTATCGCGTAGGACCCCGAAAGCCAGCGGTGCAGGTCGACATTGGCGCAACGGTTTGAACAGAAGGGCTTGTAGCGGTCCGCCTGCGCCTCGCCGCAGATCGGACACGCGGCGTCGCCTGGCGAGGGTTTGTTATTCTGCGACGTCATAGGAGCGCGCCTCCAGCGCGGTGTTTTGGTCGATCTTAAAGCGCGCGCCGTACCGTTCGGCAAGACGCGCGGGCCAGTGCGGCTTGTCCTCAATGAAAGAGGCCAGCGCGCGCCCGACAAAGAGCTGCGGCGTCGCGCGCGGCCGGCGCGCCAACACGGCTTCCAGCGCATCGATTGCATGGGCCGCTTGCCAGCGTGTTGTGAGGCGCCGGCCCATGCGGGCCCAGCCGTCGCCCGCCGGCTCGCTCGCCTGTTCCAGAAGCGAACGCGTCAGTCGCGGGCGCGACAAGACCGCAACGCCGCCGTCCGATAACGGCCCAAGGCGGGCGCCGCCGGCCGCGTGGCCTTCATCGCGCAACAAAGAGAGCAGCCGGTCGCGGGCGGCGCGCGATGAAGGCGGCAGAAAATCGACAACAACCCCGCCGCCAATGCCGCGCCGGCCGAGCGCGCCCGCGAGCGCCTTTGCGGCGGCCGTATTGACGCGGTCGTTAGCCTTGTGCCCGCCCCCGCCCGCAAAGCCCGCGCCGCCGGCGTCGATATCGACGACGCACCCGCCTGCTGTTTCCGCGAAAATCATGCGCGCACCGCCGGCGATTGGCTCAACCGCCTCTAGCGCCGCATCGACAGCATCGCCAAGCCCCGCCTCGCGCACCGCGTCGATATCAACGGAGATTTTTGGCGGTTGCTGATCGCCCGCTGTCGCCGCCGCTTCAATCGGATGGATCGCTGCGGCGGCGTCGCAGATGATTTCATCCGCTCCCTGAAAATCCGCCAGCAACAAAGGCGCCGTCGCCGCATCGGCTGGCGGCGCCATGCGGCCTGGCGCGCGCGCGCCGTCGCCTGACGGATCAGCAAGGGCGACGACAGCGCCCTTCCCGGCAATCGCCGGACGGCGCACCTGCACGGCGACAAGCGCGCCCTCCGCCGGCGGCTTTGCAGCCTTTGGCGCGCCTTTGAGCGGCAGGAAAGCCTCCGCCGCCGCGCCAATATCAACAAAGGCGCCACTGAGCGTTTTGTCGACAAGTCGCACGCGCCCGAAGAATTTATCGCCCAATTGCGGCGCCTCATCGTCCGCCTCATCGCCCCGCGCCGGGCCCACATAGAGGCGGCGCAGCACGCCGTCCGCAAGGACGCCGGCCCGCGTGACCGCCACGCCGCAGTGAATAAGAACCGTACTTTTGACTATCATCGCCAATGCTCAGGAAACGGAACAATCCGGCGGCGCCCAACCGGCGCCGCGCAGAAGATTGACGGTCTCATAAAGCGGCAAGCCGACGACGCTTGAATAAGACCCGACAAGCGCAATCACATGCGCGGCAAACGCGCCTTGTATCGCGTAGCCGCCGGCTTTGCCTTCCCACTCGCCGCCTTCAAGATAGGCCTCGATATCGCAAGAGCTGAGGCGGCGAACTTTAACGCGGGTCTCAACAATTCGATGAATAGTGCGATGACGAGTGTGATGACGAGTGCGGCGCTCGCCGGCGTCGCCCGGCGCTTGCCCGCCCGGCGCGGCCAGCGCGACGCCGGTATAAACCCGGTGCGCGCGACCGGACAGTCTCTCAAGACAGGCGCGCGCAGCCTCGCGGTCTTCCGTTTTCGGAAGAATCGACCGTCCGCACGCCACCGCCGTATCGGCCGCCAGCACAAAAGCGCCTTCCTCGCGCGCCGCGACGGCGGCGGCTTTTTCCACCGCGAGCCGCCCTGCATACAGCCGCGGCAATTCGTTTTTGGTCGGGGTCTCGTCGATGTCCGCAGGCGAGACGCGGTCCGGTACGACGCCCACCTGCGCCAGCAATGACAGGCGGCGCGGCGATGCGCTTGCGAGGACGAGCGGCGGCGTCACCATGGCCGCCCCCGAAGCGCGTGCGCCTGCGCCGGACGCTGACAACGCCGCATGCTTATTTGAAGCGGTAGGTGATGCGCCCCTTGGTCAGGTCGTAAGGCGTCATTTCGACGAGCACCTTGTCGCCGGCGAGAACACGGATGCGGTTCTTGCGCATCTTGCCCGCCGTGTGCGCAATGATCTCGTGCTCATTTTCGAGTTTCACGCGGAACGTCGCGTTCGGCAGCAATTCTTCCACCGTGCCTTCAAACTCAAGAAGTTCTTCTTTCGCCATGCAGTCCTCAGTTGCCGCCGCACGTTCGTGACGCCATGGCGATCATGATCGGGTCAAAACAGGCAAGGCGCCCGCTCCCCCGCGTTTTTCAAGACGCCGGAAAATGGGGGCGTGCTCGGCAAAAATCAAGCGTTTTGGCGTCGCGCAAACGCAAAACCCGGCCGGCCCTAGCGGGCGAACCGTAAATCGACGTCGAACCGTTGCTCCAGCCGTTCAGCGAGGGTCTCGCGCGCCTTGCGGTAGGCCGCCATCACCTCATCGCGGTCCGCGCGCTCGCTTGAGGGGTTGGCGACTTCCCATAACTCAACACGTTCCAACGGCAGGAACCGGCGCGCCTCGCCGGCGGCTTCCGGCGTCAGCGCGACAATGACGTCAAACTTTTCAAGATCGAGCGTCTTCATCGCCTTCGGTTCGTGATCCTCGAGCGTAACGCCGATTTCCTGCATCACCGCTTCGGCGAACGGATCGAGCCAGCCCTCGTAAACGCCGGCTGAATCGACGTGAAAACCTTCCGGCGCAACGGCGCGCAACAGCGCCGCCGCCATCGGCGAGCGAACCGAATTCATGTTGCATACGAACAAAACGCTTTTTGTCGGTGACGGTTTCAATGCAAAATGGCCCGCTCTATCTCATGTGAAAGCTGCAGATCAGCGTAAACAGCCGCCGCGCCGTGTTGAGATCGACTTTGATCTTGTCTTCAAGGCGTTCGATTAAAATCTCCGAGCCTTCATTGTGCATCCCGCGGCGCGCCATATCGATGGTCTCAATCTGCGCGGGCGCAGCGTTGCGGATGGCGTCGTAATAACTCTCACACAGCAGGAAATAGTCTTTGATGATCTTGCGGAACGGCGTCATCGACAGATGCACCTGGCCGAGCGCGTCGCCGCCTTCCTTGCGCACGTCGAAGACGAGCCGGCGCTCGACATTCGAAAGATAAAGCTCGAACGGCCCCTCGCCGGCGCCGTGGGGCTCAAAATAATTATCCTCTAACAGATCATAAATCGCGACTTTGCGTTCATGTTCGATGTCCGCCGTCGCGCGCGCGAGCGAACGCTCGTCAAGATCGATCTTGACGATGCGGAACCCCGGTGACTTCTCCTCGCTCATACGCGCCCGCTGTTGCCCCTTCGCGCGCCCTCGCCGCCCGCGACCGGAAAATCATGACGCTATTGTGTTAAGCGAATATCAGCCCCCGTGACAATGCTGCGATAACGCCGCCGATAATGCCGCCAAAGATCTCGCCGCCGGCGCATGAGCGGCGGGCGCCGGCGCTTAAGACCCCGGTTTTTCGAGGCGCAGGCGAACCGAGCGGGCGTGCGACGGCAGGCCTTCAGCATCGGCGAGCAAGGCCGCAGCGGGGCCAATCTTCGCCAGCGCAGCGGCGTCACAGCCAATCAGCGAGGTGCGCTTTAGAAAATCGAAAACCGACAGACCGGAAGCAAATCGCGCGCCCCCGCCGGTCGGGAGCACATGATCGGGGCCCGCCACATAATCGCCGACCGCCTCGGGCGTATGCTTGCCGAGGAAAATGGCCCCCGCATTGCGGATCGCAAGCGCCAGCGCCGTGGGGTCCGCAACCGCAAGCTCCAGATGTTCCGGCGCGATCCGGTCGACAAGCGCCGGCGCGTCGGCGAGCGTTTCGACAATCACGATGGCGGAGTTGTCCCGCCACGCGGCGCCGGCGATCGCCGAACGCGGCGAGACGTCAAGCTGCGCGGCGACCGCCGCCGCAACGGCGCCGGCGAAGTCGGCGCTGTCCGTGATCAGGATGCTCTGCGACGAGGGATCATGTTCGGCCTGGCTCAGAAGATCAGCGGCGATCCAGTCCGGATCGTTATCCGCGTCCGCAACCACCAGAATTTCCGACGGACCCGCAACGCTGTCGATCCCGACATGGCCGAATACCTGACGTTTTGCTTCCGCGACATAGGCATTGCCCGGCCCCACGATGACATCGACCGCGGCGATGGGGCCGGCGCCAAAGGCGAGCGCGCCAATCGCCTGCGCGCCGCCGATCGCATAGACCTCGTCAACGCCGGCGATATGCGCGGCGGCAAGCACCGCGTCGTTCCAGACGCCGCCTGTTACCGGGGTCGTCATGGCGAGACGCGCAACGCCCGCAACCTTCGCCGGGATCGCATTCATCAACACACTCGACGGATAAGCCGCCCGCCCGCCCGGCGCGTAGAGGCCAGCGGCGGCCATCGCCGTCCAGCGCCAGCCTAACGCAACGCCCTCTTGATCCGTATAGGATACATCTTGCGGCACTTGTCTTTCGTGATAGGCCCTGATCCTGTCAGCCGCGAACTGCAAGGCCTCACGCAATCCGGGATCAATCGCCTCCATGGCTTGCCGCAAGCGCGCCGGCGCCACGCATACGGTGTCCGCCGTCACTTCGTGGCCGTCAAAGCGCGCGGTCAGGGCGGCGACGGCGTCAAATCCCCGCGCTCTTACATCGGCGAGGATCGCCGCCACAGCGCCTGAAACGTCTTCGCCGTCAGCACGGTCTTTTTTCAAAAAGGCGTCGAACCTGGCCGCAAAGCCATCCGTACGCGCATCGAGCATCGCCGCCATGGCGTTACGCCTCGTGATCCGGGCGCGAGCGCGTGCGCCATGGCTCCGACATGTCGCGCATCGCCGCATTGAGACTTTCAACGGTCAGTTCAATCGCGCCGCCGCCGGCAAGATCGAGGCGGATCAGCCCGCCCCCGTCTTCGCCTTCCTCAAAGCGGATCGCCAGCAATTCAACAACCGCGTCGCGCGCTTCGAGCCGCAGATTGCGCTCGCGCACCGCCATGACGTCGTCAAAATGAGCCCCGGCGCGCACCCGCGCGAACGGCCCATGGCCGCGGGCCGTCGCACATTCCCAGACAAAGCGGTTGGCGACGAACGCAAAACGGCGCGCCTGTTTGAGATAGGCGAAATCGCCGACCTTCATTACCGCATCCTGAAAACTCGCCGAAAAGACCTTCAGGTCTTCAGCCGTCTCCGCCGTCATTTTCAGGGGTTTGTAATTGCGCAGGCTCGCCATAGATCAACGTGTTTTTCCAATATACGCGATTATTCGCTGACGCGTTCAATCAGCGCGCCGACATTTTGAAGCTTTTCTTCCAGCCGTTCAAAGCCCCGGTCAAGGTGATAAACGCGGTTGATCATGGACTGGCCCTCCGCGCCGAGCGCGGCGATCACGAGCGACATCGACGCGCGCAGATCGGTCGCCATCACCGGCGCGCCTTTCAGCCGCGGCTTGCCTTTTACTGTCGCCGTCTGTCCGTCAACGGAGATATCGGCGCCCATGCGCGCAAGCTCGGGCGCATGCATGAAACGGTTTTCAAAAATCGTCTCCTTGATCACAGAAGCGCCGTCCGCCGTCGTCATCATGGCCATGAACTGCGCCTGCAGGTCGGTGGCGAGCCCCGGATAGGGCTGCGTGACGATGTTCACCGCCTTGCAGCGCGCGCCCGGCCGGGCGACGCGCACCGCCTCCGCCTCCTGCGCCAGCGTCAGCCCCGCTTCTTCGAGCGCGCTGACCGCCGCGCCCAGAAGATCGAGCCGCGTGTTCTGCAACGTCACCTCACCGCCAGTGACGCCGACCGCCATGGCGTAGGCGCCCGTCTCAATCCGGTCCGGCAACACCCGGTGGCGCGCGCCGCTGAGCCGGTCGACGCCCTCGATGGTCATCGTCGCGCGGCCGGCGCCGTCGATTTTGGCGCCCATGGCGATCAGGCAATCGGCGAGATCGGCGATTTCCGGCTCGCGGGCCGCATTGGCGAGGACCGTCTCGCCCTTCGCAAGCACCGCGGCGAGCATGGCGTGTTCCGTCGCGCCGACCGAGACGAAGGGAAAATCTATCCGCGCGCCGTGGAGACCGTCGGGCGCCGCGGCGTTCACATAGCCCTCATCGAGATCGATGGTTGCGCCCATGGCGGTGAGCGCTTTCAGGTGCAAGTCGACAGGGCGCGCGCCGATGGCGCACCCGCCGGGCAGCGAGACCCGGGCCTTGCCTTCGCGAGCGATCAGCGGCCCGAGCACATTGAACGAGGCGCGCATCTTCCGCACAAGATCGTACGGCGCCTCGGTCGAGGTGATCTCCGGCACGTGCAGTTCGAGCGTCGCATCATCAAAGGCGGCGCGCGCGCCATGTTGTTCAAGAAGCTTGATCAACATCAACACGTCGGCGAGACGCGGCGTATTGTCGATCACGAGCGGCTCGTCGGTCAAAAGCGCCGCCACCATCAACTTCAGGGCGGAATTCTTCGCACCCGAAATCGGTATGTCGCCAAACAGCGGCCGCCCGCCGATGATCGCCAGTTTATCCATAACGTTACCAATACTTTCCTGGCTGGACTTTTATAACTGAACGGCGCCCGCACGGGGCGGCGCAGCCGCGCGTCCGGCCCCTAATCCGATTGTTTGCGGCGGCGCAGATTGGCGCGCAACGCCTCGGCGAGCCTTTCTTCCCGGTCCGCCTTTTTTGAGGCCGCGCCATGGCCATGGCGGGACGCTTGGTCATCGCGGGACACTTGACGGTCGGACACGTCTTCCGCCGGGCCAGCGCCCTGATCGCGCAATGGCGTCTCGCCGCCCTCGGCGTCCTGAATTTTTTCCGGTTTCGACATGAGCCGGGACCATAAGCGCGGCGCATTGCGGGTCAAGCTGGCGCGCCCGTTTAAAGTGAAGGCGCGCTGGCGCAAATCCGGCGTCGCGGCCGCCGCAGCGCCAAATTGATCGCTCGGGGCGCTTTTCAAGCCGGCCCGCCCACGCTATACCGCCGCTCTTGTCAGCGCCGGGCCGACGGTTCCGCCCCCGCTGCCTCAGCGCCGCGGTAGCTCAGTGGTAGAGCGCACCCTTGGTAAGGGTGAGGCCGAGAGTTCAATTCTCTCTCGCGGCACCATTTTTTTCCCTCACAGGTCGTCGTATCGCGCCGTCATCCGTCTTTGCCGCCGGCGTCGCAGAAGGGCGGCTGGCGTCGCAAAAGCGCAGCGCGCCCCCCGCCTTAAAACCGCCCGCTGACCGTGAAGCGCGCATTGGTCGGGGCGCCGGTTGAGATATTGTCGTTTGAATGGGCGTCGGGGAAGTAATCTGTGTTCGTCAGATTTTCGATGTTCACCTGCAGGCGCACCGAATCGCTCAAATCATAAAACAACGCCGCATCAAGGCGCGTATAGCCGGGGATTTCAACGGCGTTGTTTTCCACCGCAAAATAGGACGACTGGTGCGTCACGCCGAGCCCGAGCGACAGGCGCGCGCTCGCCTGAAACTCATTCCACGCCGAGACCATGAACTCCGGCGTCTGGCGCGTCCGGTTGCCGTCAAAGGTCCCCCCATCGACAACGCCGTCGAGATAGGAAAACCCGCCGTTTACGGACCAGCGATCGGTGAGACGCCCGGTAAGCGACAGCTCGACGCCCTGCGTGACGACGCCCGGCAAGACAATGGCGTTGCCGACATCGAGCGGGTCAACGGTAACGGCGCTTTCGCGCTCCAGCCGGAAAAGAGCCACCGTTGCGCTGAGCGCGCGCGTGATGTCCCACTTTGCGCCGACTTCGAAATTCTGCGAGCGCTGCGGCGCGGCCGCCTCATTTGTCAGATCGAGGGTCAAAAACTGTTCGCCCGACCGCGGCAGGAAACTTTCGCTATAGCTGCCATAGAGGGAGATGTTTTGCGCCGGCTTCAAAATCAGGCCGAAGCGCGGCGAGACTTCATTGTCGACGCGGGCGAGAAAGCCGTCATTTTGATCGTCTGCGCCGTCATTGACCTCGATAAAGTCGACGACCTCAATGTCGAACCGGTCCCAGCGCACGCCGGCGACGAGCTTCAGCCAGTCCGTCAGATCGATCTGATCCTGGGCGTAGACCGACGTGATGGTTACCTGCGAGTCGCGATCGCGGTTGAGATCGACAAAAGCGAATGGCGGAATGGTCAACGGGTCGGTGAACAGGAACTCAACCTGATCATCGTCGCTCGCCTCATCGAAGACGCCGTCTGCGTTCGCCGGATCGAAAAACGGCGCGCCCGCATTGTCGAACAGATTGTCGAGGCGCGCGTTTTGGGTCGACTGGTCGCCATATTCAGCGCCGAACAGGATCGTATGCGCGATGGGCCCGGTGTCGAACTCGGCGATCAGATTGCCCTGAACGAAGAAATTCTCGCGGTCGGTTTCATCGCGGTAGCCGTCAAGCGTGATGAAATCGCCATCGCTCGCGGGATCGGGGCGAAAGCCGGCGGCGAAGAGGTTCTGATAGGCTTTGTCATAGTCCGCATACTGCGCTGTCAAATTCCCGCGCAACATGTCGTTGAAAACATGATCGATCCGCCCACGCAGGATATGCGCCTCGAATGTGGCGCGATTGTCGCCTGGGGCCAGCGCCTCGGGCGCGCCGAAGAACGTATTGTCAAATCCTTCAAGCGGCGTATCGGGCCCGCCGGCGACCGGAACCGACGGCACGCCGCGATCAACGACGCGGTCGTCATTGACATATTCATAGGACAGAAGAATTTCAGTGTCGGGGCCGGCTTTGAACGCGACTGTGGGATTGAAGGCGTATGCGCGCCCGTCGAAGAAGTCGCGGTGATTATCTAGGCCGGTGTAATAGGCGTTGAGCCTCAGCGCGGCGCTGTCGCCCAGCGCGTAATTGACGTCGCCGCTGAAGAAATGCTCGCCGAACGTATCGACGCTCGCCACATAGCCGCCGAAAACGGCGCCGAATTCAGGGCGCTTGCTGACGCGGTTGATGACGCCGCCGGTGCCGCCGCGCCCGAACAACAAGGCGTTGGCGCCGCGCAGAACTTCGATCTGTTCAAGATTGTAGAGCGGGCGGAAATACTGAACGTCGTCGCGAATGCCGTCGATGAAAAAGTCGGCCGTCGACAGCCCGCCGCGGATCACAATCGCATCGCGATGGCCCTCGCCCTGACTGATCGAAACGCCCGGCGTATAGCGCGTCACGTCGCCGATGCTCGTGAAGCCCTGATTGGCGATTTGCGTCGCATCGATGATCGACAGGCTTTGGGGCACGTCGATGATCGGCGTCGGGGTTTTGACCGCATTGATCTTATCGAGCGACAAAAACCGGCCGACAACGACGATCTCATCGTCTTTGGCGTTGTCGTAAACGGTGCGGGCGGTCGCCGCGTCGTCGGTGAGCGCGCTTGCGCTCCCGGCCGCTAAAAAGGCGAAAATACTGAACGAAGAAAGGGCCGTGACGCGCCGCATTATACCTACCTCGAAATACCTGCTCCGCGACGGGTGTATTGCGAACGAAAATGATAATCAATCGCAAAAAGAAATTTTTCCTGAAAAAAATTTCCCGCCCCCGCCCGTTCAGCGAACCGCGCATGCAACCGTCGCCGCGCGCAGACGCCGAACCGTTGCGCGCCTTAGCCAGACATTGCGAGACATTGCGAGACGTTGCGAGACGTTGCAGGACATTGCGAGACAACATTGCGAAACGGGGACGCCGCCGCTTCTCACCGGCGCGTCAATGCCGCCTCGAGCTTGGATCGAAGCTGCATCGAGCCCGGGTCGAAGCCACACCAATGGCGCCGCAAAAAAGCCCCGGCGCGAGGCCGGGGCTTATTCTGGTCAGACGTTTTCCGATACGCGATGCGCGCGCCGCATCAGCATCGCCCGCGCGCCTAATGGGTGACGACGGCGTCCGGGCCTTCGGTTTCTGACGGCGGCGCCGACTCGACCGGTTCGGTCCATTCAATCGGCGTCAGCTTGCCGGTCAGCGCATGGCTCAGGACTTCGTCGACCGTTGTGACCGGGATGATATTGAGCTCATCCTTCACGTTGTCGGGGATCTCGGCGAGGTCTTTTTCATTCTCCTCCGGGATCAGGACCGTCTTGATGCCGGCGCGCAGCGCCGCGAGGAGTTTTTCCTTCAGCCCGCCGATCGCCAGCACCCTGCCGCGCAAGGAGATCTCGCCAGTCATGGCGATATCCTTGTGGATTGGAATACCCGTCAGCACCGAGACGATCGCCGTCGCCATGGCGACGCCCGCGGACGGGCCGTCTTTCGGCGTTGCGCCCTCCGGCACGTGGATGTGGATGTCGGTCTTTTCAAAGACCGGCGGCTCGACGCCGAATTCCGTCGCCCGCGCGCGCACATAGGACGACGCGGCCGAGACGGATTCTTTCATCACGTCCTTGAGATTGCCCGTCGGCGTCATCCGCCCCTTGCCGGGCATCTTGACCGCCTCGATGGTAAGGATATCGCCGCCGACCGACGTCCAGGCGAGCCCGGTGACGACGCCGACCTGGTCCTCGCCGTCGATTTCGCCAAAGCGATATTTCGGCACGCCTGCAAAATCATCGAGATTGTCCGCCGTCACCGTCACGGTTTCGGACTTTTTCATCTCAATATCGCGCACCGCCTTACGCGCGAGCCGCGCCACTTCGCGCTCCAGGTTCCGGACGCCGGCTTCGCGGGTGTACAAGCGAATAAGCGAGGTCAGCCCTTCATCGGTGAGCACCCATTCGTCGTCTTTGAGCCCGTGCTCTTTTTGCTGCTTCGGGATCAGGTGACGCTTCGCGATCTCCTTTTTCTCATCTTCCGTGTACCCCGGAATCCGGATGATCTCCATCCGGTCAAGCAACGGTTGCGGCATGTTGAGACTGTTGGCCGTCGTCACGAACATGATGTCGGAAAGATCGTAATCGACTTCCAGATAGTGATCGGCGAAGGTGGCGTTTTGCTCCGGATCAAGCACCTCCAGAAGCGCCGACGACGGATCGCCGCGGAAGTCCTGTCCCATCTTGTCGATCTCATCGAGAAGGAACAGCGGGTTCGACTTCTTGGCTTTCTTCATCGACTGAATGATCTTGCCGGGCATCGAGCCAATATAAGTCCGCCGGTGGCCGCGGATCTCCGCTTCATCGCGCACGCCGCCGAGCGAGACGCGCACAAATTCGCGCCCCGTCGCTGCGGCGATCGATTTGCCGAGCGAGGTCTTGCCGACGCCGGGCGGGCCGACGAGACACAGGATCGGGCCTTTCAGCTTGTTCATGCGTTTTTGAACGGCGAGATACTCGATGATCCGTTCCTTGACTTTCTCAAGGCCGTAATGGTCGGCGTCGAGCTTATCCTGCGCCTTGTCGAGATCGGCCTTGACCTTGGATTTGTTGTTCCACGGGATCGACAGGATCCAGTCCAGATAGTTGCGCACAACAGTCGATTCCGCCGACATCGGGCTCATCTGGCGCAGCTTTTTGAGCTCGCCTTCGGCCTTGGTGCGGGCCTCTTTGGAGAGTTTTGTCTTGGCGATCTTGTCTTCCAGTTCAGCAAGCTCGTCGCGGCCCTCATCGCCCTCGCCAAGCTCCTTCTGGATCGCCTTCATCTGCTCGTTCAGATAATATTCGCGCTGCGTTTTCTCCATCTGACGCTTGACGCGATTGCGGATCTTTTTCTCGACCTGCAGGACGCTCATTTCGCCTTCCATCAGCGCATAGACTTTTTCAAGCCGCTCTGCGACGCCGACGACTTCAAGCAATTCCTGTTTTTCGGAAATCTTGATGTTGAGGTGCGAAGCCACCGTGTCGGCGAGCTGTCCGGCGTCGTCAATCTGGTTGATCGAGACGATGACTTCCGGCGGGACGCGCTTGTTCAGCTTCACGTAGGATTCAAACTGCGAAATCACCGAACGCGACAGACCTTCGATATCGGCGTCATCGTCTTCGACTTCCGCCGGGAAGCCGGCAACCGCCTCAAAATAGTCGTCCGTGCGGGTATATTCGGTAATCGATATCCGGCGCTCGCCCTCGACCAGCACCTTCACCGTGCCGTCGGGCAGCTTCAGTAATTGCAAAACCGAGGCGATGACGCCCACTTCATAAATATCTTCCGGGGAAGGATCATTGTCGCCGGCGTCTTTTTGAGCCACCAGCAAAATCTTCTTGTCGTTCTCCATGACGTTTTCGAGCGCCTTCACCGATTTGTCGCGGCCGACAAAAAGCGGCACGACCATGCTCGGAAAGACCACGATGTCGCGCAGCGGCAGAACGGGGTACGTTACGGGATCACTCATGAAATACTTTCTCCTGACATCTACGGGACCCCATGATTGGGCGCCCCGGCGCAGGCCCGCCCCTTTGCGCGCGGCTGCGCTCGGGAAACGAACGACGATCATTAGCGGACGATTCTCCAGGCAAGACCTGAACAATTCATCCCCAAACGACAACCGCCGCCTCCTGACAGCCGATCCTGACGGCTGGACAGTGGCGGCGAGCCGTCGAAGTATGTGGCGCGATCGGCGGGGGTTTCAAGACCCGCTCTCAGGCCCGCCTGCGCGTGCGCCTATGGAATGTCTGTGAAATCAGCGCCTTAGCCGCGGGCCGCAAAAAGCCGCAGGCGCTCGCGCGTTAAACCATTGTCCGGGTCGCCGTCAGCCGCCCCGGGCGCAGCGCCATAATCAGGCGCTGGCGTCGGCTTCGACTTTGTCTTCGCCGCGCTCTTCGTAGATATGGAGCGGGCTCGCCTGGCCTTCGACCACCTCGCCGTTGACGACGACTTCCGCAACGCCTTCCAGCGTCGGCAGATCGAACATGGTGTCGAGGAGGATACCCTCCATGATCGAGCGCAAGCCCCGCGCGCCCGTTTTGCGCGCAATCGCCTTGCGGGCGATGGCGTGGGTCGCATCGTCGGTAAACGTAAGACGCACATCTTCCATCTCGAAAAGGCGCTGATACTGTTTGACGAGCGCATTTTTCGGCTGGGTCAGGATCTGAACGAGGGCGTCCTCATCGAGGTCCTCAAGCGTTGCAATCACCGGCAGGCGGCCGACAAATTCCGGGATCAGGCCGAACTTCAACAGATCTTCCGGCTCGACTTCCTGAAGAATTGCGCCGATGCGGCGATCGTCCGGCGTTTTCACCTCGGCGTTAAAGCCCATGGACGTGCCCTCGCCGCGATTGGCGATGACCTTTTCAAGACCGGCGAACGCGCCGCCGACAATGAAGAGAATGTTTGTCGTATCGACCTGCAGGAATTCCTGTTGCGGATGCTTGCGCCCGCCCTGCGGCGGCACGGAGGCGACGGTGCCCTCCATGATCTTCAGCAACGCCTGCTGGACGCCCTCGCCCGAGACATCGCGGGTGATCGAGGGATTGTCGGACTTGCGCGAAATCTTGTCGACCTCGTCGATATAGACGATGCCGCGCTGCGCGCGCTCAACATTATAATCAGCAGACTGAAGAAGCTTCAGGATAATATTTTCAACATCCTCGCCGACATAGCCCGCCTCGGTGAGCGTCGTGGCATCCGCCATCGTAAAGGGCACGTCGAGAATGCGCGCAAGGGTCTGCGCGAGCAGCGTTTTACCCGAACCGGTCGGACCGACCAGCAGAATGTTCGATTTCGCCAGTTCGACGTCGTTGTTCTTTGTCGCGTGGTTGAGCCGCTTGAAGTGGTTATGGACGGCGACCGACAGCACGCGCTTGGCGTGCCCCTGTCCGATCACGTAATCGTTCAACACTTTGTGGATTTGCTGCGGGCTCGGCACGCCGTCGCCGGCCTTGACCAGCGAAGACTTCGATTCCTCGCGGATGATGTCCATGCAAAGCTCGACGCATTCATCGCAGATAAACACCGTCGGGCCCGCAATGAGCTTGCGTACTTCGTGCTGGCTCTTACCGCAGAACGAGCAATAAAGCGTATTCTTGCTATCGCCGTTTCCGCCGCCGTTCTTGCCGCCTACTTTGCTCACGCTCACTCCACTTCCTCGTCTCAAGCCGCCGGTCCGAAACCCCGGTCCATGAAGCAATTACGCGGCTTGTCTGTGCGCAGTTCGGCGGCCGACCCGCCTTCACCGCATTTGTTCCTTAGCGTGCTTCGCCTTGAAGCCTAGCACAACCCGTTTAACGACGTGTTTCGACACGCATTTTTGACTTTACGCGACGCTGCACGAACTGCGCCACCGCGCCGCAATCAATCGACCACACCAGCCGCCATGCAATCAAGCAACGAATTCGCGGCAAAAATACGGTCTAACATGGTTTCGGACCGATTAACGCGGGCCGCAACGCCGCATCGGCGGCCGCCATTAAGCGCCGGCGGTGTCTTCACCCGGCACGGACCGCTTGTCCAAAACCTTGTCAATCAAGCCAAAATCGGTCGCTTCGGCCGGCGTCATGAAGTGATCGCGGTCGAGCGTGCGCTCAATTGTTTCGTAATCCTGACCGGTGTGGCCCACATAAATCTCGTTCAGCCGGCGCTTGGTCTCCAGAATATCCTGGGCATGGCGCTCAATATCGGAGGCCTGGCCCTGGAAGCCCGCGGACGGCTGATGGACCATGATCCGCGAATTCGGCAGGGAAAACCGCATGCCCTTTTCGCCCGCCGTCAAAAGCAGCGAGCCCATCGAGGCCGCCATGCCGATGCACATGGTCGAAACCGCCGGGCGGATGAACTGCATCGTGTCATACATCGCCAGACCGGCCGAAACCGAGCCGCCGGGCGAGTTGATGTAAAACGAGATTTCTTTCTTGGGGTTTTCCGCCTCGAGGAACAGCAATTGCGCCACAATCAGCGTCGAGACCTGATCGTTCACGGGACCGGAAAGGAATACGATATTTTCCTTCAGGAGCCGTGAGAAAATGTCGAAGGAACGCTCGCCGCGGCTGGTTTGCTCGACAACCATGGGCACCAGTGTGTTCATGTAAATATCGTAGGGATCTTTCATTTGGTTCTCTTCATCTGTCGGGCCGCGTGCGCCGCGGATCGTTTTGGCGACGCCGGAACGGCCCGCCCTGAATACTCGCCTTCAATGCTCGCCTCTTTGGAATGGCGATTTGGTTAAGATAGTGTTGCCAGACCGCGGGACCATACCGGGCTTCAAGACCGCGCCGCCAGACGGCGGCGACCGTCTCACCTTAGCGACCGAGTGCTTAAGTGAGCGTTATACGCGGTGCGATCAAGCAAGCGATCAGCGCCGCTTTTTCCACAGGCGCACTTAAGCGCCAGCCGATCACGCAAGGGTCGGCCGCGAAACGGACGCGGAACGCTGGAGGGACCCGACAGGGCGGCAATCTAGTCGTCTTCGCCTTCGGGGTCTTTCAGAAGATCGTCCTTGCTGACGGTCTTGTCGCTGACGTCGGCGCGCTCGAGGATGTAGTCGACGACTTTTTCCTCGAACAACGGCGCGCGGATCTGCGCGATCGCCGCCGGGTTTTGCTGATAGAATTGCAGAACCTGCTGCGGGGAAATTTCCTGCCCCTGCATCTGCATCATTTGCGCCTCGCGCATCGCCTGCTGCTGGATCGCCTGCTGCAGCTCGTTCGAGGGGACCTCGATTTCCGCGCGCTTGCCGATTTCCGCGAGCACCAGGCCGAGCCGCACGCGCCGTTCGGCGATTGCGCGATATTCTTCTTTCAACTCGTCTTCAGACTTGTCTTTGTCTTCCTCGTCGCGCTCGGCGTTGGCGACCTGCGCCCAGATCTGGTCGAACTCGGCGTTGACCATGCCCTTGGGCAATTCGAAGTCATGGGCGTCGTCCAGCTTGTCGAGGAGCGCTCTTTTCACATGGCCGCGCGAGTGTTGTTTGTACTCTGATTCAATCCGCTCGGTGATGCGTTTTTTCAGATCATCAAGATTTTCAAGGCCGACTTTTTTCGCGAGTTCGTCGTCGACGCTCACCGCTTCGGCGGCTTTGACCTCATGGACTTTCACTTCGAAGACCGCGTCTTTGCCGGCAAGGTCGCCCGCATTATAATCGTCCGGGAACGTTACTTTGACGTCTTTTTCATCACCGCTCTTTGCGCCGATCAGTTGATCTTCAAAGCCCGGAATGAATGAGCCCGAGCCGAGCACAAGCTCATGGCCTTCGCCCGCGCCGCCGGGAAACTCTTCGTCGCCGAGCTTGCCCACAAAATCGATCACCACCATGTCGCCGTCTTCGGCTTTCGCGCCGTCTTTTTTGGCCGCGTACGATTTCTGACCTTCAGCGATATTATTGAGCGCATCATCGACATCGCTCTCCGGCACGTCCGCCACCGGGCGCGTCAGCGACAGGCCGGCGACATCGGTCGGTTCGAATTCCGGCAGAATTTCAGCGTGTACGTCATATTCGAGATCGGCCTTGCCGGCGATCACGTCTTCCATGTCGCTTTTCAGATGCGGATGGGGATCGCTTGCGGGCTGCAGGTCGCGGTCGGAAAACGCCTTGCGGCTGGTCTCGACCACAAGCTCCTGGACGATTTCGCCCATCATGCCCTTGCCGTACATCTTCTTCAGGAAGGAGACCGGCGCCTTGCCCTTGCGGAACCCTTTCAGGTGCACCTGACCTTTGATCTCTTCGAGCTTGGCGACAAGTTTTTCGTCCAACTCGCCCGCCGGCACTTTCACATTGAACTTGCGCTCCAGACCTTCGGCGCTGACTTCGGTGACTTCCATCTCGTAACTCTTCTTTGCGTCTGGCGATAAGGCGCCGGACTGTTTCGGGTCCCGCCGGCGCGATCAATCCTTCTGGCGCGGCGCGGCTTGCAAATGGTGCGGATGAGAGGAATCGAACCTCCACGGGTTGCCCCACTGGAACCTAAATCCAGCGCGTCTACCAGTTCCGCCACATCCGCCTGGCTGAAGCGCGGTTCTATAGCAGACAAAACGGCGATGTCGAGCGGTCGAGCCGCCCCTTGCGCAAAACAAAACCGGAAACCGAAAATGCGTCACAGCCGCTTTTCGAACCACATGACGTCATGGAAGCGGCCGAACTTGAAGCCGACCTCGTTCAGCGTCGCCACATGGGAAAAGCCGAACGCCTCATGGAGCGCGGCCGACGCGGCGTTCGGCGCAACAATTAGCGCGTAAGCGCGATGCAGGTCGGTGTCGGCGAGCGCCTCAAAGAGCCCCGCATAAAGCGCGCGGGCGACGCCGCGCCGGTGCGCCGCCGGCGCGACGAAGACGGAAGTTTTCACCGAGCGGCGATAGCCCTCGCGCGGGTCGAACGGCGCGGCGTTGGCGAACCCCACAAGCGCGCCCTCTTTCACGCCCCCGGCGTCATCTTGCGCCGCGGCGGCGACAAAAAGCGGATGGCGCGCATCGCCCGCCCGCGCCGCGATCCAGGCCTTGCGCGCATCGAGAGAATAGACCTCGGTCTCAAACGTCGCCGGCGATTGCTCAATAAAGGGGTTATAGATCGCATTGATCGCGCCGGCGTCCGCAATCGTGGCCTTTCTGACGATCATCTGCCTTGTCCCGTCTTTTGAAATAGCCCTCTGTCAGAGGACCGGCGCCGCGCCCAAACCCGCGACACGGCAAAAACTTTAGCCGGATTTGTCGCACCGCCGCAAAAAGCGATAGGATCGCCCGCGAGAGTGCGAGGGGCAGAGCAAATGGCGAACAAGGATGACGGCGCGCCGCCGAAGGGATCGCAACCAGCGCGTGGAAAACCTGACGGCCCGAGGCCGGCGGCGGGCGGCGACGGCGAGGCGAGACCGGCGCAGAACCAGCCGGCCCCATCACCGCGCCAGTCGCCGCGCCAGTCGCCGAGCCAGTCGCCGAGCCAGTCGCCGAGCCAGCCGGCGCCGCCTGCCTCGCCCCCCGCCCCAACAACAGGGCCATCGATATCGAGCCAATCAACAACGGCGCGCGGCCCCGAGAATAAAGCGGGCCCGGCCAGCCCAGGCCGCGACGGCGGCCTAAACGAAAAAGGCCGCGACGGCGGCCTAAACGAAAAAGGCCGCGACGGCGGCCTAAACG